>NZ_JADDRL010000076.1 GCF_021538895.1 Streptomyces olivochromogenes | reverse complement strand
GCCGTCCTGGTGGAGCAGCACGGGCGGCGGGTGACCGGCACTGCTGTATGTAATGCGGCGGGCGCGGGTGTCGACGACCGCTTGCACGACAGTGGTGGCCATCGCACCTTCCACATAGCGGGCGTACAGGCCCAGGATGTCCAGGGCCCCCGCGGGCTCTCCGACGGCCCGAACGGAGGCGGAGAGCGCGCTGCGGAGCATGCCCATGACGGCGGCGGCCTCCAGGCCGTGGCCGACGACATCGCCCACCGAGACGGCGAACCTGTTCTCGGGCAGGTCGACCACCTCGTACCAGTCGCCGCACACGTTCAGTGACCCGGCGGCGGGCAAGTAGCGCACCGCGGTGTCCCGATGCCGGGCCAAATGGGGCGAGTGGAGCATGGCCTCCTGCAGGGTGACGGCGACCTGGCGCTCCCGGGCGTGGGCCTGGCGCAGTTCCTCGTTCACTCGCCTGAGCTCGCGCGCCCGCGCGTACAGTTCGACCTCCATCGCCTCCGCGTCGCTGAGCGCTGTGCCTTCGCGCGGGCGACGGTGGGACAGGATGAACGCGGTCACATCCTCCCCCCGGTGGATGATCCACGTCACCTGCCCGTCCGGCCCGAGCACCGGGGTATTGATCGCGGACCACCACCGCTCCTCGAACACGCCAGGCTGATCGGCCACGGGAATGTCGTACTTCTGCGGCGCCATCGTGTCCGGTTCCTTCGAACGCAGGACCCACTGCAAGGAGGCGCGCAGATTCCGCACCCCTTCAGCACCCGGGTCCGCCGGATTCTCAGGGAAGGCGTCAAAGAGGTACCGACCGAGCAGATCCTCCCGGGTACGGCCGGTCACCCGGCAAGCCGCCTCGTTGACGTCGGCGATCACCAGGTCCGGGCCGAGCACCATGTAGGGGCTCGGGGTGACAGCGAACAACGCCTGGTAGTCGATCCCTGACCTCGTCACGCGCTGCGGCCGTGCATCCTCGTCAGGGATGTTCGCGTCCCTCACCCCTACGTTCTACCGTGCATGAGCGTCCTCGGCACCCTCGCACGATGCCCGCCTGCGGCCCGTTGCCCCAGGCGATGTGACCCCCAGGACGACAACCTCCAGGGAGCGCGTAGCCGCCGACGCAACCGTGCCGAAACCGGGCGCTCGCCGGGCGGGATCATCCGCCGAGCGTGGTCGGGCCGAGCCCGGACGGCTGGTGACGCACTGCCGCCGCCACGGCCTCTTGCGCCGTGGCGAATTCGCCGAGGTCCTGGCCGCCGATGACGCGCAGTACCGGCTCGGCGTACGCCGCCTCGATCAGCCGTTGGTACGTCTCCTGCCAGACGTACTCCAGATCGGCCGCTTCCTGGCGCTTGCCCTGCCCGTCGGATTCCGTCAGGAGCTCGGGATCGTTGTCGGGCACCTCGAACCGGCCCGTGAGGCGCACGCAGGGCGCCACCTGTCGGATGTCGTCCAGGGCTGCCCCGTCATGCCACGCTCGGGCGGCCCGGGCGACCTGCGCCAGGTCGCCCGTACCGCCGTCGATGCGCGGCACGCCTCGGCCCGGAGTGCTGTGGCGAGACCGCGGCCGCCGTGACATCGGGGTGCAGGACGGCGGGATCAGGTGGAGCGGGCACGGCTCTGATCCTTGCACTGGCCGATTCGCCGGAGGTGGAGGTGATCGAACTCTGATGGCGGCTGCGGCAGTCGAGCCAGGCGGTCGTGGGCAGTGCCGCCGGGCAGCCGTTGCGGTCGATCACGCCGAATGTGGTTTTCCTCGGCGCGGACCGAATCGTCGCCGGGCGTGGTCTTGGGCGCGGACGTTGGAGCAGGCGCGACTGAAACACGTGAATGCTGTACGCGGCACGGACCGCGATGGTGCCGGCCGACCAGGCCAAGCTCGGCCATACACCCTGGCCGCGGATGAGCAGGCGGATCCGGCGGCGGTGGCGCCGGTCCGGCCCGACGGCGGCACGGTGCTTTTCGCGCCTGTCACTTCCGTTCCAGCGCGGCCAGCCGCAGCTCAAGCTGGTCAACCCGGTGCCGTAGCAGGGTGACCTGGGCTTCCAGGCTGACTTCTCGCTCCGCCCTGCGCTGAATGCGCGGTGACGCGGCGGCGCGCTCGATCACCGCGTCCAGCCGGACCAGGCGCTGCGGCCCGTTCGGGCCGTCCACCAGCCGGGACTGGATCTCGCCGTTGCGGTACCAGGACCGCAGGGCGGAGCGGGAAACGCCGGTCTCGGCTTCTGCCTTGGCCAGCGTGACCCAGGGCGTCTCGTCCAGCTGCTCGAACAGCTCCAGCTCATTCTGCCAGCGCGCGAGCCGGTCCTCCCACTCCGACGGTGTCCCCATCACACCCTCCTTTCAGCGCGGTGACCCTATCAATAACAGTGTATTGACATGGTTGGGACCATGGAGCCATGACTTTTGAACGGTTCACGGTGAAAGCCCGCCAGGCGGTCGTCGCGGCCCAGGAGCAGGCGAGGCTGCTCAAGCACAACCACATCGGCACGGAGCACATCCTGTTGGGGCTGCTCGACGTGCCGGACAGCACGGCCGCGAAAGTGCTGCACCGGCTCGGGTACGACAAGGAGACGGCGCGCGTTGATATCGCCGCGGTGGTCAAGCCGGGCACGGAGGAACTGAGCGGTCATATCCCGTTCGCCGCGCCCGCGAAGAAGACGCTGGAACTCGCCCTGCGCGAGGCGCAGCAGCTGCGCCACAACGACATCGGTACGGAACACATCCTGCTCGCCCTGGTCAGGGAGAGTGAGGGCGTTGGCGCGAAGGTGCTTGCCGAGCGGATCAATCCGATCAGCAAGGTCCGTGCCGCGGTGCTGGCATCAGTGGAGGGATCACAGGACGTCGCGGCCGGCCCATGGCCAGTCGGCACACCCGCCACCGAGGACACCATGTCCACCGCCACCGCACTGGCCGGCGGCGCTCCGGTCGGCAGTCATCACCTGCTTGAGGCGATGCTCCGGGCGGAGAACAGCATGGCGGCCAGGGCGCTGCGCGAACTAGGGGTCGACCCGGACGCGGTCGCCGCCAAGATCGACGAACTGGATCCCGAGACGACCACGGACGCGAACCCGGAGGAGGCCGCCGCGCGCAAGATGGAGATCCGACTGGTCGACGATGAGGTGCACCTGATCCTGCGGGACCCGACAACGGTCACGATCGCCAAGAAGGTCACCGAGCTGTCCAATGGTCCGATCCAGGGCGTCGGGCCGGTCGCCGGCATGTTCGTCCCGCTCTGGCGGTCGACCAACCAGCTGCTGGGGCAGATCCAAGGGACGCTGGAACCGGGGCCCGAAGAAGACGACGGATCCGCCGCGAGCAAGGCAGCCAAGACCGTACGCACGGTGCTCGCATCCCGGCTCCGCCGGTGAACCGGCTGATGAGCGGGCTTGAACCGGTCGGCGGGACAAGCGAGGACGGGGGCTTGGTGAGCGCAGCCATCACCATCGTCGGAGCCGGCTTGGGCGGCCTGGCCCTTGCCCGTGTGCTGCACGTGAACGGCATCGAAGCCGTCGTGTACGAACGTGAATCGTCGCGCGACGCGCGCGGTCAGGGCGGCATGCTTGATCTGCACTCCGGGACCGGGCAGCGGGCGATGCGCGAGGCCGGCCTGATCGACCAGTTCCACGCGATCGCCCGTCGCGAAGGCCAGGACCTGCGTCTTCTCCAGCCGGACGGCACCCTGCTGCTCCAGGAGGACACGCCCGACGACGCCCCGCTTGAGCGCCCTGAGGTCGACCGCGCCGATCTGCGCGACCTGCTGCTGGACTCTCTCCCCGAACACGCGGTGTGCTGGGGGCACGCGTTCGAATCCGCCGACAATGGCCTGCTGCACTTCGCCGACGGCAGCAGTGCGACGTACGACCTGCTGGTCGGCGCCGACGGCGCGGACTCCCGGGTCCGCGCGCTGCTCACCGACGCCCGGCTGGCGCACACCGGCCAGAACGTCGTTGAGCTCGGCATTCCCGACATCGACCGCACCCACCCCGATCTCGCGGCGATGGTGGGGCGCGGCAACTACTGGGTGCTCGGCAACGGACAATCCCTGTCGGCGCAGCGCAACGGCGACGGCCGCGTACGCATCTACCTCAGCTTCAACACCGCGGAGGACTGGTTCGCGAGCAGTGGGATCCCGTTCGGCGACCCAGCTGCCGCCCGGGCGCGGCTGATCGACCTGTTCTCCGGCTGGCACTCACGGTTCACCGCACTGATCGCAGCCTGCGACGACACGCTCCTGCCACGGTCCATCACCGCTCTCCCGGTCGGCCTGACCTGGCCGTCGAGACCAGGCGTCACATTGCTCGGCGACGCCGCGCACCTGATGCCGCCGGTGGGGCAAGGCGCCAACATGGCACTGCTCGACGGCGCCCTGCTCGGCCTCGCGCTGGCCGCGCACCCGGAGGACTTTCCCGCCGCCGTCAAGGAATACGAACGCGAGATGTTCGCACGCACCAGCGCCGCCGGCCGGCAGTCCGCGTACGTCCAGGAAATCCTGACGTCGCCTGACGCCAGCCGGAAAATGCTCGCGTTCTTCCAACGGGGCTGAAGGTGACGTGCGGCGTGGTGGTAGAGCGTGGCGAGACCGGGGCTTTGGTCCGCCGGGGCAACGTGTGGCGCGGCAGCGCGAAACTCGGCCTGTGCGTACGTGGGTTGTTCAGGTGGTCGGATAGGGGTCGTAACAGTCAAGGGCCGGGTGATAGAGCACCTGCCAGGTGCGGCCCTCGATGACACCGCTCGGCGGTAGGCCATGGCAGCCCTGGATCCACTGGATTTTCCTCAGCATGACGGAGTCGAAGACTCCATTGAGGACGAGCTTGGCGGGCTGACCTCCCCACACGTTGCTCAGGCATTGCGCCTGCCTGACGGCCCGACCGGTGTCACCGTATGTAACCGCGGGCCGATACGCCGAGGGCGTGTAGGAACAGCTGGCGGGGGCGGCTACGGCCACATATGGCACGGCCACGCCGATTGTTGCGGCTGCGCACAACGCCGTGCCCAGGGCGACCCATCTGCTCTTTCTCATGCCGCTCCTTCCGGTCCGGCCAGTTGCTGGGAAACACGACGTCCGGAAGCTGAGACTATCTCCATTTTCATGCAGATTGGGCAAGGTGCGCGAGTTGTGCTCCGGCCGATCGTGGATGACTGACGGTGCACATGAAGTGACGACCGGGCCGATTACGACTTCTCCAGCGTCGCCGAAGCCAACCTCCACCGGCTCAAGCAGTGCGCATACCAAAACTTCCGCGACGCGACACCGAAGAACTGGCGGCTCGCCAGGGGCGGAGAGCGGGAGAGCGGCGGCGGGGTCGGGCGCGGGCTCGTGCCGCTACTGGTACGACGCGGCCTCCGGGTGGAGTTGCCGGGCCCAGGCGACAGGGCGGGCGGCGGGGCAGCGGCAAGACGGATTCGGTGGAGTCGGAGTCTCACTCCGCGCTCTGCTCCGGCTGGCTGAACGGGGCCGGTTGGTGTGCCGCGATGCACGGTGCCGTTGGCGTGGGCGCTTGGGCACCGTGCATCGTCTGCGGTATTCGATTAGGCGGGGGTGATGTTCTCCGCCTGGGGGCCCTTCTGGCCCTGGGTGATGTCGAAGGTGACGGCCTGGCCTTCCTGGAGCTCGCGGAAGCCGCTGGCGTTGATGTTGGAGTAGTGCGCGAAGACGTCGGGGCCGCCTCCGTCCTGCGCGATGAAGCCGAAGCCCTTTTCGGCGTTGAACCACTTGACGGTACCGCTGGCCATGTCTGTGCCTTCCAATCGATGGCGGGTCCGCACCGCGCGGACCCGGAGGTGGTCGTCCTGGTCCTCGGGCACTGCACAGCAAAACGCCCGCGCAACAGCGCGGGCAGGTACTGCGAACCACGACATCTGGGAGTGACGTTACACCGCGACTCGGGTCCGTTACCAGTGAGTAAGTGCCATTGGATCAGTCAGTGTCGCGCCGTGGGCTGAGCGGTGGGCACGGACAGCGGATGGTCCCCGGGCCGACTTCCCGGTGAGGCAGTCGGCGAGAGCTAATCCAAGCCCGGCACGGCGGATACACCCAAGCAAACGTCATTGCCTCTAGGTCCGGTCGCCCGAGCCGGTCCGCCGTACAGGAATGCCCCAAGAGCGTGTGCTGTCCTGGGGCACCCCTTGGCATGGGACTAACCCATACGGTGGGCCTACTCCTGGCCCGCGAAGTCGGCTGCCCGGTAGCCGATCATCATCGTGGCGAGGTTGGTGTGGGCGCGTGGAATGGTCGGCATGATGGAGGCGTCGGCCACCATCAGCTGGTCAACACCCCTCACCCGCAGGTGTTCGTCCACGACGCTGTCACTGTCGCGCCCCATCCGGCAGGTGCCCACCGCGTGGTGGTAGGGCAGGACGTGTGCGCGACAGACGTGTTCGAGGTCCTCGCTGCGCCACCACGGCGTGTCGGGGAGCTCGACCCGTCCCTGGGCGGCCAGGTCGTCGATGATGTCGCCGGCCGTGGCGACGACGTCGGCCGCCCGTGCACGGTCGAGAGGCGTCGACAGGAAGTTCATGTGAACCCGGGCCCTGTGGCGCCCCAGCGTGAGGTGACCCCGGCTTTCGGGTGTTTGCAGCGAGGCTGCCACCGCGGCGGTGTCGGGCTCGGCGGTGGGGTCGAAGAAGGGAGCGTGATAGGCGAATATCTGGCCCTGCGGATGGCGTTCGCCCGGCAACTCGTACGTGAGCAACGTGCCTTGTCCGCCCGGCATGGGCGGTTCGGAGGGGTCGGTGACCTTGACGTTCATCTGGAACAAGGGGTGGTCGGCCAGGTTCGTGCCCAGCTGTGGTGCGTGGGCGACTACGGGCAGGCCCGCCTTGCGCAGGTCGTCGGCCGGACCGACACCGGAGTGGAACAAGATTTCCGGGGTCCCGAACGTTCCCGCGGACAGGATGACCTGGTCGGCCTCGACGGTGTGCTCACCATGAGTGTCGCGCAGGACCACTCCATGGGCCGCGCCGTCGCTGATCAGAACCCGCAGGACCTCGCTGCTCGCGCGCAGTTCCACATTGGGCCGGGTACTGACCTCGGGCAGCACGGTGACCAGGGTGCTCATCCGCACGCCGTCGACGCGGTTGGTGGGGAAGGGGCCGAACCCCAGGGCTCCGGGAGCGTTGTGGTCGGCCACCGGGTGATAGCCGCTGCGCCGGTAGACCTCCTGGAACGCGAGGTCGAACGCGCTCTGTTCGTACCGGGTGATCGGTATGGGACCGTCGGAGCCGTGGTACTCCTCCTGCCCGAACTGCTGGTCGGCCTCCAGCGCGCGAAAGGCCGGCAGACAGGCGTCGAAGGACCACTGCTCGGACCCCCAGGCGTCGAAGCACCACGGGTGACCGCGGACCGCGGCTGCCGCGTTGACCGCTGAGCAACCGCCGAAGACCTTGCCCCGGGGCAGGAAGTTCCCTGTGTCCTGGTCGGTGTACTGCCAGTAGTACTCGGGCGGCAGGAGGATGTCCGTCCGCAACTCCGGCGGTACGTCAGGGCCGGGGTCGATGCCCGCGTCCACGAGAACGACCTCATGACTCGGGTCTGCGCTGAGCCTCCAGGCACAGATGAGGCCGGCGGACCCGGCCCCCACGATGACTGTTCGCACGGGAAATCCTTTCAATGGCAACGTTGTCCCGCAGTGGAGCGCGCCTCGCAGAGGGACATGCGGGGACACAGGTCACAGGGGGAATTCGGGTCGGCCTTCGACGCCCGCGGTGACCCATCGTGTCTCGGTGAAGCAGTCGATTGCCCGGTCCGCGAAGCGGCCGAGTCCGGAGTCGGTGATGCTTCCGAAAGGGGCGGCGAGCTCGGCGGGGACGCCGCGGTTGTTCACATGAACGGCGCTTGCCGCGAGCCTTTGTGCGATGCTCAGGCCGACCGCCCAGTCATCGGTGATGATGCCCGCGGTCAACCCGTGCGGTGGCGTGGCGGCGAGAGCGACGGCTTCCTGCGCGTTGTCGACCGTATGGACCGCGACGACGGGGCCGGAGACTTCCTGGGTCCAGATGTCCATGTGCGGAGTGACATCGGTGAGTACGACCGGCGCCATGGAGATACCGTCCGCCTGGACCGTGCCTGTGCCGGTCACTGCGGTGGCGCCCTTGCCGAGGGCGTCGGCGATCAACGCCGCGACGCGCTGTGCGGTGCGGGAGTCGGCCATGGTGCCGGTGGCCTCGGCCGGCCAGGTGGGCCCGCCGAGGGGGAGGGCCGTGACCTTGTCGGCGAATCGGGACAGGAAGTCATCGGCCACAGTGCGGTCGATGATGATGCGCTCGGTGCTCCAGCAGCCATGTCCGGCGTTCAGGAACGAGCTGACGAGCGCGGCGTCCACCGCGTAGTCGAGGTTGGCGTCGCCCGGGACGAGCAGGGAGTTCTTTCCGCCGAGTTCGAGGACGGACGGCTTGAGGTGCCGGGCCGCCTCCACAGCGACCTTGCGGCCCGCGGAAGTTGAGCCGGTGAAGTGCACGGCACGCACCCGTGGGTCGGTGACGAGCGCGGAGATCACGTCGGTGTCGTCGTCGCGGTCAGGGGCGACGACACCGAGCACACCTTCGGGAAGGCCTGCCTCGGTGAGTACTTCGCGGAGCAGCACGCCGCCGGACAGGGGCGTCTCCTGACCGGGCTTGAGAACGACGGCGTTGCCCATAGCCAGTGGCAGAGCTATGGCGCGAGCTCCCAGGACGAGCGGAGCATACGGGGGCGTGATGGCCGCGATCACTCCCAGAGGCACACGGATCTGCAGGGAGACCGCCCCGAAGGTGGGCGTGGGTAAGACCTGGCCATTCGGCTGTGCGACCGCGGCCGATGCGTCGATCAGGATCTGAGCAGCCGTCCTCGCGTTGAACATGGACCACTGCCCCGCGGCTCGGAGCTCCGCGGCCATCGTGTCGACGACCTGGCCGGTGCGCATGATCAGCAACTGGGCTGCCTGCAGCAGGATCGCGCTGCGTTCCGCGGGAGGCCGGGTCGACCAGGACTCGAAGGCCTGGTGAGCGGTGCTCACCGCACGCACGGCGGTGTGGTGGGCGGCCGCAGGGCCGTCGGGGTTGGCTGGAGCCTGCTGCCCGCCGGTGATCCGGCTCCGCAAGCTGGACATGTGTTTCTCCTGTGCAGTGAACTTACGACCGCCTGTCGGCAGGACGGCGACATGGCCGCTCGCTCGTACATATGGCTCGAACGCAGGGCGCTGTGGCGCAAGCTGCGCGATTGACTGCCAGCCAAGCCCATGGGGCACGGGGTGAGCCACGACGTCAGCGATCTTCAACCATCAGAAAATGCAAGGGGCTTGGGCCGCGCTGCAGAGCACATGTCACGTGGCGGCGACGCTAGTGTGCTTTCGTGATCACAGCGGCGTTTGAGTCAATCGCCGGCCATTCACTCGCCGATTTGGCCTCACGGGTATGGTCGGATCTGAACCGTGTCGGCATCCCTGTGCACTTGGCCGACGAAGCGCAACGAACGTGTGGGCCGGACGGCGTCGACCTGAGCGTGACCGAGGACTGCCTGGTTCTGACGTGGAACGTGCCCGACGAGAGCCTGTATGGGGCATACGGCGACGAGGGCGTCGGACTGGCGTACAGCGTCGGGGTTCTGACTGCGGCAGTGGCCGGTGTGCTGGCTTCTCAGGGACACCACGTGTGCAGTGAGGCCCCGGACCCCCCGTTCGCCCCACCCGTGTTCGTGTACCCGCACGCTACGCCGGTGGGCGCAGGATGACCTGGTCGATCCCTGGTGCCGCTGGCGGGCCGCGGCAGGACGACCGGCATCGCGCCCGCCGCTTCGGCACTGGCCGCCGCCGATTCCTAGCCCTGTCTGGCACCGCTGTACGACCGACCAAAGGCCGCGCCGTCCGCACCTGCCGGGCGGCGCGGCCGGTGCGGTCGAGGCGCGTTGCCCGCGCCGCCTCGAACAGTCGGAGAACTTGACGTGCTCCCCGCCAAATGGGGCGGGGATTTCAGCCTGCCCGCATGTCGCCTCGCGTCGACCGACTCCGCATCCGTTCGGTCAGATCGCCGGGCAGAGCAACTCGAACGCGGCCTTGATCTGCGGCAGATGCTCGCGTCCCCGTCGCGTGGCCAGGTATATCGAGTTGCTGACGGGGGCGACCGGCGTGTGCAGCAGACTCAGCCTGCCGTCGTCCAGCGCCTCCTGCGCGAGATAGCGGGGTACGACGCTCAGACCGGTCCCCGCTGCGACGGCAGCCACCACGGTGCGAAGATCGGCGACCGTCAGAGCCGGTGCCGGCGGCTGTATGCCCCAGCACGTGCGGAAATAGCGCCGGGCCATCGGCATGGTGGGGGAGTAGCCGATGAAGCGACGCGTGTCGGTCTCCGGCACGTACGGGGCTTCTCCGGCCCGGCCGACCAGTACGAACTCCTCCTCGCGCAGGTGCCGCAGGTGGAGCTGCT
Organism: Streptomyces olivochromogenes; assembly: GCF_021538895.1. Lineage (GTDB taxonomy): Bacteria > Actinomycetota > Actinomycetes > Streptomycetales > Streptomycetaceae > Streptomyces > Streptomyces olivochromogenes_A. The sequence goes on along the minus strand of NZ_JADDRL010000076.1, from coordinate 37,006 downwards.
TGGTGGGGGCCTGCTCGATCTTCGTCACCACGACGAGATCCAACTCGTCGTGCAGGAGAGTCTGGGCGAGCTCGGGAGACAGGCCGATGCGGCAGTGCACGTCGACACCGCGTGCCAGCAGCGGGGTCAGCTTGGGCAGTACATGGACCGAGAGCAGATCGCTTGGCGCGCCCAGCAGTACAGGGGCAGTGGCGCTGGGTGGAGGCAGCGCGTCCATCGCGCCTTCCAGGGCATCGAGGTGAGCGGCGATCTGATTGGCGAGGAGAACTCCTGCCTGCGTCGGGGCGACCCCTCTCCCCAGCCGGTCGAAGAGAGGCCGCCCCATGATGCCTTCCAGCGTCTTCAGGTGACGCGAGACGGCGGGCTGTGACAGGCCGAGCAGGACTGCGGCTTTGGCAACGCCCCCGGATCGGTAGACGCACAGGAAAGTGCGGAGGATGCCGAGATCTGTTCCATGTTTCATGGCCGGAACCCTTCGGGGAGAACCAACGTTCTCCTAAGGTAGCGCATTGCCCGTGTGCCCATGGCCGGGCCGGGAAATGAGTAGCCGTTGACCTATGCCGCCGAGCCACCTGGAGGCTCACGCTCACCCTTGATCCTGCCGGGGAAGAGGAGGAAAGGTGTCCTACCTTCACGACCAGCGGGATGGGCTGGTGACGGTCAACTTTCCACACCAGTCGACCAGTTGCCAAGGGGATGAAGGTGCCGAGGGATGTGACAAGCATCCCGGAGAGTCGCCTGCCTTGCCCTTGTGGCTCATGTCACGCAAGGCCCCGCGAACTCTTCCTGCCTCCCGTGCCACTCACCCGGAGAAAGCGGAACCCGGGTTGACTCCCCGGGTTCAACCACTGGAGGGGTGACACCATGGCACGGGCAACGGATCCCATTCGCCGAGACGGCCGGAGGACACGGTCCACAGCTTCTCGGTTCGTCGTTCTGGCAGCTGCCTGCGCAGCGTTCCTCTCCGGCTGCGGTGGCGGGACTGACTCGGCAGTCGACTCCGCTCCGAACATGACCGGGGCGGAGTCGCAACAGGGCAACACGCAGGCCGAACAGGGGACCAGGCCTCCCTCGGCAGCCCCCAGGCGATCGACGGCGACCTGCCTCGACCGGATCCGCTCGCGGATGTCGCCCGCCCAGAAGGTGGGCCAGTTGTTCGTGGCAGGAGTGCGGGTCAGGCCCGGCAGCGAAGGGACCACGGCACAGAGCCTGGACGCCCTGGGCAACCACCACGTCGGCTCGGTGATCCTCATGGGACCGAATGGCGCCGGCGTGTCGGCGATCAAGGCCGTGACAGAGCGTGTGGGCCTGCTCGCCCAGACCGTCGGAGACAATCGCATCGCCCCTCTGATCTCGACCGACCAGGAAGGCGGCCAGGTGCAGCCGCTGCGCGGGCCAGGCTTCACCGACATTCCGAGTGCTCTGGACCAGGGCAGCTGGAGCGAGCGACGACTGCGCCGGCAGGCGGCAGCTTGGGCGGCCGAACTGCACGGGGCAGGCATCAACCTCGACCTGGCCCCGGTCGCCGACGTCGTCTCCTCGGACATGGGGCGGGCCAATGGCCCCATCGGTCGCTATGACCGGCAGTTCGGGTACACCGCCGAAGCCGTTTCCGGGCACAGCGCCGCGTTCATCCAGGGATTCCAGCAGGCGGGCGTGCTGACCACCCTCAAGCACTTCCCCGGCCTGGGCAGTGTCCGCGGCAACACCGACACGACTCCTCAGGTCACGGATACCGTGGTGGGCCGCGATTCCCGAGACCTCACCGTCTTTCGAGAGGGCATCGCGTCCGGCGCTCGGTTTGTCATGGTCTCCCTGGCGACGTACACCCGTATCGATCCCGCGCACCAGGCGGTCTTCTCGCCCGTCGTCATCGAAGGTGCGCTGCGCAAGGACCTCGGATTCGACGGAGTCGTCATCTCGGACGACCTGGGGAACGCGGCCGCGGTGCAGTCCATGCCTCCGACCCAGCGCGCTCTGGCCTTCCTCCGCGCGGGTGGGGATCTCGTGCTCACCGTGAATGCCGACCACATCCCCGCGATGACATCGGCGGTGCTCAACGCGGAACGCGATCAGCCGGCGCTCCGGGCGCACGTCGAGGCGAGCGTACGGCGGATCCTGGCGGCCAAGAGGGCAGCCGGCCTCATTCACTGCGCGCACTGAACCCGCAGCCCATGGTGGTAGCGCCGACGACTTCCGACCACTCCGTCCCTTGCGGAGAACCATCGTTCTCGCTAGTGTGCTGGAAGCGGAGAACGTACGTTCTTACGAGGTGGTGGCTTCGTCGTTAGGCTGGGGCGCCGCCGCGGATGTGGCAGTTGCTCATGGTGTGAACGTGAGCCTGACCGAAGGAAATGACATGACACACGAACCGCGCCGTCCGTTCCCCCCGTTCACTCGTGAGTCCGCGGTGGAGAAGGTCCGGCTGGCGGAGGACGGCTGGAACTCCCGAGACCCGGAAAAGGTCGCCCTCGCCTACACCGTGGACTCTCGGTGGCGAAACCGGGCGGAGTTCGCCACCGGCTACGACGAGATCGTCTCCTTCCTCACCCGGAAGTGGAATCGGGAGCTCGACTACCGCCTCATCAAGGAGCTGTGGGCCTTCGACGGCAGTCGCATCGCGGTGCGGTTCGCCTACGAGTACCACGACGACTCGGGCAACTGGTTTCGCGCGTACGGCAATGAGAACTGGGAATTCGGTGACGACGGGCTGATGCATCACCGTTACGCCTGCATCAACGAACTGCCCATCAAGGAGTCGGAGCGCTTGTTCCACTGGCCCCTGGGGCGTCGCCCCGATGGCCACCCGGGCTTGAGTGACCTGGGTCTGTAGGTCTCGTCGCCGAGGTCGATCGGCGCTGCAGGTCGACTACTCGGTGGTGTGGCGTGGAGAATCGCCGTTCAACAGCTGAGAGAACGATGATTCTCCGGGCCCCGGCTGGGGCCCTGGCGTCATCATCCAGGGGCACCGTAAAGCAGTCGCACGACGTGAGCCGGTCCCGCTCAGGGGCCTGTAGTTCCGCGGGGAACTCCCATGATCCTCTCGCAAGCCACTGTGCCACTCTTCCGTCACCCGCGGATCGCCCGGCACGGCATGATCGCCCTCCCGGCCGAGGACCGCTGGGTCTGCGTGGCCCGCCGCTTCGCGACGGCTCTGCTGATGCACTGGGGCGTCTCCGAGGGCGACCGGGACTCCATCCTGTTGATCATCGGTGAGCTTGCGGCCAACGCGGCCCGGCACGGGCGCGCCGACATGACCGTTGGCCTCACGCTGGAGGAGCGGAGCGTGCGCATAGAGGTCGCCGACTGTGGAGCCGGTTCTGCCCCTGTCCGTTCTCGGCGCTTCGGTAGCTGTGAGGAGCACGGTCGCGGCCTGGACATCGTCGAGTGTCTGGCGGAGTGGTCCGAGACACGCAGGGGACGAGACGGATGGCGGGCCCGCGCCGGTTTCCCTCTCGCCTCCACCGACGTCGCGATGCCAGGCGGCACGGGGATGCCAGGCGGTGCCGGCGAGAGCGCGTCCGTTCCGGCCGCGCACGCGGTATCGTAGGAGAACGATAGTTCCCCCGGAGGGATGTGACTGAAGTGGAACGCGAAGAGGCCGAGCAGCGAGCTCTTGACGCAGCCGAGGAGCTGTTCTACGGCCAGGGCATCCGGGCTGTGGGGATGGACGCGATACGGTCCGCCTCCGCCGTCCCGCTCAAGCGCCTCTACCAGCTCTTCCCCTCCAAGGACTCTCTGATCGAGGCCTACCTGCGACGGCGGGACGCGCGTTGGTTGAGTGATCTGGCCCAGTACGTGGAGACTGCCGACTCGCCGACACAGCGCATCCTGGCAGTGTTCGACTGGCTGTACGCCTGGTTCAGCGAGCCGGACTTCCGCGGCTGCGGTTTTATCAACTCCTTTGGGGAGATGGGGGCGACATCGCCCGCCGTGGCCGACATCGCGAAGGCTCACAAGCAGGCGTTCCGGCAGTTCGTCGCCGACCTGGTGGCTGCTGCGGAAGCGCCCAACTGGCTCACCGACCACCTCGTTCTTCTCGCCGAGGGTGCGATGACCACGGCAGCCATCCATGGTTCCCCCGAGTCGGCTCGCCAGGCCAAAGACGCGGCGCGCACCTTGCTGCAGGCCTCTCGTGCGGGGGCCGACATCCCTGCCTGAGGCCTGGGGTAGGCGAGGCCCCCACGTTCGAATTGTGGCTCGTGCATGGTGCGAGCCTTCGATGTCCGAAGGGGCAAGCGCGAAGGCACGAACAGGCACTGTGCACCGCAGAGTGTCGTGCCGTGCGTGAGTGTTCAGCGTTTGTCGGGTGCACCGGGAAGCAGGCGGAAAGGCGGGCCGGAAAGGATGGGATCCGGTCCGCCCCGCCAGATGCGATACCGCTGTGTCAGAACGGCTTGGTCGGCAGGTACTTGCCGTCCAGGGTGATCACCGCGCGCTCGCCTCCCTCGGGATCGGCGACTTTCTTCACGTCCAGCTTGAAGTTGATCGCGGAAATGATGCCGTCGCCGAACTGTTCGTGGACCAGCGCCTTGAGGGTGGTGCCGTAGACCTGGAGCACCTCGTAGAAGCGGTAGATCAGGGGGTCGGTCGGGATGCCGCCGGGTATCGAACCGCGGGTCGGGATGGTCTGCAGCAGTATCACGGCTTCCTCGTCCAGGCCCAGCAGGTCGGCAACGGCCCTGGCGGACTCCTCCGGCAGGGGATGCTGGCCGAGCAGAGCGGCAGTCGTGAAGGCGACTGACAATCCTGAGGCATCGGCGATCTGCTGCCAGGTGAGGTCCTCGCGAATCTTGGCTTCCACTGCCTTGACGGCCAGGGCCTGTCGGGCGGTGGGGTCGAACTGGGCGTGCGTCATGAGAGTGGCTCCTTATCTTGCGGGGCGCCGATCCGCACATGCGGTAGCGGCGCGATGGGTGGTCGTCCCGGGCGCGTGCTGCGGTCGGGACCTTCCGTGGCTCGGTTCAGGCCGCGGGTGCGGCGGAGGAGTTGGCGGGGTTGAGTTCATGGACGCGTCCGGTGCGGATGTCGAAGACCCAGCCGCGGATGGTCACTGTCTTCTCCACCATGGCTCGCGCGACTGAAGGGTGGGTAACCAGGTTCGCGAGCTGGGCGCGGACGTTCTCGCGCACCAGCGCGTCCACCTCACCGGCAGCCTTGGTCCGGGCCACCGAGGCATCGGCGTGGCGGAGCCAAGCGGCGATGGCCGGAGCGGTGGTCAGGGCGTGGCCTTCGGCCAGGGCGGTCATCGCGCCGCATGCGGAGTGGCCGCAGACCACGATGTCAGTCACGCCCAGGACCGCGACGGCGTACTCGATGCTCGCCGTGACCGAGTCGGCACCGGGGGTGTAGGCGGGGACGAGGTTGCCGGCGGTGCGGATGACGAACAGCTGCCCCGGCTCGCAGTCGGTGATCAGCTCGGGGACGACGCGGGCGTCGGAACAGCCGATGAAAAGAGTGTGCGGGGTGTGGTGGGTGGCCAGGTGGGCGAAGAGTTCCGTCTTGGCCGGGAAGATGTTCCGCAGGAAACGGGCGTGGCCCTCGACGAGGCGTGGCACGGGGTGGTCATTCCTTTCGTGACGGTCGTCGCCTTGCGGCGGCTTGTGAAATCCACCCTGCATGAACTGGAGATATAGAGTCCAAGACTTGCTGTCCATATCTCCTATTGGTCCTGTCTATAGTGGGGTTATGGCACTGGAACTGCGTCACCTGCGCTACCTGCTCGCCGTGGCCGAGCAGGGCAATTTCACTCGTGCCGCCGAAGAACTGCATGTCTCCCAGCCCACCCTCTCCCAGCAGATTCGGCAGCTTGAGCGGACCGTGGGCGTGCTTCTGCTCGACCGCACCGGGCGCGCCGTACGGCCCACCGACGCCGGCCAGGTCTACGTCGACCATGCCCGCCGGGTACTGCGGGAGCTGGCCGCCGCAGAACGGGCCGTCCACGACGTTCAGGACCTTTCCCGCGGCCATGTCCGCCTCGCGGTCACCCCTACGTTCACCGCGTATCTCGTCGGGCCGGTCGCCGCCGAACTCCACGCTCGCCACCCCGGCATCACCTTGACCGTCGTGGAAGCGCCGCAGGACCGTATCGAGGCCGATCTGCTCGTCGACGATCTCGACCTCGGTATCGCCTTCAGCGGCAGTCACCTGTCCGGCATCAACGCCACCCCACTGTTCGCCGAGGCCCTCACTCTCGTCGCCGCAGCCCGGCATGCCGCCACCGCCGACAAGGATCCCGTACCGGTCCAGGCCCTCGGCGGGCAACAACTTGCCCTGCTCAACGGCGACTTCGCCACGCGCCGCCACGTCGATGCGTACTTCTCCCGGCATCGTGTCCACCCACGCATCACCGTGGAGGCCAACTCCGTCCAGGCCCTTGCCGAGATCGTCCAGCGCACACCCCTGGCCACCGTCCTTCCCCAGGCCACCGCCTATGACCACCCCCGTCTCGTCTCCATCCCCCTCGACCCGCCACTGCCGACCCGCACGGTCACCCTGCTGACCAGAGCGGACACCTACCAATCCGCGGCCGCTCGGGCCTTGACTCATCTCATCCACGGCCATGTAAGGGCCCGCGGTTACGATCCCGGCTGAGCACGTGTGTGGACGGTTCTGTTGATTGTTCGGTCCAAGAGCGTGAAGCCGAATCACCAGTCGTGCACGGTGTCGCTGTCGTCGCGAACGGTCGCTCTGGCACGGACGAGTCAGCAGCGTCGTTGGGTATCAGCGCAGCTGCCAACCGAGGGCGCGGTTGGTCAACGGCGGCGCCCTTCAGTCGCGGATGGCGTCCCGCCGCGAGGGGCTGGCGTTCCCGAAGGCCCGAACGTGGTTCACGGAGTTCATCGGGCAGCAGGTGGGCCTCCCCGGCCATCGGACCGGGGAGGCTGGGGAAGACGCGTATGGGTTCGTGGCTGACTTCGGGAGGGGGATCTCTCAGGAGGAGACCCGTTACGTGTCGTCGACGTGCGGTTCCGGCGCTGCTTCGATCAGGACCGTCCAGATGTCCGCCCGCCTACTTACTCGACCTGATCCCACTCACGAACCCGCGGGACACCTGCGTTCCGTTGCCGACCTGCTGAGCCTTGTAGTTCGAGCGCCCGAGGCAGTCACCGCCATACTCGTAGTTGGCCGTGCTCCTGCCGAAGAGCCCTCCCGCGTCGGTGCTCGTCGGTCCCCCGAAGAGGGCGTTCGCGCGGGGCATGGTCGAGCAGCTGGGGACGCTCAGGTAGTTCTTTGGACGCCGGTGCCTACTACGAGATCACCACGCCGGCGGTCACCATCCGGGTGAACAAGTCCCCCCTCATGTTCTCGGTGTACCGGACCGACAACACCACGCTGGTCTGGCAGGAGACACAGCCCACGTCGTGGACCGGCGGCCAGACGACGCAGTACCTGGGTCAGGGCCCTGATGAGCAGTTCTACGGTACGGGTCTGCGCCTGGGGGAGTGGGCGCTCCGAGGCAAGACCGTCCCGGTCGCCATCGACAACCGGTGGCGGGAGAACAACAACGCCAGCCCCGCACCCTTCTGCATGTCCACCAACGGCTACGGCGTCATGCGCAACACCTGGGCACCGGGCTCGTACCGCTTCACCTCGCCGGGCGCCTTCACCCACAACGAGAACCGCTTCGACGCCTGGTACTTCGTCGCAGGCTCGCCCAAGGGCGTGCTGAGTGCGTACACCGATGTCAGTGGCAAACCCTTCCTCGCGCCGATGTGGGGATTCCAACTGGGCAACGCCGACTGCTGGAACGCCTCCAACCCCGCCTACCAGGGCAATCACAACCGGCAACGACACCAGGTGACCCCGGACGTGGCCGGATACGCCGACGACGCCCGTAACGCCGACATGCCTTCGGGGTGGTTCCTGCCCAACGACGGCTACGGCTGCAGTTACACCAACCTTCCCAGCACCGTGTCACAGCTCAAGGACAAGGCTTCCAGACCGGACTGTGGACCTCCACCGGACTGGGGAACATCGGTTACGAGGTGGGGGTCGCGGGATCGCGCGGAGTCAAGACCGATGTCGCGTGGGTGGGGCGTGGTTACAAGTACGCCTTCGACGGGGTCAAGCAGGCCGTGGCCGGCATCGAGAACAACTCCGACGGCCGGCGCTTCGTATGGACGGTCGACGGATGGGCCGGCACTCAACGCAATGCCATCGTGTGGACCGGCGACACCAACGGGACCTGGGACGACATGCGCTGGCACGTGCCCGCCATCACGGGTGCCGGACTGTCCGGCTTGAACTACGCGTCCGGCGACGTGGACGGAATCTTCGGGGGAAGCCACGTTCATGACCATGTCCGGCTGGGGCCCCACCGACCCGACGGCCGGCTACCAGGACAAGCAGCCATGGCGGTTCTCCGAGCCGTACCTGTCCATCAACCGCAAGTACCTCAAGCTCAAGATGCAGTTGATGCCGTACCTCTACTCGATGAGCCGCAACGCCAGCGAGACGGGCGTACCCAGCACCCGGTCCATGGTCCTGGAGTATCCCAATGACCCGGTCGCCCGCGGCAATCAGACCAGCGGCCAGTTCATGGCGGGCGACTCCTTCCTGGTCGCCCCGGTCGTCTCCGACACCACGGTCCGTAACAACATCTACCTGCCGGCCGGCACCTGGACCGACTACTGGACGGACAAGAACTATTCCGGACCGGGCTGGATCAACAACTACAGCGCACCGCTCGACACCCTGCCCCTGTTCGTCAAGGGCGGCGCCATCGTCCCCGTGTGGCCGCAGATGAACTACATCTGTGAGAAACCGGTGTCGACACTCACCTACGACATTCACCCCCACGGCAACTCCTCGTTCACCCTCTACGAGGACGACGGCATCACCCGTGCGTACCAGCACGGTGCGTTCGCCGAGCAGAAGGTGAATGTCACCGCCCCCACATCGGGCACTGGCGATGTGCGTGTCACCGTGGGCTCGCCCAGCGGCAGTTTCACGGGCAAGCCGTCGTCACGCGCATACGATCTCGGCCTGCATGTGGCCAAGGCGCCGAGCAGCGTCACCGTGAACGGCACAGCTCTGATGCCGCTGTCGACGCGCAGCGCCTTCGCCGGCGCATCGTCCGGGTGGTTCCACGACGCGAGTGGTCGCTCGGGTGTCCTGCGGATCAAGGCGGGCTCGCAGTCCGGCGCGTTCAGTGTCACGGCTGCCGGCGTCACCTTGCCCGCGACGTCCGCAGTGTCCGCCTCGCCTGTGAAGTAGTCACCGCGCGAACAGGACGTCGAGCCTGACAGATGCCTGGGCTCCTCCGTGAGGGAGGGGGCCAGGCATCTGTGCTGTGCCGGTGGACGTGGAGACGCCGACGGCGGAGAAGCGTGCCGCTCGTGCGTCCGAGACGCCCGTGCCGGCCGGGGAATCCGGTCCGAGCGCACCCGATGATTCCTGCATGAACATGCTACTTCGAGCTCGCTTCATGGCATAATCACTCACCACCGCTCAGTTTGGCGACTTCGTGACTTGGCCACGCCGATACACGCGACCCGTATCAGCGGGAGGCCATTGGACCGCGGTTCGGAGGACCAAGCGGAGCCGGAACCCTAAATCGGGTGTGCCTTCCGCCGAAGGCGCCCTCGATGCACTCGGACCTGAGGCGATGGCGTACGGGAGGTGACCGCTCCCCTAATGATCCAACAGGCATTGCTGACCAGCGTAGTTGGGGTACGAGGAGTACGCCGGCGAAGGGGCCGCGAACTGCACACGACGCGGGCCGGCGTCAATGCAGAGGGTGGCCCCCTTACCTATGAAAGGGGGATCAGGTAGCGCAGGGCGGTGCACTTCTGCAAGTCGGGCGGAAGCTCGACTGCGCTCTCGTGACTACCGTACACAGCATGAAACTCGAAATACGGCATCTAGAAGTGCTGTGCTCCATCGCTGAGACAGGGAGCATACGCAAAGCGGCACGGGACTTGGGCATGAGTCAGCCGGCGCTGACCACCCAATTGCGGCGTATTGAGGACGCTTTAGGGGCCAAGCTTTTCTCTCGCGAGCAGAACGGATGTCGACTCACACCGGCGGGTCAGGCCGTGCTGAGCAGAGCTCGCCCGTTGGTGGCGCAGATGAGCACACTCATCACCGACATCAGGACTGCCGCAAATCGGACTTCGGGCTCGGGTCTTCGGATCGGTGCGACTGCCAATCGTGCACTGCCGGGTTGGTTGCGAAGATTGCAGAGACGCTTTCCTGATGTTCCCATATCGCTGCACGTGAACGTCTCGGCTCATTCGCTGTTGCAGGACTTGGCTCGCGGCCAGATCGACCTTGCGTTCGTACACGAAGTCGAAGGGTTTCCGCTGCGCGTACCTAACGGCCTGGAGGCTTGGACTCTCCTGGATCGAGAGCCGCAGTTCATCTCGATGTCGGTCGATCACCCAGCAGCAGTGGGCGCCGTTGTCGATATCAGAGCCCTCGCCGGTGACCAGTGGATGGTCGACCCCACCGTCGACGGGGAGCTCGCAGGCCTTCAGCGCGTGCTGCTCTCGGCCGGAATAAGCCCACCCTTGGTGCAGGGTGACTATCATGCTGCCAGCACTCTGGTCATGATCGGAGTCGCAGTCGCCCCGTGCAGGCCTGTCTCGACACCCTGTGACGACATGGTCATCCGGCCACTGCAAGATGACCCGATCGCCGTTAAGTTGCTGGTCTACTGCCGTGTCGGAACGGAAATTGAAAGTATCTGTGCCGATCTGAAGTCGGCCTATGCCGAGGCTGCACTCCGAAGCCCTGTCTACCGCGATTGGCTCGCTGCGCACGGCAACCCTCTTGGGGGACAGAGCATGGATGGGCCGCACGGAATCTAGTGACAGGCCGGTCCGCTTGCTGACGCTGCGCGGGATTCCTAGTTACCTTCCTTCAGTCGCAATGTGGTTGAGCCCCCCGGCCGTGCTATTGGGCGGCCGCTTTCCGAGTACGGCTGTGGGACAGCGCTGTCCGTTCCCCCGTGCGTCAGCGCTGTCCCCTCCGTTCGACACCATCACCGGCCTCGGCCGGTCCGTACATACTGTCCGGACCGGACAGTCACCGTCGGCGCAGCCGCAGCACGCTGTCGGGCAGCAGTTGGCTTGAGGCGGCAGCGCGGGAGCCGGCCGCCGCTTTCGTCAGGCGTGCGGAGGGGAGCAGTTCGAGCTGCTCACAGCGCCAGCCGGCTGCTTCGAAGAGGGTCAGCTGGGTGTGGCCGTGCATCTCCAGCGGAGCCCCGGCGGCCTGCGAGGCGCGCGTGAGACTGCGAGCGGAGTCCGGTGAGAGCACGTCGCAGATCCAGTCTGCAGCCATACCCACGCCGGCCACAGCGGAGGCGAGCGCACCGACGGAGGCTTGCGGCAAGTAGGTCAGCAGGCCTTCCGCGAGGATCACGCAGAGCCGCCCTGCGGTGCGGGGCAGCAGCAGGGCGGTGAGCCGGTCGGTGTCACGCAGGTCGCAGCGGAGCCGTTCGACGGGAACTCCGGCGGTGGCCGCGGGCAGAAGCTCGTCCTTGAGGTCGAGTACCGGAGCGGAGTCCACCTCTATGACCTGGCAGTGGGCAGGCCATGCCATTCGGAAGGGCCGGGCGTCGAAGCCCGCACCGAGGTTGACGCAGGTGTCCACGCTCTCGCGGGCGAACAGTTCGGCCAGCATCCGGTCGATGAGCACTGTGCGTGCCACCACGACCGCGGCCCCCGCTGTGTGCCGGGTGACCCCGCGGATCGCTGTTGGGCAGAGCTCGGCGAACCGGGCCGCGATCGGATCGCGGAGGAGGTTGTCCGGATCGTCCGTCGCTCGGGCCCGGGCGAGGGCGGTCAGGAAGGCGGTGGCGGGCACATTGCCGGCGGCCACAATGTCGGCGGACAAGGGAGCTACTCCCAGCGGAACAGCCGTGCGGCGGCGGTCGCGGCCAGTATCAGCAGGCCTGCCAGAACGCCCACATCCAGGGCGACGTTCGTGGGGCTGTCCAGCCAGGCGTGCTGCAGGAGCTTCACGGCGTAGGTGGCCGGCACGCCGTCGCTGATCTTCTTCATCGTGGAGGGGAAGATCTGCAGCGGGATGGTCGCTCCGGAAAGGAAAATCATCGGGAAGTAGACCAGGTTCGCCACGGCGGTCGCCGCGCGCTCCGACGGCGCGACCGCCGCGATGACCCCGCCCAGTGCGTACATCACGAGCGTCGCGAGGACCAGCGCACCGGCGGCGGCCACCGCCGCACCCGTCGAGTTCGGCAGGTGCAGACCGAAGAAGAGACGTCCAGCCACGATCAGCAGTACGGCTCCCAGCAAACTGAGCGCGATGTTCACCAGCCCTTGGGCTATCAGCATGGCCGGGGCGCCGAGCGGAGTGGCGCGGAACCGCTTGAGCACTTTGCGGTCACGGTATTCGGCCAGGCCGAGCGGGAAACTCATCAGCCCGGTGACCGAGACGACCAGGACCAGGTAGGCGGGCACCGACAGGTCGACTGTTCCCCGGCCGTCGAGCTGGCTGGAGGGTTTGTTGCCGTAGATGCCGCCGAACATGCACAGCATCAGCACCGGAAAGGCGAGCGCGAAGAACACCGGCGCGAAGTTGCGCATCATGCGCCGTGCCTCGAACCTGACGACCTGCCAGAGCAGTCCCATGGGTCAGTCGCCGCCCTTCTCGAATGCGTGGTTCTCGGGCGCGGTTCGGTCTGTTCCGATGCCGACCAGTCCGAGGTAGGCGTCTTCCAAAGTCGGCAGACGGCGGGTCACCGCGGAGGCCGGCAGACCGGCTGTCACCACCTGCTGGACGACACGGTCGTAGTCGGTCGGGAAGCGTGCCGCGTAGTCGACCTGCCCGTTCGTCCCTGAGGACAGCCGGGTCAGCCCGAGTGCTTCGGGCAACTGCCCGATGCCAGCAGCAGCGTCGAAGCCGACCGAGATGATCGTGGGTCCGCCGTGTGCCGCAGTGAGCCTCGCCGGGGTGTCCAGCGCGATCAGTTCACCGTCGCGCAGCACCCCGACCCGTCCGCACAACGCCGCCACCTCGTCCATCGAGTGCGAGGTGAGCAGCACCGCGACGCCACGTTCCGCGAGATCGAGCACGGCGTGCCAGGTACCCCGGCGATGCTCCGGATCGAGACCCGTCGTCAGCTCGTCGAGGATCACCAGCCGGACATCGCCGATCTGCGCCAGGGCCAGTGCGAGGCGCTGGCGCATGCCCCCGGAAAGCTCCGTGATCAGGCTGCGTCGTCGGTCGGCGAGGCCGAAGGTCTCCAACAGCCGTGCGGAGGCGCCCGGTTCGGAGTAGATCGCTTCATAGAGGTCGCACAGTTCGCCGACCCGGGTGCGGCTGGGGAACTGCGACTCCTGCAACTGCATGCCGATCAGACGGCTGACGGCCCGTCGATCGCGATGCGGATCCAAACCGCAGACGGAGATCGAACCTGAGCGCACGGGGCTGCGCAGGCCGCCGACCGATTCGGTGATCGAGGTCTTGCCAGCCCCGTTCGGTCCGACCAGCCCGAAGATTTCCCCGGGGCCCACCTCGAAGGAGACGTCACGAACGGCGACGAGCGAACCGTAGGCGACGCTCAGCCGTTCGACCCGTACGACTGGGCCGTCCCCGGCTGTCGGCGTTTGCCGGCGCGCGAACGCGCCGGACTGTTTCGGTGTCACAGGCTCAGCCTCCTGGGAGCGGTCGACGGGCGCGCACTGGAGCTGGCGCTCAGGTTGGTGTAGAAGCCGGCGAAGGACATGTGCAGGGCCAGCGCCGGCAGGACACTCCCGGTGGCGGCGACCAGCAGGCTGCCGACCGTGCCGAGGGCGAGGCTGGACGTGCCGAGAACGTAGGCCTGGACCCGGGTGGAGACCAGGACGACCTGGCCGATGGCGAACAGCACAGTGCTGAAGGCCGCCGCGAACACGAAGCCGCTGCCGGCCGCTCCGAGCCCCAGCAGTACGGCGCCCCGGAACACCAACTCCTCGACCATCGCGGCCGCGGCGGGGATCACCCAGCGAAAGTGCCGGGGGAGGTAGAGGATCGAGGCGATCCACTGCACCCGCGTGATCTCCCCGGGCACGTCCGCCCGCGGGTCGGCCCGGTACAGCAGTGAGATGCACAGGATGTTCAGGCTCGACGTTCCGCACACCGCGAGCAGCAGGGCGGGAATCGCGCCGACCGACGGCCGACCGACGATCTGCCCGGCCGACAGCCCGGCGAACGCCCCGAGCAGCGCCAGGGCCGAAGCACCGAGCAGGAGATACAGCACCGTTCCGAACAGCGCGAATGCCACTTCCGGACGAAGCGCCGTCCTGTCCGCCAGCCACAGCCCCACCCGTCGCCGACGCGCCGGATCCCCGAACGGCAGACGGTACAACGCCAGCCACCCGGCGATCGTCACGATGCACAGGCACGCGTATTCCGGCACGTTCACCGGCGCCTCCCCTGACGTTCCGCCAGGGCGTGGACCGCCAGATTCTGTCCGAGGTGTGCGAGTACCGGCGCCAGCAGGCTGCCCGAGGCCACGAGCAGAAGCCCGAACACCACTCCGGACAGCGTCTTCTGGAGTACTGCGAGTCCGCCGAAGTAGAGGTGCCCGAGTGCATAGCCGACCGCCGCGCAGCAGATCGCCGACCACGCCGGCAGATGCAGCCGTTGTTCCAAGGTGCCGATCCACAGTCCGCGGTAGAGCAGTTCCTCGGCCACCGCCGTGATCAGAATCGAGGTCAGATAGCCAGGCCCGGCGGGTGCTTGGACGGACAGGCGCACAATCCGCGTTCCGCGCAGCAGTTTCGGTACGGCTCCGAGCGCGAACTCGGCCGCGACCAGACCGACTCCGGTCCCGATTGCGATCACGAGCCAGGCAAGTCCCGTGAATCGCACGATCAGGCGATCGGGCGCGAGGTGACCGGACGCCACGACGGCGAGGGCCAGGCCGGTGACGACGAGGTAAGCCGCCGGCACGCCGACTGTCGCGGTCGTCCGTGCTCGGCTCCGGTCCCGTCCCGTGGAGCTGCCGAACGAGCCCGCGATGCGGACCAGTTCGGCGGGAGCCACGGTCGCCACCAGCATCAAACCCTCAAGGGAGCGGGTGTGGGACCACATGCGTCACACCCCCGTAGCTGCGCATCCGGGGATGGGCGCTCGCCGGGAACCCGGGCAGACACATGCTGAGCAGCTCCGGGACGAGTACCCGGACCACCTTCCACGGGGTGTCCGCCAACGCCGGCGGGGTGATGTCCAGATAGCCCGCCCAGTCACTGACCGCGGAGAGCTCGCCGAGCAGCCGGCGGATCGCCGACTCGTCGTCAGAGGCGTAGGCGCCCACCGTGCTGAGGTCCATGAGCCCGGAGGTGCGGCTTTCGACCGCGGCGAGTTTCTGTTCGGCGTCGTTCGGGCCGGCGAAGTACAACACGTTGGTGTCGAGATCCGTGTAGGTGGAGCCGGTCTGTGCGTAGTGCACATTGGGGAGGTCGAAGATGGTGCTGTACATGCCGATGGCGAGGATGGCCGTGGCCTCGGCAGCCCCGCGCAGCAGGGCCTGGCGCGGGTCCGGATCCGCCTGTAGCCCGAAGGCGATGTACGGCAGCTCCCGGTCGCGTCGTACCAGGGTGACGCCCACGTTGGGCAGCGACAGCTCGGGCCTGGTCAAGTACGTCGCTCGGACCTCGTACGGCCCGTCCGGGTGCAGGCCGGCGGCCGCGAGCAGTTCGCGCCCGTCGGCGTCCGGTTCGATGACGGGCGCCTTCGCGTCCGTGTACCAGTTGAGGATGAACGCGTCGATCTGTACGGCCTCGACGAGCGCACTGAGCAGTGCCTTGTCGAGCGAGACGTGCGCTGCCGTGCCGGTCGAGAAGGAGGGGGTGAACAGCTTGTCGCCGTACTCGGCGTTGCTGCGGAAGCCCAGGAAGAACAGTTGCGCCGGCAGGTAGACCTCCTCGCCCGGTCGGGTGAGCGACGGGCAGGCGATCCACGCGATGACGTCGTCCTCCCTCGGCAACTCGGGCGAGTATCGGTGGATCATGCCGGCGATGCGCTGCTGCTGCGCGGCGTCGAAGATCCCGAGCAGCTCCATCGGCAGGCAGTGGTGACGTGAGGAGAGCGAACGGTACGAGGCGTACTCGATGCGGTGCTGGAAGACGGGCATCGCCATCATCGCGGCGTACCGCTCGACGGACTCGCCGGTGAGCCGGGTCACCGCCTCCTCGTGCGTCGACCCGTATCCGGCCAGGTGGTACTGCATCTGCATGTGAGGGTCGCGCAGCGCCAGCCGGTGGTACTGGGGCATCGCCGCGGTCGCCGAGCGCAGGTGCGGCTCACCGGCGACCGCGGCGGGCGACACCAGCATGCCGGGCAGGATCCCGCCCTGATTGCCGCCGATCCGCTCGTACCGGGCGAGCGCGGTGGCCATCCCCGGGTAGCCGTGGGTCGGGATGGGGCTCATCGGGGTCCCCCGAGGGCGTTACGGACTTGGCGGTCGACGACGACCCTGCTGCTGAAGTTGATTTCCTCCACGATGTCCCGTGAGACGTGTCCGCAGGCCGGGCAGGTGCCGATCCGCAATACGTCCTGGGCCTGCATCTCGTAGGTCGGCAGGTAGATGCTCAGCGCACGGCCGAGGAAGCGCGAGGTGCCCAGCGAGCGCAACAGGACGGCCTCGTTGACCAGGTGGGCGCAGAGGAGCCACTCGATGCCGTTCGGCCCGCTGCGCGCTGTCGGTACGGCGGAGCCGACGAAAGCGTGGTAGCCGATGTGGTCTTCGAGTCGGGCGAGCGAACGCTGCTCGAAGCACTCCAGGCAGCCGGTCCGCGGGCTGTCGGCGCCGACCACCGTGGCGAACGGGCCGTCGAGCAGGCCCACCACCACCGGCTTCTCCAGGTGGCAGGCGAGGCGGTTGAGATTGCGCAGTGTCAGGAGGGAGGCCTGGCTGATGCACACGATCAGTGAGTCGCAGTGTTCGACGTACGTGCCGAGCCGTTTGAGTGTGTCGGCGGCGCTCAGTCCGCCCATTCCCGAGGTGAGATCGGCGTCGGCCAGCTCCGCCATGAACTCGGTAGGCATCAGATCGACCGGTGCGCCGAGGGCCTCGGTATGACGGGACACATAGGTGGCGGCGCTGGACGAGTCGGCGACGAAACCGACCGTGGCCCGGGAGGACTCGGCTGTCCCGTAGAGGTCCAGGTTCCCGAGCAACGCCCGTGCCATCTCGGTACCGTGCTCGGAGGGACGGTCGTGAGCGAGGAAGCCCGCCTGCCGCAGCTCGGTCACCGCCAGGCGCAGGTTCGCTCGTTCGACCGGGGTGAGGCCATCGGCCCAGTCGAAGGATCCGTCAGCGGGTTCGCCCGCGGCCAGGGTCTCGAAGAACGAGGTCATGGCGGAGCGGACGTCCGTTGACTCCTGGCGTAGGTCGACGTTCACCTCGGAGAAGTTCCATATCCCCCAGCGCAGTCGGATGACGCCCGGCTCGACGGCCAGAAGCCGCACGGATGTTGCCAGGACGATTCCCGGATCGGAAGGTGCAGCGGTCATTGCTGGTTCTCAGGCCTCTCCGTGTCCGACGAGCGTGAAGTGGACGACATGGCGTGACGTGCCGTCGAAGCCCAGGGTCTTCTCGAGCTTCTGCTTGTCGTAGCCGCCTTGGTCGCAGGCGATCATCCCGAGCGCGGTGCGGGCCAGGTGGATGTTCTGGGACATCCCGCCGACTTCGAGCAGCGCGAAGACAAGCCCGCTGTCGCCGTACTTCTGCGAATTGACGTACAGGTCATAGACGTACACGAGCGTGAAGGCGACCTTGTCGACCTCCAGGTCCGCTGTCCACAGATGCCGGGCCAGGTCCACGGGCGTCGGAGTCCGTTGCAGTGGATACAGGGTGTGGCTGTGCGGCTGGTATTCGTACGCACCCGGGGCCAGGCCCTTGACGTGCTGTGCAAGAACGACCAGCCGGACCGGGTACAGGCCGCCCCCGGACGCCACAGTGCGCAGGGACACGGCGGCGCCGGCGTCCTGGGCGGTCGGTACCGGGAGGCTGCCCGTGACGCCCTGCCCGTGCCACACCACGGTCGCCAACTCGTCGAGTGAGCAAGCCCGCCCCGAGAACTGCCGCCCACTGCGCCGCTCGGTCACGATCGAGGTGAGTCCGCCCTTCAGCCGACGGTGCTGGGGCAGGGCGATGGCGCGGTCCTGCCGCTCCCGAAGTTCACTGTGCGCGCTGGAGGTCACCGCGTCGTGGCCGTAGTAGCGCGAGACCCCGAGCTGCATGCCCAGATCCCGGCCGCTGCGGCGATGGTTGAGCAGCAGTTCCTCGCCGACGAACCCGTCCACGGCCGGACTCCACCGGCCCCGCACCACGGCCTCGGGCGCACGCACCACCGTGGTCGCGCTGTAGACGGAGATCGACGTGTGCTGCTGCCCGAAAGCGGCTGCCGTGGCCAAAGGGCCTTGCTGGGCGAGGTATTCGGAGACGGCTTCTTGGGAGTCTTTGAGTGACATCCTCCGGTCCTTCACTCAAGGAGTGGCTTACGACATCGGTCTTCGGCAGCGCGTGTCGCCGCAGCCCGGTCGGGCGGGTTCGGTGCATCCCGCCCGACCGGAGTCACTACCAGCTGCAGCAGGACGTGCAGGAGCAGTTGCCGCCACCACAGGTGGTGCTGGCACCCGGAGCAACCTGGACGAACGCGCCACCGGTGGCGGTGCTGCCGACCTGGCCGGAGAAACGCAGCATGAACTTCATCTCCAATCGGATGAGGAAGGGGGTGATGCCCGTTTGAGGGGCGGTTGGTAACTGGCCGTGACCATTTCTACTGTGCAGTAACGCTCCGGGAAAGGCCCGAGCAGGGTTTGACGTATAGCCCTTTGCGACAGCTCGGTGCTATCGCGGTCGACTCTCGGACATGCGCATTCAGGTCGTTCTTGCCTGACCTGGCGGGTGCCGCTGGCCGAATCGAGCGAAGGGGCGACCGGTAGGCATGCCTGCCGACCCAGGCCGAACCTACGAGGTTGACGCGTATGTTCTCGCACTCATCGCGTGTGACATCCGCAGCTGTTTCCAAGCCGCTGCTGTCGGCGCCACTGTCGGCCGAGAGGCGTATCGATATTGGCTGGTTATCGGCAGCTGGCATCTCCCTTCCCGGGAACGCAGGGCTCCATGATCCATGTAGTGCTCGGGACGGAAGGACACCGGCTCACGTGCTCGATCGCAGGTGGGGTCGGCCGCCTACCTGCCGGGGTCGATACGGGAGTCGTCAGTTCCCTGGGCGCGGCTGCGGGACAGCGCTGTCCCATTCCCCCCGGTGCGGCGCAGCGCTGTCCCCTGCTTTGCCGACCTGTCGGCCGGACAGACCGCAGCGGTTCGTTGGGATTCAGGCCCAAGAGCACATGGGGCATGGTTTTCCACGGCTAAAGAGTCACGAACCAAGGTGGTGCGATGTTGCGACATCCATGCTGTTGTTCCACGGCCGGCTCACCACCTCATACCGTCCCCGGACGACGGAAAGAATCATGCCAAGTCTGGGCACTGCCACATCGGGTGGAGACCGCCCGGCGCGCCCGCCGTATCACTCGAATCGTCCTGCACGAATGGGGGTTGGCGGGGGAGGACATCGACGGCGCGGTGCTGATCGTTTCCGAAATGGTCACCAACTCGGTGGCGCACGCACTCCCTCCACTGCGCCTGGGTCTGCATCACGTGGTCACTGTCGGCGTGATTCGGGTGGAAGTGACCGACGGCGGCCCGGCCCGCCACAGCACTCGGAGGGAGAACTTCGAGCCGGATGAACACGGCCGCGGAGGCCTGATCGTGGCGCGCTTGCGACAGCTCACGGCAGGTTGATGAACCTTGAGGGGATCACGCGATGGGCGGATCTGCGCTACGCGACCTGAGAGGGTGGTATGCGAGTTTTTGCCTTGTATCTGACTCTGTTATGGGATTGGCGTGCAGATCAGGGCTGTTAACGAGTGCCGGTTGCATGCCGAGGACGAACAAATCCGA
Organism: Streptomyces olivochromogenes; assembly: GCF_021538895.1. Classification (GTDB taxonomy): domain Bacteria; phylum Actinomycetota; class Actinomycetes; order Streptomycetales; family Streptomycetaceae; genus Streptomyces; species Streptomyces olivochromogenes_A. The sequence goes on along the minus strand of NZ_JADDRL010000076.1, from coordinate 17,082 downwards.
CTGGGATTCGGCCTGGTGGGCGTGTTGCCGCGGCCCGGTGCCCTGGCATGGGACCGAGCAAGAGGGCCATCCCGGCCCGGGCTCGGCGACATACTGCGGTCATGAGTGGAGAGGATTCGACACGGCTGGCGAGAGCCCTCATCGAGTTCCGTGAGGCCGAAGGCATCTCGGAGCGTGAACTCGCGCGCCGCACCTGGCTGAGTGAGGCGACCATCAGGACCTTCGAACGCGGCCGTGGGGACCTGCCCACCCCGACCGTTGCCCGAAGCTTCGAGGAACTCCTCGGCTGGGCTCCGGGCAGCATCAAGACCGCACCGTCCGAGGCGATGGGGCGTGAGGCATCGGCCGACTCGGCCAAGGACCTCGAGTAGGCGTGCTGGTCAGGGCTGAATTCCCGATTGCGGTCCTGGCCTGGTGAACAGTCCTGGCTCGGTTTCGGCCAGGATTCCGCGGTCGGCCAGCCGCTTGAGCTTGAGGCGGACGTTGTTGATGTTGTTGGGCGCGATCTCCAGGTCCATCGCCTCGCACACCTGCCGCGCACGCAGCGGATGGTCGGCCGCGGTGAACACCGCCATGATCTGCTGGTAGGCCGGGTGATCCGGCAGTTTCAGTACCGGCGGCGCGGACGGTTGCGGGTCCGGCAGCGCCAACAGCGTCTTGCGGGTGATCCGGACTTCTTCGGCGGCCCGGCCGAGTTCGTCGAGCTGGGCGGTCAGCTGCGTGATCTGTTCCCGCGTCGTCTCGGCCTGCGCGGTGATCTCGCGTTCCCGCTCCTCCAGCCGTGCCAGCACCGCGCCGAGCGTCAGCTCCCCGCCGGTCATGCGGTGCGCCAGGCGGGCACGGTCGCCGCGGTCAGCCGGCGCAGTATCACCGCGGTCATCGCCCAGTACACCCGCGACTCCGAACTGCGGGGCAGGTGCTCGTAGTCGCGCACCAGCCGGCGGTGCAACATCAAGATCCCATAGGCGCGTTCCACGACCCACCGCTTGGCCTGGGGAACGAACCCGGTCTGCGCGGGATTGCGCTCGACGATCTCCACCTCGATGCCCGCCTTCTCCCCGTGCGCGACGACGGCGTTCTTGAAGCCCTGGTCGACCAGGGCCTTCTGCACGGTGTCGGTGTCGGCGGCGACCTTGTCCAGCAGCGCGATCCCGACGGCGTTCTCGTGCGCCGACGCGGCCGCCACAACCACCGCGATCACCAGCCCCGGAATGTCAACGGCCAGGCCGCGCTTGCGGCCCGGTACTTTTTTTGCCGCATCACGCCCCGTCGACTCAGCGGGCACCCCAGCTGCCGCGTGCACGCTCTGGGTGTCGAGCACCACCAGGCTCGGGTCCGCCTTCCGGCGCGCCATTTCCCGCACCTGCCAGCGCAGCAGGTCGTGAATGGTCTGGTCGATGCCGTCGTCACGCCAGGTGTAGAAGTAGTACTTCACCGCGCCGGCCGGCGGAAAATCGTGCGGGAGCAGTTCCCACTGACAGCCGGTGCGGCCCTGGTAGAGCAGCGCGTTGACGATCTCCCGCATCGCGTACCGGCCCTGATGGCCGCTGACCGAGGGATGCGCGGCTTTCCACGCGGCGATCACAGGCTCGACCAGCGCCCACTGCTCGTCACTCACGTCGGTCTTGTAGGGCTTGCGCTCGCTCACAGCGACCAGCCCAACATGCCCATGGCCGCCGACCGGCCGGGATGCCGCACCGTCACACGTTCAGGTGACGACAAAACCCGTATGAAGTCTCATACCGCCCTCTGAGAGCCCACTGGTCCAACGGTCCCCAACCGGAGGGTTCGGCCCGCCTTGAGCGTGTAGTGGCGTAAGCGATCAGCATTGTCGTCGTTCAGGGGTCCTGCGTCGGCCTCGGGAGGCAAGGAAGAAGTGGCGGACAGCTTGCAGTCCTACGCGCGCCGTGGAGTGCACGGCCGGACCGTGGAGACTCTCGGTCACCGCGTGCTCAGCGGTCAGATCCCCGAGGGAGCCACCCTCAATATCGGGGCCCTCAGAGGTGAACTGGGCGTCAGCCTGACCGCTCTGCGTGAGGCCCTGAAGGTGCTCGTGGCCAAAGGAATGGTCGACGCCCGCCAACGGCGTGGCACGTTCGTGCGTCCCCGGACCGACTGGAATCTCCTGGACGCCGACGTGTTGCGCTGGCAGTTCGGGGACGGATGCGGCACCGCCGCCGACGGTGCACTGCTTCACAGCCTCGGCGAGGTGCGCAGCATCGTCGAGCCCGCCGCCGCCCGGCTGGCCGCCATCCGCCGAACGGACACGGACTTGGAAGCCTTACAGACGGCGCTGACCGCGATGCAGGAGCAAGCCGGCTCTGAGCACACCCTGATGGCTGGCCAGGCCTTTCACCGGGCGGTGCTCGCCGCCACCCACAACGAACTACTCATACGCATGCACCCAGTCGTCGCCGCGGACGTGGCCCATCGCGCCCACCTGGCCCACGATGCCCACCCGCTCGACGTGAACCTCATGTCCCGCTTCCGGGCCGTTCTTGAGGCCGTACGAGAGCAGGACCCGGACGCGGCAGAACACGCCATGCGTCGCCTCCTAGGCGAAAGAGCGCACGAGTCCGGCACGGCTGATGCCCCCTACGCTTAGGACGTGAGGCAACGCAGCGCTAGTCGGCCGTGTGGCGGCGTAGCCGAATCGGTGACTGAGCTCCCCCCTCGATTCAGGAGCGAGGGGGGAGTGCGTGTCAGGCGGTATGCGTGGTTGGTCAGTTGCCTGTCGTAGCGGGGGAGACCCGGTAAACGACGGTTCCGTGAGCGGGCACGGTGGCAGTGATGTTTCCCGTCGTACGGGTGTCGGTGTGCTGCCACAGATCGCGGACGGTGTACGTGCTTGCGGTGGGCAGTTGAACCGCTCTGGCGGTCGTGCTGATGGTCTGGGGCTGGCCGGTCTCGTTGAACAAGGCCACCGCACGGCTGCCGTCGGCGAGTTGTTTGACGATGACCCAGCGGCCCCCACTGGACGACAGCACAGTGGCCTGCCGCCCCAACCGGTCCTGGTCGACCGCGATCAGCTCTTGGGGTGGGGCACCGCCGAACGGTCGGTTCGCTGTCCTCGCCGAACGGCGGCATGGAGCGCTATGAGCCGAAGACCAACATTCGTTTGGACGCGAACGAGGGCGCACCCGAGGCGTCGTAGGTCCAATGACGGGCTTCGGCCGCAGGACGGGGTGTCCGGCGTTGGATGCCTAGAGCTGGGCCGGTGCCGTGGAGGCCAGTTGGACGATGATGAGTCCGTGACCTGGGAACCGCCGCCGTCGGGACCCGACGCAGGGAAACGCCCATCGATGGCTCCTTGGATGTGGGGGAGGTGCCATCGGTCGAGTGTCGGGGCCCATGTGGCAGGTGTGATGATGGCAAAGGGTGATAGGAGAGAGTTAGCGTGCTCAGCGCGGACGGCGTCGTCGGCGGTCCGGGCGAAACCGGTGCGACTGCGGCAGGGCCCGTCGAGATCCGCAAGTACACCCAGGTCGGGGGCATACCTCCGTCAAGGAGTGCGTCAATGCATGACGACTTCTCAACCCGATTTAGAACGTGGCATGTTGATGAGGGTTGTCATGCCGTATCCGGCTCGATGCCGGATCTGACGGCCTCGGATAGCCGTGCGTTATCGGTGGCTGGTATCTCCCTGCGCAGGTCAAGGGGATCCATGATCCATGTAGCGCCCGGGACGGAGGTTTCCCGGCTGAGGAGCCGGAATCTCGGCGGAACCGGTCTTCCGCCGGGTCCGGCGTGGGAAACCTTCGCTTCCCGGGTGCGACTGCTGGACAGCGCTGTGTCCCTCTCCGCCGGTACAGCGCTGTCCCCTGCATCATGCTGATGCATGGTGTTGATGGGCGGGCCGGTGCTTGCGTCGCGGGTCGGCGTATGCGGGTTCGGTCAGGGCGGCACTGTCGTGCTCGGGTGGCGTGCCGCAGTCATGCCGCTGTGTGCGCCCCGCCTACCTGGGCCTGCACATCGGTGAATCGCAAGCGATCCGGCAGGATGGCACTGGCGGGCCAACCGCGGGGCAGCGGTGGTTCATCATCCCCGGCACCGCCGACCCCACGGGCCTGATCATCGGGGCGCGGCGTGCCGGAAGCCGGTGCGGGAATCGTGCTTCTCCCGGATGCGGTTGTGGGACCGCTCTGCCCTTCCGGCTAGTTGGCCGTCAGGCGTCGTTGCTCAGGTGAGCTCCGCCCGTGGCCGTGTCGAAGACACGCCGGTAGGTCTGCCATTGCGCGTTCGGTGCGGAGAGGTAGATCACGTACTGGGTGTCGTCCGCGGCGGCGAAGGCCAACTCGGCTGCCCGGTACTTGCGTGCTCGGCCGTCGAAGGTGAACTCCCAATACCCGGCCGGTCGTCCGCGGAAGGTTGTTGCGGCCATCCTCACTCGCTCATAGCCGGGGTTGTCACGTCGAGTCTGGTCCTCTTCCGTTTCACGCCAGTGCCGCAGCGGATCGGAGCCCGCGAACCGGACGACGTTGATCCTCAGCCCCACCAGGCCGGACGGATCAATGTAGGCGACCTCACCACCGGGCAGCGTCTTGCTGGTCCAGCCGTCCGGCACGGGCACCAGGATGCCGCTGTCCGCCTTCTTGAGGTGGTATCCGGCCGGCACGGGCGGCAGGGTGGGGCTGGCAGTCGGGGAGGAGACGGAGGGGGTTCGGGCGGCATGGCCACTCGGTGTGCCGGCAGGGTCCTTGAGCCACCACAGTGCCCCGCCTGCCGCGGTGGTGACGAGTGCCGCCGCCACGGCCGATCGCAATACTGTGCGACGGCGGTTGCCGGCGGGCTTTGCTTCGGCAGGCATGAGGTCACCGATACGGGCGGGCCGCGTGGGGGAATCGACGGGAGCGGTTCGGGTACCGGTGATCACATCCTTCAGGCGGCGTTCGACCTCCCGTACGTCCAAGCGTTGGTCCGGGTCTTTGACGAGCAGGCCCTCGATCACCGGGGCCAGGTCCCCGGCACGGCGTAGCGGCTCGTACGGTTCGGTGGCGATGGCGTAGGCGATCTCGATCGGGGTATCACGCAGGAACGGGTGCCGTCCCTCGACCGCCTGGTAGAGCATCGCTCCGACGGCCCACAGGTCACTGGCGGGGCCAGGCCCGACATTTCCGCTTTTGAGGCGTTCGGGCGCAAGGTAACGGATGCTACCGATCAACTCACCGGACTTGGTCAGTGAGGACGTTCCCGACTCAACGGCGATCCCGAAGTCGGTGAGGACGATCCGCCCGTCGTCGCCGAGCAGAACGTTGGCGGGTTTGACGTCCCGGTGCAGCACCCCGGCGTCGTGGGCGGCGCGCAGGGCAGCTGCCACGGCATGGCCGATCCGGGCGGCTTCCTCGGGTGGCAGCGCACCCCGACGCTTGAGAACGTCACCCAGCGTGAGTGAAGGTATGTACTCCATGACGATGCACGGCAGGCCCTCGTCATCGACGACGTCGTGCACCACGATCACGTTCGGGTGGGCGATTCGGGCGGCACTGCGGGCCTCGCGCCGGGTGCGTTCGTGGAGCGTCTGGACCTGGTCGTCGTGCAAGTGCGGCGGGACGCGCAGCTTCTTCACGGCGACATGACGGCCGAGTAGCTGATCCTCGGCACGCCACACGGTGCCCATGCCACCGCTACCCACCCGCTCCACGAGCAGGTACCGGCCGACGACGAGCCGCCCAAGATCGGACACCGGGTCTCCTTCTACGCTTCCCATTCGTGAATGGGACAGGTCGGCGAAGAACGATAACCCATTCGACTCAATCGCGCAGGGCCCGAAACGGGATGAGTGGATTCCAGTCGCTCGCTGCCTTGGCTCGGCCGGGGGGGAGAGCTTGGGTGGGTGGTGTCGGAGGGTGGGGCCCCGATGAAAGCAGGGCCTTCCGTGTTGCGGGTGCCGTCTGCCGGCTGCCTTCACCGGTGACTCACGGGAGCACACCACAGGCTCGCGGCGGCCCGTGTAGGTGACTCTCTCCCGGGTGCCATGGTTACTCCTGGCTTGCCGCGGATGTCTTCTCCGGCCAGGCCCATGGAGTAACCGGCTGTGTGTCCTGAGGGCGGCGCCCTTGCTGCAGACGGCGTCGATGAGACGCTCGCCAATGCGTCCACACGGGTATGGTTGTCTGATGGCGCGTCAGGGGTTGTTTGACCGGACCACCATTCCAACGAGTGGAGTGAGAACTGGCAGGACTCCTGCTCGGGCCCCCTCAGGCGCTCAGTGCCAGCATTCCGGCACGCCTGGTGTACCGAGAGCGCAGGCCCCGGCCGTGCCGACCACCGCTCAGGAGTACGGCCAGTTACTTGCCTCGGCGGCCGCTCTGCTGGAAGGCCGATGTCGGGCCCGGCGTTGCAACGGATCCATCACAGGTGGTGTTGGAGATTGGGTGCGTGCTTGAGATATTCGTAATTGTTGTGAGTACTATCCAGTAACGCAATGGCAGGTGATTCCGGCAGGGAGGGCCAACGTGGCTGACATTCAGGACGACATCGCCAATCTCAAGCCGCTGTATGCGGCGCGGTTGGCGGAGGACTTGGAGCGCAACGCTCAGGAGCAGGAGCGGTTGGTCAGTGAGGTGGCTGCTCTGCAGGAGCGGTTGGAGACCTTGCGGGGTAACCAGGTTCTGTTGGCCAATATGCAGCAGGCGCTTGGAGATGTGGAGGGGTCTGGCGGGACGTTGCCGCAGGCCGGCCCCGGTGTCCCTGTGCCGTCGCAGGGTGGTGTGGGGTCAGGGGCTGCCAGGCCGGAGGCGGATCGGGGCGAGCAGTCAACGTCCGAGCGGGCGGTGTCCTCGGCGGGGTCTGCTGTTGCCGCTCCGGGTGGGCGGAGCACTCCGACTCTGCGTGATCTCGTGGTGGGGTACCTCAGTGAGCAAGGGCGGCCGTGTTCGGCTCTTGTCGTCACTGATGCTTTGAGTGAGGCGTACCGGGATCGGGGCATCAAGATCACTGTTGTGCGCAGCACGCTTGAGGCGATGGTGGCGAAGGGGCAGGTCCGGCGCAGTAAGCAGGGCAAGTCTGTGTTCTATACCGCGGTTGCCGCTTCGGTGGCGGACAAGGAGCCTGTCTCCACCTGATCATGCTTGCCGTGCGGTGGGGGTCAGACCATAGCAGGGAAGGCCCTGGCGCATCGATGTCGACGCACTGCGCCTGACGCTTTGCCTTACGACCCTGCAGCGCACCGTGGGATCTGACCGTCGGTGCGCGGCGCCAGCTGTCATGCGTGGCGCGTGGGCACGCAGTTCCGTCTCCGGTGCGGCTGCCACTCAGTTGATTCGTAGCAAACACCTTGCCTGCTCTGAGAGTTGCCCATTGCTGGCGTCATGGCGGCCGGTGCCGGCTGTGACGGCGGTGACGATGGTGCGGAGGTCGGCGATGGTGAGGGTGGGTGCCGCGTTCCGGTAGCGGGGTCAGTTTGGGCAGGACGTGGACGGAGAGCAGGTCGCTCGGTGCCCCCAGCGTGGGTGGCGAGCCGGGCGGCGAGGAGGATTCCTGCCCCGGACGCCGGGGCGACCCCTCGGGTCCGGCGGTCGAAGAGCTGGCGTCCTGTGCTGCGTTCAAGTGTCTTGAGATGACGTGCGACGGTCGGCTGGGACAGGCCGAGCAGGCTCGCGGCCTTGCCGACACGTCCGTAGCGGTAGACAGGACGCCGCACCGAGAGGCGGGCTCGGAGATCGGTAGCCAACCCGTGTCGAAGCGGCACTTCGACGTGGTGGCACGGGCCTTGAGCGGACGCTGGCGAGATCCGGCGGGCCTTGGTACGCCAGTACATGTTCCCTTCGGAACGGCCACGGGCGACCAGGTGAACACATCGCCTGGTCGCCTGTGCACACGTTGATCTTGTCGGACAAGGGGAAGTAGCCCCCGCCCATTCGCCGTTCGGTATGTCGAGTTGGTGGTACTCAACTTTCCACACGCTTCCGTGAATTGCCAAGAGGGCAAGGGGAATGGAGAGTGTGATGCTCATCCTGCGAGTGTCGGCCGGTGCAAGGTGAGGTACTGGGTTGTGCCTGCACAATGCCTCTGTGGGGCGCAGCGGCTCGACGTATCCAACAGGTCCTTTACTGGCTGGAGTTGACACACGGACTGAGTAACTGCCATCTTCGGTCCGCAAATCGAGGGTGAAGTTCACTAGGCGGACGCGGGTCTTCATGACAAGCGCTGGGCGCCTAACCAGGGAACGGCCCGGGCCCGAACAGTTCAGGTCTCTTCCACGGGAGTCACCAGACCAGACAGACGTCGGTCTCGCCGCTCAGTGAGTGGGCGGGGTCCAGTCCGCGGGCAGGCCGGACTGGGCGAGGACGGCGTTGAGAGCGTAGTAGTCCTGGTCGGACCTGATCCGGTGGCGGTTGTCGAGTTCGAGGAGAGTGGCCATCGGCACGGCGAAGGGCTTGGGCGCTCCCTTGAGGTGCCCGGCGTAGACGGCCTTGATGGTGATGTGGTCGCTGTCGCGGTATGCGGCTCGGACGGTGACGTGGATGTTGTCGATAAGGGCGTCGGAGCGAGCCTTCCAGCCTGCGATTTCCTTGCGGCCGTGGAAGGTGACGCCCAGGCCCTGGTCGGTATAGGTGCCGTTGGTGGTGAACAGAGCGCCGAGCGCTTGGGGGTCGGTGCCGTTCCAGGCTGCGGCCCAGGCCGTAACGGCCTTCGGCAGGCGCTGTTCGGCGGGTTGTGCGGCGGAAGCTGTGGTGCCGAAAGCGGCGCAGACGGCTGTGGCGCCGATCAGCGCGGTCGTGGCACGGGCCGGGCTGAACTTCATGGTGATGTTCCTTTGGATGATGGTGCGGCGGGTGATGGATCGGTACGTCACTGCACCTGGAGTTGCCTGACCAGTTCCAGAGTGTCGGAGTTGATCCAGTATTCGACGAATCGGCCGCCCTCCACGCGGAGGGTGTCGGTGCCGGTGAAAGTGACCACGGTGCCGGGCTCGGCCTGGGCGCCGGGGAAACCGCCGGCGTAGGTGCCGGTGGCCGTCCAGCGCACGGATGCGTAGCCGCCGTCGATCAGCGGGGGGACTTCGACGGCGAAGCGCAGGTCCGGGAAGGCCGCACGTATCTGGCTGATCCAGGCCACCAGGCCGTCAACACCGGGCAGGTTGCTACCGTCTCCGCCGTCGAGGAGGGCGGCGTGGATACGGAAATCGGGCGCGATGATCACTGCGGCCTGAGCCAGGTCGCCGTTCCAGAGTCGGACCCATGCGTCCAGCATCGTCTGCGTGGCTTCGCGATTGCCCTGGGGAGCGCTTGACGTCTCCCGCGGCTGTGTTCCTTGGAGGTTCATGGGGCGAGTCTCGCGAGGGACGGTGTCCACTTTCCAGGTCCGGCAGAAGTGGTGGCTGTCCATTCCTGTCCGGAGCTGTCCGCCCGGTGTCGACGGGATCCTTGTCCCCACGTGCGCCAGAGCACCCGGGCGTGCAACTGCACCTAGGGCATCCGACGCTCTACCTACGTCACCGGCAAGGAGGGGGAAGCGGACGCCGCCTTGCGGCTGAAGGGCCGGATGAGGATGCCGGCTATGCCTACCTGATTAGTTTGCAGCTCGGCGGGGCACCGACGATCTCCGCGGCCTCTGGGTGGGGCTGCCGGGCCCAGGCGACAGGGCGGGCGGCGGGGGCGGCGGTAGGACGGATTTGGTGGAGGTGGAGTCTCACACCGTGGCTTGCTCCGGCGGGTTGAACTGGGCCGGTTGGTGTGCCGCGATGCACGGTGCCGTTGGCGTGGGCGCTTGGGCACCGTGCATCGTCTGCGGTATTCGATTAGGCGGGGGTGATGTTCTCCGCCTGGGGGCCCTTCTGGCCCTGGGTGATGTCGAAGGTGACGGCCTGGCCTTCCTGGAGCTCGCGGAAGCCGCTGGCGTTGATGTTGGAGTAGTGCGCGAAGACGTCGGGGCCGCCTCCGTCCTGCGCGATGAAGCCGAAGCCCTTTTCGGCGTTGAACCACTTGACGGTACCGCTGGCCATGTCTGTGCCTTCCAATCGATGGCGGGTCCGCACCGCGCGGACCCGGAGGTGGTCGTCCTGGTCCTCGGGCACTGCACAGCAAAACGCCCGCGCAACAGCGCGGGCAGGTACTGCGAACCACGACATCTGGGAGTGACGTTACACTGCGACTCTGCTCTGTCACCAGTGAGTAGGCATCATCGGACCAGGCAGTGTCGCGATTTGCGTTGAGCCGTGCGGCACGGACAGCGGATGGTCCCCGGGCTGTTGCTGGTGGACGAGAGCGGTTGGAAGAGGGAGACGCTGTCGATCGACCGCGGTCCGTGTGTCCCGACCGCTCCCACGTGCTCGTCAGGCGTTGCCCCTGCGGTACCGGCCCGGTGCCACCCCGTACTCCCGCTTGAAGGCCTTGGCGAAGGCGAACTCCGAGGTGTAGCCGGTGCGTTCGGCGACCTGGCGGAGCGAGAGGTCGTCGTGGCGCAGGAGCCGGCCGGCCGTGGTCATGCGCCACCACGTCAGGTACGTCAGCGGCGGCTCGCCCACCAGCGCGGCGAACCGGCGGGCGAAGGCCGCGCGGGACAGGCCGCCGGTGGCGCCGAGCTCCTCCACTGTCCACGGGTGCGTCGGGTCGCCGTGGATCGCGCGCAGCGCCGCCGAGACCGCCGGGTCGGCCAGTGCGGCCGCCCAGCCCCGCGGGCGCCCGGCCTCGCGCTCGCTCTGCCACCAGGCACGCAGGATGTAGAGCAGCAGGGTGTCGAGGAGCGAGGTGACGATCGCGTCCGTACCCGGCTGGTTCTCCTCCAGTTCCATGCCCAGCAGCTCCACTGCGGCGCGCAGAGAGCGGTGCGTGCCGACCCGTGCGGGCAGATGCACGACCTCGGGCAGTTCGGCCAGCAGACGGCGGGCGCGGGACCGGTCGAGCCGGTAGGTGCCGCACAGCGTGACGGTGTCGGGGCAGCACGAGGATGGTCCGGCGGTCGGTCCGCTCGGCGGTGACTCGTTCCAGGTGCCGTCCGGCAGGAGTCGTACCTCCCGCAGTGGTACGTCGAGACCGCTGGCCAGCGCGTGCCCGTGCCCGTGCGCCAGGAACACCACGTCGCCCGGTGCCAGGGCCACCGGCTCGCCCTCTGCCGGGATCAGCCAGGCCGAACCGCGTAGCACCACATGGAACCCGGCCTCGTCCGCCGCGGCGAACCGCAGACCCCAGGGCGCGTACTTGTCCCGGCGCGCGGAGTGCGGTCGGCCGGTGCGCATCGCGGCGACGACGTCGCTGAGCACGTCCATGCTCCCACCGTAGCTCTGGAGTCCGGGATGGAAGACGTACGGACATGAAATCGAGCTCGATGGACATGGATCGTCCTGGGCTTGCTGCGTAGCGTCGACGGCATGTCAACTTCCGCACGTGCAGTGCTCTTTCATGAACTCGGCGGCCCCGACGTCCTGACCGTCGAGGAGGTCGAACTGGCCGCGCCCGGACCCGGCGAGGTGCTCGTCAGGGTCGAGGCGCTGGGACTCAACCGCGCCGAGGCGCTCTTCCGCTCGGGCGGCTACTACTACCAGCCGACCCTGCCGGGCTCGCGCAACGGTTACGAGGCCGCGGGCGAGGTCGAGGCGGTGGGGGAGGGCGTCACGGCGTTCGCGCCGGGAGACCCCGTCATCGCCGCTGCCAACTTCGAACTCAGCGCCCACGGGGTGTACGGCGACCGGGTCGTCCTGCCCGTGAGCGCCCTCGTCCCGCGCCCGGCCGGGACCGACGCGGTCACCGCGGCCGCCGTCTGGCTCACCTACACGACGGCCTATGGCGCCCTGGTGGAACGGGCGGGACTGGTCCCCGGCCGCCGGGTGCTGATCACCGGCGCGTCCAGCGGTGTGGGCACGGCCGCGATCCAGGTCGCCCGCCGGGCCGGTGCCGTACCGATCGTCACCACCCGCACGGCGGAGAAACGGCGGCGGCTGCTCGACCTCGGCGCCGAGCATGTCATCGTCAGCGGAGAGGAGGACGTGATCGAGGAGGCGAAGCGGCTGACCGGCGGGGACGGTGTGCACATCGTCCTCGACGCGATCGGTGGCTCCGGCTTTGCCGAACTGGGCGGGGCGACCGTTCAGGACGGCACCCTGGTCAGCTACGGCTGGCTGGACGAGCAGCCCATCCTGCTCCCCAGGCAGTGGCCACTCACCGTGCACGGGTACGCGAACGTCGTACTCACCGGGAATCCGGAGGGCCGGCGCCGGGCCTCCCACTACCTCGCCTCCGGACTCGCCGACGGCACCCTCAGCCCTGTCGTGGCGGAGGTCTTCGACGGCCTGGACCGCATCCGGGACGCGCACCGCCTGATGGAGTCCGGCCGGCACACAGGAAAGATCGTCGTACGGGTCTGACGGCGCCCCCCGGTTGCCGACGGCGATGCTGGAGGCCGAGGAGCGCGCCGGGAACGGGCAGCGGCAACTCCTGGACGTCGGCGAAGACGGTCCTGCGCCGCGTCCGCTCCTGCCAGGGTGTGCTCATGAATACGACACCGGATGGGCGCCCTGTCCCGCCCGCGCATGCTGACGAGCGCGCCATGCTGGACGCATGGCTGGACTTTCACCGTGCGACTCTCGCTCTCAAATGCACGGGCCTCAAAGATGTTCAATTGCGGCTTGCCGCGGCGTCGCCGTCGTCGATGACACTGCTTGGTCTCGTGCAGCACATGGCCGAGGTCGAACGCAACTGGTTCCAGCGTGTCTTCGCGGGCCAGGACGTGTCGGCGGTCTTCGGGCAAGGTAATCCCGACGGTTTCGCCCTTGAGTCGGGCCGTGGACTCGACGAGGCGATGGCTGCCTGGCAAGCGGAGGTTGCTCGCGGACGTGAGCTGATTGCCGAAGCGTCGCTCGACGACTCCTGCAGCCTGTCCGAACAGGAAGCGGGTCACGTGGGGGATCAGGGAGTCTCCCTGCGCTGGATCATGGTGCACATGATCGAGGAATACGCACGTCACAACGGTCATGCCGATCTCATCCGCGAGCAGATCGACGGAGTCACCGGGGTATGAGAACTGCTTGCGCGGTCGGAGGACCTCCTCCACCGCGCAAGCGGCCGCCTCCCTCTCAGCTGGTGGCGGCCTTTCGTTCAGTCATGGAGGCGTCCGGAGGGTGAGCCGCGTCGCATCGGAGCGAGCCAGGCTTGCTATGCAACGAGTTGCATAGAAGGATCAGCGGCATGGCGCTCGAACATGCGATTTTGGTGTCGCTCTTGGAGAAGCCGGGTTCCGGCTACGAGCTGGCCCGGCGTTTCGAACGGTCCATCGGCTACTTCTGGACCGCGACCCACCAGCAGATCTATCGCGTGCTCAAGCGCATGGACAACGACGGTTGGGTCGAGGTCCGGGACATCCCGCAGCAGGGCCGGCCGGACAAGAAGGAGTACTCCGTCGCCGACCTCGGCCGGGCCGCGCTGTCGTCCTGGTTGCACGATCCGATCGAGCCGGAGAGCGTCCGCCACGACCTGGCCGTCAAGATCCGGGGCGCCGCCTTCGACGACCCGGCCGCCCTGATCCGCGAGGTGGAGCGACACCGGCAGGTGCATCGGGACCGGCTGGCGCACTATCTCGCGGGAGAGACAAGGGACTTCACGGTGCCCGAAGCGAGCACGGCCGGTCCGCGGGCACCGCTCGACGCCGAGCGGGAGCTCCAGCACGTCGTACTGCGCGGCGGCATCGCCTACGAGCGCATGATGATCGACTGGCTGGACGACGTGCTGGCCACGCTGTCCCGGTTCGGTCCAGGCCGCTGACCCCCGCCACACCCACCCGCCGGCCGATCCTCCCGATCCGGCCCGCCCAGTCGTCAGACGTCCCGAATCCCACCCGTCCACCAGCCGAAAGGTGACAGCCCCATGGCCGACCAGCCGCTGTTCAACCCGCGCACCTACGACCCCGCGCACTTCGACCCCGAGACGCGCCGCTTGCTGCGTGCCACCGTCGACTGGTTCGAGGAGCGCGGGAAGAAGCAGCTGATCGAGGACTACCGGACCCGCGCGTGGCTCGGCGACTTCCTCGCTTTCGCGGCGAAGGAGAACCTGTTCGCCACGTTCCTGACGCCGTCGTCCGCCGCGGGGGCGGGGGAACCGGACAAGCGGTGGGACACCGCCCGGATCGCCGCGCTCAACGAGATACTGGGCTTCTACGGCCTCGACTACTGGTACGCCTGGCAGGTCACGATCCTCGGCCTCGGCCCGGTCTGGCAGAGCGACAACGCCGCCGCCCGCGCCCGCGCCGCGGAACTCCTCGCCCAGGGTGAGGTGTTCGCGTTCGGCCTGTCCGAAAAGACGCACGGCGCCGACATCTACTCCACCGACATGCTGCTGGAACCCGACGGCAACGGCGGCTTCCGCGCCACGGGCTCCAAGTACTACATCGGCAACGGAAACGCCGCCGGACTCGTCTCCGTCTTCGGCCGCCGTACCGACGTCGAGGGCCCCGACGGCTACGTATTCTTCGCCGCGGACAGCCGTCACCCGGCCTATCACCTGGTCAAGAACGTCGTCGACTCCTCGAAGTTCGTCAGCGAGTTCCGCCTGGAGGACTATCCCGTAACGGCCGAGGATGTCCTGCACACCGGCCGCGCCGCCTTCGACGCCGCCCTCAACACCGTCAACATCGGCAAGTTCAACCTGTGCACCGCCTCGATCGGCATCTGCGAGCACGCGATGTACGAGGCCGTCACCCACGCCCACAACCGCATCCTCTACGGCCGTCCCGTCACCAGCTTCCCGCACGTGCGGCGCGAGTTGACCGACGCGTACGTCAGGCTCGTCGGCATGAAGTCGTTCAGCGAGCGCGCCGTCGACTACTTCCGCTCCGCCGGCCCTGACGACCGCCGCTACCTGCTCTTCAACCCGATGACGAAGATGAAGGTGACCACGGAGGGCGAGAAGGTCATCGACCTCATGTGGGACGTCATCGCCGCCAAGGGCTTCGAGAAGGACAACTACTTCGGTCAGGCCGCCGTGGAGATCCGCGGTCTGCCGAAGCTGGAGGGTACGGTCCACGTCAACCTGGCCCTGATCCTGAAGTTCATGCGCAGCCACCTCCTCGACCCGACCGAGTACCCCGCGGTGCCGACCCGTCTCGACGCGGCCGACGACGACTTCCTGTTCCGGCAGGGTCCGGCCCGCGGCCTCGGCTCGGTGCGCTTCCACGACTGGCGACCCGCCTTCGACTCGTACGCGCACCTGCCCAACGTGGCCCGCTTCCGCGAACAGGCCGATGCGCTCTGTGAGTTCGTGGCCACGGCCGCTCCCGACGCGGACCAGAGCCGTGATCTCGACCTCGTCCTCGCGGTCGGGCAGCTCTTCGCCCTCGTCGTGCACGGGCAGCTCGTCCTGGAGCAGGCCGCCCTGAACGGACTCGACGAGGACGTGCTCGACGAACTCTTCGCCGTCCTCGTACGGGACTTCACCGCACACGCCGTCGAGCTGCACGGCAAGGATTCCGCGACCGAGCAGCAGCAAGGCTGGGCGCTGAGTGCGATCCGGCGGCCGGTCGTCGACGAGGCGCGTACGGAGCGGGTCTGGGAGCGGGTCGAGGCGCTGTCCGGCGCGTACGAGATGGCTCCGTAGGCGCGTCCGCGCATCACCGGTGGTGAGCCTCGCCCGGGGCTCGCCACCGGTGGGTCAGGTTTCGGCTCTGCGTCGATTCCCACCGTTGATGTGGCCAACCTGTACGCGGCGTCGTGCCCGAAGGCCGTATCCAGCCCGCCCGGGTTCTCGACCGGACCATCGACCTGGACGCCGTGCCGCCGGGCTCTCGGCCGACGCATCGGCGAGGTGGACTTGTACAACCGGCCTTCGACACCGCACTGTTGGCCGGTAGTCGTCCACAGGATCAGGAGTCCCGGCTTGTCCTCCCAAACCCCCGCGCCCGCCCACGTCGTCGACCCCGCCGGCGGCTGTCCGCACGCCCTGAACGCCGACCTGCGGACCCGGGGCCCCGTCGCGGACATCGTCCTGCCCGGCGGGGTGCCCGCGGCGGTCGTCCTGGGGCACGACACGCTCAAGGAGTTCCTCTCCCACCCCGACGTGGCCAAGGACGCCCGCCACTGCCCGGCCCTGAACGACGGAACGATCCCAGCGGACTGGCCGCTGCGGGTCTTCGCCAATGCCCAGGGCATGCACACTGCCGACGGCGCCGACCACCGCCGGCTGCGCTCCCTCGTCGGCAACGCCTTCACCGCCCGCCAGGTGGAGCGGCTGCGGCCGCGCATCGAGGAACTCACCGTCGGCCTCCTCGACGACCTCGGCCGGTCCGCCGACGAGGACCCGGACGGCATCGCGGACCTGCGCACCCACTTCGCGCTCCCGCTCCCGCTGAGCGTCATCTGCGAGCTGCTCGGTGTGGACGACGAGCACCGCGGCCGACTGCACGACCTCACCTACACGGTGATCATCGCCACCGACACCACCCCGGCCGAGGTGAT
The DNA here is from genome assembly GCF_021538895.1 of Streptomyces olivochromogenes. Lineage (GTDB taxonomy): Bacteria > Actinomycetota > Actinomycetes > Streptomycetales > Streptomycetaceae > Streptomyces > Streptomyces olivochromogenes_A. The sequence continues at coordinate 701 of NZ_JADDRL010000076.1, read as the reverse complement.
GGCCGCCGTACGCGAGCTCGTCGAGCTGCTCGGTACGATCGCGGCCGCCCGCCGGGCCGCCCCCGGCGACGACCTCACCAGCGCCCTGATAGCCGCCCGCGAGGACGGCGGCGACCGGCTCAGCGAGGCCGAACTCATCGGCACGATGCGCCTGATGCTGGTCGCCGGCCACGAGACCACCCTCAACCTGATCAGCAATGCCGTCCGGGCACTCTGCACCCACCGCGACCAGCTGACGCTGGTCCTGGAGGGCAAGGCCACCTGGTCGGACGTGGTGGACGAGACGCTGCGCTGGGACGGCCCGGTCAGCTGGTTCCCCTTCCGCTACCCCACCCGCGACCTGGCCCTCGGCGGCACCGTGATCCCGCAGGGCACCCCGGTCCTAGCCGGCTACACCGCCGCCGGGCGCGACGAGGCCTTCCACGGCCCGGACGCCGATCGCTTCGACGTCACCCGACCCGGTGCGGCCCGGCACCTCTCCTTCGGCCAGGGCGCGCACTACTGCGTGGGCGCCCCGCTCGCCCGCCTTGAGGCCACGATCGCGCTGGAACGGCTCTTCACCCGTTTCCCGGACCTCGACCTCGCCGTCCCCGAGGCCGAACTGCCCCGTCAGCGCAGCTTCATCGGCAACAGTGTCGAAGCGCTCCCGGTCCGCCCGGTGCGGCGCTGAGACGCATCGGCTGTTCAGGGGGTCTCTGCCC
>NZ_JADDRL010000075.1 GCF_021538895.1 Streptomyces olivochromogenes | reverse complement strand
TGACCGCGACGCCGTCCGCACCCCCATGCAGTGGACCCCCGACCGCAACGCGGGCTTCTCCTCCTGCGACCCCGGACGGCTCTACCTGCCCACGATCATGGACCCGGTCTACGGCTACCAGGTCACCAACGTCGAGGCCTCCATGTCCTCCCCGTCCAGCCTGCTGCACTGGACCCGGCGCATGATCGAGATCCGCAAGCAGAATCCTGCCTTCGGACTGGGGTCCTACACCGAGCTGCAGTCGTCGAACGGGGCGGTGATCGCGTTCCTGCGGGAGTACGAGGACGACCTCGTCCTGTGCGTCCACAACTTCTCCCGCTTCGCGCAGCCCACCGAGCTGGACCTGCGGTCGTTCAACGGCCGGCATCCCGTCGAACTGTTCGGCGGGGTGCGCTTCCCGGCCATCGGCGAGCTGCCCTACCTGCTGACCCTCGCGGGCCACGGCTTCTACTGGTTCCGGCTCCGAGCGGACGCCGCCTAGCCACCCCCGGGTGGGGCGGTTTCCCCTGCCCCACCCTGGGCACGCATCAGTATCACCCCGACGACCCGGGGAAAGGACGTGACGCCATGGCGGACACAGTCACCCCTTCCGGTACGACTCCCGGCCACTTCCTCGCGTCGCTCGATCCACTGTTGCGCGAGTGGCTGCCGAGGCAACGGTGGTTCGCGGGCAAGGGGCGCCCGGTCACCGGTTTCTCCCTGGTCGCGGACACCGCGATATTGCCGTCCCGCACCCTGTCGGCCTCGCTCGACCAGCGGGACACCACCGGCCGCCTCGGCCTGCACCATCTGCTGGTGCGCGCCCACCAGCCGCCCATGCTCGGCGCCGCCGCCCACCCCGGCGACATCTACCAACTCCTCATAGGCGTGCGCGAGGCGCTGCCGCCCCGGCTCGCGCCCGCGCTCATCGGACACGTCGCGGACGGCCCGCTCGCCGGGCACACGGTCTACGACGCCCTGTACGACCCCCGGCCCGCCGAGGTGCTCCTGGAGGCCCTGCGCACCCAGGCCCGCATCGGCGGGCTTCGCTTCGAGCGGGACCCGCGCCAGGAGATCCGGGGCGGACTCGTGGCCCGCATGCTGACCGCCGAGCAGTCCAACTCCTCGGTCGTCTACGGCGATACGTTCATCCTGAAGCTGTTGCGCCGGATCGTTCCCGGTGTCAATCCCGACCTGGAGATACCCCTCGCCCTGGCCCGCGAGGGCTGTGCCCGGGTGCCCGCGCCGACCGCATGGCTGCGGGGATACGTCAATGGCGACATCGGCGATATCAGCGACGTCGGCGACGCGTACGTCCTCGGCGTGCTCCAGCCCTTCGTGCGCGGTGCGACCGACGGCTGGGAGCTGGCGCTGCGCGAACTGGCCAAGGGCGAGGACTTCACCGCCGAGGCGCGGGCGCTGGGGCGGGCCACGGCCGAGGTGCACACGGCGCTCGCCCGCGCGCTGCCGACCGTCACGCTGGGCCACAGCCGGCTGCGGCTCCTGGTCGACGGCATGGTCGAGCGGCTGGAGTCGGCCGTACGGGCGGTGCCCGCGCTGGGCCCGTACGAGCCGGGGCTGCGCTCCGCCTTCGAGGCGCTGGCCGACCTGGCCGCCGACGGGCGCACCTGGACCGCCCAGCGCATCCACGGCGACCTGCACCTCGGCCAGTGCCTGCGCTCGCCCTCCGGCCAGTGGACGCTGATCGACTTCGAGGGCGAACCGGCCCGCCCACTCGCCGAGCGGCGCATGCCGCAGCCGGCGGTGCGGGACATCGCCGGGATGCTCCGCTCCTTCGACTACGCGGCGCACTCGGTGAACCCCGCGGCGCCCGACTGGGCGACCGCGTGCCGGGCCGCGTACTGCGCCGGGTACGCCGAGGTCGCCGACCGCGATCCGCGGACCGATCCGGTGCTGCTGCGGGCCTACGAGACCGACAAGGCCGTCTACGAAGTCGTCTACGAGGCCCGGCACCGCCCCGACTGGCTCCCGGTACCGCTGTCGGCGGTGCGCCGCCTCGCCACGTCCGACCCGACCTGACCGACCTGATCACCTTCGCCGAGGAGGCTCCGCACGTGACCCCCCGCACCCCGTCCAGCGGCCCGGAACCGAAGAAGCCGGAAGTGGAGAAGAGCGCCGTCGACAAGACCGCCGCCACCGAGCAGAGCGTGAAGAAGGCCGCGGCGAAGAAGACCCCGGCGAAGAGTGCGGCGACGAAGAAGTCGGCCGCGAAGAACTCGGCCGCGAAGAACTCGGCCGCGAAGAAGTCGGCTACGAAGAAGGCGGCTACGAAGAAGGCGGTGACCAAGAAAGCGGCGACGAAGGCGGCGGCCGGGAAGGCGGTGACGAAGAAGGCGGCCGCGGCCCACGCGAAGAAGCCCGCTCCACTGGAGATAGCCGTCTCCCCCGCTCTCGACGCCGGTGACCGGGAGCGGCTGCTCCGCGGTGACCATCACGATCCGCATGGAGTCCTGGGCGCCCACCCGGTACCCGGAGGCGTTGCCTTCCGGGCCTTCAGGCCGTACGCGCGGGCGGTCACCGTCGTCTCCGGCGGTCTGCGGGCCGAGCTGCACGACGACGGCGAGGGCTTCTTCTCCGGGCTGGTGCCGCTGCGCGAGGTGCCGGCGTACCGGCTGCTCGTTACCTACGAGGAGGCGGTGCGGGAGACGGAGGACGCGTACCGCTTCCTGCCCACGCTCGGCGAGTTCGACCTGCACCTGATCGGCGAGGGCCGGCACGAGCAACTGTGGAAGGCGCTGGGCGCCGAGCCGATGACGCACCAGGGAGTGACCGGCACCCGCTTCTCGGTGTGGGCGCCGAACGCGCGGGGCGTACGCGTGGCCGGCGGCTTCAACTTCTGGGACGGCACCGGCCACCCGATGCGCTCGCTGGGCTCCTCCGGGGTGTGGGAGCTGTTCGTGCCGGGCATCGGCGAGGGCGAACTGTACAAGTTCGAGATCACCCGCCCGGACGGTACCCGCACCATGCGCGCCGACCCGATGGCCCGCCACACCGAGACCCCGCCGAACACCTCGTCCGTCGTGCACACCTCGCGCTACGAGTGGGGCGACGCCGAGTGGATGGCGCGGCGCGGGTCCACACCCGTGCACGAGGCGCCGTTCTCGGTGTACGAGGTCCACCTCGCCTCCTGGCGCCCCGGTCTGACGTACCGCCAACTGGCCGAGCAACTGCCCGCGTACGCCAAGGACCTCGGCTTCACGCACGTGGAGCTGATGCCGGTCGCCGAGCACCCCTTCGGCGGTTCCTGGGGCTACCAGGTCACCGGCTTCTACGCGCCGACGGCCCGGCTGGGCACCCCCGACGACTTCAAGTTCCTGGTCGACGCCCTGCACCGGGCCGGCATCGGGGTCCTGATGGACTGGGTGCCGGCGCACTTCCCGCGCGACGAATGGGCGCTGGCGGAGTTCGACGGGCGCCCGCTGTACGAGCACGAGGACCCGTTGCGGGCCGCCCACCCCGACTGGGGCACGCTGGAGTTCGACTTCGGCCGGCGCGAGGTGCGCAACTTCCTGGTCGCCAACGCGGTGTACTGGTGCGAGGAGTTCCACATCGACGGCCTGCGCGTGGACGCGGTCGCCTCGATGCTCTACCTCGACTACTCGCGCGAGCCGGGCCAGTGGTCGCCGAACGAGCACGGCGGCCGGGAGAACCTGGACGCGGTGGCCTTCCTCCAGGAGATGAACGCGACGGTGTACCGGCGCTGCCCGGGGGTCGTGACCATCGCCGAGGAGTCGACCGCCTGGGACGGCGTGACCCGCCCCACCCACCACAAGGGCCCGAGCGGCTTCGGCGGGCTGGGCTTCGGGCTGAAGTGGAACATGGGTTGGATGCACGACTCGCTGGAGTACATGAGCCACGAGCCGGTCCACCGCAAGTACCACCACCACGAGTTGACCTTCTCGATGGTGTACGCGTACAGCGAGAACTACGTCCTGCCCATCTCGCACGACGAGGTGGTCCACGGCAAGCGCTCGCTGGTGTCGAAGATGCCGGGCGACTGGTGGCAACAGCGCGCCGACCACCGCGCCTACCTGGGCTTCATGTGGGCCCACCCGGGCAAGCAACTCCTCTTCATGGGGCAGGAGTTCGCCCAGGGCGCCGAGTGGTCCGAGGCGCACGGCCCGGACTGGTGGCTGCTGGACCCGGGATACGGGGCGGAGGCGGACCACCGCGGCGTCCGCGACCTGGTCCGCGACCTCAACACCGTCTACCGCGCCGCCCCGCCCCTGTGGCAGCGGGACACCGACCCGGCCGGCTTCCAGTGGATCGTCGGCGACGCGGCGGACGACGACGTCCTGGCGTTCCTGCGCCTGGACGCGGACGGCACCCCCCTGCTGGCCGTCTCCCACTTCTCCCCCGTCGTCCGCCACGACTACCGCCTCGGCGTCCCTGAGGACGTCCCCGCCTGGCTGGAGGTCCTCAACACCGACGGGGCCCGCTACGGCGGCAGCGACGTCACCAACCCCCACCCCGTCAAACCGGAACCCCACCCCCATCACGGTCGCGCGACGAGCGTCCGCCTGACCCTGCCGCCTCTGTCCACGGTGTGGCTGCGGCCTGCCTGAGGCTGTCGGGCAGGGCGCCCGTGTGCAGCACCCCGAGCCGCTGGGTGGCCCGGGTCAGGGCCACGTACAGGTCGCTCGTGCCGTAGGCGGCGGGTTCCACCACCAGGACGGAGTCGAATTCGAGGCCCTTGGCCTGGCGCGGGTCGAGCAGGACGACCGTGTGCGTCAGGTCGGGGTCGGCCCCGGCCGTGACGCCGTCCAGGCGGGCGGCCAGGGAGCGGTGCAGCTCGCGTGGGGCGATCACCGCCAACCGTCCCTCGGCCGGGGTGAGTTCGGCGACCGCCTCGGCCACGGCGGCGGGGAGGCCGGCCACGGCCTGGCGGATCCACGGGCGTACCCCGGTCGAGCGGACCGAGCTCGGCGGTTCGAAGTCCGGGTTCTCGGCGCGGACCACGGCCGCGGCGAGGTCCATGATCTCGGACGGGGTGCGGTAGTTGACGCCGAGCCGGGTGTGCTCCCAGCGGTCCTCGACGTACGGCTCCAGGATGCCCCGCCAGGAGCCGACGCCCGCCGCCTCCGCGGTCTGCGCCGGGTCGCCGACCAGGGTCATCGAGCGGGTCGGGCTGCGCCGCATGAGCAGCCGCCACGCCATCGGCGACAGCTCCTGCGCCTCGTCGACGATGATGTGCCCGAACGCCCAGGTCCGGTCGGCCGCCGCCCGCTCGGCGGCGCTGCGCAGGTCCTCCTCCTCGTGCCGCTCGGCGAACCGCTCGGCGTCGATGATGTCGTGCGCGGACAGCACCTCCGAACCCTCGGGATCGCTGTCCTCCTTGTCCTCGAACTCGAACGTCCGGGAGGCGTAGGAGACGTCCAGCACGCCCTGCGCGTACGCGACCTGCGTCTCGCGTTCGCGTTCCGCGCGCGCCCGCGCCACCCGGTCGTCCTCGCCGAGCAGTTCGGCCGCCTCGTCGAGCAGCGGTACGTCCGCCACGGTCCAGGCCCGTGTCACCGGGCGGCGGATGGCGGCGGCGTCCGCGTCGTCGACGTACCCCTCGGGCTCGGCGAGGAAGTCCGCGACGAGCCGCCGCGGGGTGATCCTCGGCCACAACTGGTCGATGGCGGACCAGACTTCGCGGTTCTCGGCGAGTTCGTCGCGGATCTGGGTGATGTCGCTGGGGTCGAGCAGATTGGTGCCGTCGTACGGGTCGGTGCCGATGCGCTCGGCGACCATGTCGGTGAGCGTGTTGAGGATGTGCCCCTCGAAGTGCTCGCGGGCCACGTTGTGCGGCAGCCCGGTGGCGCGGGTGCGCTCGCGGGCCACGTTCACCAGGCCGTCGTCGAGCATCAGGATCTCGCGGTCGTGCTCGATCGCGACGACCGGGTCGGGCAGCGCCTGCCGGTCGCGGACGACGGCGGCGAGCACGTCCGCCATGTCGGCGCGGCCCTTGACGGCGGCCGCCGCCGGGGTGTCCGTGGCCGTCGCCCGCACGCCCGGAAAGAGCTCGCCGACCGTCGCCAGCAGCACGCCGGTCTCACCGAGTGAGGGGAGCACCTCCCCGATGTAGCCGAGGAAGGCCGGGTTGGGGCCGACGATCAGGACGGCCCGCTTGGCGAGCAGTTCCCGGTGTTCGTACAGGAGATAGGCCGCCCGGTGCAGGGCCACCGCCGTCTTGCCGGTGCCGGGGCCGCCCTCGACCACCAGCACTCCCCGGTGGGGCGCGCGGATGATCTCGTCCTGCTCGGCCTGGATCGTCTGCACGATGTCGCTCATGCGGCCGGTGCGGGCGGAGTTGAGCGCGGCGAGCAGCACGGCGTCGCCGGTCGGGTCCTCGTACCCGGTGCGGGTGGCGTCGCCGAGGTCGAGGATCTCGTCGTGCAGCGAGGTCACGGTGCGGCCGCTGGTGGTGAGGTGCCGGCGCCGGCGCAGCCCCATGGGGGTGTGGCCGGTGGCCAGGTAGAAGGGGCGGGCGACGTCGGCCCGCCAGTCGATGAGCACCGGGGTGCGCTCGGCGTCGTCGGCGCGCAGGCCGATGCGGCCGATGTGGTGGGTGGCGCCGGAGGACAGGTCGATGCGGCCGAAGCAGAGGGAACCGTCCACGGCGTTCAGCGCGGCGAGCAGCCCGGACCGCTCGGCGACCAGGATGTCCCGCTCCAGCCGGGCCTGCATCGGCTTGTCGCCCTGGGAGAGCGCGTCCGCCACGGAATCCTCGGTGTCACCGCGCAGCGCGTCCACGCGCGCGTACAGCCCGTCGATGAATTCCTGTTCCCGCCGCAATTCATGGTCTGGAAATTCGGTGTTTGACAATGCCGCTCCCACCCGGATATACTGTGCCCACTGAACTTCTTCGCGATTCCATCCACTTGAAGTCGCGAACCATTGAATATACGCAAAGAAATCCCCCGGGCGCAATTGCCCAGGGGATTTCTTCGTGTCCGGCGGGATTTCACAGCAGGTCGGACAGCTCCTCCAGGAGCCTGCGCCGGGGCCGCGCCCCGACCATCGACCGCACCGGCTCGCCGTCCCGGAAGACCATGAGCGTCGGCGTCGACAGCACGCCGTACGCGATGGTCGTCCCCGGATTGCGGTCCACGTCCAGCTGCACGATCTTCAGCCGGTCGCCCTCCTCGAAGGCGATGTCCCTCAGCACCGGCGCCAGCTGCCGGCACGGCCCGCACCAGTCGGCCGTGAACTGCACCAGCACCGGCAGGTCGGAGCCGATCACCTCCGCCTCGAAGTCCGCGTCCGTCACCTCGGCCAGACCGCTCGTCCTGGTCACCCCTCGTGCCCTCCCAGTTCGCACCCGGGTTCCGGACCCCCCGGAACCAGCGCCTCGGCGGCCAGTTCGTCGCGCGCCCGCTCGGCCCGCCCAAGTTGGCCGGCGACCTGGGCCCGCACCGCCCCCAGCTCACCGATCAGCGCGTCGAGCTCGTCCAGCTTGCGCCGGTAGACCGCGAGCGAGGCGGGACAGGAGTCGCCCTCCGGGTACCCGGCCCGCAGACAGTCCACGAAGGGCCGGGTCTCCTCCAGGTCGAACCCGAAGTCGCGCAGCGTCCTGATCTGCCGGAGCAGCGTGAGGTCCCGCTCGTCGTAGGACCGGTGCCCGTTGGCGTCGCGCCGCGCGGGCAGCAGCCCCCGCGACTCGTAGTACCGCAGCGCCCGCGTGGTGGTCCCGGCCCGTGCGGCCAGCTCGCCGATTCGCATGGGTACGACCGTAGGCGTTGACGCTGACGTCAAGGCAAGGCCGGCGGGAGCAGCGGCTTGCGCGGTACCGGCGAGGACAGCACGATCGACGTGGTGGTCCGGCCCAGCGCCGAGGTCTGCTCCAGGATCTCCTCCAGGTGGACGGTGTCCGTGACGGCGACCTTGAGGATCCAGCAGTCCTCGCCGACCACGTGGTGGACCTCAATGATCTCCGGGCGGTCGAGCAGCTCCAGGGTGCGCGGGTGCCTGAGCGTGTAGCCGCCGTGCGGGTTGACCCGGATGAACGCCTGGATGCCGTAGCCGAGGCGGGCCGGGGCGACCTGGGCGGCGTACCCGGTGATCGCGCCCGCGGCCTCCAGCCGCCGTACCCGTTCGGTCACCGCCGCCGGGCTGAGCCTGACCCGGCGCCCGAGCTCGCTCAGCTTCATCCGGCCGTCGGCCTGGAGCAGCCCGAGGATCTGGCGGTCGAGCGCGTCGAAGGCCGCCGACGTTTCCCCGGCGGCGGGGCGCGCGGGCCGTGGTTCCTTCGGTGCGACGGCCGGAACTCCCATGTCCTCCCCTTCAGTCGGCGTCGATACGCCGGGAGAATTATGCTCCATGAGACAGGGACGAGAAGTGCTGGTGATAGGCGGCAACCGCTATTTCGGGAAGCGGCTCATCGCGCGGCTGCTGGCCGCCGGGGACCGGGTGACGGTTCTCAATCGGGGCTCCTCGGCGCCGCCCGCGGGCGCAATTCATCTCGTCGCGGACCGGAATGACGAGAATTCTCTGACCGAGGCGCTCGGCGACCGCACCTTCGACGTGGTCGTCGACCAGGTCTGCTACACCCCGCGCCAGGCGGCGGTCGCCCGCCGGGTCTTCGCGGGCCGTACCCGCCGCTATGTGATGACGTCGACGGTCGAGGTGTACGAGTACGAGGACTCGGCCGACCCGGTGCGGGAGGCCGCCGTCGATCCGCTCACGGTCTCCGTCGACCTCCGGCTTCCCTGGGACGAGCCGGAGTTCCTCGACGCCCACTACGGCGAGGGCAAGCGGCAGGCGGAGGCGGTGTTCTCGGCGGAGCCCGCCTTCCCCTACGTGACCGTCCGCGTGGCCCATGTGCTGGGCGGGGACGACGACTTCACCGGACGGCTGCAGCACTACGCGGACCGCGTCCGCACCGGCGAGCCGGTCTCCGTGCCCGTCGTGAACCACCCGGCGACCTACATCCATGTCGAGGAGATCGCGGACTTCCTGTTCTGGGCGGCGGGCGAGGACTTCACGGGCCCGGTCAACGCCGCCTCGCACGGGACGCTGACGACCGAGGAACTGTGCGCGGCGGTGGCCGCCCACCTCCCGGACGGCGAGGCGGTGTTCCGCCGGGTCGAGGTCGGCGAGGTCTCCCCCTTCTCCTTCTTCCGCTCCTACGGCATGGACAACTCCCGTGCCGCACGGCTCGGTTTCACCTTCGGCGAGGCACGCGACTGGCTGCCGTGCGCCGTGTCCGAGACGCTCGGAAAGGACGCCTGACATGCGGTACCGCTTCCTCGGCGACGTGCGGGTCGGCGCGGTCGGGCTCGGCGCCATGCCCCTGTCCATCGAGGGCCGCCCCGACGAGGCGCGCGCCCTGGCCACCGTGCACGCCGCGCTCGACGCGGGGGTGACGCTGCTGGACACGGCGGACTCCTACCACCTGCCCGGGGCCGAGCCCGGCCACAACGAGCTGCTGGTCGCCCGCGCGCTGGCGGCCTACGGCGGCGACCCGGACGACGTGCTGGTGGCGACCAAGGGCGGTCGCGGCAGACCGGCCGACGGCAGCTGGACGGTCACCGGCTCCCCACGCCATCTGAAGGCGGCCGCCGAGGCCTCGCTGAAGCGGCTCGGGGTGGAGACGATCGGCCTCTACCAGCTCCACAAACCGGATCCCCGGGTGCCGTTCGAGGAGTCGGTCGGCGCGCTGCGCGAGTTGCTCGACGAGGGCAAGATCCGGCTGGCCGGCGTCTCCAACACGGACGTCGAGCAGATCCGCACCGCCCACCGGATCCTGGGCGACCGGCTGGTCGCGGTGCAGAACCAGTACTCGCCGGCCGTCCGAGGCAGCGAGGCCGAGCTGCGGCTGTGCGCGGAGCTGGGGCTGGCGTTCCTCCCCTGGAGCCCGCTGGGCGGCATCTCCCGCAGCTCCCTGGACGGACCGTCGAGGATGACGGGCGAGGTGCGCTTCGGCGCCTTCCACACCGTCGCCGAGGAGCGCGGGGTGAGCCCCCAGCAGGTCTGCCTGGCCTGGCTGTCGGCCCAGGCGCCGACCGTCGTACCGATTCCGGGAGCGAGCCGTCCGGAGACGATCCGGGACTCGGCGGCCGCGGCGGACCTGGTGCTCGACGCCACCGAACTGGCCCGGCTGGACGCCTCGGTCACGACGGCTCGCTGAGGGGTCCGGCGGGCCGTCGTGCCCGCGGTCAGCGGGGAGAGGGGCCGGGGCGCGGACCCAGCAGCCACTCGCCGGTGGGCGGTCCCCCGTGCCCGGCGATGTCGTCGTCCTCGTCGTCCTCGTCGTCCTCGTCGGCGTCGCCGTCCCGCACCCCGAGCAGCCGGCGGGTCAGGCGGTCGCGGTCGGAGAGGAGCTCGTCGAGGGCCTCGCGGACGTCCTCCGGTTCGGTGCGGGGCGACTCGCGCTCCGCCGCGATCAGCACGGACCGCCGTACCAGCTCCTTGGTGAAGGACGCCGTCGTGCCCTCCGTACGGCCCACCACCTCGTCGGCGATGTCCTTGCCGAGGCCGAGTCCCGCGCCGTACAGGCCGAGCAGGGCCGCGCGGCCCTCCGCGTCCGGCAGCGGGATCTCCACGGCGAGGTCGACGCGGCCGGGGCGCTGCACGAGGGCCGGTTCCAGCAGGTCGGCGCGGTTGGTGGTGAGCAGGAAGGCGACGTCGGCGTCGTCGCCGAGCCCGTCCATCTCGTTCAGCACCTGGAAGAGCAGGGGTTGTTCGCCGCCGCCGTAGTCGCGGGCCTCGGCGATCAGGTCGCAGTCCTCCAGGACGACGAGGGCCGGCTGGAGCATACGGGCCAGCGCGCAGGCCGGGCCGATGGCCTCGATGCTCTCGCCGGACAGGATCACCACCGTGAACTGCGGGAGGTGGGAGAGCAGATAGCGGATCGTGTGGGTCTTGCCGGTGCCGGGCGGCCCGTACAGGAGGAGTCCCCGGCGCAGGTGCTGGCCGGCCGCGCGCAGTTGCTCGCGCCGCCGGGCCACGCCCACGACCTGCCGTTCCACCCGCTCCAGGAGTCCGGCCGGGAGCACGATGTCGTCACGGGTCAGGCCGGGGCGGCGGTGGAAGCGGAACGGGCCGAGGCCGTGCCCGAACTCCGAGCCCTCGAAGGAGAGCACCTGTCCGCGGAAGACGCTGTGCTCGCGCACGAGCGCGTCGATCTCGGCGAGCAGCCGGTCCGCGAACCCCTTGTCGGCGGCGAGGACCTCGATCTCGACCTTGTTGAGCCCGTACTGGTCCTGCGGGCCGCGCAGCAGGACGACGAACCGCTCCTCGCCCTCCGTACCGAGGTAGAACCCGCAGGAGACGCAGGCCAGTTCCGTGTCGGGGGAGATCGGCAGGTGGGCGTAGTCGACGGCGCCGACCACGAAGCGGTCGTAGCGGTCGGCGGCGTCGATGATGTCGCCGAGGGTGAGGTCGCCATGGTGCTGGGCACCGCGCATGCCGATCAGCTCGTGCGCGCGGCCGTCCGCGGCGAACCAGCGCTCCAGGGCGAGATGGACGTTGGGCAGGTCGAAAGAGGCGTAGGCGGCCTTCACCACCGGCCGGTCCGTGGGCGCCGACCCGAGGTGTTCGCGCAGCCGCGCGGCGAGGTCGCGGCGGCTGTCGCCGTCCTTGGGCCGCGGGCGGGCGACCGCCATGAGGAACTCGTGGAACAGCCCGTTGACCTGTTCCAGCGAGAGGGGTGACCCCTCCCTGTCCGGTCCGTACCGGGCCCGGTACTCCCGCGCGCTGACGATCTCCACCCCGTCCGGTTCCCCCATGGCCACCTCCGTGCCTCGTGTCCGCGTCAAGGACTCCAAGCCTGGGCCGAACAGATGGACGGGTCAAAGGATTTGGGCCGGGTTCACCCTAGACGGCGACCCCCGCCGACTCCTCCACCTCCATCAGGGAGGCGCTGTGCCGTTCCTCGTCGAAGGCCTTGCGGCCGCCGCGCAGGCCGAACAGGCGCTTGGTGAGGGCGATGTAGAGGACGGCGAGGATGTTGAGGACCAGGGTGGTGATCTTCAACCAGCTGACGTGCTCGGTGAGTTCGTAGATCTCCAGCGGCAGGAAGGCCGCGGTGGCGACCACCGTCAGGTATTCGGCCCAGCGCTTGGCGTACCAGAGGCCGACGGCCTCCACGATCTCGATCAGCGCGTACGCCAGCAGGAGCGCGGCCACCAGCAGCAGCGTGGAGTGCTTGTAGCCGAAGGCCTTCTGGATCGAGCCGACCACCGGCGAGTGGTCGAGGTCGTAGTGGAAGTGCCGGAAGACCGGCCGCAGGACGTCGAGGTACTCGTTGAACAGCCGTCGTACCGCATCCTGGCTGTTGCTGAACTTCCACACCGCGACCGCGACCAGCACGATGAACACCCCGCGCACGGCCCGCTCGACGGCCAGGAACCGCAGGACGAACAGGTCGCGCAGCACCTTGCCGCGCGGCACCAGCGGCGCGTCGTCCGCCGGGCCCGAGCCGCGCGGCTCGCCCAGTACGAAGTCGCCGCAGCGCAGGCAGCGCCAGGCGTCGCCAACGGCGGTCCGGGTGTGCAGCCGCTCCCGGAGCGTCGGATCGTCCGGCGCGTAGGTCACATGCCCCTTCCGCGCGCAGTGCCGCCGGTCCCAGTCGATCTTCATCCCCCGTGCCTCCATACGAGAAGTGCGTTCGCCCCGTAGGGACGCGCCAAACGAACGTGCCGTTCCGGTTGATCCGGCACGGCACGTTAGTGGATGGAGGTGAGGAGGGGGCGCGAGGGGTCAGTGCGCCGAGCTGTCCGCCAGTTCCTTCTCCTCGGCCGCCGGCTCCGTCGGGGCCGCGGACGCGTCCCGGCGCGGCAGCAGCAGCGCCACCACGACCGTGCCGATGCCCAGGATCACCGCGCCGACCAGGCTGGTGTGGGCCACGGCGTCGGAGAAGGAGGATCCGACCGCGTCGGCCATCTGCCGTGCTCCGGTGGCGAGCTGACCGGCCTGCTCCTTGAGCTTGGCGGCCTGCTGCGGGTCGGTGGTCCGCGCGGCCTGCGCCGCGAGCTGGTGGGCCTTGTCGCCGATGCCCTGGGCGACCGCGTAGCCGGCGCCGACCGAGTCCTGGGCGGAGGACAGGGCGTCGGCCGGGAGCTTGCTGCCGGCGGTGGCGTCGGTGAGGTGGTGGTCGTAGGAGGTGGACAGCAGCGAGCCGAGGATCGCGATGCCGAGCGAGCCGCCGAGCTCCAGCGAGGTGTCGTTGACCGCGCCGCCGACGCCCAGGTCGGACTCCGGGAAGGAGCCCATGATCGCGTCCGTGCAGGGCGACAGCGCAAGTCCGATGGCGAGGCCCAGGATGACGAGCGGGGCGACGAAGTCGCCGTACGTCGAGGCCGCGTCCACCCGGGTCAGCAGCGCCAGCGCGGTGGTGCCGCCGACCATGCCCGCGCCGACCGTCCACTTCATGCCGACGCACGGGGTGAGCCAGCCGGTCAGCGCCGAGCCGACGAAGACCGCGCCGGCCAGCGGCAGCATGCGCACGCCGGTGTCCAGGGCGTCGTAGCCGAGGACGAACTGCAGGTGCTGGGTGAGGTAGTAGAAGGCGCCGAAGACGGCCAGGAAGAACAGGGCGACGGCGAGGTTGGAGCCCGCGAACCGGCGGCCGGTGAAGCGGCGCACGTCCAGGACCGGACGCGGGTGGCGCAGCTCCCAGAGCACGAAGGCCAGCAGGCCCGTGCCCGCGACGACCGCGGCGGTGACGGCCTTGACGCCCCATCCGAAGTGCGGCCCCTCGATGATCATGTAGACCAGGGCGCCGACCCACACCACCGAGAGCACACCGCCGACGTAGTCGATCCGGTCGTGGTGCCCTGCCTTGGACGGCGGGACGAGGACGAGGGCGCCGACGATCGCGACGGCGGCGACGGGCACGTTGATCAGGAAGGTCGAGGACCAGCCGTGGTCGCGCAGCAGCGCGCCCGCGACCACCGGACCGGCGGCGATGGCGAGTCCGGCGGTGGCGGTCCACAGGGTGATGGCCTTGGCCCGCTCCCGCTTCGGGAAGGTCGCGGCCAGCAGGGAGAGCGTGGCGGGCATGATGAGCGCGGCGCCGACACCCATCACGGCGCGGGCCGCGATGACCGCGGTCGAACTGTCGGCGAGGTAGCCGGAGACGGCGCCGCCCGCGAAGACGACGAGCCCGAGGACGAGCGCGCCCCGGCGGCTGTACTTGTCGCCGATCGCGCCGAGCAGCAGCATCAGCGCGGCGTACGGGACGGTGTAGCCGTCGATCACCCATTGCAGGTCGGCGCTGGAGAGGCCGAGGTCCTGGGTCATGTCGGGGGCCGCGACCGTGAGGGCGGTGTTCGCCATCACGATGATCAGCAGGCTCAGGCAGAGCACGAGGAGCGCCCACCAGCGCCGGGCGTAGGGGCGGTCCGTCCTTTCGACCGGTTCGTTCATGACGAGTCGCATGAGCAGGGGATGCCTTCCTCGACGATGCGCGCGACGGGACGTGCAACAAGAACTTGCACAGCATCGTGCAATTGCACAACAGTGTGCAATGTACGTCGTTGCACAGCGCTGTGCAAGTCGAGGAGAGTGCAGAATGACAACCATGACCACGGGTAACACCAGCCGCGCCGACGCCAATCGGCGCCGCATCCTCGACGTCGCCCTCGCCGAGCTGCTGCGCGACCCCGACGCCTCGATGGACCAGATCGCCCGCGCCGCGGGGGTCGTACGGCGGACGGTGTACGGGCACTTCCCGAGCCGCGAGGCACTGATCAGCACGCTGGTCGACGGGGCGGTGGACGCACTGGCCGCCGCGCACGCCGCCGGCCGCGAGGGCGTCGCGGACCCGGCGGAGGCGGTGGCCCGTTCGGTGCTGTGCATCTGGGACATCGCCGACCGCTACCGGCTGCTGGTCGCGCTGGCCCAGCGCACGGTCACCGTGCAGGGCATCCGCGAGCGCCTCACGCCGGTCCGCGAGGCCTGCGCCGAGGTGCTGCAGCAGGGCCTGGACCGGGGCACGTTCACCTCACCGCTGCCGGCGGCGGCACTGGCGTACGTGCACGAGCAGATGCTGTTCGCGGTGATGGAGGCGGTGAACGACGGCCTGCTGGCAGCACAGGAGGCGGGCCGCACCGCCGCGGTCAGTGTGCTGATCGCGGCGGGCGTGCCCGCCTCCGGGGCCACCGAACTGGTGGCGAAGCTGAGCGAGGAGAGGCTCGTCGGCAGGTGACCGGGCGGCCGAGTTACGGGGGGAGTCTCGGCCGCCCGGCGTCATGGACCGGGCGCCCGGCCCCGGTTCAGGCGGGGCCGGGCGCTCGGCGGTCGGGCAAGCCCGGGTCGGGCGGGGCCGGGCGCCGGCGAAAGCCGGGCGGTCAGGCCTTGGCCAATTCCTTCTCGGTGTCGCCGTCCCCGTGCTGCTCCGGCAGTCCGGCGGACCCGGTCGCCCGGTCCTCGTCCAGCAGGGTCGTCTCGTCGAACGGCAGCTCGCCGGCCAGCACCTGCCGCACCCGGTCCTTGTCGATCTCCTTGGTCCAGGTGCCGACCAGGACGGTGGCGACGGAGTTGCCCGCGAAGTTCGTCAGGGCGCGGGCCTCGCTCATGAACCGGTCGATGCCGACGATCAGACCGACGCCGTCGACCAGCGCGGGCTTGTGCGACTGGAGACCGCCGGCCAGCGTGGCCAGACCGGCGCCGCTGACGCCCGCCGCGCCCTTGGAGGCGAGCAACAGGAAGAGCAGCAGCGGGATCTGCTCACCGATGGACATCGGCGTACCGAGCGCGTCGGCGATGTAGAGGGACGCCATGGTCATGTAGATCATGGTGCCGTCGAGGTTGAAGGAGTAACCGGTCGGGACGGTGATGCCGACGACCGCCTTGCTGACGCCCAGGTGCTCCATCTTCGCGATGAGCCGCGGCAGCGCCGACTCGGAGGAGGAGGTCGACAGGATCAGCAGGAACTCCCGGCCCAGGTACTTGAACAGCGAGAGGATGTTCAGCCCGGAGACCACGCGCAGCAGCGCGGCCAGCACGATGAAGACGAACAGGAAGCAGGTCACGTAGAAGCCGAGCATCAGCACGGCGAGGCTCTTGAGCGCGTCGACGCCCGCCGAACCGACCACGGCGGCGATGGCGCCGAAGGCACCGATCGGCGCGGCCCACATCACCATGGCGAGGATGCGGAAGACGAGCCGCTGGAGGTGCTCGACACCGCGCAGCACCGGCCGGCCCGCCTCACCCATCGCCTGCAGCGCGAACCCGGCGAGCAGCGCCACCAGCAGGGTCTGCAGCACCTGTCCCTCGGTGAAGGCGGAGACGAAGGTCACCGGGATGATCGACAGCACGAAGTCGACGGGCGGCAGCGCGTCGCTGGACACCTGGTCGTGCCCGGTCTGCTTGAGCGCGTCGGTGAGGTGCAGCCCGTCGCCCGGGTGCAGGACGTTGCCGACGACGAGCCCGATGGCTAGCGCGACCAGCGACATCACGAGGAAGTAGCCGAGCGCGATACCGCCGACGGCACCGACCTTGGCGGCCTTGCGCACCGAGCCGATGCCGAGCACGATCGTGCAGAAGATGATCGGCGAGATCATCATCTTGATCAGGTTCACGAAGCCGGTACCGAGAGGCTTGAGCTCGACCCCGAGGTCGGGCCAGATGAGCCCCACGGCGATGCCGAGCGCCACCGCGGCGATGACGGCGATGTACAGGTAATGGGTGCGGTCCCGCTTCACGGCGGTTGCGGCAGGTGCCGTATCGGGGGTACTGGCGGCCACGGCTGCCCTCCTTGACGTCTTCGTCGGCATCACCGGCGTGCGGCTCACGTCCGGGAGTGGGGGATGCCGCGACTATCTCCCGCTCTGTGAGGCCGGTCACCCTTCCGTTCATTTAGTTCACGCTTGACCCGGAGGCAGACTGACGTCATGCGCATCCCCGCCGTCCCGAAACCCCGCAGCCTGGCCGGCCAGCTCTTCGCCATGCAGGCCGTGCTGCTGGCGGTCGTCGTGGCCGGATACGCGCTGTTCACCTACGTCAGCGACCGCAGCCAGGCCGAGGAGGCGGCGGGCCGCCAGGCCATGGCGGTGGCCCGCTCGGTCGCGGACGCCCCCTCCGTACGGGACGCGATCCGCACCCCCTCCCCCTCGGCGCGCCTGCAGCCGTACGCGCTGAAGGTCATGCGCGACACCGGCGTCGACTTCGTCACGATCATGGATCCGCAGGGCATCCGCTGGACCCACCCCGACAAGAACCAGATAGGCAAGCGGTTCCTGGGCCACATCGGCAGGGCCCAGCGGGGCGGGCACTTCACCGAGACGTACACGGGCACGCTCGGCCCGTCCGTCCGTGCCGTGACCCCCGTGTGGGACGGTGGCAGGGTCGTCGGTCTGGTGAGCGCGGGCATCAAGGTGGAGGCGATCAGCCAGCGGGTGGAGGGCCAGGTGACGGCCCTCGTCGGGGTGGCCGCCGGCACGCTCGTCCTGGGCGCGGTCGCCACGTACGTCATCAACGCCCGGCTGCGCCGCCACACCCACGGCATGAACGCGGCCGAGCTCAGCCGGATGCACGACTACCACCAGGCGGCGCTGCACGCCGTGCGCGAGGGGCTGCTGATGCTGGACGGGCAGTTCCGGGTGGCGCTGATCAACGACGGGGGCCGGGAGTTGCTCGGGGTGGCGTCCGAGGAGGACGTGGTGGGGCAGTCGGTGGCCGGGCTCGGTCTGCCGGCGCCGCTCACCGGGGCGTTGCTGGCCTCGGAGCCGAGGGTGGACGAGGTGCATCTGACGGCGGACCGGGTGCTGGTGGTGAACACCTCGCCGGTGTCGGGCGGTGAGCGCCGCGGCACGGTGGTGACCCTCCGGGACGTGACCGAACTCCAGTCCCTGATGGGCGAGCTGGACTCGGAGCGCGGCTTCACCCAGGCGCTGCGCTCGCAGGCCCACGAGGCCGCGAACCGCCTGCACACGGTGGTCTCCCTGATCGAGCTGGGCCGGGCCCAGGAGGCGGTGGAGTTCGCGACGGCGGAGCTGGAGCTGGCGCAGGCGCTGACGGACCAGGTGGTCGCGGCGGTGAGCGAGCCGGTGCTCGCGGCGCTGCTGCTGGGCAAGACGGCGCAGGCGAACGAGCGGGGCGTGGAGCTGGTGGTCTCCGCGGACAGCCGCCTGGACGACGGCCTGCTCCCGGCCACCCTGCCGGCCCGGGACCTGGTGACCATCCTCGGCAACCTGATCGACAACGCGGTGGACGCGGCGCAGGGCGGTGTGACGGCGCGGGTGACGGTGACCGCGCACGCCGACGACGCCGACGACGCGCGGGCCCTGGTCCTGCGTGTGTCCGACACGGGCGCGGGTGTGGATCCGGCCCATGCCGAGCTGGTATTCCAGCGGGGGTTCTCGACGAAGCCCGCCGGGCCGGGTGGGCGAGGACTCGGCCTGGCGCTGGTCCGGCAGGCGGTGACCCGGCACGAGGGCAGGCTGACGGTGGCGGAGGCCGAGGAGGGCGGTGCGGTGTTCGAGGTGCGGTTGCCCCTGGGCCGGGCCGCCGGTCCGGCCGACGCGGCCGGGCAGGGCGCCGTGACGAGAGGTGAGGTATGACGGGCGGGCAGCCGATTCGGGTACTCGTGGTCGAGGACGACCCGGTCGCCGCCGACGCGCACGTGATGTACGTGGGCCGGGTGCCCGGGTTCGTGGCGGTCGGCAAGGCGCGCACCGGGGCCGAGGCGCGACGGCTGCTGGACCGTACGCCGGTGGATCTCCTGCTGCTGGATCTGCACCTGCCGGACGTACACGGGCTGCAGTTCGCGCGGTCCCTGCGGGCGGCCGGTCATCACGCGGACGTGATAGCGGTGACCTCGGCGCGGGATCTCGCCGTGGTGCGGGAGGGCGTCTCGCTCGGCGTCGTGCAGTACGTCCTGAAGCCCTTCACCTTCGCCACGCTGCGGGACCGGCTCGTCCGTTACGCCGAGTTCCGCGCGACGGTCGGCGAGGCCAGCGGCCAGGACGAGGTCGACCGCGCCCTGGCGACCCTGCGCGCCCCCTCCCCCGCAGCCCTGCCCAAGGGCCTGAGCGCCCCCACCCTGGAACGCGTCACGGCGGCCTTGCGCGAGGCCGAGGAGGGCCTCACCGCGGCCGGCGTCGCCGAGACGGTGGGCATCTCCCGCATCACGGCCCGCCGCTACCTGGAACACCTGGTGGAGGCGGGGAGAGCGGAACGGACTCCGGTGTACGGGCAGGTGGGGAGACCTGAGTTGGTCTATCGGTGGGTGCGGGGGGCTTCGGGGCGGTGAGGGCGACGGCGTGGGCTCGGGCTTGGCCGGCCTCTGTGGGGGCGTTGGCGCGCGTGTAGGCATCGGCGGCCCGGAGGTAGGCGGTGCGGGCTTCTTCGGGGTGGTGGGCGACCTCATGGGCGTGGGCCAGCGCCATGAGGACCTGCCCCTCGCCGTACACGTCGCCGAACTCCCGGTAGACCTCCAGGCCCTTGCCGTACGCCTCGATCGCCTCCTCGGTCCGCTCCGCCTCCCGCAGGGCGAGGCCGAGGTTGTGCCAGGCCCTGCCCACGCGGTGGTGGTCCCCGGTGACCTCGTAGAGGTCGCGGGCGCGCGTGTGCGCGTCGATCGCCTCCGCCACCCGGCCCACCTCGCGCAGGGCGAGGCCGAGGCTGTTCCAGGCCCTGCCCTCACCGTGCCGCTCGCCTTCGGCCCGGAGCAGGTCGCGAGCCCGCGTGTGGGCGTCGACCGCCGCCCCCGCATCGCCCACCTGCAGCAGGGCGCAACCGAGGTGGTTCCAGACGAGGCCCTCGTGATGACGGTCGCCTTCGGCCCGGTACACGTCACGGGCCCGGGTGTGCGCGCCGATCGCCTCTCCCGCCCGGCCCGCATACCGCAGGGCAAGACCGAGGTTGTCCCACGCGACGGCCTCGCCCGGCCGGTTCCCGGCGTGGTGCGCGAGCTCCTGCGCAACCTGCGCCACCTGCGCGACGGCGATCCAGTCGTCGAAGTGCCGTCCCCAGTTGAGGTACTCCGTGAGGCGCTCCGCCAGCCGCACCGCCGTGTGCGCGAACCGCCTCTCCCGCCCCCAGAGCACCGCGGCCACCAGCCCCGGCCGCTCCCCGTCCAGCCACACCAGCGCCTGCTCCCGGTCCGCGAACCGCTCCGGCTCCGCCATCCCCGGCCGCCACCGCAGACGGTCGTCGGCCGCCGACACCCACCGGCGATAGCACTCGAGGACCCGCTCCCGAGCCGCCTCCCCCTCCTCCCGCAGACCCGCGTCCCCGGACACCACGCCGGCCCCGAAAGCCCGCACCAGGTCGTGCAGCCGCCGGCGGCCGCGCCCGCTGCCCCGCTCCACGAGGTGCGCACGCGCCAGCGCCCTCAAGTCCGCCGTCGGAGGGGCCTGTGACCCTGCCAGCGCGGCGGCGACCTCGTCGCTCACCTCGGGCCCCGGAGCGAGGGCGAGCAACCTCAGGAGGCGGGCCTGTGCGGGCGGGAGGCGGCGGTAGGAGAGATCGAAGGCGGCACGGACACTGCGCTCACCGTCATCGAGGTGGCCCAGCCGGTCCCGGGACTCGGTGAGTTCGTCGACGAGCTCCGACACCGGCTTGTCCTGGTCCTCGGCCAGCAGGGCCACGGCGATCTGCAGGGCCAGCGGAAGATGCCCGCACAGCGCGGCGAGCCGCCCGGACGTCTCGGCGTCGTCCCTGACGCGGCTGTCGGCGGGGTTCGCGATTCTCAGCGTGAGGTCGAGAAGGCCGTACGAGGCCTCGGGGGCGAGCTGGTCCAACGGCACGAGCCGCGCCCCGAGTTGGGGAAGCCGGTCCCGGGACGTGACGAGGACCCGGTGCCGGGCGCCGCCCGGGAGCAGCGGCCGTACCTGATCCGGCGACGACGCGTTGTCGGCCAGGATCAGCACCGCGCCGCGCTCCGCCAGCAGGGACCGGTACAGGACGGCCCGCTCGTCCGCCGCGGCGGGAATGTGCTCCGGCTCGACTCCCAGCGCCCGGAGCAGCGACTGAAGTGCCTGGTCAGCCGTGACGGGAGAGTCGTCGTACCCGTGGAGGTCCACGAAGAGCACCCCGCCCGGGAACCACCCCTCGCCCCGAGCCGCGTACGCCGCCTGAACCGCCAGCGCGGTCTTGCCGATGCCACCAAGCCCCGACACCGCGGTGACCAGCACGGCCTGCGGTTCACCAGAACCGGCGCCGGGGTCGAGGGCCTCCCGTAACCGCGCCAGCTCCGTGTCCCGGCCGGTGAAGCCCGCCGCCTTCGCGGGCAGGGCGTCCAGCGCGGTGGGCGCGGGCGCCGGCTGCCGGTACTCCGCTTTCCCGATGACCGGCCCCGTGAACTCCCCGCCCCGGAAGTCGATGTGATCGCTCACCCCGCCTCGCTCCCCGCCCGGAACGGCACGGCGTACAACACGATGTGCACGGCCAGCCCCAGCACCGCGAGGGCCTCGGCCACGGAGAGGAACAGCAGGCCCGCGAAGTCGCCGCCCCCGCTCCAGTACACGACGAGCGCGCTCAGCGGGACGACGCAGAACGCGAGCAGGTCCACGACGCACTGAACGACCTTGCGCGAGAACCGCCGGGTGTCCCCGCGATGGGCGGTCTCCCACTGGAAGACGGCTGTTCCCTCCGCGCCGGCGGCCCGGGCGAGTCGGGGCGCCAACTCCCCGCGCACATAGGCCCCTATCGCGGAGATCTTCTGGTCGTTGACGAGGTAGGTCCATCCGAGCACGACGCACACCGGCGGCAGGGCGAGCAGCATCGAGGTCTGTTTGGCCTGCGCGGCGGCGGCGATGACCGCGGCGACCACGGTGAGCGTGACGTAGAGCAGATTGTCCCGGAACCCGATCCGCGTCTTCTGCTCGTCCTTGACGGTCTGGTACTCGGTGAGCAGCAACTGCCCCACGGTGACGTCTCGTTCCGGCACTACGACCCCTTCCCCCGGCAGTACCTTAAGAGTGTGCCGGAGACCCAGCCCACCGCTCTCGTCCTGACCGCGCTCCCTCTCGAATACGCCGCGGTCCGCGCGTACGTCGACAACCGGCGGGAGCTCGTCCACCGGGACGGGACCCGAGTCGAGGTGGGCCAACTCCCCGACACCGCGTGGCACGTCGCCCTCGGGGAACTGGGGGTCGGTGCCGAACGGGCCGCCGCGCTCACCACGCAGCTCATCAACTGGCTGCACCCCGAGGCCGTGTTCTTCGTCGGGGTCGCCGGGAGCCTGAAGGACGACATCGCGATCGGGGACGTCGTGGTCGGCACGCGGGTGTACGAGATCCACGGCGGCAAACAGACACCCGAGGGTTTCCTGGTCCGCCCGAACGCCCTGCCGGCCTCGCACGCACTGGAGCAGGCGGCCCGTTCCGCCGTACGGGACATGCCCGACGTGCGGGCGCACTTCATGCCCATCGCCACGGGGGACGTCGTCCTGGCCGACGCCGAGTCCGAGATCGCCCGGCACATCCGCGCGCACTACGGCGACGCCGGGGCGATCGAGATGGAGGGGTCGGGCGCGGCCCATGCGGCGCACCTGAGCAGCCAGGTGGACGCCCTCGTCGTCCGGGGCATCAGCGACCGCGCCGACGCGGCCAAACACAAGGCCGACGCCGCCGGCTCCCAGCAGCGGGCGGCCGCGCAGGCGGCGGCGGTCACGGTGGCGGTGCTGCGCAAGCACCGGCCACGCGGTGCGGGTTCCGCCGACTCCGAGGAGGGGCCCCAAGCGGCCTACGGGGGCGACCACATCGACTTCCGGGGCGGAACGTTCCACGGAACCGTCATCGGAAAGCAGACCGGGCAGCAACAGTAAGGCCGACGGCGTCCACGGGCCGGTCCCTCAAGCAACCGCCACCCTTCCGCCCCGCCCCCTCGCCTTCACGGGGCGGTCGACGGATCTGCGTCGGTTACTCGATCACCTCGCTCCCACCCCCGATCCCACGAACACGCTCCCTTTTCTCATCTCCGCCGTAACCGGTATGGGCGGCATCGGCAAGACGGCCCTGGCGATCGAGGCCGCTCACCAGGCGTGCTCCAGGGGCTGGTTCCCGGGCGGGCCGCTCTTCGTCGACCTGCGCGGCTACGACGACAACCCCGTCACAGCGGAGCAGGCCGTCCTCGCGCTCCTCGACGCGCTTGGCATACGCGGCCCAAACCTGCCGAATACCATGGCCCGCCAGTACGACGCATATCGAAATCGGCTCGCCCAACGTCAGGATCGGATCTTGCTGATCCTCGACAACGTGTCGGACCCCTCCCAGTTCCTCCCCCTGCTGCCGGAGGGCGGCCACCACGCAGTCTTGATCACCTCTCGTGACCGGCCGGACTCCCTCACCATCCGGCTGATGGGGCTGGAGCCACTGGACAAGGGTGACTCGGCGGCCCTCGTGGCCGACGCCCTGCGCAACGCCGACGAGCTCGACGATCGCCCAGTGCGAGAACCGGCAGCGTTGCATGAACTCACAGCCCTCTGCGGCCATTTGCCCCTCGCCCTACAGATCGCTGCGGCGATGCTCCGTCGGCGCCGACACCGCGACATCGCCTCTCTGGTGTCCGACATCAAGAAATCCGATGACCCGACCCGCATGTTCGACAGCGGTGGCCGGGGCACCGATCAGTACGGCCGCTCCCTCGTCCTCCGCCCCGTGCTGGAGACGTCGTACCGTCGCCTGGAGCCGGAGCAGGCCAGAGTGATGCGCCTACTCGCCCTTGCCCCCGGCGCGGATACGGACACGGAGGCCGTAGCCGCGCTGACGCATTTGAACCCAGACATCGCCATGACGCTCCTGGAGGACTTGGCCGCCGCCAGTCTTGTCACAGCTGTTGCGGTGAAGGACGGCGTGCGATGGCGGGTGCACGACCTGGTGCGGGCGTTCGGGGTGGGGGTGGTAGCGGCGGACAACGGCCTACGGAAGGAAGGAGAAGCAGCGCGAGCACGGGTGCTCGCGTTCTACCACGCGTGCGCGGCGGCGGCCGATGACCGCTTGCGTTGGCTCCCGGGGCGGCCGGAGCCGCAACGATTCGTGGACCGAGCGCAGGCGCTGGCATGGCTGGACACGGAGAGAACAGCGCTGGTGGCGGCCGTCCAGTGGGCGCGGGAGGAGAAGTACGCGTTCATGGCAGTGGGACTGGCTCAGTCCCTGTCGACGTACTTGGACTGGCGGCGGTATTTCGAGGACTGGATAACCGTGTCGCGTGCCGCGCAGGAGGCTGCGTGTCGAGCGGGGGACCAGGTGAGTGAGGCGATCGCGTGGGACAGCCTCGGCAATCCCTACCGAGCGGTCGACCGGATCGATGATGCGATCGACGCCCACACCCGTGCCCGCGACCTGTTCCGTAATGCCGAAGAATGCCGCCGCGAGGCCATCGCATGGAACAACCTCGGAAACGCCTTGCAGGCTGCCGGCCGAACGACGGAGGCGATCGACGCACTCGCTCACGCCCGCGACCTGTACGACGCCGTCGAAGATCGCCACGGCGAGGCCATGTCGTGGAACAATCTCGGCATCGCCCTGCGGACGGCGGGCCGCGAAGACGAGGCGATCGGCGCCCACACGCGTGCTCGCGATCTCTATCAGGGCGCAGCAGACCGCAACGGTGAGGGCATCGCATGGAACAACCTGGCCATCGCCTTGGAAACAGCGGGCCGGGCGACGGAAGCCATGGAGGCCTACGGCAGCGCGATTGGTATCCTCAAGGAATTCGAGGACTGGTTCAGGGCCGGCCATGCCCTCCGGAACCTGGCCCTGGCCCACCAGGACGTTCACCAAGTGGACGATGCCCGCACCGCCTACCTTCAGGCCGCTGAAGCCTTCACTCAGGCCAACGCCCCAGACGAAGCCCGCAATGCCGAATATCGCGCGGACACATTGACCTGACAGCCCATCGCGTTGTTCACGCGTCACCAACTCCGGCAAATTGTGTCGGACTACTCACGTCACTGGCTCCCGTGATGATGTGCGCAGGCGCGTGAAGGCTCCCCCTGGAGCCGTCACATGAGACCTCCCTTCCCCCTACCCTGGCAGTGACGAACTGCTAGGAGGAGCAAGGCCGTGATGTCCTCAGAAGCTACTCCGGACCCATACGCCGATCCGCTGCGGTTCGGCCAGAGGGTGCAAATCCTCCGCGAGCGTCGTGGGATGACCCAAGCGCAACTCGGTGGTCTCATCGGCCTCTCGGAGCACACGTTGCGGAAGATCGAGAACGGTCAGCAGAAGCCACCTGGTCTCGACACAGTGCTGCGTATCGCTGAGGCTCTGCGGGTCGGAGACCTGGCCGAACTGACAGGCCGCTCCGACACTCACGTGGACCTGTTCATCGGCCCCGGCCATCCACGCCTCGCGGCCGTCAAGGCCGCCATCGATTGCTTTCCGCTCGCCACCGGCGTTGAGCCGCCACCCGTGGCGCATCTAGAGGCCCGGCTGCACGCGGCTTGGAAGGCACGGCACGCGTCGAAGAACCACCGCGAGGTGATCGGCAGACTGCTCCCCGATCTGATCCGGGACGCCCAAGCCCTTGTCCGGAATGCCGACACCGCCGCTGACCGGCGGGCCGCGCAAGCGCAGCTGGCCCAGACGTACTCGCTCTCGCAGTTCTTCATCGCCTACCAGCCCGACTCGTCCCTGCTGTGGCGCGTCGCCGAACGCTGCATGATCGCCGCCCAGGAGAGCGAGGATCCGCATGCGATCGGCGTCGCCTCGTGGCTGCTGGCGCAAGCGCACCGCGACTCCGGACCGAGGCACTACGAGGCGGCGGACGCCGTCAACACAGAGGCGCTACGGTTCCTTGAGCGCTTGCTTCCCGATGCCTCGGACGACGTCCTCGCCATCGCGGGAGCCCTTGAGTTCGAACTCGGTTACACCGCGGCCCGCCGCAGGGAGACCGGGACAGCATGGCGGCGCTGGGACAAGGCCCATGACATGGCGACACGCTTGCCGGCCGGCTACTGCCACCCAGTCACCAGCTTCGGCCAAGCCGTCATGGGCGCGCACGCCGTCACCGTGGCTGTCGAACTCCATCAAGGCGGTGAGTCGGTGCGGCAGGCGGCCCGCGCAGACCGGACGACCATCCAGTCCCGTCCCCGCCGTGCCCGGCATCGGATCGAGGAAGCGCGCGGCTACCATCTCGACAACCAGCCGGACGTGGCGATCGCCTCGCTGGAAAAGGCATACGAGGCCGCACCGGAGACCATCCGGTACAACGGCTACGCCCGGGCAATCCTGCTGGAGCAAGTCGAGTCGACGCGGGCGCCCCGTCGTCGGCGTGCATCGGAGCTGGCGGTGAAGGTGGGCCTGCTCGCCGCCTGAGAGTAGCGACCGGATTACGGTCGGCGATGCCGCGCGGGCGCTTCTACGGTCGAAGCCACAAGACCCCGGCGGCCTGGCAGGGCCCCGGGGCGTGGCCAACGCTTCGAAGGAGCGTCGACACCGTGAAAGCTACAACCCCACCGGCGGCCGCGGCAGGGCCGGATCAAGGAGAACTGCCGGACCTCGCTGCAATGCGCAGGATCGTGACCATCCTGCTGGACCCGGACGCCGTCCCGGAGGTGCTACCCCCGTCCGGCAGCGAGATCGACACGCTGACCAGAACGGTACGCGGCCAACTGGAGTTGCTCATCCCGGAGGTCGAGGCAGCGGCCAGAAAGCTGGGCAAGGAGAGCATCCCCCGCTACTGCGCGCTCGCCTGTGTCAGCGACGCGCGCGGCAGGCTCCAGGCCGAGCCGAGCCGCAGGTACGGCGGAGCCGCCGGTCACGCCCGGCGTCTGGCCCGGGCCCTCAACGCCTTGTGCGACCACTACGAGCAGATGAGCGGTGAACAGTGCCGCCGGGCCGGATGTTGATCGTGACGGCCAGACCACACGTGTGCCGCTACTGCGACCAGCCGATCACCGACCCCGATGAGGCGATGCACCTGGGGTATGAGCCCGGCAACTCGGGGCCCGGCCGGGACGTGTGGGCGCACCGCGAGCACGCCCACCTCGTCGAGCCGGACCCGGTGGCCATGCGCATCCTCGCCCGCGTGCTCATCACGAGAGCCCTACGGTCGTAGAGACGATCGCCAGAGGATCAGCGTCGTACCCGAACGCCCCCTGCCGTGTGTTGAAACGCCGCGGCAGGAGGGGTAGTCCGGTCGGAACAGGGCTCTGTCGCACCAGAACACCTCGCCCAACCCCGGCCAATCCGCCGCAGACTCATTGACCTGACTAGACCACTCCTCTTACGTTCACACGGCAGCCATCCCCACGCCACATCGAAGTGAGCCGCAGGAGGTCATGCCCGTGCGCCCCACCGCCGCCCTTGTCACCGTCCTCGCCGCCGCCCTCGCCGCAACGTCCCTCACCGCCTGCGGATCCGGATCCGGCAGTGACCCCGACACGCTCAAGGTCTCGTTCAAGCAGTCGACGGACAACTCCATCAAGGTGATGGACACCTATCTCGCCGACATCAAGAAGCAGTTCGAGAAGAAGTACCCGGGCAAGAAGGTCGACCTGGTCCCCATCAAGGCCCCGGACTCGGAGTACTACACCAAGCTCCAGCAGATGCTCCGCTCCCCCAAGACCGCCCCGGACCTGGTCTACGAGGACACCTTCCTCATCAACTCCGACATCACGAGCGGGTACTTGAAGCCCCTGGACGCCTATCTCGCCAAGTGGCCGGACTGGAACCAGTTCATCGACACGGCGAAGGCCGCGGCCAAGGGCCAGGACGGGAAGACGTACGGCGTTCCCGACGGAACCGACACCCGCGGCCTGTGGTTCGACCGGCGGGTGTTCCGGCGGGCCGGGCTGCCCGCCGACTGGCAGCCGAAGACCTGGGACGACGTCCTCGCCGCCGCGCGGACCATCAAGCGCAAGGTGCCCGGGGTCGTCCCCCTCAACGTCTACACCGGCAAACCCGCCGGCGAGGCCGCCACCATGCAGGGCTTCGAGATGCTCCTCTACGGCACCGAGGACACCGACGGCGGCACCACGGACCCCCTGTACGACAGCGCGAGCAAGAAGTGGATCGCCGGGAGCCAGGGCTTCAAGGACGCCCTGGCCTTCGTGGAGACCGTCTACAAGGAGAAGCTCGGGCCCGACGTCTCCGACGCCCTCGACCCCAACTTCGGCACCACCGTGCGGGGCGAGCTCCTGCCCCAGGGCAAACTCGGCATCGACCTCGACGGCTCCTGGCTCCCGCAGGACTGGCTCCCGGGCAGCGGCCACGCCTGGGCCGACTGGTCGAAGCAGCTCGGTCTCGCCCACATGCCCACCCAGCACGGCCAGGCTCCCGGCAAGGTGAGCATGTCCGGCGGCTGGACCTGGGCCGTCCCGGCCAAGGCGGCCAACCCCGGCCTCGCCTTCGACTTCATCAAGACGATGCAGACGAAGGCGAACGCGCAGAAGTGGTACGTCGCCAACTCGGGGATCGCGGTCCGAAAGGACGTCGCCGCCGATCCGTCGTACGCCTCCGCCCAGCCCGGCATCAAGTTCTTCACCGACCTCGTCGCCAGCACGCACTACCGGCCCGCCTACCCCGCCTATCCCAAGGTCTCCACCGCCATCCAGGAGGCCATGGAAGGCGTGACGACCGGCGATGCCTCGGTCGACAAGGCCGCGCGCGGGTACGACGAGGCGCTCCGGCAGGCGACCGACAACCACGTGGTCCACAAGTGACCCGCCGGGCTCCCGCGGCCGGCCGGGCCCCGGTGAAAGGCGGGGCCCCCGTGCCCGGCCGGGCCCCGGGGACCGGCCGGGCCGGCCGGATCGCCGGGCGCGTCCTCACCCGCGCCCTCCCGCTCGGCCCGGCCGTCGCCCTGCTGCTCCTCTTCCTCGCCGGCCCCATCGCCTACTGCGCCTACATCGCCTTCACCGACCTCCAGCTCACCGGCCAGGCCCACGCCTCGTTCGTAGGTTTCGACAACTTCCGTACGGCGTTCGGGGACGACGCGTTCCTCAACGCCGTCTGGCTGACCCTCGTCTTCACGGTCCTGTCGTCGCTCGTCGGACAGAACACCCTGGGCCTGGCCCTGGCCTCGCTCATGCGGCGGGCGTCGAAGCCGGTCCGCACGCTGACGGGCGGGATCGTCATCACGGCATGGGTGCTGCCGGAGGTCGTCGCCGGCTTTCTCCTGTACGCCTTCTTCCGGCGGGAGGGCACCCTCAACGCCATCCTCGACGGGCTCCATCTGCCCACCCAGAACTGGCTGTTCACGCTCCCGATCCTGGCGGTCTCGTTCGCCAACGTCTGGCGCGGCACGGCCTTCTCCATGCTCGTCTACTCCGCGGCGCTCGACGAGATACCCCAGGAGATCACGGAGGCCGCCGAGGTGGACGGCGCCGGCGGCTGGCGGCGCATGTGGCACATCACCCTGCCGATGATCCGCCGCTCCATCGGCACCAACCTCATGCTCAACACCCTGCAGACGCTCTCAGTCTTCGGGCTGATCTGGGTGATGACCCGGGGCGGGCCGGGCGACCGGAGCCAGACCCTGCCCCTGTTCATGTACGAGCAGGCCTTCCAGAAGAGCATGATCGGGTACGGGACGGCGGTCGCCCTGCTGCTGCTCCTCGTCGGGTCCCTGTTCTCCCTGGTGTACCTGCGCCTGCTGCGGACGGAGGTGTGAGGCGACCGATGCCCCGCGCGCACCGCTCCCGCCGCCTCGCCGCCGACGCGGGACTGCTCGTCGCCGCCGGCGCCTTCGCGCTCCCCCTCGCCTGGGTCGTGCTGTCCGCCCTCGACCCGCACGCGGACCTGCGGGTGAAGGCGCCGGACGGGCTCACCCTCGGCAACTTCGACGCGATCCTCACTCCGGACATCACGCTCACGCCCCTGCGCAACAGCCTGATCCTGTGCGGCGGCGCCACCGCGCTGACCGTCGTCTGCGCCGCCCTCGCCGCCTACCCGCTCTCCCGCTTCCGGTCCCGGCTCAACCGGCCGTTCCTGCTCACCATCCTGTTCGCGACCAGCCTGCCCATCACGGCGATCATGGTCCCGGTGTACGCCCTGTTCGTCCGCGTGAACCTCATCGACACGTTGCAGGGCACGATCCTGTTCTTCGCCGCCTCCCAACTCCCCTTCGCCATCTGGCTGATGAAAAACTTCATGGACGGGGTGCCGAAGGAACTCGAAGAGGCCGCCTGGACGGACGGCGCGTCCTCGCTCCAGTCGCTGGTCCGGATCGTGCTGCCGCTCATGGGGCCGGGCGTCGCCGTCGTCACCGTCTTCTCGTTCGTGATGATGTGGGGCAACTTCTTCGTCCCGTTCATGCTGCTGCTGACCCCGGATCAGCTGCCCGCCTCGGTCAGCATCAACGAGTTCTTCGGAAACCGGGGCATGGTGGCGTACGGGCAGCTCGCCGCGTTCTCGGTCGTCTACTCGACCCCGGTGATCCTGCTGTACGTACTGGTCGCCCGCCGGCTCGGCGGCGGCTTCGCACTCGGCGGCGCGGTCAAGGGGTGACCTTGGCGGCGGCTCGGATCGGGCACCGGGCCGCCACCGAACGCGCATGGGCCACTCACCGTACGCGCGTTGGCCACTCACCGTACGCTCGGCACCACGCCGCGTAGTACGTTCCTACAATCCGTGTTTGTGGCCGAACAGCCCGTAGTCAGCCGGTCGCCGCGGCCCTACCTTGTGCCCGTGCGCCGACCCCAAGCCCGACCGAACCAGCCCGTACCGCCGCCTACCCCACCGTTCAACGCCCCCGCCGCCCGCAAACTCCGTGCCGCTCTCGGCATGGAACCCGAGCACGTCGCCTACGGATTGCGTGCCTCGTACGGGCTGCCGTACGTCACCCCTGATCTCGTCGTCGCCTGGGAGCGCGGTATCGCCGTTCCCAGCAGCCCGGAACT
Organism: Streptomyces olivochromogenes; assembly: GCF_021538895.1. Lineage (GTDB taxonomy): Bacteria > Actinomycetota > Actinomycetes > Streptomycetales > Streptomycetaceae > Streptomyces > Streptomyces olivochromogenes_A. Next base: position 16,962 of record NZ_JADDRL010000075.1, on the reverse strand, counting down.
CACCGCCCTCGCCGGGGTGTTGTGGTGTGCTCCGCGCGAACTCATCGGACGGCCCCGGAGCCTGCGCGAGCACCGCGTCGCCCGCGGCCTCGCGCCCGAGGACGTGGCACTGACCGTAGGTCTCGAACTCCTCGCGTATCTGCGGATGGAGGAGAACGACGAGTGGCGCGGCACCGAGCGGCAGTCCGCCGCCCTCGCCGAACTGCTCGAACTGTCCCTGCGGGACTTCGTGACGGTCACGGGCCGTGACGGGAAGCTGTCCGACCTGCTGCGCAGCGCGGTCGTCACGCGGTGGCAGGCCTACGTCCGGCCGGTGGGCCGCATGGTGTCGCTGGACCGGCGCCTGGTGGAGGTCACCCTGCAGGAGCTGCACCAGGACTACCAGGGGAAGATGGTGGCCTCGCTGACCTGGGGCGGCACCGGTTCGGCGGAGGATTCGAGCCACAACGGCCGCGACTTCCTCGATCGGATCCTGGACCACTTCTGGTCGCGGGTGGAGGCGGGCACGGCGTAGCGAAGCGGTCTAGAAGACCGACTCCGTCTCGTCCATCCGGTCCTTCGGCACGGTCTTCAGCTCGGTGACGGCCTGCGCCAGCGGCACCATCACGATGTCGGTCCCGCGCAGCGCCGTCATGTTGCCGAACTCGCCCCGGTGCGCGGCCTCCACCGCGTGCCAGCCGAAGCGCGTGGCGAGCACCCGGTCGTACGCGGTCGGCGTGCCGCCGCGCTGGACGTGGCCGAGGATGACCGGCTTGGCCTCCTTGCCGAGCCGCTTCTCCAGCTCGTACGCCAGTGCCGTACCGATGCCCTGGAAGCGCTCGTGACCGAACTGGTCGATCTCGCCCTTGCTGTAGTCCATGGTGCCCTCGGCGGGGTGGGCGCCCTCGGCGACGCAGACGACGGCGAACTTCTTGCCGCGGGAGAACCGCTCCTCGACCATCTTGACCAGGTCGGCCGGGTCGAAGGGCCGCTCGGGCAGGCAGATGCCGTGGGCGCCGCCGGCCATGCCGGACTCCAGGGCGATCCAGCCCGCGTGACGGCCCATGACCTCGACGACCATCACCCGCTGGTGGGACTCGGCCGTGGTCTTCAGGCGGTCCATGGCCTCCGTCGCGACGCCGACCGCGGTGTCGAAGCCGAAGGTGCGGTCCGTGGAGGAGATGTCGTTGTCGATGGTCTTCGGGACGCCGACGACCGGCAGCCCGGCGTCGGAGAGCATGCGGGCCGCGGTCAGCGTGCCCTCGCCGCCGATCGGGATCAGCGCGTCGATGCCGAACTCGCCGACCATGTCGGTGGCCCGCTCGCAGGCCTCGCGCAGCCGGTCGCGCTCCAGGCGCGAGGAGCCGAGGATGGTGCCGCCGCGGGCCAGGATGCCGCTGACCGCCTCCAGGTCGAGGGCGCGGTAGTGGCCGTCGAGCAGGCCCCGGTAGCCGTCGTCGAAGCCGATGACCTCGTCGTCGTACGCGGTCACCGCCCGGTGCACGACCGACCGGATCACGGCGTTCAGGCCGGGGCAGTCGCCGCCTGCGGTGAGAACTCCGATGCGCATCGTGCTGTGTCTCCTGGTCGCTGTCGATACCGGTGAGCCAGTCCGATTGTTTCATGCTCGGAAGACGGGTGCCGCTGCGGTCCTGACGGGCGCCTTAACCGTGCTCGGGGGTATTGTCAAGAGGGTTCCGCTCACCTTGGTGGGCGATTTTTGTACGTGTACGTGGACGACCGCACCTCGCACACCGACGGAACATCGGACACAGACGGAACGGAGACCACGCGTGACGCGCAGTGTGTACGTGACCGGGATCGACCGCGGCGACGGCCGCCAGGTCGTCGAGCTGGGAGTGATGGAGCTCCTGACCCGGCAGGTCGACCGGGTGGGCGTGTTCCGGCCCCTCGTCCACCACAATCCCGACCGGTTGTTCGAACTCCTGCGTGCCCGCTACCGGCTGTCCCAGGACCCGGCGACCGTGCACGGCATGGACTACTACGAGGCCTCCGCCCTGCAGGCCGAGCGCGGGACGGACGAGCTGGTGTCCACGCTCGTCGACCGGTTCCACCTGGTGGCGCGGGACTACGAGGTCGTCCTGGTCCTCGGCACCGACTTCGCCGACACCCAGCTGCCGAACGAGCTGGCCCTCAACGCCCGGCTGGCCAACGAGTTCGGCGCGGCCGTGATCCCGGTCGTCGGCGGTCGGGGGCAGACCGCCGAGGCCGTGCGCGCCGAGACCCGCAACGCCTACCGCGCCTACGAAGTCCTCGGCTGCGACGTGCTGGCCATGGTCGCCAACCGGGTGGAGCGCGAGGACCGGGACGAGATCGCCGAGCGGCTCGCCTCCCGGCTGCCGGTGCCCTGTTACGTGCTGCCGGACGAGCCCGCGCTGTCCGCGCCGACGGTCGCCCAGATATCCCAGGCCCTGGACGCCACAGTGCTGCTCGGCGACGACTCGGGGCTGGCCCGGGACGCGCTCGACTTCGTCTTCGGCGGCGCCATGCTGCCGCACTTCCTGGCCGCCCTGACCCCGGGCTGCCTGGTCGTGACCCCGGGCGACCGCGCCGACCTGGTCGTCGGCTCGCTCGCCGCGCACAGCGCCGGCACCCCGCCGATAGCCGGTCTGCTGCTCACCCTGGGCGAGCGGCCCACCGACGAGATCCTCACCCTCGCCGCCCGCCTCGCGCCGGGCACCCCGGTGCTGTCCGTGCCCGGCAACAGCTTCCCGACGGCCGAACGGCTGGTCCCCCTGGAGGGCAAGCTCACCGCGGCCACCCCGCGCAAGGCGGAGACCGCGATCGGCCTCTTCGAGCGGTACATCGACACCGGCGAGCTGCTGAAACAGGTCTCCGCGCCGAGCAGCGACCGGGTCACCCCGATGATGTTCGAGCACCAGCTCCTGGAACAGGCCCGCGCCGACCGGAAGCGGGTCGTGCTGCCGGAGGGCACCGAGGAGCGCGTGCTGCACGCCGCCGAGGTGCTGCTGCGCCGGGACGTGTGCGACCTGACCCTGCTCGGGCCCGTCGACCAGATCCGCAAGAAGGCCGCCGACCTCGGCATCGACCTCGGCGACACCCAGCTGATCGACCCGGCCACCTCCGAGCTGCGCGACTCCTTCGCCGAGAAGTACGCCGGCTACCGCGCCCACCGGGGCGTGACGGTCGAGCTGGCCTACGACGTGGTCTCCGACGTCAACTACTTCGGCACGCTGATGGTCCAGGAGGGCCTGGCCGACGGCATGGTGTCCGGGTCCGTGCACTCCACGGCCGCCACCATCCGGCCCGCCTTCGAGATCATCAAGACCCGGCCGGACTCCTCGATCGTCTCCTCGGTCTTCTTCATGTGCCTCGCCGACAAGGTGCTGGTCTACGGCGACTGCGCGGTCAACCCGCATCCGGAGGCCGAGCAGCTGGCCGACATCGCCATCCAGTCCGCCGCCACCGCGCAGCGGTTCGGTGTGGCGCCGCGGATCGCGATGCTGTCGTACTCCACCGGCACGTCCGGCTCCGGCGCCGACGTGGACAAGGTGCGCGAGGCCACCGAGCTGGCCCGTGAGCGCCGGCCCGACCTGAAGATCGAGGGGCCGATCCAGTACGACGCCGCCGTGGAGCCGAGCGTCGCGGCCACCAAGCTGCCCGGTTCCGAGGTCGCGGGGCAGGCCAGCGTGCTGATCTTCCCCGACCTCAACACCGGCAACAACACCTACAAGGCGGTGCAGCGCTCGGCCGGCGCCATCGCGGTCGGCCCGGTGCTGCAGGGGCTGCGCAAGCCGGTCAACGACCTGTCCCGGGGCGCACTCGTCCAGGACATCGTCAACACCGTCGCCATCACGGCGATCCAGGCCCAGATCCCCGCCCAGTCCGCGTCCCCCACCGAGAAGGCGACCGCCCCGTGACCGCCACCCGCGTCCTCGTCCTCAACTCCGGCTCCTCGTCGGTGAAGTACCAACTGCTGGACATGCGCGACCGCAGCCGTCTGGCCGTCGGCCTGGTGGAACGCATCGGCGAGCAGACGTCCCGACTGAAGCACACCTGTCTGACCTCGGGCCGCACCCGTGAGGTGGACGGGCCGATCGCCGACCACGACGCCGCCCTGAAGGCCATCGGCGGCGAGCTCAACGAGGACGGTCTCGGCCTGGACTCCCCGGAGCTCGCCGCGATCGGGCACCGGGTGGTGCACGGCGGGATGTTCTTCACCGAGCCGACCGTCGTCGACGACTCCGTGCTCGCCGAGATCGAACGGCTGATCCCGGTGGCGCCGCTGCACAACCCCGCCAACCTGACCGGCATCCGCACCGCGCGGGCGCTGCGCCCCGACCTGCCGCAGGTCGCCGTCTTCGACACGGCGTTCCACACGACCATGCCGGAGTCCGCGGCCCGCTACGCGATCGACCCGAAGGTCGCGGACCGGTACCGGGTGCGGCGCTACGGCTTCCACGGCACCTCGCACGCGTACGTCTCCCGGGCCACCGCCGAGCTGCTCGGCAAGGCGCCCCAGGAGGTCAACGTGATCGTGCTGCACCTGGGCAACGGGGCCTCGGCCGCGGCGATCCGGGGCGGCCGGTGCGTGGACACGTCCATGGGGCTCACCCCGCTGGAGGGACTCGTGATGGGGACCCGCTCCGGCGATCTGGATCCTGCCGTCATCTTCCATTTGCAACGGGTTGGCGGAATGTCCATGGACGAGATCGACACTCTTCTCAACAAGGGAAGCGGTCTGTTCGGCCTGTGCGGCGACAACGACATGCGCGAGATCGGCCGCCGCATCGACGAGGGTGACGAAGCGGCGCGATTGGCCTTCGACATCTACATTCACCGCCTGAAGAAGTACATCGGCGCCTATTACGCGGTGCTCGGCCGGGTGGACGCGGTCGTCTTCACAGCGGGAGTCGGGGAAAACGCGAGTCCCGTGCGAGAAGCTGCCCTGGCGGGCCTGGAGGAGCTGGGCCTGGCGGTGGACGCCGGGCTGAACGCCGTACGCGGCGATCGGCCGCGGTTGATCTCGCCCGAGAACGCGCGGGTGGCCGTCGCGGTGGTGCCGACCGACGAGGAACTGGAGATCGCCACGCAGACCTACGCACTGGTCGGAAAGAACAGTTGAGCAATACACAGCAGTAACACGCCTGAGCGCATGTCCGCCCATTTGTATCTTCCACCAGACGGAATATTCCGTAGCGAAACAAACCGATAGGATCGCCCCATGCGCCGTTCGAAAATCGTCTGCACTCTCGGCCCCGCGGTCGACTCCCACGAGATGCTCGTCTCCATGATCGAGGCCGGCATGAACGTGGCCCGGTTCAATTTCAGCCACGGCACCCATGCCGAGCACCAGGCGCGGTATGACCGCGTCCGGGCCGCGTCCAAGGAGACGGGCCGTGCCATCGGTGTCCTCGCCGACCTGCAGGGCCCGAAGATCCGTCTGGAGACCTTCGCCGAGGGTCCGGTCGAGCTGGAGCGGGGTGACGAGTTCGTCATCACGACCGAGGACGTGCCGGGCGACAAGCACGTCTGCGGCACGACCTACAAAGGCCTGCCCGGTGACGTGTCGCGCGGCGACCAGATCCTGATCAACGACGGCAACGTCGAGCTGAAGGTCCTGGACGTCGAGGGCCCGCGGGTGCGGTCGATCGTCATCGAGGGCGGCGTCGTCTCCGACCACAAGGGCATCAACCTGCCCGGCGCGGCCGTCAACGTGCCCGCGCTGAGCGAGAAGGACATCGAGGACCTCCGGTTCGCGCTGCGCATGGGCTGCGACATGGTCGCCCTGTCCTTCGTCCGGGACGCCAAGGACGTCGCCGACGTCCACAAGGTGATGGACGAGGAGGGCCGCCGCGTTCCGGTCATCGCCAAGGTGGAGAAGCCGCAGGCGGTGGAGAACATGGAGGACGTCGTGATGGCGTTCGACGGTGTGATGGTCGCCCGTGGCGACCTGGCCGTCGAGTACCCGCTCGAACGGGTCCCCATGGTGCAGAAGCGCCTGATCGAGCTGTGCCGGCGCAACGCCAAGCCGGTGATCGTGGCGACCCAGATGATGGAGTCGATGATCACCAACTCCCGCCCGACCCGCGCCGAGGCCTCCGACGTGGCCAACGCGATCCTGGACGGCGCCGACGCGGTCATGCTGTCGGCCGAATCGAGCGTGGGCGCGTACCCGATCGAGACCGTCAAGACGATGTCGAAGATCGTCCAGGCGGCCGAGGAGGAGCTGCTCTCCAAGGGCCTGCAGCCCCTGGTCCCCGGCAAGAAGCCGCGGACGCAGGGTGGTTCGGTCGCCCGTGCCGCCTGCGAGATCGCGGACTTCCTGGGCGGCAAGGGCCTGATCGCCTTCACCAAGTCCGGTGACACCGCCCGCCGGCTGTGCCGCTACCGCGCCGCCCAGCCGATCCTGGCCTTCACCACGGACGAGGGCACCCGCAACCAGCTGACGCTCAGCTGGGGCGTGGAGTCGCACGTCGTCCCGTTCGTGAACAGCACCGACGAGATGGTCGACCTGGTGGACCAGGAGGTCATCCGGCTCAACCGCTTCGACGCGGGCGACACCCTCATCATCACCGCCGGCTCGCCCCCCGGCGTCCCCGGCACCACCAACATGGTCCGCGTCCACCACCTCGGCGGCGAGACCAAGTAACAGCCCCCTGACGGGCCTTGTACGGCACTGAGGGCGCCCCCTGCGACAGGGGGCGCCCTCAGTGTTGTGCGGCTCCCGAATGGGCTTGTGGGATCGCTCAGTCGGTCGTGTACACGTGCATGCCGGGCACGTGCAGGGACCCGCCGAACTGGGCGGCCTGCGTCACCTTCACGTTGGTGAAGTAGATCAGCGGGATGTTGAGCGGCGGCGGGCTGTCCGGGCTGAACGTCACCGGGATCAGGCCGAACAGGTTGCCGGAGATGCTCTGGGTGTACATCACCGTGTCGCCGTTGCGGATGGTGGACGTCGAGCCCTTGGCGGCCTGCACGTGGTACGTCTTGCCGGACTGCTTGTCGTTCACCGTCTGGTGCAGGTCACCGATGTCGGTACCGCCGGAGATGACGTACTTCAGCACCTTCTTCTTGGTGCCGTCGGCCGTCTTCACCTCGACGATGCCCTGGTAGTCGGCGCCCTTCAGCAGCAGCGAGCTGGCGTTCAGGTACCAGGGGTCGTCCGCCACCGGCACCTTGTTGTCGACGCCGCTCTCGTCGTCGGTGGCCACCGGGCAGTTGTCGGCGGACGTGCTGGAGCTCGCCGACGGGGTGGGCGTGGCCGCCCCGGTCGCGTCCTGGACCGCCTTGGTGGTGTCCGTGGCCGCCTCGGTCGCCGCGTCGGTGGTGTCCTTCACGGTGTCCGTGGCCGTCTTGGTGGTCTGGTCGACCGTGTCCTTGACGGTGTCGGTGGCGGTGCCCTTGCCGTCGGACGACGAGGACGACGCCGGGGCGGGCGAGTCGGACGTGGAGGTCGCCGACGGCGTCGGGCTCGCGCTCGGGGTCGAGCCGGAGTCCTTGCTGCCCCCGGTGAGGATGTCACCGATCGTGTCGCCGATGGTGTCGAGAAGGTTCCCGCCACTGCTCTGCGACGCCGACGGGGCCGGCGTGGCCGCGGCACCGCCACCGGAGCCCGCGGCGTCCGAGCCGGAGCCCGCGCCGGAGTCCGAGGAGCCGGACGTCGCGGTCGGCGTCGGCGTGGCCTTGTCGCCGGAACCTGAATCCGACGAAGAGGTCTTGCCGGACGTCGAGTCCTGCGCGGTGGCCGTCGCCGTGGGGGTCGGCGTGGCCTCGGGCGTCGACTCGCTCGCCGAGGCGGACGGCGACGGCGAGGCCGAGGCGTCCTTGGCCCCGTCCAGCGCGGTGACGCAGTCCTTGTACTCGTCGGCCGTCAGGCTCTTCGACGACGGCGGCGTGGTGCCGTTGTCGGCGAGGGCCAGCGTGGACGTGAACCCCATGCCCATGAGCACCGCGGTGGGCATCGCCACCGAGGCGATGGCCTTGCCGGCCGGCATGTGGAACCTGGTGAAGAGCGGCTTCTTGGGTGCCGCATGCCGCGGCCCGGTTCTCACACGGGACTCGTCCACATCAGTCCCGTGGGTCACCTCGTCAGCCGGCACTGTGCCTCCCGTTCGCCCCGTTCGCCGGGCTCGTTCCTGACAGGTCGTTCAACTCGCTCGTCTTGTCCACGCCCAGGTCCGGCGACGGCGCGGCCTCGGGGGCACCGCCCTCGCCCGGCGCGGACTCCTGCACCGCCTGCGGCTCCGGCGGCGCGCCCGGCGCCCAGGCCACGGCCATCGCGCCGCCGATCATCGCCAGCAGGAAGCCCATGACGAAGCCGCCGAAGTTGGACACGGGGAGGGACACCAGCGCCAGCAGGATCGCCGCGACACCCGCGAAGGTGCGCACGTGCTTCTGATACCAGAGGCTGAAGCCCAGGACGAAGAGCAGCACGCCGATGATCAGGGATCCGGCTCCCGCGGTGGTCGCCATCGCCAGCGTCAGATGACCGAGCTGGAGGTGGAAGTACGGGAAGTAGATGATCGGAAAGCCGCTGAGCAGGACGAACAGCCCGGCCCAGAACGGACGCGTGCCCCGCCAGGCGCGGAACTGCTGCCTCCGGCGGGTGAACTGGCCGGAAACGGCGGCAGGGGTCTCGGCGCTCATGAAACAGCTCCCTGGTGCGGCGTTGCTGTGGTGGTGATGTGTGCCGCGCGTGAAGACGCGGCCGGAGTAGGGACGGGCGGGGGCGCCAGAGGCCCCCCCGCCCGTCATCGAGTGCTTAGTAGCACTCCTTGGCACCCGTGGCCAGCGACATGTGAAGGCCGCTGAGCTTGAAGGTTCCCGCCGTGGTCGCCCACGCCGTCTGCTTCACGTCGGTCAGCGTGGCCGAGTCGGCCTGCTGGGCGAAACCGTACGGGTTCGCCTGCTCGCCGCCACCCTTCATACCCGGACCCTTGGCGGCATCCTTGGCAGCCACACCGATGTCGATGTTGTTGAACACCGCGTCGGCCTGAAGGTCGGCAACGTCGATGTAGATGTTGTCGGCCTCGACCGGCTTGTCGCCGCCGCCCGCCTTCAGGATGAGGCTGACGGACCCGAAGATCGGGACGTCCGGGGTGACCACGGACTGGCACAGGTTGGTGATCTCGGCCGACTTGAACGCCGAGACGGCGACGGGGTGAGCCGTCTTCTTACCGTCCATCGTGTAGCCGGAGTCGATCGCTCCGTACTGCGCGAAGCCCTTGCCCTCCAGCTTGTCGGCCGAGACCTTGAAGGACTGACCCGACACGCTGAACGACGCCGCGAGAGCGCCCTGCGCGAGGGCGACACCTATACACGCCGTGGCGGCCACGCTGGGCACCATGACCACAGCGAACCGCTTCCATCTGGTCCCGCCACGCACCTGGGACTCCATATTTCCTCCTTCTCGGACGTACATCTCCTGGCCCTGACTAGCCCCCAATACGGCGGCTCAGCCGGGCAGGGATGGGAGAAGTGCTACGTCCTCGGAAGGGGAGCGCCTGCACTCGGCGGCGCGTACCGCGCCCGAATCACCGGCGATCACCCCCGAGCGACAACCACTGGTCGCGCCTGACACGCATCACGCACAACCCTGCTGGACAGGCTTCGCCGTGAGGCGAAGACCCCCCTGCCCTAGAACCGGCGCCACTGCCGCCGGCCCTGCTCGGTGGGGACCCAGATTCACCCGCTGGCCCGACCGGCTGTCGGGGTACGGGTAAGGGACCGAGCGTCGCCGATCGTGGTGCATTCTTGCCGCCCGCACAAGGGGGTTCGTTACTCACTAGTAACGGCCGGATAACCGAAGAACGACCCGCTGGTCTCGGAAGGCGACGCAGGGTGGCATCGGGGGGCAGAACAAAGCCGTTGATCCCTGGACAGAACCACACAGACCAACGGCCTCGATTTACTCCGAGTAACAGCGGCCGCGATTACCAAGATTTGGTAAAGCGCGGCCGCTCTGGCGCCTCGTCGGCAAACCTTTCACTCGGGCATCACATTGCGTGGCGTTTAGCAACTGGTCAGAACGGGGCCGCCGCCCCGCTCGCAAACCCGGTCAGAACAACGCACGCGCGAGCGCCCGACGCGCCCCGATCACCCGCGGATCGTCGGGCCCGACCACCTCGAAGAGCTCCAGCAGCCGACGCCGTACGGCATCCCGGTCGTCACCCACCGTGCGCTGCACGGTCTCGATGAGCCGTCCGAACGCGTCCTCGACGTGCCCGCCGACCAGGTCCAGATCGGCGGCCGCGATCTGCGCCGCCACGTCCGCCGGACGCTCCGCCGCTTCCTTGCGCACCTGCTGCGGGTCCATCCCCTGCACCCGCTGGAGCAACTCGGCCTGCGCGAGGCCCAGCTGGGCCTCGCTGTTGCCGGGGTCGTCGTTCAGCACGTTCTTGTACGCCTGGACGGCACCGCCCAGGTCACCCGCGTCCAGCGCCTGGACGGCGGCTTCGAGCAGGGCGTCGTACGGCCCGGCGGGCATCGGGGCCGGGGCGGCACCGCCCGGCTCCGCGTCCGGGTCGACGGCCAGGCCGGTCAGCCCGAAGCGCTGCTCGGCGACCTGGATCAACTGGTCGAGGGTCTGCCGGATCTGGTCCTCGGCAGCGGCCCCCTGGAAGAGTGGCAGCGCCTGCCCGGCGACGACGGCGAACACAGCGGGGATCCCCTGCACCCCGAACTGCTGCATCAGCATCTGGTTGGCGTCGACGTCGATCTTGGCGAGCAGGAAGCGACCGGAGTACTCGACGGCGAGTCGCTCCAGGACGGGGCTCAGCTGCTTGCAGGGCTGGCACCACTCGGCCCAGAAGTCGATGACGACGGGCACTTCGGCGGAGCGCTGCAGGACGTCGCGTTCGAAGGAGGCCTCGTCGACGTCGATGACGAGATCGGCCGGGGAGACGGCGCCGGCCCCGCCCTGACGGGCTGCCTCGGCGCGCGCCTGCTCCGCCTTGGCCTTGGCCTCCTGGGCCGCCTTCACCGCGGCGAGGTCGACGACGCCGCTCATGGACATGTTCCGTGGCTGCATGCGTCTATCCTCCCCCGTTCCCGCGCGTGTGTGAAAAACGGTGTGAAAGCGTCGGGTCCCCACCCACGCCAAGTGGTCATCGCCCGTGTGCGTCCGTCACGAGCTTTCGCTACGAGTCGTAGCGTAATGGCAGGGGAGGTCCGCGCGACACCACGCCCCGGTGATCTGCCTCACGGATTCACAGGAACGGCCGGTTATGGTCATGGGATGCAGAGCCGCACCCCCGCCAGCCGCCCCGGACGCCCGCGCAACGCCGCCGCGGACACCGCGATCTTGGCCGCGACGCGGGAGGCGCTGGTGGAACTCGGCTGGTCCAAGCTCACCCTGGGAGACGTGGCCACGCGCGCCAGGGTTGCGAAAACGACGCTTTATCGCCGCTGGGCCGGCAAGAACGAACTGGTCGTCGACGCGGTCGCCGAACTCTTCGACGAACTGGAGCTCCCCGACCGCGGCAGCCTCGCCGCCGACATCGAGGGCGTGGTCCTCCAGTTCGCGGCCATCCTGGCCCGCCCGGAGGCCAAGAGCGGCCTGATGGCCGTGGTGGCGGAGTCGACCAGGGACGACGCCCTGCGCGAACGCATCCGCGAGTCCATCGTGGACCGGCAGAAGTGCCTGGTCCTGGAGGGGCGCGCACGGGCCCAGCGGCGCGGCGAACTGCCCCCGGAGGCCGCCCCGGAGGACGCCGAGCGCACGGTGGACCTGATCTTCGACATGGTGGCGGGTGCGGTGGTCCACCGCACCCTGGTGAGCGCGGAGCCGGCGGACGCGGACTGGGTGCACGGCTTCACACGCGTACTCCTGCTGGGCCTGGCGGGAGCGGCGCAGCCGGTCTAAGTGCTGCGCCGCGTCCGGCGGCTCGTGTGGTGGTGGCTCAGAAGCCAGCGGGCTCCGTGTACACCCCCCACTCGTCCCGCAGCACCCCGCAGATCTCGCCCAGGGTCGCCTCGGCCCGTACGGCGTCCAGCATCGGCTCGATCATGTTGGAGCCGTCGCGCGCCGCGGCGAGCATCGCGTCCAGGACCGTGCGCACGCGCGCCTCGTCGCGGGCGGACTTGCGGGAGCCGAGCTCGCGCACCTGCTCCCGCTCGACCTCGTGGCTGACCCGCAGGATCTCCAGGTCGCCGGTGACGGAGCCGGTGTTGACGTTGACGCCGACGACCCGCTTGTCGCCCTTCTCCAGGGACTGCTGGTAGCGGAACGCGGACTCGGCGATCTCGCCCGTGAACCAGCCGTCCTCGATGCCGCGCAGGATGCCGGAGGTGACCGGACCGATCGGGTGCCGCCCGTCCGGGTGGGCGCGCAGGCCCCGCTCCTTGATCTGGTCGAAGATCTTCTCGGCGTCCGCCTCGATCCGGTCCGTCAGCTGCTCGACGTACCAGGAACCGCCCAGCGGGTCGGCCACGTTGGCGACGCCGGTCTCCTCCATCAGCACCTGCTGGGTGCGCAGCGCGATCTCGGCGGCCTGCTCGCTGGGCAGGGCCAGCGTCTCGTCGAGGGCGTTGGTGTGCAGCGAGTTCGTCCCGCCGAGCACCGCGGCCAGCGCCTCCACGGCCGTGCGCACCACGTTGTTGTACGGCTGCTGCGCGGTCAGCGAGACACCGGCGGTCTGCGTGTGGAACCGCAGCCACTGGGCCTTCTCGCTCCGCGCGCCGTACACGTCCCGCATCCAGCGGGCCCAGATCCGGCGCGCCGCGCGGAACTTGGCGATCTCCTCGAAGAAGTCGACGTGGGCGTCGAAGAAGAACGACAGGCCGGGCGCGAAGACGTCCACGTCCAGGCCGCGCGAGAGGCCCAGCTCCACGTACCCGAAGCCGTCCGCGAGCGTGTACGCCAGCTCCTGGGCGGCCGTCGCCCCGGCCTCGCGGATGTGGTAGCCGGAGACCGACAGCGGCTTGTAGGCGGGGATGCCCTTGGCGCAGTACTCCATCAGGTCGCCGATCAGCCGCAGATGGGGCTCGGGCTGGAAGAGCCACTCCTTCTGGGCGATGTACTCCTTGAAGATGTCCGTCTGCAGCGTGCCGTTGAGCACCGACGGGTCGACGCCCTGCCGCTCGGCCGCGACCAGGTACATGCAGAAGACGGGCACGGCCGGGCCGCTGATCGTCATGGAGGTCGTCACGTCGCCCAGCGGGATGTCCTTGAACAGGACCTCCATGTCGGCCGCCGAGTCGATCGCCACACCGCAGTGCCCGACCTCGCCCAGCGAGCGCGGGTCGTCGGAGTCGCGCCCCATGAGCGTCGGCATGTCGAAGGCCACGGACAGGCCGCCGCCGCCCGCCGCCAGGATCATCTTGTAGCGCTCGTTGGTCTGCTCGGCGTTGCCGAAGCCGGCGAACTGGCGGATGGTCCAGGTGCGCCCGCGGTAGCCGGTCGGATACAGGCCGCGGGTGAAGGGGTACTCGCCGGGCCAGCCGATCCGCTCGAAGCCCTCGTACCTGTCCCCGGCTCGGGGTCCGTACACCGGCTCGACGGGGTCTCCGGAGAGCGTGGTGAAGTCAGCGTCGCGCTTGCGCGCGGCGTCGTAGCGGGCCTGCCAGCGGTGGCGGCCTTCCTCGATGGCGTGAGCGTCCATACCATCGAATTTACTTGGACGTCCTAGTAAATGTCGATGGGAAACCGCCGCGCGGTGCTCGCGCGGCGGTGGAGCCTAGGCCTCGGCGACCGCGGGTTCCCGGCCGGCGACCTTGGCGTCCAGTTCGTGGCTGATCCTGCGTTCCACGAAAAAGGCGGCCGTCGGGATGGTCCCCGCCAGCAGTACCCACAGCTGCTTGCCGACCGGCCACTTCGCCTTGGAGCCCAGGTCAAAGGCGAAGACCAGGTACAGGACGTACAGCCAGCCGTGCGCGATGGCGACGACGCGGGTGAAGTCGGCGGCACCGTCGACGTCGAGGCCGTACTTGGCGATCATGCTGAGGCACAGCAGGACCAGCAGCACACCTGTGACGTAGGCCATGACCCGGTAGCGGGTCAGCACGCTCTTTTTCATGGCGAAGAGCGTAACCGCCCGTTCCGGGAGATCCTGCCCCGGGTCACTCCTCGTCGAAGTCGTGTGCCGCGACCCGCAGCGGCCGCAGCATCGCGAAGATCTCCCCGCACTCCTCCGCGTCGTACACCCCGAGCCCGAAGTCCATCGACATCAGGTCGCGGGTGGCCGCCTCGACCACCTCGCGGCCCTTCTCCGTGATGACGGCGAGCGTGCCGCGCCCGTCGTTGGGGTTGGGCCGCTTGGCCACCAGGCCCGACCGCACCAGCCGGTCCACCGTGTTGGTCACGGAGGTGGGGTGCACCATGAGCCGCTCACCGATCTTGGACATCGGCAGCTCGCCGGCCTTGGAGAAGGTGAGCAGCACCAGCGCCTCGTACCGCGCGAACGTCAGTCCGTACGGCTTCACCACCGCGTCGACCTCGCCGAGCAGGATCTGGTGCGCCCGCATGATCGAGGTGATCGCGGCCATCGAGGGCACGCTTCCCCAGCGCCGCTTCCAGAGGTCGTCGGCACGGGCGATGGGGTCGAAGGGAAGACTGAGAGGCTTCGGCACGCCACCGACCCTACCGGCCGGTCATATCCGGTTCAGCTCTGTCTCGGCTTTCGGTCCACTCCACCCCGCGCCCCGCCGCACGGCCACCGCCGTCACGCCGCAGCAGAGCACGCCGAGCGCCCCGGCACCGGCGACGGTGGCGGTCACGCCGACGGCCTCGGCGGCCACCCCGGCCAGCGCCATGCCCACGCCCTGGACCGTCATCAGCCCCGCGCTGAGCACGGTCATCACCCGCCCGCGCAGCTCCTCCGGTACGGCCCCCACGAGCCACTGGTCCAGGCCCAGCGTGTACGCCGATCCGGCGCCGGAGAGCACCAGGAGGAGCAGCGAGGTGAGCAGGCCGGGGTGCAGGACGTAGCCGAGGTAGGGCAGGAGCGTGAGGCAGACCAGCGGGAGGGCGATCCGCTCCCGGGCCGCGGGCCCGAGCCGCGCGCCCGCCCACACCTCGCCCGCGACCGTCCCGACGGGCAGCGCGCACATCAGCAGCCCGAGGCCGGTGGAGCCGGCGCCGAGCTCGTCGGCGTACGGGGCGGCCAGCGCCTCCGGCGCGACGGAGAACATCGCCGGCATCCAGAACAGGAGCAGCAGGAGGCGAACCCGCCGGTCGGCGAGCACGTTCCGGGCGCCCCCGGACGCGCCCGCACCGCCACCCGCCCCGGCCCGGGCGGGCCTGGGCCGGGTGCCGAGGCGCAGCAGCGCGGCCGAGGCCAGGAAGGTGCCCACGGTGATCAGCAGCGTGTGCCGGGGCGCGACGACGGTGAGCAGCAGCCCGCCGAGCCCGTACCCGACCAGCAGCGTGCTCTGCGCGACGATCCGCAGCAGGGAGCGGCCCAGCACGAACAGCTCGCCGTCGCCGAGGATGTCGGCGAGGGTCGCCATCCGGGTCCCGGAGAACACCGGGGCGACGACGGCGACGCAGCAGCGCAGCACGAGCAGGACGCCGAAGCCCGCGCCCGGCACCACCATCAGCGCCACGCACCCCGCGCACACCAGGTCGCACAGCACCAGCACCCGCCGGGCCGGGAAGCGGTCGGCGACGCCGGCCAGCAGGGTGCCGCCGACCACGTACGGCAGGAAGCCGGCCGCGAACACGAGCGCGCTCATCAGCGCCGAGCCGGTGAGATCGTAGACCAGTACGGACAGCGCGATCTCGCTGACGATCACGCCGAGCATGGACAGCGTGTGGGCGACGAAGACGGCCCGGAACTCGCGCTCGGCGAAGACCCGGCCGTAGCCGGCGGGCCGTGGGCGCGCCGACGGGGCCTGTTGCACGGACGACATGCACGGCAGCGTGCCCGCCCGGACGCCGGCACCGTAGAGATTCGGCGTGTGCCGAATCATGGCCGCGGTCCGCCGTCCCCCTGCGCCTCCGGGGTCACCGCGGCCGGGATGTGCGCGCCCCGGCTCCCGACGAGCAGAATGCGTGCGGCCGACGGTGGTCCACCGCGCCCCGCCGGTGCTCGTGTCCGTCTTCCCGTGGAGGTCCACCATGCCGATGCGGCTGTACTTCGGGGAGGACGACTTCCTGCGGTGCCGGTTCGCGGTGTCACCGCTGTGGGAGACGCAGGAGGCGGTGCGCACGCTCAAGCGGCCCGACCGGCACGGCTACCACGCGCCCTGGCTGCGCCGGATCCGTACGGCGGCCGCCGGGCTGGACCTGGCCCCGCTGTGGCTGCTCATGCCGCGCCGCGGCCACTCCCCCGACTGGCTCGGTCCGCCGCCGATCGGCCCGGCGGCCACGTTCGAGGAGGAGATCGCGGCCGTGCGGGCGGCCGATCCGGCGGCGGCCCGCGAGGACACGGCCCTGTCGCTCGCGGACACCCCCGGCGCGGTGGACTCGCCGTACGCGCGGATCTGGCTGGCCGACCCCGAGCGGATGATCCGGGAGCTGGCGGACGCGCTGGAGGAGGCCTGGCTCGCCCTGGTGGAACCGGACTGGCCCCGGCTGCGCGCCCTGCTCGACGCGGACGTCGCCTTCCACTCACGACGACTCGCCGAGGTCGGCCTCGGCGGCCTGCTGCCGGAGATCAACCGGCGCTGCGGCTGGCACGCCGGGACGCTGACCGTGGAGGGGAGCGGCGAGCACGAGCGGCACCTCGGCGGGCAGGGGCTGGTGCTGATGCCGAGCGTGTTCTCCTGGCCGGACGTCATCGGCGGCTTCGAACCGCCCTGGCAGCCCGCCCTCGTCTACCCGGCCCGGGGCATCGGCGGCCTGTGGTCCGAGCCGGCCGACCGCACCCCCGACACGCTGGTACGACTCCTGGGCCGGGGCCGGGCCGCCGTACTCACCGCCCTGGACGAACCGTCGACCACCACGGCCCTGGCCCACCGCCTGGGACTCGCCCCGTCCTCGGTCTCCGCCCACCTGACGACGCTACGCAACTCGGGCCTCCTGACCGCCCGCCGCTACGGACACCACGTCCTCTACGA
>NZ_JADDRL010000074.1 GCF_021538895.1 Streptomyces olivochromogenes | reverse complement strand
GAAGCAGGTCGACGACGCCGGTCTCGGCACCGAGTAGCGGCGACCCGAACCGACGGGTTCAGGACCGCACGACGGCCTGACGACATGCCCGTCGGTTCGGAGCGCCGGATTGCCGGGGCGTCTCCCCCACGCTCGAATGGCGGTCCAGGACGGCTTCAGTACCTCCCCGCAAGGGCCGGAGGAGTTCAGCCGTGAGCCACGGCCGGGGAGAGAACAGAGTGCGGGAGCAGTGGCGGTTCGCGGTGCTGGGGCCGGTCGGCGCGTGGCGCGAGGGGGCCGAGGTGGATCTCGGGCCGCCGCAGCAGCGCGCCCTGCTGGCGGTGCTGCTGCTGGCGGAGGGTGCCCCGGTGCAGGGCCACGAACTGGTCGACGCCCTGTGGGGAGGCGAGCCGCCCGCCTCGGCGGTGGGTTCCATCCGGACGTACGTGCATCGGCTGCGGAAGCTGCTGGGCCCGTCCGTGATCCGCTCCGCGGGCAACGGCTATCAGGTGCCCGTCGTGCGGGAGGAGTTGGATCTGGTCGCCTTCCGGGACCTGCTCGCCCGGGCGGACCGGGCCCGCGGCGCGGGGGACGCCGACAAAACGGCGCTGCGGCTCCGGGAGGCGCTCGCGCTGTGGCGGGGCACCGCGCTCGCCGACATCCGGGGCGAGTACGCGCAGGCCCAGCGCGAGCGGCTCGGCAAACTGCGGCTGTCCGCCCTGGAGCACCTGCTGACGGCCACGCTCGACCTGGGTCGCCACGAGGAGGCGGCCACGGAGCTGGCCTGGCTGGTCGCCGAGCATCCGTTGGACGAACGCTTCCGCGAGTTGCTGATGCTGGCGCTGTACCGGTGCGGCCGGCAGTCCGCCGCCCTGGCGACGTACCGCGAGGTGCGGACACTGCTCGCCGAGGAACTGGGCATCGACCCCGGCCCCGGACTCCAGCGCATGCACGAGCGCATCCTGCGCGCCGACGCCGGGCTCCTGGTGGCCCCGCGCCCCGGCGCCGCCGAGCGGATCCCGGCGTGCACCGCCCCGTCCGCTCCCCCGCTGCCCGTCCCCGCGCAACTTCCGGGCGCGCTGGCGGTGTTCGTGGGCCGCCGTGATCAACTGGCCCTGGCGGACGAGGTGCTCCCGCGGGCCGACGAGCCGCCCGTCACGGTGACGATCAGCGGCATGGCCGGGGTCGGCAAGACGACCTTCGCCGTGCACTGGGCCCGGCAGGTCGCCGCCCGCTTCCCCGACGGTCAACTCCACGTCAATTTGCGCGGGTTCGACCCATCCGGCCTGCCGGTCGGGCCCGAGCACGCGTTGCGCACCGTACTGCGGTCGCTCGGCGTCGCCCAGCACAGCCTGCCGCACGACGTGGACGCCCTGTCGGCCCTCTACCGCACCCTGCTCGCCGACCGGCGGGTGCTGATCCTGCTGGACGACGCCCGCGACGCCCAGCAGGTACGGCCGCTGCTGCCCTCGGCGCCCGGGTGTCTGGCGATCATCACCAGCCGCAACCTGCTCTCCGGCCTGATCGCCATGGAGGGCGCCCACCCCCTCCGCCTCGACGTGCTGTCGGTGGACGAGGCCCATGCCTTCCTCGCCCGCCGCCTCGGCCACGAGAGGGTGGCCGCCGAACCGGCGGCGGTCCGGGAGATCGTCGAGCGCTGCGCGCGGCTGCCGCTGGCCCTGGCGGTGGCATCGGCCCGCGCGGCCGCCCGGTGCACCTTCCCGCTGGCGACCCTCGCGGCCGAACTCCGCGACAGCCAGGGCAGCCTGGACGCGTTCGACGACGCCGAGCCCGACGCCGCCGCCGACGTGCGCGCCGTGCTCTCGTCGTCGTACCACGATCTGACGCCCGCCGCCGCCCGCCTCTTCCGGCTGCTCTCGCTGCATCCCGGCCCGGACACCTCGCTGCCGGCCGCCGCGAGTCTGATCGGGCTCCCCCCTGCCGACACGCGCCAGTTGCTCGCCGAACTCCTGCGGGCCCACCTCGTGGACGAACCCGTCGCGGGCCGCTACGGCTCGCACGACCTGCTGCGCGCCTACGGCTCCGAGCTCGCCCGCACCACGGAACCGCCCGCCGAGCACCACGCCACGCTCCGCCGTGCGCTCGACCACTATCTGCACAGCGCTCGGGCGGCGGTCGCCCTGCACTCCCCCGAACGGGCCCTGATCCCCCTCGCGCCCGCGGCGGCGGGGGTGTGCGCCGAGGAGTTCGCCGGTGACTCGGCGAAGGCGGTGGCCTGGTTCGCCGCCGAGCAGTCGGTGCTGCGCGCGGCCGTCGAGCGGGCCGCGGCCCACGGCTTCGACGTCCACGCCTGGCAGCTCGCCTGGGCCCTGGACATCCATCTGAACCGGAGCGGTCTGTGGCGGGACGCCGAGGCCGTCCACCTCACGGCCCTGGACGCGGCGCGGCGCCTGGGCGACCCGATCGCGCGGGCCCACGCCCACTCCGGTCTCGCCAAGGCCCTGACGACGCTGGGCCGCGTCGACGAGGCGCGGGCGCACATCGAACGGTCGGTGGAACTCTTCACCGCGTCCGGCGACTTGAGGGCCTGCGCGGAGAGCCACCACGTGCTGTGCTGGGTGGCGGAGTGCCAGGGCGATCTGGAATCCGCGCTCGGCGCCGCGCAGCGGTCGCTCGCGATCCGCCGCGCCGTCCACGACCCCGAAGACCCCGGATCCGACGACGAGCGGGGCAGCAGGGCGACGGCCGGGGCGCTCAACGCGCTCGGCTGGATCCACGGCCTGCTCGGACAGCACCAGGAGGCACTCGACCACTGCCGGCAGGCACTGGCCCTGCACGAGGAACGCGGCCTCGGCTACGGCGTGTGGCACATCTGGAACAGCATCGGCTCCGCCCACCACCACCTCGGGCAGTACGACGAGGCCGTCGCGAGCTTCCGCAAGGCCCTCGCCGGCTACCGGCAGACCGGCTGCCTTCCGATCGCCGAGGCGGGGACCCTGCGCCGGCTCGGCGACACGTACGTGAGCATGGGCCGTCCGGGCGCCGCCCGCGCCGAATGGACGGCGGCCCTGACGATCCTCGAACGGCTGGGCCACGCCGACGCCGAGACCCTGCGCGGCGGCCTCCGGCGGCTTCCGGCGCCGGGCCCGTGACGGTGCGCCCCGGGTCGGCGGGCCGACCGTCTATCGGATGTTGATCGGGCGCTGATCGCCGGCCGCGAGCATGGCGGGGTCGACCGGTACTCGGACCGAAGGGGATCGACAGTCGAGGACTTCGTCCAGCCGATGTGGCAGAGGAGCATGTCCAAGGGGTCATCGACGCCCGGCCGGGGGGCCGGTGGTGTCGGGAACGGAAGGGCAGCGAAGGGGACTTCACGGACAGACTTCGGGGCAGAGGAGAACTCGGGCACCCGTGCCGTTCGCGTCAATGTCCGGGGGGACAAGTATGTGGACGCCCATGCCAGGGGCACGGACAACGGCGCAGGGCACCAGCTGTGGGGATGTTGTGGTACAGACCACCGGCAGTGGAGCACCGGCCGACATCGATCGCGCCACCGCCCTTTCGGAGCCCCCGTCCCGGCCGCATAGGTCGATACATCTGTGAGAAGGATGTGGATCGCCGTGCAGAAAACAGGTACCACTCAAGTTCGGGTGACATGATGAACGATCAACTTCGTGCTGCTGGCCTCCGCTTCGAAACGCTCGGCCCCTTGAGCGTGAGCCACGACGACATACCCGTCGATCTCGGCCCGCCCAGGCAGCGTGCCCTGCTCGCCATACTCCTGATCCATGTGGGCCGGGTGGTTCCCCTCCCCACGATCATCACCGCGATCTGGGGGGCCGATCCGCCCCGCCGGGTCATGGGGACGCTCCAGGCCTACGTCTCCCGCCTGCGCAAACTGCTCCGGCGCCATGACCGGTCCGTTCAGCTCGTCCACCGTCTCAACGGGTATCTCCTGGACGCCGACCCGCAGTTGGTCGACGCCGCGGTATTCGAGGCGCAGGTCCGGGACTGCCGCGAGGCGCTCAAGTCCGGCGATCTGACGGCCGCCCGCGCCCTCGCCTGGTCCGCCCTGGAGTTATGGAACGGCAAGCCCATGGGCGAGCTCTACGAGTACGAGTTCGCGGTCATGGAGGCGGACCGGCTGGAGCAGGTACGCCTGCGTGCGCTCGACGTATGGGCGCAGGCGTGCCTGGGGACGGGAGCCTACGAGGAGGTGGCGGTCCGACTCGGTGAGGAGCTCCGGCTCAATCCCGCGCTGGAGCGGTTGGGCGGGCGGCTGATGAGGGCGCAGTACCACTCCGGGCAGCCCGCGGAGGCCCTGCAGACGTACGAGCGCATGCGCACGGCCGTGGCCGAGGAACTCGGCGTCGACCTCAGCCGGGAGCTGCAGATGCTGCACGGCGAGATCCTCAGGCAGGAACTCGCGGCGTCGCCGGTGGCGGATGCCGAAGTCCCCACGCCTCCTGCGCCCGAGACCGCCGTGACCCCGCCTCCCCCGGCCCCGAACCCGCCGTCGGCGCCCGTGCCGTCGGGCGAGCCGCAGAGCTTCCGGCTCGTGGGCCGCGGCGCGGAACTGGAGCGGCTGGCGGGCCTCATGGAGGAGATCCGCGGCGGCAGCGGCCACGTCGTGCTGGTCTTCGGCGAGCAGGGCATCGGCAAGACCCAGCTGCTGCGCAAGGTGACGCGCTGCCTCGTACCGGCCGAGGCCCGGGTGGTGCGCTCCTACTCCATCTACGCCCCGTCCACCCCGCCCTACTGGACGTGGGAACAGGTGCTCCGGCAGGTGGGTTCCGGGGACGGCGGGCGCGCGCTGACCCCCGCCGATGCGACGGCCCGTGCCGCGTGGACGCCCGAGCAGCACTTCGCCCACCAGATACGGATCTGTCAGGCCGTGCTCTCGGCCGCGGACGAGGCGCCGCTGGTCCTGATCCTGGAGGACCTGCACGCCGCCGACGTGCCCGCGCTGGAGGTGCTCCACGTGCTGGCCAAGCAGATCTGCCACGCCCCGGTCCTCGTGCTGGCCACCCTGCGCGACCACGAGCTGGCGAAGGACGCGGCGATGCGGCGGATGGTGGGGCGCATCCTCCAGGAGAGCACCGCCCGCACGCTCCGGCTGAAGGGGCTCACGCGCGGCGAGAGCCGGGAGTTGATCGCCTCGGTCCGTGGGGTGACGCCCTCGCCCGAGGAGGCGCGCGAGCTGCAGCACGCCTCCAACGGCAATCCGTTCCTGCTCCTCAGCCTGCTGTCCGCGCAGACGACCAGCGGGTACGGGGAGCAGCGGGCGATCCCCTTCGAGGTGCGCGAGGTGCTGCACGAGCGGCTGAGCACCTGTTCGCCGGACACCCGCGAAGTGCTCACCCTGTGCGCGGTGATCGGCACGGAGGTCCGCCGGCCGCTGCTCGCCGAGGTGCTGTCCGCGCGCGGGCTGCCCCAGACCCTCGTCAACGACGCCTTGCAGACCGGCCTGTTGCGCACCGATCCCACCGCCGAGAACCAGCTGTCCTTCACCCACGGTCTGGTGCGCGAGCTCCTGGTCGAGGACGCGCAGCCGCTCACCCGCGCCCAGTGGCACCGGGACGTCGCCGACGTGCTGGCCGCGCAGTTCCGCCCGGAGAACGACACCGCGCAGATCCGCCGCCACTGTCTCGAATCCGCCCGGGTGCTCGGCGCGCACGTGGGCGTGCGTCCCCTGGTCGCTCTCGCGAACCGGGCACAGGAACGCTTCTTCCATGCCCAGGCCCTGCACCGCCTGGAGGACGCCGCGTCCGTCATCGCCGAACTGCCCCGGGACGAGACAACGTTGGCAGTCGAGCTCCACCTGCGTAAACGCATGATGTGGCTGCGGGCCCAGCTGGAGGGCTACAGCTCGCCGCGGGTGGCGGACGCCTTCGGACAGGCCCAGCTGCTGGAGCGGGCCGTCGACAACACTCAGCCCACCGAGCTGATGCACACCCGGGCCATCATGGCGCTCGCCGCCGGCGAGTACGCCCTGGCGGCCGAGACCGGCGGACTGCTCTACGAGCTGGCCGAGCACGGCGGCGGTCAGGAGGCCAGGGCGGCGGCCTGCTACACCGAGGGGGTCACCCTGCACGTGAGCGGCCGCGCCCAGGAGGCGCTCGCCACGCTCAACCGGGGCATGGACATCATCGACGGTCTGCTGGGCGCCTCGGACGGGCCGTCGCGGTCGAGCGCGCTGCTCAACGACCAACGCATCGACTACCGGGCCTATCTGGCGCTCACCCACTGGATCAACGACGATCGCGACCAGGCACAGCACTACCGTGCGGAGCTGCTGCAGCTGACCCAGTCCGACCGCTACGACCGGCCATGGGACCGGGCCTTCGCCCGGTACGTGGACGCCCTGATCGCCGTGTCCGAAGGTGATGTGGAGGGTGCCTGGCGGGCCGGCCGGGCGGGCGTGGACCTCGCGGCCCGCTGCCAACTCGCCTACTGGCACCGCATGCTGGCCGTCCCGCTCGGCTGGGCGGAGGTCCACCAGGGCACGACCGAGACCGGACTGAACCGGATCCGCCGCGCCCTGTGCGAGGCCGCCCAGCACCGGACCCTGCTGCGCCGCACCCTGCACCTCGGCCTGCTGGGCGACGCCCTGCGGCACGTGGGTCGCGCCGACGAGGCCCAACTGGCCCTCCGGTGCGCCGCCGAGGAGATCGAGAAGCGCGGCGAACACGCCTACGCGCGGCCGCAGTGGCCGTACGCCGCACTCCTCGGGGAACACACCAGCGGATCACCGACCGACCCATCGACCGCCGGCGCGTCGCCGGTACTGCGCTAGAGGGGCCGGACGTAGCAACGGGGGAACGTCCGTCCGGTGAGGTGCGCGGCGCCTGCGGCCATCGGTCAGGTCACGGACGCGTCGGCGCTCTCGGACTCCTCGGGGGAGCGCTCCGCCCGGCGCAGCCGGGCCAGCAGCAGATGGGCCGCGGCGGCCACGAGCGACAGGCCCAGACAGGCCACCCAGACGGCGGCCGTGCCGGACACCTGCATCAACTGCCCGCTGAGCAGCGGCGCGAGGGCCACGGACAGGCTCCACACCGACAGGAACCAGCCCTGATAGCCGCCCTGGCCGTCGGGTGGCGCCACGGCGGCCACCAGAGCCATGCAGGTGGGCCAGACCACGATCTCGCCCAGGCTCCACAGCACGACGGTCCCGGCGTACCCCGGCAGGGAGTGCACGACCGGGGTCAGCCCCATGCCGATCCCGGCGGCCACCGTGGCCGCGCCGAGCGCGAACTCGGGCCGTATCCGCCCCGCCAGTCGGCTCAGCGGCAGCTGGAACACGGCGATGACCAGCCCGTTCATCATCATGGCCGTGCCGTAGTCCGCCGGGGACAGCCCGTCGGCCGTCATCGTCAACGGCAGTGCCACCAACGGCTGTTGGAACACCAGCCCGAGCAGCAGCACCGAGCCCAGCAGCACCAGGAACGGCCGGTCACGGTGGACGGACCCGTTCGGCCGGGCGGTGGACCCCACCTCCCCGCCGGCAGCCTCGGGCCGGGTCTCCGGCACCCACCGGTAGACCATGATCCCGGCGACGAGGTTGGCCAGCGCGTTGACCACGAACAGCGTCAGGAAGCCGTGCTCGGCCGCCGTGCCCGCGGTCACGGCGGCGGCGGAGAACCCCAGGTTGGTGGCCCAGTAGATCAGCGAGTAGGCGCGCGGCAGGTCGGCCCGGTCCACCAGGTCGGCGACGGCCGCGGCCCGGGCCGGCCGGGTGGCGTTGAGGCCCACGCCCACCACCAGGGCGCCCGCCAGCACGAGGGCCTTGGTGTGCGCCACGCCGAGCCCCACCATGCCGGTCACGGTCAGGACCTCGCTGGACAGCAGGACCACCCGGCGGCCGAGCCGGTCCGCGAGGATCCCGCCGAGCAGCGAGGCGATCCCGCTGCCGATGCCGAACACGGCGAGCGTCAGCCCGGTGAAGGAGACCGAGTAGCCGAGCTCGCGGGTCAGGTAGATCGCCAGGAACGGCAGCACGAAGCCGCCGGCCGAGGTGATGAGCGTCCCGGCCCACAGCCACCAGTACGGGCGCGGCAGGCCGCCCACGGCGCCGCGCAGCGCCTTCGTGAGCCGGTCCGAGCCGCGTCGCGCCGTGCCGTGCGTGCTCAGTTCCGCTCCTCGTACTCGACGTGCAGCGTCCGGGCGAGGTGGTCGCGGAACTCCACGGCCTCGGCGTCCGACGCGTGCTGGGAGAGCACGATGGCCGGGTACCCGGACCAGTCCGGGTAGGGGCGCAGCACGTCGCCGGGTCCGACGGTGCGCACCACGTAGTCCACCCGCGGGTCCGCCTCCACCTCGTCCAGGCCGTGCACCCGGACGATCCGTCCGCCGCTGCCGACCGGCACCAGGTAGGAGGCCGCCACCCGGCCGTCGGGCTCCGGCTCCCGGCTCCAGCAGTCGGGTTCCTGGCCGAGATGGATGCGCAGCGCCTCGGCGGCCAGGTCGACTCCGCCGCCGACGTGGACGATGTGGTGCATGAAGCCCCCGCCGCCGATGCGCGCGCCCATCTCCAGCACCACCGGGCGCACCCCGCCGACCAGGCGCAGTTCGGTGTGGGTGGTGCCCTCGGTGATGCCGAACGCGTGGTGCGCGCCGATCACTTCGGCCTCGACGGCGGCCAGGATCTCGGCGGGCAGCCGGGCGGGGGCCCGCAGGGTGGACTCCTCGAAGTACGGCCCCGTCAGCTCTCCCTTCCAGCTGATGGCGCCGATCCGCACCCGGCCCCGGTGGACCAGGGACTCCGCGGAGATCTCGGGTCCGTCCAGGTACTCCTCGGCCAGGATGCCGACCTCCCCGGCCGGTTCGTCCCCCTGGCGCAGATGGGTCTCGACGAGGTCCCAGGTGCGGGCGACCTCCCGCTCCAGCCGGTCCTTGTCGTCGACGCGGATCACGCCGAGGCTGGAGAAGCCGTTCGCCGGCTTGACCACCACGGGGAACTGCAGGGTCAGCGCGCTCGTCCAGCTGTCCCGGCGGTCCAGTTCGACGAAGCCCGGCGCGCCCAGGCCCGCGTCCCGCAGCCGCCGCCGCATGCTGCGCTTGTCGCGCACGACCGCGGCCGCCTCCTCGGACAGTCCGGGCAGCCCGAGCCTGCGCGCGGCGCGCGCCACCCACGGCACGACCTTCTCGTTGCCCGCCATGATCCCGCCGAAGGGTCCGCGCCCGTGGCGCTCGACGAGCGCGGCCAGCGCCGCCTCCGGGTCCCCGTCGATGTCCAGGGGCAGCACCTCCACCACCGCGCGGGCACGCCGGGCGGACTCCTCCGTGTCGTCCCCGCGGGGCACGAGGATCAGGTCGACACCGGCGCGCTCGGCGGCCTCGAACACGAAGGGGAGCGTGGACAACTGTCCGACGAGGACGAGTTTCGGGCGCTGGGGCATGGCGGTCTCCAACGGTGCGGGCTGTGTGGACGGGGCTCCCGGCAGGCGCGCGGCCGGCGGGACGGCCCGCGCCAGCCTGTCCCGCCGGGCTTGGCACCCGCTTGCAGAGCATTTGACGTCCCGCCGCCCGGGCCGACGGTCCGTCCCGGGCGGTCAGCGCACGTGCCCGTCCGGACCGGTCCGACCGAGCACCGACCGCAGCCCGTCGGCGAGTTCGTCCGCCTCCTCGCGGGTGAAGACGAGCGGCGGGTTGATCACCAGGGCGTACGGGTTGGTGCGCAGAATGATGCCGGCCTGTTCGCGCAGCGCGTCGGAGACCTCGACGGTGCCCTTCGGCAGCGGCCGGCGGCTCGCCCGGTCGGACGTCAGCTCCACGGCCAGCATCAGGCCCAGCCGGCGCACCTCCCCGACGACGGGCAGCTCGGCCAGTTCGGCGAGCCGCCGCCCCAGGTGGTCGCCGACCGCGGCGGCGTTGGCCGGCAGTCCCTCGCGCTCGATGATGTCCAGGTTGGCGAGCGCCACGGCGCAGGCCGTCGGGTGCCCGGTATAGGTGTAGCCGACGGGGAAGCCCTGGTCGCCGGTCACCCCGGCGGCGATCTCGTCGGTGGTCAGGACGGCACCGTGCGGGATGTACCCGGAGGTGAGGCCCTTGGCCGTGACCATGATGTCGGGAACGACGCCGAAGTGCTCGGCGGCGAACCAGTGCCCGGTGCGCCCGTAGGCCGTGACCACCTCGTCGGAGATCAGCAGGATGCCGTAGGAGCGCAGGAGTTCGGCGACGCGCGGCCAGTAGTCGGCGGGCGGCACCACCGCGCCGCCGCCGCCCATGACGGGCTCGCCGATCATCGCGGCGATCCGCTCCGGGCCGATCCGCTCGATGGTCTCGCGCAGTTCGGCCAGGCAGAAGTCGCTCACGTCGGCGCCGGAGAACAACTCCTGGCGGTAGGGGTGCGGCGGGGTGAGGAAGTGGACGTCGGGCAGCGAGGGTCCGAACCCGTCGTGGTAGACGGGGAATCCGGAGACGCCGCCGCTGCCGTAGCCGATGCCGTGGTAGGCCATCCGGCGGGAGAGGATCGCGGTCCGTCCGGGCTCGCCGCGGCGGTGGTGGTAGAGGCGGGCCATGCGCAGCGCGATCTCGTTGCCCTCGGCGCCGCCGCTGGTGAAGTAGACCCGGCGCAGCGGCTCCGGGGCCAGTACGGACAGCCGCGCGGCCAGTTCCACCGCGCGGTCGTTGCTGAGAGTCCCCCAGGTGTGGAAGTACTCCAGCCGGGTCATCTGCTCGGCCGCGGCGCGGGCGAGTTCGGCGCGCCCGTGGCCCACCTGGGTCACCCCGAGCACGGCCGAGGCGTCGAGGTACTCCCGGCCGTCGGCGTCGCGCACCCGGCTGCCGGAGCCGGAGACCAGCAGGGTCCGGTCGGTGCGGTGCGCGGGCAGGGTCGGGTGGATGAGCGTGGCGCGGTCCGCGTCGGCGAGCGCGGCGCCGACGGCACCGGACGCTCGGGAGATTGCTGAGGTCAAGGCGGGCTCCTTCGCAGCGGCTGGGGCTCGTTCCCAGGGTCGCCACGGCGGCTTGGCGCCCGCTGGACGTCCCGCTGCCGCCTCCGGGGCCGCGCGGCCCGACGGGGCGAGCCGGCCGGGCCCGGCGGACAGGCGGCACGTCAAGCGGTCAGGCGGCACGTCAAACGGATGCCAAGAGCCCGGTGACACCGTCGGGTCGCCGTCCGCCCACGACTCGCGTCGGCGCTGCGACCGAAAGGACCACGGTGAAGTCCATCCTCTTCTACCTGCCCACCGCCGGCAGCCACGACCAGATCCTCCGCGGCATGTCGGGCGTCAACCCGCAGAACTACCAAAACATGCTCTGGCAGCTCACCCGCCAGGCCCAGGCCGCCGACGAACTCGGCTACTGGGGCCTGTCGTTCACCGAGCACCACTTCCACGTCGAGGGCTTCGAGGTCTCCAACAACCCGATCATGCTGGGCCTGTACCTGGCCATGCAGACCAAGCACATCCGGGTCGGACAGATGGCCAACATCCTGCCCTTCCACAACCCGCTGCGGCTCGCCGAGGACCTGGCGATGCTGGACCACATGACCCGCGGCCGCACCTTCGTCGGCATCGCGCGGGGCTTCCAGAAGCGCTGGGCCGAGGTCATGGGCCAGGTGTACGGGGTGGGCGGCGCGCTCTCCGACGCGAGCGACAACGACCGGCGCAACCGCGCGCTCTTCGAGGAGCACTGGGAGATCCTCAAGAAGGCGTGGACGACGGAGACCTTCTCGCACTCCGGGAACCAGTGGACGATCCCGGTGAAGGACCTCGAATTCCCCTACGAGGCGGTGCGGAAGTACGGCCGCGGGGTGGACGAGAACGGCGTGGTCCAGGAGGTCGGCATCGCCCCCAAGCCGTACCAGCGGCCCCATCCCCCGGTGTTCCAGCCGTTCAGCTTCAGCGAGGACACCTTCCGGTTCTGCGCCCGCGAGGGTGTCGTGCCGATCCTGATGAACACCGACGACCGGATCGTCGGCCGTCTGATGGACCTCTACCGGGAGGAGGCCGAGGCCGCCGGGCACGGCACGCTGCGGCGCGGCGAGCGGATCGGCGTGATGAAGGACGTGCTGGTGGCCCGGGACGCCGACGAGGCCCACCACTGGGCGTCGCGCGGCGGCGGCTTCATCTTCGAGAACTGGTTCGGCCCGATGGGCTTCACCGAGGCGCTGCGCAACGTCGGCGAGACCGGCCCCATCGGTTCGGACTACGGGACGCTGGTCGAGCGGGGCCTGGAGTGGGTCGGCACCCCGGACGACATCAACCGCAAGATAGAGAAGCTGGTGAAGACGCACGACCCCGAGTACCTGCTGCAGTGCCAGTACTCCGGCCTGATCCCGCACGACGTGATGCTGCGCAGCCTGGAGCTCTGGGCCACCGAGATCGCCCCCAACTGGCTCTGATCGAAAGCCACCGAAGGAGGCTCGCGGTGGATCACCGCATCTTCGAGATCGCCGAACTGCCGCTGCTCGGCGGCGGGATCCTCGATCACGCCAGGATCGGCTACGCCGTGCACGGGAAGCTGGACGCGGACGGCGCGAACGCCGTGCTGTGCCCGTCCTTCTTCGGCGGCGACCACACCGGCTACGACTGGCTGATCGGGGACGGCCTGCCGCTGGACACCGAACGGTACTGCGTCATCGTCGCCGGACTGTTCGGCAACGGCGTGTCCAGCTCGCCCAGCAACCACCCCTCGGGGGCGGACTTCCCGCTGATCACGCCGCAGGACAACGTGGCCGCCCAGTACCGGCTGCTCACCGAGCACCTGGGCGTGCGGGAACTGGCCCTGGTCACCGGCTGGTCCATGGGCGCGGCGCACACCTACCAGTGGGCGGTGTCGCACCCGCGGACGGTCCGCCGGATCGCCCCGGTCTGCGGCTCCGCGGTGACCAGCGAGCACAACCGGGTCTTCCTGTCCGGGCTGGCCGCCGCGCTCACCGCCGACGGCGGCGCGGAGCGCGGGAAGCGGGCCGCCGGGCGGGTCTTCGCCGGTTGGGGGGCCTCGCACCCCTTCTGGGCCCGCCAGGCCTACCAGGACCTGGGATTCGACTTGCGGGAGGGCTATCTCGCCGGATTCTGGGAGCAGTTCTTCGTCGGCGGCCCGGCCACCGAGGATCTGCTGACCATGGTGCGCACCTGGGAACACTCCGACGTGGGCGCGACCCCCGGCTTCGGCGGCAGCGCCGAAGCCGCGCTCGCCTCTGTCACGGCCGAGGCCGTCCTGCTGCCGGGTGCGCTGGACCAGTGCTTCCCGGTGGCGGACGAGGAGCGGGCCGCGAGCCTGCTGCCGCGCGCCGCCCTGGAGGTGATCCCGGGCGTGTGGGGCCATCTGGCCGGAGCCGGCGCGGACGCCGCCGACCGGGACTTCGTCGGCGGGGCGCTGCGACGGCTGCTGGCCCGCCGGACGGCGGACGCCGCCGTGGGCCGAGCCTGAGCCCACCCCGGTCGACAAGGAGGCGGACGGTGCCGGTCGCACCGTCCGCCTCCGTCGTCTTCGTCGCCTTTGTCGTCGTCGTGTCCCGCGCCGCGCTCAGGTCGAGTAGTCGGCGTTCAGCCGGACGTAGCCCTCGGTCAGGTCGCAGCCGTACACGGTGAACGCGCCGTTCGCGATGCCGAGATCGACGCCGATGACCACCTCGGCGCCGGCCATCTCGGCGGCCACGGCGGCCCGCACCTCGTCCTCGCTCCGCGCGTCCGACGCCCCGGGCGGGTAGACGGCCGTCTCGCCGAAGCGGATGACCACCCGCTCCTGCTCGATGTCCGTGTCGTCGGAGCACTTGCCGATCGCCATGGCCACCCGGCCCCAGTTGGGGTCGCCGCCGTGCACCGCGGTCTTGACCAGCGGCGAGTTGACGACGGCCTTGCCGACCCGCTTGGCCTGCGCGTCGTCCCGGGCCCCGGTGACGCGGACCTCGATGAGCCGGCCGGCGCCCTCGCCGTCCCGGGCGATCTCCTTCACCAGCTCCAGCGCCACCTCGTACAGCGCCTCCTCGAAGTCGGCCGGATCCACCTCGCCGGCCAGGCCGTTGGCGAACAGCGCCGCCGTGTCGCTGGTGGAGGTGTCGGTGTCGATGCTGACCGCGTTGAAGGTCCGGTCCATCACCCGGCGGAAGACCCGGTCCTGCTCCGTCGGGTCCAGCCGGGCGTCGGTGGCGAAGAAGGTCAGCAGGGTGGCCATGTCGGGCTCCATCATCCCGACGCCCTTGGCGATGCCGACCAGGACCGCGTCGCCGATCCGCCGCCGGGCCAGCTTGGGCCGGGTGTCGGTGGTCATGATGGCCCGGGCCGCCCGCTCGAAGCCGCCCTCGGGCCCCGGCACGGTCAGCGTCTTCAGGTGGTCGCGGAGGGCGGGCATCGGGTACTGACGGCCGATCACGCCGGTGGAGGCGATGAGCAGTTGCTCTTCCGGCAGGGTGGCCGCCTGCGCCACCGCGGCGCGCACCTCGCGGGCGTTGCGCTCGCCCTCCGCGCCGGTGGCGACGTTGGCGTTGCGGGCCAGCACCACCACTCCCCGCGCGCTGTGGTCCGCAGCGGCGGCGCGGCTGAGCACCACGCTGGGTCCCGCGAAGCGGGACCGGGTGAAGACCGCGCTCACCGTGGCCGGGACGGTGGAGAGCAGGACGGTGAAGTCGTCTCGTCCGTCGTCCAACAGGCCCACCGGCGCGGTGTGTACCGCGAAGCCCCTCGGTTCGTAGGCTTCCGTGTCCGTCATGCTGGTTCGTCTCCCGGGGTGCCGAGTGTCGGGGTGCGCCGAGGCGCGGTCCCGTTGATCCATACCACGTTCCGTGGCGGTGACAAGCGCGCGGAGCCGGGCGGCGAGGGGATACGGCCACTCCCCTCGCGCGCCCGGCTCCGGGAGCGGTGCCGCGGCTCAGGCGCGCGGGGTGAAGGCGACCACGTCGCCGGCCCGCTCGCCGCCGGAGAGCTGCTCGCCCCGCTCGGTGCGGATGTAGACGCGGTGCAGCCACCGGTCGTGGCCGTCCCAGCGCGGGGTGAAGGGCGTACGGGCGTGCGTGGTACGGAAGTTGTCGACGATCAGCAGGTCACCCGGCGTCAGGTACACCGCCTCGGTCACCTCGTCCAGCGCCTTCGACAGCGCGGCGACCGCCTCCACGTCGTCGGGGTCCTTCGGGCTGAGCAGTTCGCGGTCGTAGCCGAGGAAGGGGTCCCGCGGATCTCCGTACAGGGGCTTGACCCGGGCGATGGCACCCGGGTCCGGGTCGCCGCCGCGGAAGGCGACGTCCACGCAGCAGGGCATCTTCCGGTCGAAGAGCCGTTCGCGCACCTCGGCCGTGAGCAGCGGCAGCGCCTTGCGGACCGAGGCGACCAGGGTGGCCGCGCGGTGTTCGTGGTCGGCGCGGGAGCAGGCCAGCATCACGTAGTTGGGCTGCAAAAGGTGGTAGGCCATCTCCGTGTGGAACTCCAGCAGCGTCTCGGAGGTCTCGGAGGAGAGGTGGTGCGCGTTCGGGGAGGGGTACACGTCGTGGTAGACGGTGGCCGAGCGCAGCTCCTGGTAGCCGGTGTGCAGGCCCAGGCGGCGGCCGACGAGGCCGAGCATGCCCTCCATGGTCAGCAGCGGGCGGTCCGCGGGCGCCGGGGTGCTGCTCGGGGTGGGCGGCAAGGCCGCGTCGTCCTCCACCGGCAGACCGCGCAGCAGCAGGTGACCGTCCTGGCTGCCCTCGGCGTTGAAGGTGTCCAGCGCGCTCGCCAGGGGACCCGGGAGGGCGGTGGCCGCCGTGCCCGCGGAGTCCAGGAAGGCGTACAGGTCCGCGCGCGGGATCTGTGGCAACCGCGCGCTGAGCTCGCGCAGTTCACCGGCGTACTGGGTGCAGTCCACGACTGTCACGAGGATGTCCTTTCGTCGACGTGGTCTCGGGCGTGGTCTTGGGCCTGGTCTTGGGCGGGGCCCCGGGCGTCGTCCGGGGCCTGTTTCTCGGCGTGCTGCCGGGCGCGGGCGTACTGGTAGAGGAGTTCCGCGCCGATTTCGGTGGCCAGGATCGACGTGATGCCGCCGTGGTCGTAGAGCGGCGAGACCTCCATGACGTCGAACCCGACCGGGCGCAGGTCCCCGACGCCGCGCAGCAGTGCCAGCACCTCCCGGGAGGTGGGTCCGCCGGGGGCCGGCGTCCCGGTGCCGGGGGCGAAGGCGGGGTCCACGACGTCGACGTCCACCGACACGTAGACCGGTGCGTCGCCGACGATGTCCCGGACCAGCCGGGCGGTGGCCTCGCTGCCGAGGTCGGCGAACTCGTCGGAGGTGACGATGCGTACGCCGTGTCCGCGGGCGTAGTCCAGCGATTCGGGCTTCGGGTTGTGCCCCCGGATGCCGATCTGCACCATGCGCTGCGGATCGACCAGCTTCTCCTCGATGGCGTGCCGGAAGGGTGTGCCGTGGTGGTACTCACCGCCGTAGAAGGCGGGGTTGGTGTCGCTGTGGGCGTCCAGGTGCAGCACGGCCAGCGGCCCGTGCTCGCGGGACACGGCCCGCAGCGCGGCCAGGGTCAGCGAGTGGTCGCCGCCGAGCATGAGGAACGCGGCGTTGTCGGCGAGCAGTTCGGTCAGGCGCCGCTCGGCGGTGTCCATCGCGATGTGCATGTTGAACGGGGTCAGGTCGATGTCGCCCGCGTCGACGCAGCTGATCAGGTCGAAGGTGCCCGGTCCGCGGTCGATGCCCATGCCGTGGATGAGCCCGGACTCGTTGCGGATGGCACGGGGGCCGAAGCGCGCCCCGGGCCGGTAGCTGGTGCCGCCGTCGTACGGGGCGCCGATGACCACGACGTCCCGCCCGCGCGGCGCGGGGTCGTGCGGCAGGCGCATGAAGGTGGGTATCTGCGCGTAGCGGGGGGAGACGTTGATGTCGATGCGTTCCACGCCTGGTGGCTCCTTGGGTGTGAGCGGGGTGACGGATCGTCACTAGGCGGGCTGCGCGGTGCGCTCCAGACGGTCGACGACCTGGTGCACCGTCCGCTCGGTGTCGACGTCGTCGGGGTGCCGGCCGGCCGCCACCACGAGGTCGAACAGCTCCTGGACGACCAGGCGTTTGGCCTGGTGCACGCGTCCTTCGGACACCCCGGCGGCGGCGAGCAGCCGGCTGAACGACGAGGTGGTTCCCGACCCTTCGTGCACCCCGAGCTTGGGGCGGATGACGGTCTGGGCCGGCAGCAGGTCGCCCATGGCGGCCCGCAGCACCCACTTGTCCTGCCCGTAGCGGCGCTTCAGCCCGGCCTCCAGGCAGACGAGGACGTCCAGCACGTCGCGGTCCCAGTAGGGGTGGGTGGACCAGTGGCCGGCCACGCCGGAGAGCACCGGCGACATCTCGTTGAGGCCGTCGAAGGTCTCCATGTCGTGGGCGAGGGCGGTGTCCAGGGCCGGCAGCCGGTCCTCGCGGTGCATGCCGCCCAGCGGGATGTCGGCCCCGTACCCGGTGAGGATGCGCCGGCCGGGGCCGTCCAGCCTCAGGTACAGGGCGGTCAGCGGGAGCAGGTACTCGATGATGTCCGGGTCCAGGGACTCCGCCGCCCAGACCGCGTGCGGCAGACGGCGCAGCAACTCGGCGGTGGGGACGGTGATCTCGCGGTGCGCGGTGCCGAGGTGCTCGGCGACGATCCGCGCCTGCGGGAACTCGTCGGCCTCGTCGGTGCCCATCGACACGGTGTCGACGCGGCCGCTGGTCAGGCGGTCGGCCAGGGCCGCGACGCTGGAGGAGTCGATGCCGCCGGACAGCACCACCAGCGGCGCCTGGGCGCCCAGGCGGACGCGGATCGCGTGCTCCAGGCTCCGCCGGACCGTCTCCACGGCCTCGCTCTCCGGCAGGATCCGCCGGGACAGGACCGGCGCCCAGGTGCGGTGGGCGGTGCCGGTCCCGCTGCCGAGCGCGAGGTCCAGTACCGTCCCGGCCGGGACCTGGTGGACCCCGGGCAGCCGGCGGACCGGGCGGGCGGCGGGCAGCGGCCGCCCGGCGGGCGCGGTGCGCAGCGCCTTGGCCTCGGTGGCGGCCAGCACCCGGCCCGGTGCGGCACTCGCGTAGAGCGGCACCGAACCGGCGTGGTCGGTGGCGAGCAGGACCCGCCCCCCGGTGTGCACCAGCGCGGCGAAGCGTCCGTTGAGCAGCCGGAACGCGTGCAGGTCGTAGCGGTCGAAGAGGGCGAGGACGAGCTCGGCGTCACCGGCGGGTTCGGTGCCCGGGGGCAGCAGGGACCAGAGCTCGGCCCGGTTGTACAGCTCTCCGGCGAGCACCACGGCCACGCCCCCCGCCCGGGCCCGGGCGCCGTCCGGCGCCCCGGAGTGCAGCAGGCTGGTGTGCAGCGTGTGTCCCCCGTGTTCCTCCCGTGCGTCGGCGAGGGCCCCGAGCGTCGCGAAGACGGGCCGCGGGACCTGGCTCCCGTCCTGGTGGACGGCGGCCAGGAATCCCGTGGCCGCAGGCAGCGTGTGGGTCATGTCAGATGCTCAGCGCCCCGAAGCCGCCGGCCTGGAAGTCGTAGTTCACCGGCACCTCGATGAGGTAGGGACGGCCGAGGCCGGCGCCCTTGCGCAGCGCGGCGAGCAGTTCCTCGCGGTCGGCGGCGCGGACCGCCTCCACGCCGTTGGCGCGGGCCAGTTCCGTGAAGTCGACGCCGGTGAACTTCACCGCCGGGTCGAAGGAGCGGTGGTGGCCGAGGTTCTGGTACAGCTCGATCAGCCCGTTGGTGTCGTTGTTGACCACCACGGTGACGATGGGCAGGTTGAGCCGGGCGATGGTCTCCAGGTCGGCGCTGTTGGAGTGGAAGCCGCCGTCGCCCGCGATGAGGAAGGTGGGCTGTCCCGGGCGGGCCATCTGGGCGCCCATCGCCGCGGGGATGCCGTAGCCGAAGCTGGAGCAGCCGGCCGAGGTCAGGAAGCCGAACGGCTGGTCGGCGCGGGCGAACAGGACGCCGTAGTGCCGGAAGAAGCCGATGTCGGAGACGATGGTGCCCTCGCCCTCCTCGGCGGTCTCGGCCATCACCGTGTTCATGCAGTCGATGACCTGGTGGACCCGCATGCCGTCCGCGTACTGCTCCGGGTCGGAGAGGAAGTGGGCGACCCGCTCGCGCAGCGCGGTGACGTCGTGCGGGGTCTTCGGCGCGAGTTCGGCGGTGTGGGTGTCCAGGTACTCGACGAAGGCGAGGACGTCGGTGACCACGTCCACGTCCGGCCGGTAGACCCGCGGGATCGGGTTGACCGTCGGCGAGACGCGGACGGTCTTCTTCTCGCCGCCGCGCTGCCACATCGACGGGCGCAGGTCCTCGGCGTAGTCGTAGCCGACGGTGAGGATCAGGTCGGCGGGACCGAAGAGGGTCTCCAGCGCGGGGAAGGACAGGATGCCGTCCATGTAGCCGGTGACCGCGCCGTAGTTGAGCGGGTGGCCCTGCGGCAGCACGCCCTTGGCGATGTACGTCGTGATGACCGGGATGCTCAGCCGCTCGGCCAGGGCGCGGATCGCGTCCACCGCACCGGAGCGGATCGCCGCGGCGCCGACCACCAGCACCGGGTGCTCGGCCGCCGCGAGCAGCTCGGCCGACTGCTGGGCCGCGGCCTGCCAGCCGTCCGCGACCGCGCCGACCGGCTTCTCGGGGGTGATCGCCGCGGGGCGGTTCGCCGCGGCCTCGCAGGCGCTGCCGAGCAGGTCGACCGGAAGGGAGATGAAGCTCGGGCCGACCGGCTCCGTCATCGCGGCGGCGACCGCGGAGTCCACCAGGTCGGTGATGTCGTCGGGGCGCTGCAGCTCGACCGCGTACTTGGTCATCGGGCGCATCACCGCGACCGAGTCCAGGCACTGGTGGGTGTCGTTCGGGAAGATGTCGTGCGACTCGGACTGGGCGGCCAGCGCGATGACCGGCGAGCGGTCCAGGACCGAGGTGGCGACACCGGTGGAGAGGTTCGTCATGCCGGGGCCGAGCGTGGCCCAGCAGGCCTGCGGCCGGCCGCTGATCCGGGCCAGTACGTCGGCGGCGACCCCGGCGGTGAACTCGTGCCGGGTCAGCACGAAGTCGATTCCCTCCACCTCGTCGAAGAGGATCGAGGCGGCTTCCCGGCCGACCACTCCGAAGACCGTCCCCACCCCGTGGTCCCGCAGGCGCTGGAGCAGTGCGTGGGCGGTCGTCGGGTTGTTGTCGGAGGTTCCAGGGGTTACGGACACGCGCGACATGACAACTCCTTGTTGCGTACGGATGTGGGGGCGTCGGCGCCGGGGCGATTGTGCTGCCCCGGGCCGGCGCACCGCCGGAACGGGCCGGTCGGCACGCGATGCCCACTGTGCGGAGCGTGTCTTGCACGGCTGTGGACGTCCCACTTGCAGGGGCCGGACGCGACCGCGCCCGGGTGCCGGGCCGTGTGCCAGCGAGTCGTCAAACCACGGGGAAGGGCGCCGTTGTGGACGACGGGCGGGGGTGCCTACTGTGCTGCGGGACGGATGCGCGCGGCCCCTTGATCCGTGCCTTCCGCATGCCGCGCGCCGCCCGCTTGCCGCGCGCTGTCCGCTTGTTCCCCCGTCCTTCGTCCTTCGCCGGTTCTCGGCTTCCGTCCTTCGCTGGAGGTTTCGTCATGCCCTCGTCCTTACGTCCCCCGGTCCGTCGGCTGCGCGATCTGCGGGTCAGCGCCCAGGGGCTGGGCTGTCTGCCGACCACGGCCTTCTACGGCCGCCCCGACCCGGCCCGGTCGATCGCCACGATCCGCGCCGCCCTGGACGCCGGGGTCACCCTGCTGGACACCGCGGACGTCCAGGGCCTGGGCGCGGGCGAGGAGTTGCTCGGCAGGGCGCTCGCGGGCCGCCGGGCCGAGGCCGTGATCGCCAGCAAGTTCGGCATGGTGCGGTCGGCCGACGGCGCGTTCCAGGGGTTGTGCGGTGAACCCGCGTATGTGCGCGCGGCCTGCGAGCGCTCGCTGCGCCGCCTGGGCGTGGACCACATCGACCTGTACTACCAGCACTGGATCGACCCGGCGGTCCCGGTGGAGGAGACCGCCGGCGCGGTGGCCGAGCTGGTACGGGAGGGCAAGGTCCGGTACTTCGGACTGTCCGAACCGTCCGCGACGACGCTGCGCCGGGCGGACGCGGTGCACCCGGTGACCGCGGTGGAGAGCGAGTGGAGCCTGTGGTCGCGGGAGATCGAGGCCGAGGTGGTACCGGCCTGCCGCGAGCTGGGCATCGGCATCGTCGCGTACGCCCCGCTGGGCCGCGGCTTCCTGACCGGCCGGATCCGCGGCACCGACGACCTGGCCGCCGAGGACTTCCGGCGCGGTCAGCCGCGGTTCAGCGCCGAGAGCCTGGCGCAGAACGCCTCGCTGCCGCGCCGGCTGCGCCCGGTCGCCGACCGGCTCGGCCTGTCCCTGGCGCAACTCGCCCTGGCCTGGCTGCACCACCGCGGCGCCGACGTCGTCCCCATCCCGGGCACAGGCGACCCTGCCCACCTGGCCGAGAACCTGTCCGCCGCCGCGGTCCGGCTCGACGAGGCGGACCTGGCCGCGGTGGAGGAGGCCGCCGCCGTACCCGTACGGGGAGAGCGCTACGCGCCCGCGCTGCTCGCCATGACGGGCAACTGACCCCGGTACGGACGGGCGATCGCCCTCGGTGCAAGCGAGGGAGCAGAAGGACGTCAAGCCCGCGCCAAGCCCACCTTGCGACGGTGGGCACCGCCCCCGGGCGGCCCCGCCGCCGTCGAGTGCGGGCGACGTCCCTTCCGCAGATTCCCGGCACCTTCGGAGGTCGTCACATGACCGTGGCACCGGCTCCTATGACGGACGAACAGCGAAAGGCGGTCATCACCGCGTACTTCAAGGCCTTCGACAACGGCGGAGTCGGCGCCGACGGGACCCCCGTCCTCGACTTCTTCGCCGAGGACGCCGACTTCTTCTTTCCGAAGTGGGGACTGGCCCGCGGAAAGGCCGAGATAGCCAGGATGTTCGGCGACCTCGGCACGACCATCAAGTCGATCGAGCACCATGTGTGGTCCTTCAACTGGATCGCCACCGGGACCGACCTGCTCGCGGTGGAGGGCACCACGCACGGAGAGCACCGTGACGGCCCGTGGCGGGTGGGCACGCCCGAGTGGGGTGCCGGACGCTGGTGCGGCGTCTTCGAGGTGCGCGACTTCCTCGTCCAGCGGGCCTTCATCTACCTGGACCCCGACTACGCGGGCAAGGACGTCACCCGTTACGCGTGGCTGTGAAGCCGCCCCGGACCATCCCGCCACTTCCCAGCCGAGGAGCACCCATGGACGTCCTGGCCACCTTGCAGCGCAAGGACAGCCTCAACCTCTTCCCCATCGAGAACCGGCTCTCCCCGCGGGCCGCGGCCGCCCTCGCCAGTGACGCGGTCAACCGCTATCCGTACTCGGAGACGCCGGTGGCGGTCTACGGCGACGTCACCGGGCTCAACGACGTCTACGACTACTGCGTGGACCTCACCAAGGAGTTCTACGGCGCTCGGCACGCCTTCGTGCAGTTCCTGTCCGGGCTGCACACCATGCACACCGTGCTGACCGCGGTCACCCCGCCGGGCGGCCGGGTCATGGTGCTGGCCCCCGAGGACGGCGGCCACTACGCCACCGTGACCATCTGTGAGGGCTTCGGCCACCAGGTGGACTTCGTGCCCTTCGACCGGCAGCGCCTGGAGATCGACCACGCGGCGCTCGCGGCACGGGTCGCGAAGCAGCCGGTCGACGTCATCTACCTGGACGCGTCCACGGCGCTGCGCTTCCCCGACGCCCGCGCGCTGCGGGCCGCCGCGCCCGACGCGACCATCTGCCTGGACGCCTCGCACCTGCTCGGCCTGCTGCCCGCGGCCCCCGACACCCTGGTCCTGGACGGTGGCTTCGACAGCATCTCCGGCAGTACGCACAAGACGCTGCCCGGCCCGCAGAAGGGCCTGCTGGTGACCAACAGCGACGCCCTCGCGGAGAAGGTCGGCGCGCGGATCCCCTTCACCGCCTCCAGCTCCCACTCGGCGTCGGTCGGCAGCCTGGCGATCACCCTGGAGGAACTGCTGCCGCACCGGGTGGAGTACGCGCGTCAGATCATCGCCAACGCCCGTCGGCTGGCGCACGAGCTGGTCGAGCGGGGCTTCGACGTGGCGGGCGCGCACTTCGGCCACACCGACACCCACCAGGTCTGGGTGCACCTGCCCGAGGACAGCACCCCTCACGCCTGGGGCCGGCTGCTGACCAGCAGCGACATCCGTACGACCACGGTGGTGCTGCCCAGCAACGCCCGTTCCGGCCTGCGGCTGGGAACGCAGGAGCTGACCCGCTGGGGCATGAAGGAGGACGACATGGCCGCGGTGGCCGAGCTGCTGGCCCGGCTGCTGCTGCGCGGCGAGGACTCCGCCAAGGTCGCCGCGGACGTCGCCGACCTGGCCCGTGCCTTCCCCGGGGTCGCGTATGCCGAGCGGTCCGCCCCGGTGGCCGTCGGCTGAGCCTGCGCGGGGAAGCGCCCCGGAGGCGCCCCGCGGCGCTTCCCCCGGCCGGAACGGAAATGGAGGAG
This sequence comes from Streptomyces olivochromogenes, assembly GCF_021538895.1. Taxonomy (GTDB): domain Bacteria; phylum Actinomycetota; class Actinomycetes; order Streptomycetales; family Streptomycetaceae; genus Streptomyces; species Streptomyces olivochromogenes_A. Next base: position 24,779 of record NZ_JADDRL010000074.1, on the reverse strand, counting down.
ACCTCCCGATGTCCCTTTCCACGCAGAGCAGTTCGCCGCAGAGCGGTTCCACGCCGAACGGTTCCCCGTCGAATGGTTCCCCGCACAGCGGCCAGGCGTCGGTGAGCCCCGACCGGTTCCGTCGGGTGGCCGGCCACTACCCCACCGGGGTGGTCCTGGTCACCGCCCCGGCCCCGTCGCCGCGGCAGCCCCCGCCCGCCATGGTCATCGGCACCTTCACCTCGGTGTCGCTGCACCCCCCGCTGGTGGGCTTCCTCCCCGCGCGGACCTCGACCACCTGGCCGCGCATCCGGGCGGCCGGCCGCTTCTGCGTCAACGTCCTCGCGGCGGACCAGCAGCACGTCTGCCGCAGCTTCGCCACCGCGGACCCCCGCCGCTGGGAGGTGCCCCACCACGAGACGGGCACCGGTTCCCCCGTGCTGCTCGACGCCCTCGCCTGGTTCGACTGCGAGCTGGCCGACGAAGTGGACGCGGGCGACCACTGGTTCGTCACCGGTGCCGTCCGCGACCTCGGGGTCCGCCGGGTCGGGCCGCCCCTGGTCTTCCTGCGCGGCGGCTACAGCCACTGTGCTCTCCACGCCGACACGTCCGGGGCGGGGGCGGGCGCGGGGGTGACCGGGTGAACCTCACCGCGAGATGGACGCGTGCGCGCGCGTTCGACACGGCTGTGCGTGTGATTTGTCGAATTATGAGATGAATCGCCCCACAGAGAGGCTCAGCTCCCTCATGCGCCATTCCTCGATCGCCGCCTGCGCAGCGGCATCCGCTCTCCTCACCACCGTACCTTTGGCCCTGACCTCACCCGCCGCGTCCGCCGCGACCGGCGGCGGCAACGAGCCCTGGGTGGTGCGCAGCGCCGTGCTGCGCGCCGACGCCAAGGAGTTCGCCGGGTTGTGCGGCGAACAGAAGGAGGGCACGCCCGAGACTCGTACGTTCCGCCTGTTCAAGGACGGCCCGACCATCACCGCGGAGCGCGACTTCCTGCGCCAGGACCCGGACGGCACCGTCTACTGGGACGGCCACGACCCGAAGTCACCCGAGGACACGGTCTCCCTGTCCATCATCGGACTGTGCAACGGCGGCCCCATCACCCTCGACGGAGTCATCGAGATCGGCTTCAAGGACTATCTGTTCACCCCGTTGCCCAAGCAGCCGGGCAAGTACTGCCTGGAGGAGATCGACACCCTCAAGCTGCCGCCGAGCGGACACGGGGACGACACGGTCACGGAGCCCACGCCGTCCCGCTCCGGGCGGCCGAAGCCGAAGGCCGCCGACATCTCGAACCCCGTCGCCATCGACATGGTCGTCCCGTACACCCCCGCCGCCCTGCGCGAGCTCGGCGGGCTCAACGAGGTGAAGGCCCGCATCCGCTACGGCGAGAGCCAGCTCAACAAGGCCCTCGCCGCCAGCCATGTGCCGGCCAGCGTGCACGTCGTCAACTCCTACGAGACGGAGGAGTCCGGCGTACCCGACGAGGACGCCCCCACCATGCGGGCGAAGCTCAAGGACCCCAACGACCAGGAGATCGGCGCCACGGCCCACGCCAAGCGCGAGGAGTTCGGCGCCGACCTGGTGGCGCTCCTCGCCTCCATCCCCATCCAGAACAGCTCCGGCCAGGCCGACCTGCCGCTGCCGCCGTCCACGGACACCGCGGACGAGGCCTACTCCGTCACCAGCGTCCTGTCGGTGAAGGAGTGGGACAACCTCGCCCACGAGATCGGCCACAACTTCGGCCTGCAGCACGACCGCCAGACGATCATCGGCAACGGCGGAACGCCGCAGCCGGGCGCCACGAACTTCGGCTGGGTCACCGCCGACAAGCTCCACCACACGCTCATGGCCTACTCCTCGGCCTGCGCGCCCGAGAACTGCAAGGTCGTCAACCAGTACTCCAACACCGAGAACACGATCAACGGGCAGGCGCTGGGCGACGCGAACAACAACAACGCCGCCGCCGCACGGATCAGCACCCCCATCGTGTCCGGCTACCGCGCCTCCAAGGTCGTCGACCGGCACACCCTCGGTCTGTCCACCAGCCCGGCCAACGGCGGCACCATCACCATCAGTGAGTTCGGCCCCTACGACCCCGGCACGCAGGTGACGGTCAGCGCCCACCCCGCCGCCGGCTTCCAGTTCGACGGCTGGACCGTGGACGGCCAGCAGAAGAACGTCACGACGGACTACCAGCTCACCATCAACGCCAACCGCAACATCGTCGCGCGGTTCAGCAAGACCTTGTGACCGTCCCCGGTACGCGGCGGGGTCCGGACCGTCCCACGGCCCGGACCCCGCTGTTCCGTTTCCCGCCCCCGGTCAGTTCGCCGGCGCCGGCGCCTCCGCGTCCTGTCTCTCGAACTGGGTGCGGTGCAGCTCCGCGTACCGGCCGCCCGCCGCCAGCAGTTCCTCGTGGGTGCCCCGCTCCACGATGCGGCCGGCCTCGACGACCAGGATCAGGTCGGCGGCGCGGACCGTGGACAGGCGGTGGGCGATCACGACGGCGGTCCGGCCGGCCAGGGCCTCGGTCAGGGCCTCCTGGACGGCCGCCTCCGAGGTGTTGTCCAGGTGGGCGGTGGCCTCGTCCAGGATGACCACCTGCTGGCGGGCCAGCAGCAGCCGGGCGATGGTCATGCGCTGGCGCTCGCCTCCGGACAGGCGGTAGCCGCGTTCGCCGACCACCGTGTCCAGGCCGTCGGGCAGGGACCGTACGACCTCGTCGAGGCGGGCCCGGCCCAGGGCGTCCCACAGTTCGTCGTCGCTCGCCGACGGCCGGGCGAGCAGCAGGTTGGCGCGGACGGTGTCGTGGAACAGGTGTCCGTCCTGGGTGACCATGCCGAGGGTGGCGCGCAGGGAGGCCGCGCTCAGGTCCCGGACGTCGACGCCGCCGATCCGCACGGCGCCCTCGTCGACGTCGTACAGGCGCGGCAGCAGCTGGGCGATGGTCGACTTCCCGGCGCCGGAGGAACCGACGAGGGCGACCGTCCGCCCGGGTTCCGCGCGGAAGGACACCCCGTGCAGGACCTCGGCGCCACCGCGGGCATCCAGGGTGGCGACCTCCTCCAGGGAGGCCAGGGAGACCTTGTCGGCGGACGGGTAGGAGAAGCGGACGTCCTCGAACTCCACCGCCACCGGTCCCTCGGGCACCGCGCGCGCGTCCTCCTTCTCCTCGATCAGCGGCTTGAGGTCGAGCACCTCGAAGACGCGCTCGAAGCTCACCAGGGCGCTCATCACCTCGACGCGGGCGCCGGCCAGCGCGGTGAGCGGCGCGTACAGCCGGGTCAGCAGCAGGGCGAGGGACACGACGGCGCCGGGCTCCAGGGTGCCGCGCAGGGTGAACCAGCCGCCGAGGCCGTAGACCAGCGCGAGGGCGAGGGAGGAGACCAGGGTCAGCGCGGTCATGAACACCGTCTGCGAGGTCGCCGTACGGATGCCGATGTCCCGGACCCGGGCCGCGCGGGCCGTGAACTCGGCCGACTCCTCCTCCGGGCGGCCGAACAGCTTGACCAGCGTGGCGCCGGGGGCCGAGAAGCGCTCGGTCATACGGGTGCCCATCGCCGCGTTGAGCGCCGCCGCCTCCCGCTGCATGCGGGCCATCCGGCTGCCCATCCGGCGGGCGGGGATCACGAACACCGGGAGCAGCACCAGCGCCAGCAGGGTGATCTGCCAGGACAGGGTGAGCATGACGGCGAGCGTGAGCAGCAGCGTGACCACGTTGCTGACGACGCCCGACAGGGTGTTGCTGAACGCCCGCTGCGCGCCGATCACGTCGTTGTTGAGACGACTGACGAGCGCTCCCGTACGAGTGCGTGTGAAGAACGCGACGGGCATGCGCTGCACATGATCGAACACAGCCGTCCGGAGGTCGAGGATGAGTCCCTCCCCGAGCGTCGCCGAAAGCCGTCTGCCGAGGATGCCGAGCGCCGCCTCGACGACCGCGATCAACGCGATGAGCAGGGCGAGGCGGACGACCGTACCCTCGTCGCCGTGCGACACGATCGCGTCCACGACGCGGCCGGCGAGCACGGGGGTCGCCACGGCGAGCAGCGCGGTCACCACCCCGAGCAGCACGAAGTACGCGATGCGGCGGCGGTGCGGGCGGGCGAACGCGGCGATGCGGCGCAGCGTGGCGCGGGCGAAGGGGCGGCGTTCCTGTTGCGCGGTCATCACGCTGTGCAGCTGTGTCCACGCTGTGGTCTCCATGCTCATGGGAGAGAAGGTAGAACCTCAAGCATCGTTGAGGTCAATGGCCGGACCACCGCCCGTCCTCCGCAGGACCGCCGCGTCGCCCGCCGGCGGTTCCCGATCCCGAAGGACTCGATGACCATCAGCCCTCAGCCGCTGCCCGTCCGTAAGCCTGTGTCCCCGATTCCGCTACCCGCAGTTGACGCGGCGCGGAAAACCTCTCCGGATGTGACAGCGGTACAACTCCCCCAGCTCCCCCGAGGACGATTCCCCCGACGCGTCCCCGTGCGCCAGATCCTGTGTCTGGTACCGCTCGTGCTGGTCGCCCTGGCGGCCGTCCAGCACCATTCGCTGCTCGCGGAGGGTTTCGGCCATCTGCGGACGGCGTCCTGGCCCTGGCTGCTGGTCGCGGCCGGCGCCACCTGTCTGACCTGGGTCGCGGCCGCCTTCACCCGGCAGGGCGCCGTGATGCAGCCGCTGCCCAAGCGGCGGCTGCTGCTCACGCAGTTCGCGGCGGGCGCGGCCAACCACCTGCTGCCCACGGGGCTGGGTTCGAGCGCCGTGAACCTGCGGTTCATGACCGTGTGCGGGGTACCGCTCGCCCGCTCGTCGGCCGCCCTCGCGCTGTACCTGCTCGCCGAGTGCGTCGGCCGGGTCGGTCTGCTGGCCGCGCTGCTGATCGCCTTCCCGGACGCGCTGCAGGTGGGCACGCTCCTCCCGCACGGGGCGCTCGGCCCGCTGCTGCTGGGCGTGGGAGTGCTGCTGCTGGTCGCGGCGGGCGTCCTGCTGCTGATCCGGCGCGTGCGCACGACCGTGTTCTCCTTCGTACGCACCGCGCTCGGCGAGGCACGCTCGGTGCACACCCGTCCGTCCCGGGCGCTCGCCCTGTGGGGCGGTTCGCTGGCCTTCCCCGCGCTGCAGGCCGCCGGTCTCGCCGCGGTGGGCGTCGCGCTGCAACTGCCCATACCGCCCGCCCACATGGCGCTGGCGTACCTCGCGGCGACGGTGGCGGTGGCGCTGGTGCCCACGCCGGGCGGGCTGGGCTCGGTCGAGGCGGCGCTGATCGTGGCCCTGGTCGCGGCGGGCGGCCCGGCCGCGGTCGCCACCGCGGTGGTCCTCGCCTACCGGATCATCACCGTATGGGTGCCGCTGCTGCCGGGGGCGCTGACCCTCGGGGCGCTGCTGCGCCTGAAGGTCATCTGACGCGGGAACCGCGTCGCGGGCGGGCGTGGCGACGATCACGGGCGGCTTCTCGCCGGCCCGTCCGTCCCGGCCGCGCTCCGGATGGCACAGTGACCTTCCGAGCCAACGCGTCGTGCCCGGACGGGGCCGGCGCCTCGTCGGACGGAAGGAGACCCGCTCATGCCGGTCCGCCTGGAACGCGCGGGACACGTCACCACGGTCGTCCTGTCCCGCCCCGAGGTCCGCAACGCCGTGGACGGCCGGACGGCGGCCGAGCTGGCCGCGGCCTTCCGGGAGTTCGAGGCCGACGCCGACGCCCGGGTGGCGGTGCTGTGGGGCGAGGGCGGCACCTTCTGCGCGGGCGCGGACCTGAAGGCGGCGGGCACGGAGCGCGGCAACCGGGTGGCCGAGGACGGCGACGGCCCGATGGGTCCGACCCGGCTGCGCCTGTCCAAGCCCGTGATCGCCGCGGTGGCCGGCCACGCCGTCGCCGGGGGCCTGGAGCTCGCCCTGTGGTGCGACCTCAGGGTGGCGGAGGAGGACGCCGTCTTCGGCGTGTTCTGCCGCCGCTGGGGCGTCCCGCTGATCGACGGCGGCACGGTACGGCTCCCCCGGCTGATCGGCACGAGCCGCGCGATGGACATGATCCTCACCGGCCGCCCCGTACCGGCCCGCGAAGCGTACGAGATGGGGCTCGCCAACCGCGTCGTGCCCACCGGCACGGCCCGCACGGCGGCGGAGGAACTGGCGGCCTCCCTGGCCCGCTTCCCGCAGGACTGCCTGCGCGGCGACCGCGCGTCGGTCCTGGACCAGGAGGGTCTGGACGAGCCGGCGGCGCTGCGAAGCGAGGTCCGGTACGGGACGCAGGTGCTGGCGGAGGCGTTCGAGGGCGCGGCGCGGTTCGCCGGCGGCGCGGGGCGGCACGGGTCGTTCACGGATCTGTGAGCGGGGGCGGCGGCGCGTCGTGCGCGAGCCACTCCAGCACGGCCCGGCCCACCCGTACACCCTCCCGGGCCGCCGTCCGGGCGTCCACGCCGGGCTGGAGCAGGCCGCCTGCCGCGAAGACGCCCGGGCGTGAGGTGCGCGGGCCGAGGGTGAGGGCGGCTCGGCGGGCGAGTTCGGTCTCCGGGACGAAGTCCCCGGTGAAGACCATCGTGTCGCAGCGCAGGATCCCCGTGCGGCCGTCGCGGTGACGGATGCGGACGCCGGACAGACGTCCGTGGCCCAGGACTTCCGTGACGGTCGTCCCGGTGAGCACGGGGTGGCGGGCGCCCAGGGCGCGGGCGGGGGACGTACGCGGGTGGCGCGACTCGGTGACCATCGCGACCACCTCGGCGCCGGCGGCCCGTACGGTGGCGGCGGCCGCGTACGCGACGTCCTGCGTGCCGACCACCACCGCCCGGTCGCCGATGTGCTGCCGGTGCAGGTGCACCGCCTGCTGCAACTCGCCCGTGGTGTACACCCCGGCGGGCCGGGTGCCCGGCACCAGGCGTGCGGCGCGCGGGCGTTCCCGGGCGCCGGTGGCCAGCACGACCGCCCGCGCGGTGAGCGTCCCGGGTCCCCGCGGGCCGACCGTGGTCACGGACAGCGGGCCGGGCCAGTCCAGGGCGGTGACGCCGGTGCGTACCGTCGCCCCCGCGCCGACGGCCGCCTCGACGAGCAGGCGGGCGTACGCCGGTCCGGTCAGCGGGCGCGTCCAGGTACCGAAGCCGCCGTGCGCGCAGTGGCGGGGCACACCGCCCGCCCGCCGGTCCCGCTCCAGGACCTCCACCCGGGCCAAGGGCGGCCGGTGCCGGGGTCCCAGGCGAGGACGGTCTCGCCCTGGTTCGCCAGCCCCAGCGCCGCCACCGGCTCGTCCGCCTCGGCGAGCGCGCGCCCTCCGGCGACCAGCACCGACTCATACAGTTCGGCCGGGTCGGCCTCCACCCGGCCGCCGGGCAGATGACGGGGGCGTACGGCGGCGAATCCGGTGCCGACGACGCCGCGTTCGGGACAGATCACCAGGGCCTTGGTGCCGGACGTGCCCTGGTCGACGGCGAGCACCGGACCTGTCATCGAGCCCCTCCCCTGGCGATCACTGCGCGACAGCCTGCCGCCCGCCCGCGCACGCCGTCAAGGAACACCGACCGGTCGTCAACTGGCCGACGGGGACGGTCTGTTCGGAGAATATGAGGACAGCGCGGATCGCGCCCCGGACCGGGCAGCCGGCCCCGCGGGTGCCCGGCGCCGGTGCGGGGTACGAACGCGCGCGCCGGATACGGCAGGATGAGCGGGCGCGCCGACCGACGACCCCGTACGGACCGGTGCGACCGCACATCCCGCAACACGAGCAGGTGACACGTGACGAGACTTCACATCCGGCCGTCGGCGGCCTCGTCCGCCGCAGCTTCCCGTCCCGGAGGTGAGCGATGAACCGCGACGTGACCGTGAACGACCTGATCATCGCCGGAATCGCGGTGGCGGCGGGCCTGGTGGCGGCCTTCCTGTCCCGTATGCTGCTGCGCTGGCTGGCCAAGCACGCCAAGCGCACCCGCTGGAGCGGCGACGACGTCGTCGTGGACGCCCTGCGCACCGTCGTCCCGTGGGCGGCGATCGCGGGCGGCGCGGCCGCCGCGGCGGCCGTACTGCCGCTGACCAGAACGGTCCAGAACCACGTCAACCAGACCATCCAGGTACTGCTCATCTTCGCCGTGACGGTGTCGGCGGCCCGGGTGATCGCCGGACTGGTGCAGAGCGTCACGCAGTCCCGGTCCGGTGTCGCCGGTTCGGCCACGATCTTCGTGAACATCACCCGGGTGCTGGTCATGGCGATCGGCTTCCTGGTGGTGCTGCAGACGCTGGGCATCTCCATAGCGCCGCTGCTCACCGCCCTGGGCGTCGGCGGTCTGGCCGTCGCCCTCGCGCTCCAGGACACCCTGGCCAACCTCTTCGCGGGCATCCACATCCTCGCCTCCAAGACCGTGCAGCCGGGCGACTACATCCGGCTGAGCAGCGGCGAGGAGGGGTACGTCGTGGACATCAACTGGCGTCAGACGACGGTCCGCCAGCTCTCCAACAACCTGGTGGTCATCCCCAACGGGGAGCTCGCCAAGACGAACATGACCAACTTCACGCGTCCCGAGCAGCAGTTGACGATCCTGGTGCAGGTGGGCGTGAGTTACGACAGCGACCTGGACCACGTCGAGCGCGTGACCACGGAGGTCATCGCCGAGACCATGTCCGATGTCACCGGCGCCCTTCCCGACCACGAGCCCGCCATCCGCTTCCACACCTTCGGCGACTCCCGGATCGGCTTCACGGTGATCCTCGGCGTGGGCGAGTTCAGCGACCAGTACCGCATCAAGCACGAGTTCATCAAGCGCCTGCACCGGCGTTACCGCGAGGAGGGCATCCGCATCCCGTCGCCCACCCGGACGGTGGCGTTGCAGCAGGGGGCGGTGGTGATCCCGCATCAGCGCGGCAGCGAGGACGCCGCACCGGCTCCGGCGGTCGTCGACGTCGACGTCGACCAGTCGACCGGGAGCGCTCTCCGATAGTCGACCGGGGCCCGCTCCGAAGGCCCCCGGAGCCTGTCCGGCGGGGTCCGCGGGAGGCGGTCGTATGCGCAAAGCGGCATGACGCCTCCCCCGGACCCCTCGCCTTCCGGTCCGGCGCCCGACCGGGCGGCCGGCTCGCCGGGCCGACGGCTGGACGAGATCGCCCGCCACCCTTTCCGCGCGAAGTTCCGTCTGCGCGGACGGGACCGGGCCACCACCGAGTCGACGGGACCATCGGCGCTCCGCCGGCAGGCCCATGACCTGATCGCCGAGCGGCCGACGCCGGCCGTCCCGTACCAGGACGGCGGGCAGACCCCGTACCGCGGCCACCCGGTCTTCGAGGTCGCCGTGATCTGCCGCTGGATCGAGTGCGAGGTGGCGGGCGGGGAGCCCGCCGGCCGCCACCGCTGACGGCGTTTCGCGTCAGCGGTGGCGGCACCCGGCGTCAGAGAGTCGCCGAGTTGTCGTGGTAGTGCCCGCCGCGCAGGCTGTGCGGCGCCGCGAAGGACGTGGCCACCGGGGTGACGGTCCAGTCCGGGTGCCCGGGCATCCGCGGGGTCCTCGTGCCGTACAGCCAGTCCCGCAGGAAGCCGGACTGGTCCTGGCCGGAGACCTCCGAGGCGACGGCGATGTAGTCCTCCGTCGACGCAGAGCAGCCCCGGAAGCGGTCCAGGAAGGCGCGCTCGACGGCGTGGAACACGTCCTCGCCCAGCAATTGGCGCAGCGCGTACAGGACCAGGACGCCACCGAGGTAGCGCTGACTGTCGAAGAGGTTGACCGCGTTGGGCGCGGCGACCGGACCCGAGTCGCGGCGCCACTGGTCGCCGCGGGCGTAGGTGTCCTTCATCCGGGCCTCCAGCGAGGTCAGACCCAGCGAGTCGGCCCAGCCGCGCTCGTAGCGGTACAGCAGCCCGTAGAAGTCGGCGTGGCCCTCGTTCAGCCACAGGTCGGCCCAGGTGGCGGGGCTGACCAGGTTGCCGAAGTAGGAGTGGACCAGCTCGTGCATCATGTGCGAGCCGATCTTCTTCTCCTCCTGGAGCAGGAAGTTCGGCTTGTAGAGGGTGAGGGTCTGGGTCTCCAGGCCCGTGAAGTCGAAGGCGTTCGGGTCGTCGGAGTTGCAGGGCAGCAGACCGTACGTCTCGAACGGGAAGGCGCCCAGCCGCGCCTCCAGCCACTCGACCAGGCCGGGGGTCAGGGCGAGCGCCGGTTCCAGGGCGGCGGCGCGGGCGGTCGGGACGACGTCGCGCAGCGGCAGTCCGTGCGGGCCCTGCCGGTCCTTGACCTGGTAGTCGCCGACGGTGATCTGCACGAGTTCCGTGGCTATCGGCGAGCGGGAGCGGTACGCGTAGGCGGTGCGGCCGTCGTCCAGGGGCTCGGTGTCGACGAGGGTGCCGTTCGCGACGCCGCGCAGCCCCTGGGGGACGGTGACGCGGAAGGTGAAGTCGGCCTTGTCCGAGGGGTGGTCGTTGCACGGGAAGACGGTGTGCGCCGAGTTCGGCTGGGGGCAGACCGCGAATCCGTCCGGGGTGGGCACCCAAGCGGTGTGCGGGAGCGCCCGACGCGGGTCGGCGGAGTACTCGACGCACACGACGGCGTGGGCCTTGGCCCGCAGCGGGGTCGCGGGCGTGACGCGCAGCTTCTCGTCCGCCTGCTCGAAGGCGGCGGTGCAGCCGTTGACGTGCACGGCGCGGATGTCCAGGCCGAGCGCGTCGAGGGAGATACGGGTGAGGTCGTCGGTGGTGCGGATGCGCAGGAGCGCGGTGGCGTCCACCAGCTTGGTCGTGGGGTCGTACGCGAGGTCGAGGTGGTACGAGGAGACGCGGTAGCCGGCGTTCCCCAGGGCCGGGAAGACGGGGTCGCCGAGGGTCTCGGGGCCCGGGGTGCCGTCGCCTTCTCCCCCGTCGCGGCCGGTGGCCCGGCCCGTGGTCGGCAGGGCCTGGGCCGTGGGGCCCAGGGTCAGTGCGGTCGCCGTGCCGATCAGTGCGGCCGCCGGGGCCGTCACTCTGCTGCGATATCTCATGGTCCGCTTTCGCTCGGGCGGCCGGGTGGTCAGATCCGGCCGCCGGTTCAGTGGGCGCTCGCTCGACATGACCACCTGAATCGCGGATTCGGTTGCACAGAAGTACGGATTCCGTACAAGCGGGCAGGAAGGCCCGGCGGAGCGGCGGGAAGGCCCGGGGATCCGGTCACGTGGCGACGACATTCGGTCGCCCCGGGTACGGGACGCTCCCGACTCGCGGACCCCTGTCGAGCGTGGGTCGATCACGAGATATCTTGATGTCGAGCAATGTTGCAGACGTGGAGCGGAGCACCCGGTGACTGACTCGACCATCATCTACACCTACACAGACGAGGCCCCGGCCCTGGCGACGCATTCGTTCCTGCCGGTGGTCCAGGCGTATGCCGCGCAGGCGGGTGTCACCGTGGACACCCGTGACATCTCGCTGGCCGGGCGCATCATCGCCGTCTTCCCGGAGTACCTGAACGAGGACCAGCGCATCCCGGACGCGCTCTCCGAGCTGGGCGAGCTGGCCAAGACTCCCGAGGCCAACATCATCAAGCTGCCGAACATCTCGGCGTCGATCCCGCAGCTGAAGGCCGCGGTCGCCGAGCTGCAGGGCAAGGGCTACGCGCTGCCGGACTACCCGGACGACCCGAAGTCGGACGAGGAGCGCGACATCCGCGCCCGCTACGACAAGATCAAGGGCTCGGCCGTCAACCCGGTCCTGCGCGAGGGCAACTCCGACCGCCGCGCCCCCGCCTCGGTCAAGAACTACGCCAAGACCCACCCGCACCGCATGGGCGCCTGGAGCTCCGACTCCAAGACCGACGTCGCGACCATGGGCGTGGACGACTTCCGCTCCACCGAGAAGTCCGCCGTGATCTCCGAGGCCGGCTCGCTGCGCATCGAGCTCAAGGGTGACGACGGCTCCACCACGGTGCTGCGCGAGTCCGTACCCGTCCTCGCCGACGAGGTCGTCGACGCCTCCGTGATGCGCGTCGCCGCCCTGCGCGAGTTCCTCACCGCGCAGGTCGCCCGCGCCAAGGAGGAGGGCGTCCTCTTCTCCGTGCACCTGAAGGCCACGATGATGAAGGTCTCCGACCCGATCGTCTTCGGTCACGTGGTGCGCGCCTTCTTCCCGAAGACGTTCGCCCAGTACGGCGAGACCTTCGCCGCGGCCGGCCTGACCCCGAACGACGGTCTGGGCGGCATCTTCAAGGGCATCGAGGCCCTGCCGGAGGGCGCCGCGATCAAGGCCTCCTTCGAGGCCGAGCTCGCCGAGGGCCCGGCCCTGGCGATGGTCGACTCCGACAAGGGCATCACCAACCTGCACGTGCCGTCCGACGTGATCGTCGACGCCTCGATGCCGGCCATGATCCGCACCTCCGGCCACATGTGGGGCGCGGACGGCCAGGAGGCCGACACCCTCGCGGTCCTGCCGGACTCCTCCTACTCCGGCGTCTACCAGGCCGTCATCGAGGACTGCCGCGCCAACGGCGCCTACGACCCGGCCACCATGGGCTCCGTCCCGAACGTCGGCCTCATGGCGCAGAAGGCCGAGGAGTACGGCAGCCACGACAAGACCTTCGAGATCCCGGTCACCGGCACGGTCCGCCTGGTCGACGCGGCCGGCAACGTGGTCCTGGAGCAGACGGTCTCCGCCGGCGACATCTTCCGCGCCTGCCAGACCAAGGACGCCCCGATCAAGGACTGGGTGAAGCTCGCCGTCACCCGCGCCCGCGCCACCGGCGACCCGGCCGTGTTCTGGCTGGACGAGACCCGCGCGCACGACGCCAACCTGATCGCCAAGGTCAACGCGTACCTGGCCGAGCACGACACCGAGGGCCTGGACATCCGTATCCTCGCCCCGGTCGAGGCCACCAAGCTGTCGGTCGAGCGCATCCGCCGCGGCGAGAACACCATCTCGGTCACCGGCAACGTGCTGCGCGACTACCTGACCGACCTCTTCCCGATCCTGGAGCTGGGCACCAGCGCCAAGATGCTGTCGGTCGTCCCGCTGATGGCGGGCGGCGGCCTGTTCGAGACGGGCGCCGGCGGCTCCGCGCCGAAGCACGTCCAGCAGCTGGTCAAGGAGAACTACCTGCGCTGGGACTCCCTGGGTGAGTTCTTCGCCCTGGTGCCGTCCTTCGAGCAGTACGCGAAGACCACGGGCAACGCCCGCGCCCAGGTCCTCGCCGACACCCTCGACCGCGCCACGGCGACCTTCCTCAACGAGGACAAGTCCCCGACCCGTCGCGTCGGCGGCATCGACAACCGCGGCAGCCACTTCTTCCTGTCCCTGTACTGGGCGCAGGAGCTGGCGCGGCAGACCGACGACGCGGACCTGGCCAAGGCGTTCGCGGCGTTCGCCGAGACCCTCGCGGCCAACGAGCAGAAGATCGTCGACGAGCTGATCGCGGTCCAGGGCAAGTCGGCCGACATCGGCGGCTACTTCCAGCCCGAGAAGGCCAAGGCGGACGCGGTCATGCGCCCGTCGGCCACCTGGAACGAGGCGCTCGCGTCCCTGAGCTGACGCGAGCGGCCGACGGCCGTTCCCCCCGTATGACCCCCGCCCCGGTCGGCAGTGCCCGACCGGGGCGGGGTCGTTCACCGGTCCGCCCGTCCACCCGTGCGCCCGTCCCCCGACACCACTCTCCGGAGCGGCCCGTGTCCCGTCCCGCATCGTCCTTCGAGGTTCTGCCCGGCGCGGACGACTCGCCCGTGATCCTGCACGTGCCGCACTCGGCGCGCGAGGTACCGGCCGCCGTGCGCGCGGGCATCGTGCTGGACGACGCCGCGCTGGAGCGGGAGCTTGACCACATCACGGACGCGCACACGGCGGAGCTCGCCGAGCGGGCCGCCGCGCTGTGCGGGCTCGTGCCCTGGCGGTTCGTCAACCGGCTGTCGCGGCTGGTGGTGGACCCGGAGCGGTTCCCCGACGAGCGGGAGGAGATGCTCTCGGTGGGGATGGGGGCCGTGTACACGCGGACCACCCACCGCGCTGAGCTGCGGCCCGCGGACACCGATCCCGAGCCCCTGATCGAGCGGTACTTCCGGCCGTACGCGCGGGCGATGACCGAGGCCGTGGCCGACCGGCTCGCGGCCACGGGCCGGGCCGTCGTGATCGACGTGCACTCCTACCCCACGGAGGCGCTCCCGTACGAACTGCACGGCTCCGGCCGCCGGCCGCCGGTCTGCCTGGGCACCGACGCCTTCCACACCCCGCCGGAGCTGACGGCACTGGCGCGGCAGGCCTTCGCCGGGTGCGGGGAGACGGGGCTGGACAGCCCGTTCAGCGGTACGTACGTGCCGCTGGAGTTCTACGGCCGGGAGCCCCGGGTCGGCGCCCTGATGATCGAGATCCGCCGGGACACCTACATGACCGAGCCCGGCGGCCCACCGGGGCCGGGCCTGTCCCGGCTGGCGTCGGCGCTGGCGGCCCTGGTCGACGGCGTCACCCGCTGACCTCCCCTCCGGCTGGAGCACCCCCGCAGGACACCCGACGGCCGCCGTACCAGGGTGAAGGCATGACGACCGAGGAGATAGGCACGCTCACCGGCCAGGCCGCGCCGCCCGTACGGGACTGGCCCGCCCTGGACCTGGAGGGCACGGACTTCGACCCGGTCCTCGCGGAGCTCATGCGCGAGGGTCCGCTGACCCGCATCCGCCTCCCGTACGGGGACGGCTGGGCCTGGCTCGCCACCCGCCACGAGGACGTCAGGGCGATCACCAACGATCCGCGGTTCAGCCGTACGGAGGTCGCCCGGCGTCAGGTGACCCGGCTCGCCCCGCACTTCAAGCCCCGCCCCGGCTCACTGGCCTTCGCCGACCAACCCGACCACAACCGGCTGCGCAAGCCGGTCGCGGGCGTGTTCACCCAGGGGGCGATGAAGCGGCTGCGGCCCCGCGCGCAGGAGATCCTCGACGACATGGTCGACGGGATCGTACGGGACGGGCCGCCCGCCGATCTCGTCGAGCGCGTGCTGGAGCCGTTCCCGATCGTCGTGGTCAGCGAGGTCATGGGCGTGCCGGCCGCCGACCGGGAGCGGGTGCACGCCTGGACCCGGCAGATCATCTCCACCTCCGGCGGGGCGGATGCCGCCGACCGCGCCAAGAACGGCCTGTACGACTGGATCACCGAGACCGTCCGGGCCCGCGCCCACGGCATCGGCGACGACGTGTACACGCTCCTCGGCGGCGCCGTGGCGCAGGGCGGGATCAGCGAGGAGGAGGCGGTCGGCCTGGCCGGTCCGCTGCAGATCGGCGGCGAGGCCGTCACCCACAACTGCGGCCAGATGCTGTTCCTGATGCTCACCCGGCCCGAGCTGATGGACCGGATGCGCGACCGCCCCGAGGCCCGCGACACCGTCCTCGACGAGCTGCTGCGCTACATCCCGCACCGCAGCACCGTCGGGCTGGCCCGCATCGCCCTGGAGGACGTCGAACTGCACGGCGTTCGCATCGCCGCGGGCGAACCGGTCTACGTCTCCTACCTGGCCGCCAACCGCGACCCGGACGTCTTCCCGGACCCCGACCGCATCGACCCGGACCGCACCCCCAATCCGCACCTCGCCTTCGGCAACGGCTCGCACTACTGCACGGGTGCGGTCCTCGGCCGCCTGCTGACCGAGCTGCTGATCAACACCCTGCTGGACCGGCTGCCGGGGCTGCGCCTGGCGGTTCCGGCGGACGAGGTGGCCTGGCGCCGCAAGACCATGATCCGGGGCCCGCAGACCCTGCCGGTCAGCTGGTAGCAGGGTCTACGGCCGGGCTGATAGCCGGACGGCTCCTAGGCCCGCAGCCACTCCGTGACGATCACGTCGCCGCCGGCGCGCAGCCGCAGCGCGAACGGCCCGGCGGGGGGCGTGTCGCTCATGAAGCGGCCCATGTCGTCCACCGGGACGGGAGCCGCCGCCTGCGGTCCGCCGAGGACCTCTATGCGGGCGGACTGGGGCGGCAGCACCTGCCCCATCAGGCCCTCACCGGTGACCTCGACGTCCACGGTCAGCTCGCCGGCCCGGAAGGTCAGCATCCGCGGCGGGTCCGTCGCCCCCCGCACCGGGATGGCGTCGACCAGGGAGTCGAAGGTCAGCTCGGCGATCCGCGCGTCGAGGTCGTGCAACGCGTACGCCTCCAGGGCGAGTTGGCGCAGCTCGGCCGGGACGGGGTCCAGGATGGCCGCGGCCTGGCGCAGTTCCTCCTCCAGGAGGCCGGCCCCGAAGTCGGCTTCGAACGCGGCCTCGTCGAAGGCCTCTTCGCCGAACTCGTCGCGGTCCGCGTCACGGCCCCGGTCCGGGCCGACGCCGTCGTGGTTCTGGTGGTTCATGTCGCTCACAGCGCCCCCCGTGCTTCCAGTCGTGCCTTCAGCCTGCGCAGACAGCGCTGCCGGAGCGGGCCGATGCTGCCGACCGCGATCCCCAGCGCGGCCGACACGTCGACATAGCTCGGCGGCGGCGAGGCCATCAGCACGCGCAGTAACTGGCGGCAGCGCTCGCCCAGTTCCTCGAACTCCTGCCACAGCCGGCGGATCCGCTCGGCCTCGGCGGCCGCCTCCTCCGAGTCGATCAGCGTCTGCTCGGGCGTCCGGTCCTCGCTGACCCGGTCCAGGACCTGCGGGTCGTCGGTCGGCATCAGCCGGGTCAGGCTCCTGATCACCTTCAGGCACTCGTGCCGGGCCGTGCTGGCCAGCCAGGAACCCGCCTTCTCCGGTTCACGGATCCGGCCGAGGTTCTGGGCGAAGCGGAACCACACGGTCTGGTACACCTCGTGGCCGTCCGCGTCGGAGAGCCGGTGCGCGCGCACCACGGACCACACCAGCGGGCTCAGCCCTTCCACCAGCGCCTTCCAGGCCGCCGCGTCACCGTCGACGGCGGACTGGACCAACACGCCGACCTCTGCTCGGTCCACGGCCTCACCCCTCGTGTACGGCCTGTCATCGTACGCCGTGGAGGGGGCCGTTCCGGACCTCATGCGGGAGGTGCCAGTCGCACGACGGGTACCGGGCGCCAGGTCGCCGGACGCAGCGCCGGGACGTGCGCCCCGCGCACTTCCGCGTACTCGGTGTTGGTGTCGAGCAGCTGTTTGCGCGCCGCGCGCGGGTCGCGCTCCTTGTGCGCCGTCATATGGGCGGCGACCAGCCCGGCGGCGACCGGCGTGGCGAACGACGTGCCGCTCCAGTGCGCGAAGCCGTCGAACATCACCTGGTCCGCCTTTCCGGGCGTGGTGATCCGCTGCTCGCTCAACACCCCGGTGTGGCGCGGGTACTGGCAGGTACAGGCGTAGGTGAAGCCGAACCGGCAGTGGTCGTAGGTGGTGTGCTGGTAGACGTACGGCACGGGCGCGTCGAAACCGGCCAGGGGGCTGGTCAGTTGCTCGCCGGGGGCGTAGACCTTCACCCAGCCGCCGTGGTTGGTGAAGCAGGCGCCGAACTCGCCGTCGCTGCGCAGCGCGCCGACGGACAGCACGACGTTCTCGTACCCGGGCACGTCGGCGTAGGCGGCCGGCCAGAACGGGGTGGCGCTGGCGTTGTTGCCGGCGGCCGCGACCAGCAGGGTGCTCTGCTCGTCGCGCAGGGCCTGCATGAAGCTCTCCACGCCGAGCAGTCCGTGCGCGCTGCCGTTCGGCGTGCCCGCGGAGAGGCTGATGATGTCCGGCCAGCCGTACCGGTCGACGGCGTCGAAGAGCTTCTCGCCGAACTCGGACTCCAGGATGGCGCCCGCGTCGTTGAGCGTGTTGCTCACGTTGATGTCGGTATTGGGCGAGAGGGCCGCCACGAGCCCGGCGATGAACGTGCCGTGGCCGACGTACTGCTGGAGGATGCCGGCCGCGTCGACCTCGTCGACCTGCGGGTCCCCCGTGACATGGGCCATGAGCGGGTAGGAGCCGAAGTCGTGCACCAGGCCGGTGTCGATGACCAGCACGCCGACCGCCGTGTCGGCGTCGTACGTCGCCTCGGCCGGGGCCGGGTTGGGTGTCTGCGTGAGCAGGGCCGGGACGGGCTCGGCCGGGTTGCAGGCGTTGACCGTGGTGGACACGACGTGGTTGCGGCTGATCAGCCGACGGCCCGCGCGTCCCTCCGGCTCCCGCAGGGCCCGCAGGGCGTGGGCGACGGCGCGGTCGCCCCCGCGGTCCCCGTGGCCGGGGTCGCCGACCTGGATGCGGGTGACGCCGGTCCGGTTGGTCTCCGGGCCCGCCCGGCGCACATGGTCCGCGACCAGGCCGGTGGCCGCGGTGAAGTGCGCGCGCACGGTGTCCTCGACGACCCGTGCCTCCTCTCCGTCCCGGGCGAGCACGACGCCCTTCTCGTAGAAGAACTCGGCGGAGTCGTCCGGCCCCATCGCGAGGGGGACGTCCGGCATCGAGCGCTGGATCTGGTCGAACTGCTCGTGGAATCGCTGTGGTGCCATGGCGTGTCCTCCCACAGAGGCGGCGGTCGTCAGTCAGAGCGGTGTGGCGTTGAATTGATACAGCGTCGAACCGACCCGATACCCCGTCAAACCCATATGACCTGTATGCGGAGGGCCACTACCATCCAAGACGTGACAGCGGGAAGCGACTCGGTTCTCGAACTGCTGCCGATGGTGTTCGCCGCCCCCAACGAGGCCGTGGCGCGTGCGGAGCTGGTGCTCGACACCGATCCGTCGCCCTTGCACGCCTCCGTCGCCCACCAGGTGATCGGCATCTGGCAGCGGGACTTCGGGGACCTGCGCATCGCCCTGCGGCATCTGCGGCGCGCCCGTGACCTGGCGGCGCGCGCACAGGAGCCCGAGCGGGAGGCGGACGTCCTCGCCACGCTGGGGGTCGCATTGGTGCACGCGGGGCGCACGAGGCAGGGGTTGGCGGCGTTCGAGCGGGGTGTCGCGCGCGGCAGCGGGCACACCCGGGCCCGCGTGCTGTACCGGCGCGCCTACGTCTGGTGGGTGCTGGGCCGTCATCGGGAGGCGCTGGAGGACGTACGCCGCGCGATCCCCGTGCTGCGGCAGCTGGCCGACGTGATCTGGACGGCGCGCGCGCTGACCCTGCGCGCCACCGTCCATCTGGCGCTGGGCGCGGTGGACCGGGCGGACGCCGACTTCGCCGCGGCCGAGCGGCTGTGGGAGACCACGGGCCAGGAGCACGACAAGGCCGACGCGGTGGAGAGCCGGGGGCTGGCCGCGTTCCGCTCGGGCGACATCCCGGCCGCGCTGCGGCTGCTGGACGAGGCCGAGGAGCGGTACGCCAAGCTCGGCACGCCGATGTTCATGCTGTACATCCGGCGCTGCGAGGTGCTGATGGCCGCCGGGCTGGCCCCGGAGGCGCTGGCCGAGGCGGACGCGGCGATCGCGGTGCTCGACGAGATCGGCGGACAGTCCACCCGAAAGGCGGAACTGCTGCTGGCCGCCGCGCGCGCCGCACGGCTGGCGGGCGACGCGCCCACGGCCATCGCCCGCGCGGCCGTCGCCGTACGGCTGTTCGCCGGACAGCGGCGCCCCTGGTGGGAGACCCATGCCCAACTGGTGCTCATAGAGGCCCGGGTGGCGGCCGGGCGCCGGTCGGGGCGGCTGGTCGCCGACGCGGCGGCGGTCGCCGAACGCCTGGCGTCCTTCGGTTCACCGGCCGCGCCGGAGGCCTCGCTGCTCGCGGGCCGGATCGCGCTGTCCCTGGGCTGGACGGCGGACGCGGAACGGCATCTGGCCGTGGCCGCGCGCAGCAGACACGGCGGGCCGCCGCTGGCCCGGATGACGGGCTGGGCCGCGCAGGCGCTGCGGGCGCGGGCGGCCGGCTCCGGACGCGGCGTCCTGGAGGCCTGCCGGCGCGGGCTCGACGTCCTCGACGACCACCGGACGACACTGGGTGCCTCGGAGCTGCGGGCCCGGGCCACCGCCCAGGGCGCGGAGCTCGCGGCGCTGGCCCAGCAGGCCAGCCTCGACCACGGCGGGCCGCGCCGGCTGCTGAGGTGGAGCGAGCGCTGGCGGGCCACCGTGCTGTCGGCGCCGCCGACCCGGCCGCCCGCCGACCCGGCGCTGCTGCGGGGCCTGACCGCGTTCCGGGAGATCGCGGCCCGCGCGGAGGCGGCCCGGATGGACGGACGTCCGGTGCCCGCGCTGGAGCGCGAACAGCGGCGCCTGGAACGGGAGATCCGCTCCCGCACCCACCACATGCGCGGTGACGCGCCCGGCGGCGGGGACCGCTTTGACCCGGCCCGGCTGCTGGACCGGCTCGGCGACGGGCGGCTGGTGGAACTCGCCGTGCTCGACGGCCGCGTGCAGGTGCTGCTGTGCGGGCAGGGGCGGGTACGGCGGTTCGAGGGCGGGGCGCTGAAGGAGGCGGTGGCCGAGGCCGAGCACGTACAGGCGGGGCTGCGGCGGCTCGCCCACCCGGGCGCGGAGGCCAGGCTGCCGCTGGTGGAGGCAGCGGGCCGGCGCCTGGAGGAGCTGCTGCTCGGCGGGGCGGTGGCGCACCTCGGCTCGGGGCCGGTGGTGGTGGTCCCGCCCGGCGCGTTGCACCGGGTGACCTGGGCGCTGCTGCCCTCGCTGCGGGACCGGGTGCTCAGCGTGTCGCCGTCGGCGGGCAGTTGGCTGCGCGCCCGGGAGACCGAGCCGCCGCCCCGCGGCGGGCACGTCCTGGTCCGCGGCCCGGGTCTGGCCACCGGCGGCGCCGAGGTCCCCGAACTGGCCGACCGCTACGGCACGGCCAAGGTCCTCGAACACGACGACGCGCAGGTCCCCCGGGTGCTGGACGAGCTCGACGGCGCCGCCCTGGCGCACATCGCCGCGCACGGGACGTTCCGCGCGGACAGCCCGCTGTTCTCCTCGCTGCGGATGGCCGACGGCCCGCTCATCGTGCACGACTTCGAGCGCCTCGCCCGCAGCCCGTACCGGATCATCCTGTCCAGCTGCGACACCGCCCGGCTCGCCTCGGTCGGCGCCGACGAACTCCTGGGCCTGGTCACGGCCTTGCTGCCGCTGGGCACCGCCGGGGTGGTGGCCAGTAGCGCGCCGGTCAACGACGAGGCGGTCGTGCCGCTGATGATCGCCCTGCACAAGGGCCTCGGCGCGGGACTGTCCCTGGCGGAGGCCCTGCGCGACGCCCGGGCCGCGCTCCCGGGCGACGCCGTGCATCAGGCGACCGGGTGGGCGTTCGCCGCGTTCGGGGCGGCCTGAGGCGACCCGGTCACGCCGACTGCTCGTCCGGCAGCTCCACCAGCCAGGGCAGGGCGCCCCGGTCGCCGGCGCCGAGGCGGGTGTAGGCGCCGTAGAGGTGGTTGCCGACCGTGCGGACCGAGAGGGTCAGCCGCTCGGCGATCTGCCGGTTGCTCAGTCCGGCCGCCGCGAGGGTGACGATCTGCCGCTGCCGCGCGGTGAGTTCACCGAGGACCAGGCCGGACAGTGCCGGGGTGCGGGCGCCCTGGCAGCGGCGGGCCAGGGCGAGCGCCCGGGTGCGGGAGGTGCGGGCGGCGCGCGGGTCGCGGTGGGCGCGTACGGCCTGGGCGTGCGCCTCGGCCGCGAAGAGCAGGAAGCCGCGCGCCTCCAGGGCCTCGGCGGCCCGGTCCAGGGCGGGGCCGTCGCCGCGGGCGACGGCGTCGGCGTGCCGGGCGAACGGCCCGCCGTCCGGGAGCCGCCCGGCGGCGGCACCGGGTGCGCCGAGTCGTACGGCGTCGTACAGGCCGTACGCGCCGTCCCCGCTGTCCGGGTCGAGCTGGTGCAGGGCACCGTCGAGGTCACCCCGGGCGGCCGCCGCCCAGACCCGAACCTCGACCGGCAGCGGCGAGACATCGGACTCGTCCGCCGCAGGCCGGCCGGCGGGCGCGACCACCGATTCCCCCATCTGCGCGGCGGCCAGGGCGAGTTCGGTACGGCAGGACGCGTCCCCCGGCGTCGTCCGCAGTCCCTCCCTCGCCCAGGCCGCCGCCTCCCGCAGCTCCCCCCGAAGCCGCGAGAACCGGGCGCGCACGGCCGCGTACCGCGTCGGCACCGGCGCGCCCTGCTCGGCCAGCCACTCCCCCACCGGAGTCGGCACGGCCCGTACGTCCGTCGCGTCGATCGCGCGGGCCAGCGCGGCCCGTTCGGTGTCCAGGGCCGGTGCGCACTCCTGTGGGGTGCGGGCCAGCCGCCGGGCCCGCAGCGTTCCGGCGGTGGCCCGCAGCGCCGGGCCGTGCAGCGGGTGGGTCAGCCGGACGCCGCCGCGCTCGTCGACGCGGATCAGGCCGTCGGCCTCCAGTCGTTCGAGGGCGTCCAGGTCGAGCTCGCCCAGGTGCGGCGGCAGGGGCTCGGCGAAGGCGAGGCGCTCCAGGGTGCCGCGTTCGGGCCGGTCCAGCAGGGGCGCCACGCGCTCGCGCACGGTGGCGGTCACGGGCAAGGGGCCGCGCCAGGCCCGTTCGTCCGTTCCCGGGACCGGGGTGAGCGGCCCGGACTCGCGCAGTGCGCCGAGCAGGTCGCGCAGCAGGCGCAGGTCGCCGTGGCACAGCCGGTGCAGGCGGTTGACGGTGAGCGGCTCCGCGGCACCGGCGGTGGCGATGAGGGCGGCCGTCTCCTCGCGGGGCAGCGGTTCCAGGGCGAGACGCGGCAGGAGTTCGCCGGTCCACAGCCGCAGGACCGCGCCGGGCACCGGGGCGCCGTCGGCGACGATCACGATCAGGCGGGTGCGTCCGTGCACGGCGAGCTGGTGGACGAGGCCGGCGGAGGCCTCGTCGAGCAGATGGGCGTCGTCGACGACGAGAAGGCGTACGCCGCACAGCAGTTGGACCGCGCGGTGCAGCGTGACCGTCTCGGGAAGCAGGTGCGCGAACGCGGCGAAGGAGAGCTCCCGGGTCTGCGGCGTGCCGGTCACCCGGGCGCAGTCGGTGCCGCGGACGGCCTCCGTGACGAGCCGGGTCTTGCCGCTGCCGGCCGGCCCGGTCACCACGATGCCGTGCCGTCCCGCCGTCAGGGACCGGCGGATCAGCTCCAGTTCGTCCTCCCGGCCGGTGAACGGCCAGGGCAGTTCGAGGGTGTTCGCGTCCCGTTCGTAAGTCGTCACGTCTATGAGAGCCCGCATACTCACCCCTGATACAGGGCGACTTGAGTAGCCCCCGACTCAGGCGCCGGAGCAGGGCCGACGGCAGGCTGTGCGCATGACCGCCCGCTACTGCTCACTCGCGCAGCGGCCCGCCCCCTCCTACGCGCCGGGGCTGGCCGCCGAACGGCTGAGCGCGCTGTTGTGCGGGCGGCAGATGTGGGTCAACGGCACAGTCCTGCACTACTACTTCTTCGACGCGGGCTCCGACACCGACGGCTCGGTGATCGCCGTACCGGGGACGGGTGAGACCCGCCGGGTGCCGTGGGGCGGCGCCAAGGAGCAGCAGGACGTGGTGCGGGAGTGCTTCCAGGAGTGGAGCGACCTCGGCCTCGGCGTGTCCTTCGCGGAGGTCTCCGACCGCCGGGAGGCGGAGCTGCGGATCGGGTTCCAGCCCGGCGACGGCTCCTGGTCGACGGTGGGCCGGGACGCGCTCTCGGTCGGTCTGAACGAGCGGACGATGAACTTCGGGTGGGACCTGACCGTCCCGGGGCAGCGCGGGACGGCCCTGCACGAGATCGGGCACGGGCTCGGCATGCTGCACGAGCACCAGAGCCCGTTCGCCGGCATCCACTGGGACGACGAGGCGGTGTACGCCGATCTGGCGGGCCCGCCGAACTTCTGGAGCCGGGACAAGACGTTCTTCAACATCCTGCGCAAGCTGCACCCGTCCGAGGTGAACGGCTCGGTCTGGGACCCGCAGTCCATCATGGAGTACCCCTTCGGATCGGGGCTGATCCTGGAGCCGGAGCAGTACCGAGCGGGTCTGCACCCGCCGGGCGGCCTGTCGCCGGCCGACAAGGAGTTCGTGCTCCGCTGGTATCCGCCCGCCGGTCCTCACCCGGTCTCGAAGCGACCGGACCGGGGGGACCCGCACCGGCCGGCCGCGCTGGCGCCCTTCCGCTCGGCGCCGCTCAGCCTCGGCCCGGGCGAGCAGGCCGACTTCACCGTCGAGCCGCCGGAGACCCGCGAGTACACGGTGGGCACGTTCGGCGACGGGGACAGCGTCGTGGTGGTCTTCGAGGAGCGCGACGGCGAGCCGCGCTATCTCGCGGGCCGCGACGACGGGGGCACACCGCACAACGCCGCGCTCAAGGTCCGGCTCGTCAAGGGCCGCCGCTATTTCGTCCGCGTCCGGCTGTACTCCACGTGGGGGTCGGGGGAGACAGCCGTCATGTGCTGGTGACAGCACGCCGACGCGGATGCCGGGACCACTGTCCGGCGCCGGGGGAGCGGTCGAGGACGTCGCCTTCGGGGGAGGGTGACGTCCTCGACCACGCTCGGCTCCACCGGCGGGGCGACGGACGGAATCCCGCCCCGCCGGTGATCTTCCCGAAGCGGTCGAGTTGCCGGGCGGCCGGTGTACCGGTGCGCTGAAGGTGGGCCGCCGCGCCGGGAAGGAGCCGGATCCCATGGCCGAGGACCCACGTACCGGAACCGGGGAGGTACCCGGAGCCGTGCCCGAGACGTTCGTGTTCGCGTGCCGCGGCTGCGGTTACGTCTGGCAGGCCGTCTTCCAGGTGGTGTTCTTCACCGACCCGACCTCGCTGTACACCCAGGAGTACGTCGACGAGGCCGGCCGGGCCATGCGCTCGCCCCTGACGGACGCGGTGTGCCCCCGCTGCGGCGGGCGGCGGGTCCGGGTGACGGCGCCCGGCGGGTAGGGGCGCTCACCCGAACGGCCCGGTGCGGTTGGTCGGTCGCCGCGCGTGGTGGTGACGTGGAGGGACCTGCCGCGCTTCGAGGAGGCCGTCGCGATGAACCGTCCGTCCCGCCCCGCGCGTGTTCTCGCCACCGCTCTGGCCGCGGGGACACTGCTGGGCACAGCGGCCTGCTCTCAGGACGGT
>NZ_JADDRL010000073.1 GCF_021538895.1 Streptomyces olivochromogenes | reverse complement strand
GCGGCCGACATCGAGGACGACTGGACCCAGGTCGACAACGCGGCGACCTGGCGCAACGAGCTACTGGTCGGCAAGGTCGACGCCGCCCAGTTCCTCAGCGGCAAGACCCGCGCGGCCGAGTGCCAGAAGCTGCTCGACAGCCTGTACTCCGACACGCTGCTCGGCCGTCCGAAGGGCGCCTCGGCGCTCACCGGCTTCACCGCGCAGGACTACCGGCTGCTCTACCAGGTCGGCGACTACGAGCAGGCCCCCCTGCGGCAGGCCATGGACTGGGTCAAGACGCTGCCGCAGGACTGCGCCCAGTTCACCGCGACCGCCGCCGACGGCAGCGAGCGGACGGTGCAGGTCATCGAGGCCGCGCTGCCCGAGGGGGGCGACGAGCAGCACGGCCTGACGGTGCGGGTGCAGGGCACCGCGGACGGCCAGCCGACCACGCTCGTCCTGGACGTCGCGGCGTTCCGGATCGGGTCGGCCGCGGCCACCGTGACCAACGGCGGCCCGTCGGGCGCCGATCACGCCAGCACCGAGCGGGCGGTGGAGCAGGGCGCCGAGCGGCTCGCGGGCGTGCTGTCCGGGAAGACCCCGACCGCGAATCCGAGCCTGTTCGACTGACCCTCCCCAAGGCCGGCGTCATGTGACATAGTACTGACGTGGCGAAGCGACTGACCTGCGATGTCGTGGTCGTCGGGGCCGGAATGGTGGGTGCGGCCTGCGCGCTGTACGCGGCGCGGGCGGGTCTCGACGTGATGGTGGTGGACCGTGGCCCGGTCGCCGGCGGCACCACCGGCGCGGGCGAGGGCAACCTGCTGGTCTCCGACAAGGAGCCGGGACCGGAACTCGAACTCGCCCTGCTGTCCGGCCGGTTGTGGACCGAGCTGGCCCAGGAGGTCGGGGACGCGATCGAGTACGAGCCGAAGGGCGGCGTGGTCGTCGCCGCCACCCCCGAAGGGCTCGCCGCCCTGGAGGACTTCACGGCCGGACAGCGGACCGCCGGGGTCGTCGCGGAGCCGGTCGCCGCGGACCGCCTGCGCGACCTGGAACCGCACCTGGCGCCCGGCCTCGCCGGCGGTGTGCGCTATCCGCAGGACGCCCAGGTCATGCCCACGCTGGCCGCCGCGCACCTGGTGCGCGCCTCGGGCGCCCGCCTGCGCACCAGCTGGACCGTGACCGGCGTGCTGCGCACGGCGCACGGCACCGTCCGCGGCGTCCGCACCGACCACGGGGAGATCCACGCGCCCGCCGTGGTGAACGCCGCCGGGACCTGGGGCGGCGAGCTGGCCGCCCTGGCGGGCGTCCGCCTGCCGGTGCTCCCCCGGCGCGGCTTCGTCCTGGTCACCGAGCCGCTGCCCCGGCTGGTCCGGCACAAGGTGTACGCGGCGGACTACGTGGCCGACGTGGCCAGCGACTCGGCCGCGCTGAAGACCTCACCGGTCGTCGAGGGCACCGCCGCCGGGCCGGTCCTGATCGGCGCCAGCCGTGAACGGGTGGGCTTCGACCGGTCGTTCTCGCTGCCCGTCGTGCGGGCGCTGGCGGCCGGGGCGACGCGGCTGTTCCCGTTCCTGGAGCGGGTGAGCGCGCTGCGCACGTACGTGGGCTTCCGGCCCTATCTGCCGGACCATCTGCCCGCGATCGGCCCCGACCCCCGCGCCCCGGGCCTCTTCCACGCCTGCGGGCACGAGGGCGCGGGCATCGGACTGGCCACCGGCACCGGACACCTGATCGCGCGGGCACTGACCGGGAAGGCGGCGGAGCGGGAGCTCGCGCCCTTCCGGCCCGAACGCTTCACCGCGGACGAGGGGAACACGGCGTGAATCCACTGGAGTTGGCCGACGCCCGACCGGGTCCGGGTTTTCCGGTCACGTTCGACGGCCGCACGATCGAGGCGCTGCCCGGGCAGACGGTCGCCGCCGCGCTGTGGACGGCCGGGATCACCGCCTGGCGCACCACACGCGGTACGGGCCGCCCGCGCGGTGTCTTCTGCGGGATCGGGGTGTGCTTCGACTGCCTGGTGACCGTCAACGGCCGCCCGAACCAACGGGCTTGCCTGGTTCCCGTACGGCCGGGCGACACGATCCGCACCCAGGAGGGGACGGGCCACGATGACTGAGCGACCGCGCCTCGCCGTGATCGGGGCGGGCCCGGCGGGGCTCGCAGCGTCGCTGGCGGCGGCCGAGCACGGTGTCGCGGTCACCCTCGTCGACGCCGCCGAGGAGGCGGGCGGGCAGTTCTACCGGCAGCCCGCCGCCGCCCTCGGCGCGCGCCGCCCGCAGGCCCTGCATCACCAGTGGCGCACCTGGCGGCGGCTGCGCTCGGGACTGGACCGGCAACTGGCGGCGGGCCGCGTCACACACCTGACCGGTCATCATGTGTGGTGCGTGGAACGGGAGTCGGACTCCGGGCGCTTCGCGGTGCACGCGCTGCGGGGCCCCGCCCAGGAGGAGGGCGTCGTGGTGCGCGCCGACGCCGTCCTGCTGGCGACCGGCGGCTACGAGAAGGTGCTGCCCTTCCCGGGCTGGACCCTGCCCGGGGTGGTCA
Organism: Streptomyces olivochromogenes; assembly: GCF_021538895.1. Classification (GTDB taxonomy): domain Bacteria; phylum Actinomycetota; class Actinomycetes; order Streptomycetales; family Streptomycetaceae; genus Streptomyces; species Streptomyces olivochromogenes_A. The sequence goes on along the minus strand of NZ_JADDRL010000073.1, from coordinate 45,994 downwards.
CGGCGGGCGGGGCGCAGGCCATGCTCAAGGGCGGGCTGGTGCTGCCGGGGCGTACGGCCGTGGTCGCCGGGACCGGTCCGCTGCTGCTGCCCGTGGCGACGGGACTCGCGGCGGCGGGAGCGCGGGTGGCCGCGCTCGTCGAGTCCGCCGACCCCCGCGATGTCCTGCGGCGGCCGTCGGCCCTGGCCGCGCAGCCCGGCAAGCTCGCCGAGGGCGCGCGGTACGCGGCCCTGCTGCTGCGCCACCGGGTGCGCACCCTCGTCCGGCACACCGTGGTCGAGGCGCACGGCACGGACCGTCTGGAGGCGGTGACCGTCGCGGCGCTCGACGCACAGGGCCGGGTCGGGCCGGGCAGCGAGCGCCGCGTCCCCTGCGACACCCTCGCCGTCGGGCACGGCATGCTGCCGCACACCGACCTCGCCGAGACGCTCGGCTGCCGGCTGTCCGGCACGGACGTGTACGTCGACGACGAGCAGCGCACCGACGTCCCGGGCGTGTGGGCGGCCGGGGAGACCACAGGGATCGGCGGCGCGGCGCTCGCGCTCGTCGAGGGTCACATCGCCGGCCGGTCGATCGCCGCCCGCCTGCGCGGCACCGCGCCCGACCCGCGGGCCTGGGCCGCCGCCGGCCGGGCCCGTGCGCGGCTGCGCGGCTTCTTCGCGGCGGTCGACGCGGTGTACGCGCCGCCGCCCGGGTGGGCCGACCGGGTCACGCACGACACGGTTCTCTGCCGCTGCGAGGAGGTCACCGCCGGCGAGGTACGGACGGCGGTGGACGAGCTCGGAGCCGGTGACCTGCGTACCGTGAAGCTGCTCACCCGGGCCGGGATGGGCTGGTGCCAGGGCCGGATGTGCGGCCCCGCGGTCGCCGGAGTCGCCGGTTGCCCGCTCACCGCGGCGCGCCGGCCGCTGGCCCGGCCGGTGCCACTGGGCGTGCTCGCCGGGTCGGAGGAGGACCTGGAATGACACCGCGGTGACGAGTCCTTCGAGTCCTTCGAGAATCAGTACTATGTCACACCCCATTGGAGGGGAATTCATGAGTGATCTGCCCAACCGTCCCTGGCGTGGCGTCCTCGTCGCCACCGCCCTGCCGCTGCGCGACGACCTCTCCGTCGACTACGACGCGTACGCCGAGCACTGCGCCTGGCTCGTCGCGAACGGCTGCGACGGGGTCGTGCCGAACGGCTCGCTCGGCGAGTACCAGGTGCTCACCCCCGAGGAGCGGGCCCGCGTCGTCGAGACGGCGGTGGCCGCGGTCGGCGGCTCGCGGGTGATGCCGGGCGTCGCCGCGTACGGCGCCGCCGAGGCCCGGCGCTGGGCCGAGCAGGCCCGCGAGGCCGGCTGCGCGTCGGTGATGCTGCTGCCGCCCAACGCCTACCGCGCCGACGAGCGGTCCGTGCTCGCCCACTACGCCGAGGTGGCCCGGGCGGGCCTGCCGGTCGTGGCGTACAACAATCCGATCGACACCAAGGTCGACCTTCTCCCGGAACTGCTCGCCAGGCTGCACGCCGAAGGGCTCGTGCACGCGGTGAAGGAGTTCTCGGGAGACGTCCGCCGTGCCTACCGGCTCGCCGAACTCGCCCCGGAACTGGACCTGTTGGTCGGCGCCGACGACGTCCTGCTGGAACTGGCCGCGGCGGGCGCCCGGGGCTGGGTGGCCGGCTACCCGAACGCGCTGCCCGCCGCCTGCACCGAGCTGTACCGGGCCGCCGTGGCCGGGGACCTCGCCGCCGCACTCCCCCTGTACCGCCGGCTGCACCCGCTGCTGCGCTGGGACTCACGGGTGGAATTCGTGCAGGCCATCAAGTTGTCCATGGACCTCGCCGGCCGGCCCGGCGGCCCGGTGCGCCCGCCGCGCGTACCGTTGCTGCCGGAGCAGGAGGCCGCCGTCCGCACCGCCACCGAGAAGGCCCTCGCGTCGGGCCTCGCCTGAGAAGGAGACCGGACCGTGCGCAGCAGACTCGTCCTGCACGCCGTCGACTCGCACACCGAGGGCATGCCCACCCGCGTGATCACCGGCGGGATCGGCACCATCCCCGGCGCGACCATGAACGAGCGGCGGCTGTACTTCCGTGAACACCGCGACGACATCAAGCAGTTGCTGATGAACGAGCCGCGCGGGCACTCCGCGATGAGCGGCGCGATCCTGCAGCCGCCGACCCGCCCCGACTGCGACTGGGGCGTCGTCTACATCGAGGTCTCGGGCTATCTGCCGATGTGCGGGCACGGCACCATCGGGGTGGCCACCGTGCTCGTCGAGACCGGCATGGTGGAGGTCGTCGAACCGGTCACCACCATCCGCCTGGACACCCCGGCCGGGCCGGTCGTGGCCGAGGTCGCCGTGGAGAACGGCGCCGCGCGGCACGTCACGCTGCGCAACGTGCCGTCCTTCTCGGTGGGCCTGGACCGCAAGGCCACGCTGGCCGACGGGCGGAGGGTGACGTACGACCTCGCCTACGGCGGCAACTTCTACGCCATCCTGCCGCTGGAGGAGTTCGGCCTGCCCTTCGACCGGGCCCGCAAGGACGACATCCTGGCCGCCGGGCTGTCGCTGATGGCGGCGATCAACGCCGAGGAGGAGCCGGTCCACCCCGAGGACCCGTCCATCCGCGGCTGCCACCACGTCCATCTGTACGCGCCCGGCGCCACCGCCCGGCACTCGCGGCACGCGATGGCCATCCACCCGGGATGGTTCGACCGCTCGCCCTGCGGTACGGGTACGAGCGCGCGCATGGCGCAACTGCATGAGCGCGGCGAACTGCCCTTGCACACCGAGTTCGTGAACGAGTCCTTCATCGGGACACGGTTCACCGGCCGGCTGCTCGGCACGACCGAGGTCGCCGGAATCCCGGCCGTGCTGCCGAGCTTCACCGGCCGCGCCTGGATCACGGGCACGGCCCAGTACCTGCTCGACCCGACCGACCCCTTCCCGGCGGGGTTCGTCCTCTAGATTGATGGCACGTGACATGGCACCCGCCCGCCCGAGGAGACACCCGATGACCGCCCAGCGCAGCAGCCCGCCGTCTGCCGCCCCCGCGCTGCCCCGGCTGGGCGGCCGGCGGAGCAGCTACCGCGAGCGGGTCGCCGAGGCCCTGCGGGCCGCGCTGATCGCGGGCGAGCTGCGCCCGGGCGAGGTCTACTCGGCCCCCTCGCTCGCCGCCCGCTTCGGCGTCTCGGCGACGCCGGTGCGCGAGGCGATGCTGGACCTGGCCAAGGAGGGCCTGGTCGACACCGTGCCCAACAAGGGCTTCCGGGTCACCGCCGTCTCCGACGAGCAGCTGGACGAGTACACGCACATCCGCGCGCTGATCGAGATCCCCACGGTGGTAGACCTCGCCCGCACGGCCGACCGGGTCTCCCTGGAGGCGCTGCGGCCGGCCGCCCGGGAGATCGTCACCGCCGCGGTCGCCGGCGACCTGATCGCGTACGTCGAGGCGGACACCCGCTTCCACCTCGGCCTGCTGGCCCTCGCCGGCAACGCCCACCTCGTCGAGGTGGTCGCCGACCTGCGGGGCCGCTCCCGGCTCTACGGGCTCACCGCGCTGGTGGAGGCGGGCCGGCTGCTGGCCTCCGCCGAGGAGCACCTGGAGCTCCTCGACGCCCTGCTGGAGCGCGACGAGCGGGCCGTGCGCGAGGTCATGACCCGCCACCTGGAGCATGTCCGCGGCCTGTGGGCCGCCCAGGACTGACCACCGGGCACGGCCCCGCAACGACCGAGAGGCTGCTTCGGATGTCTCCGAAGCAGCCTCTCGCCGCGTTCTCACACGTCGGGACGACAGGATTTGAACCTGCGACCCCTTGACCCCCAGTCAAGTGCGCTACCAAGCTGCGCCACGTCCCGTTGCGTTCTCACCCGGCATTCCGTGTGATCGCGCAGGTCAACACTACCGCACGCGCACGGGTGCCGGTGCCGGGAGCGGCTCGGCCGGCTCGCTCGGGCGGGCGGCGCGGCGGACCGGGACGAGGAGCGCGGCGCCCGCGGCGGCCAGCAGGAGCAGGGCGAGCAGCGTGAAGCCGTGGGTGTAGCCGGAGACGTACGGCAGACCGGAGGGCTGGAGCCGGCTGGTGACCAGGACGCTGGTCAGCGCGGCGCCGATGGAGCCGCCGATGGTGCGGATGTTGGCGTTCATCCCGGTCGCGGCGCCGGTCTGCTCGGGCGGGACGCTGCCCACGACGAGGTTGGCCATGGAGGCGAAGGCCAGTCCGATGCCCAGGCCGAACACGCCCGCGACGACGGCGATCTGCCACCGCTCGTCGTGCCACAGGGCGAGGAAGCCACAGGCGAACGCGCCGAGCGCGGCCCCCGCGGTGAGCTGCGCCTTGGCGCCCATGACGGGTGCCAGCCGGCCGCCGAGCACACCGGAGAGGAACATCGCGACGAGCATGGGCAGCATGAGCAGTCCGGACTCGGTGACGCTCGCGCCGAAGCCGTACCCGGCCGAGCCGGGCGTCTGCAGGAAGCCGGGGAGGAACGACCAGATCGCGTACATGCCCGCGCCGAACAGCAGGGCGGCGAGGTTGGTGGTCCACACCGCGGGCAGCCGCATCACGCGCAGGTCGATCAGCGGGGTGCGGGAGCGGGACTCGGCGGTCAGCCACACGGCGAACAGCAGCACGGCGGTGGCGAACAGCCCGATCACCTTCGGCGAGCCCCAGCCCCACTGTCCGGCCTGGCTGAGCGGGAGCAGCAGGGCCACGAGCCAGGCCGACAGCAGTACGGCACCCAGCCAACCGACCCTGCCCTGGGCCCGCTTGGGCGACTCGGGTACATAGCGCGCGGCGATCGCCACGGTCGCGGCGACGACGGCGACGGGGATCCAGAACAGCCAGCGGTAGTCGAGCGCGGACACGATGGGTCCGGCGGCCACGATGCCGACGCCGCCGCCGGCCGCGATCACGGCGGAGAGGTTGCTGATGCTGCGGCTCACCGCGCCCGGGGCGAACTCGTCCCGGATGATGCCGAAGGACAGCGGGAACAGGGCGCCGCCGACGCCCTGGACGACCCGGGCGACGATCAGGACGCCGATGTCGGGCGCCAGTGCGGCTATCAGGCAGCCGGCCAGCACGGTCAGCAGGACGGCGACGAGTGTGCGCTTCTTGCCGACGAGGTCGCCGACCCGGCCGAGGATCGGCGTGAAGACCGAGGCGGACAGCAGATACGCCGTCATCACCCAGGTCGCGGTGGACTGCGAGGTGTGCAGCGCGTGCTGGACGGTCGGCAGGGCCGGCGCGATCAGCGACTGCAGCATGGAGAACACGCCCGCACCGGTCGCGAGGACCGCGAAGGTGAGGCGGGTGGACTTTCGGGGCATGACAGAGCCTCTCCGGATCGGAGCGGGAAGCATGAGGGGCGTCCGGGGTCGCCGCGGGTACACGTCTGCCCACGGCCGAAGTCCCCCGGACTGATAAAGTGGAGGTACCCCTCCACCATAGCGGAGGCATACCTCCGGTTCAACCATTCCTCTCCCCGGGAGGCAGCAGTGACGGCCCAGCCGTTCCCCGTCAGCGAGATCGTCGCGTCCCAGCGGCCGCACCGTAAGGACGCCGCCCGCAACTACGACGCCCTGCTCGCGGCAGCCCGCGAGGCGTTCGCGGAGCACGGCGCGGAGGCCTCCCTGGAGGACGTCGCCCGCCGCGCGGGCGTCGGCATCGGCACGCTGTACCGGAACTTCCCCACCCGCCGCGACCTCTTCGAGAGCGTCTACGCGGACGATGTGAACGCCCTGTGCCGGGCCGCCGTGGAGGCGGCCGAGCTGCCGCCGTGGCAGGCGCTGACCACCTGGCTGGACCGGTTCTCGGGCTACATGGTCACCAAGCGGGCCGTGCGGGAGGCACTCAACGACGAGTCGGAGATCTTCCAGGCCTGCCGCGTCTCGATGTACGCCGCCGGCGGACCGCTGCTGGAGCGGGCGCAGCGGGCGGGCGAGGCGCGCGCCGACATGGACTTCGGCGACCTGCTGCGGATGGTCGCCGGGATCACGGCGACGTCCTTCGAGAACGACGAGCAGCGCGACCGCGTGCTGGCCATCGCGCTGGACGGCGTGCGCGTGACCCGCTGACGTCAGCCGGTACCGAGCGGGTGGTCCGGTGCCAGGGCGGCCGCGATGCGCTCGGTGATCGTCTGGGCCGTGTTGCCGCCGGGCGCCTTGGGTCCCACGGTCGTGGACACGGCGATGGCGAGACGCCCGTCGGGCTGGTAGGCCTGCACCGCCGCGAAGCCCGCGAAGGACGGGTTCTGCACGACCCAGCCGTTCTTGACGATGACACCCACCCCGAAGTGGAAGGCATCGGTCTGCTTCAGGCACACGGTGGCGGGACAGGTGGCGGTCCGGGTGCCGAGCCCGGGCGTGCCCGGGTCGAGCTGGACCCGGAAGGACTGCCGGGACAGCAACTGCCCCGATCCGATGGCCCGGGCCGAGCCCGCCAGATCGCAGATGTCGGTGGTGAGGACGGCGCCGGGCGCGGTGGTCCAGGACGGGTTCCAGAACGTCGACTCCTCGTAGGTGCCGCGCTCGGCGTCGTAGGAGTGCAGCACGGGCCCCGGGATCTGAGGGGTGAAGCCGTTGGCGGTCTGCCCCAACCCGAGGGGATCGAGGACGCGTTCGCGCAGCAGCCGGTCCAGCGGGGTGCCGGTGATCTTCTCCAGGGCCTGGCCGAGGAGGACGAAGTTGGCGTGCGAGTAGCTCCAGTTGGAGCCCGGCGCGTACCACAGGGGGTGGGCGAGTGAGAAGGCGAGCACCTCGCGCGGGGTCCAGTGCCGGAAGGGGTCGGCGTAGTACTTCTTCACGAACGCCGGGTCGGTGACGTAGTCGTGCAGGCCCGAGGTGGAGTCGCCGAGCATCCGCAGCGTGATCCGGTCACCGTGCGGCAGGTCGGGCAGCCAGCGGGAGACGGGGTCGTCGAGACTCACCCGGTGCTCGTCGACGAGCTGGAGGAGCATGGTCCCGAGGTACGCGATGGCGACGGAACCGGCCCGGAAGTGCAGGGCGGGGGTGGCCGGGACACCGCTCATCGACTCACCCGCCGCGTCGGTCACCAGCTCGCGGCCGTCCACCGTGACGCGTACCAGTACGGCCTTGAGGTCGAGTTCGCGCTGGGCCTCCCGCACGAGGTCGCGCACCTCCCGTACCCGCCCGTCCGTGCTCCGTCCGCCGACGACGCAGCCCTGCTGGTGCTGCTCGGCGGCCGACACCGCCGTGGTCCGGAGCGTCGCCGCGAACAGGACGGCGGCACACACCAAGACTTGACGAGCTCCCGGCATTCGGGACATGGCACCCATGGTGGCACCGGGTCCGACGACCCGCCTTCCAGGTGGACTCCGGCGGGTGGTGACCAGGCTCGGCGTGCCCGTGTTCCTCGGCCCGGCACGACGAAGTGTCCTTTCACCAGGCCCGATGACCCACACTCTGTCGACGGCCGGATGCCGGACGATCTCGCTAGGGTCGTCCCATGACGCACAGTTTCGCTCTCCACATCCCGGACGCCGATCTCGAACCCGAGCCGATCGCCGTGGACCAGATCGTCTCCGGGAGGCCGGAGGTGTCCGGCAAGGTGGTCTGGGAGTCGCCGGACGGCCGGCAGATCCGCGGGATCTGGCAGATCACCCCGGGGGTCGTCACCGACACCGAGGCGGACGAACTGTTCGTCGTGATCAGCGGCTCGGCGACCATCGAGGTCGAGGACGGGCCGACGCTGGAGGTCGGCCCCGGCGACATGGCCGTCCTGCGCGAGGGCGACCGCACGACGTGGACGGTGCACGAGACCCTGCGCAAGGCGTACGCGATCAATCTCTAGGCCGTCGGCATGTTGTAGGGCGTGACCACCTGGATCGCCGAGGGCAGGGTCGGTCCGGCGGGCGGCAGGGCGCCGTGGGCGCGCATCACCAGGTGGCAGGCCTCCCGCAGATCGTGCCGCAGGTCGTGGTGGAGCACGGCCGACAGCCTGAGCTCGCGCAGCAACCGGGTGTTGTCGTGGTCGAGGTCGTGGGCGACGAACACGGCGCACTCGCGGCCCAGGTCCTCGAAGGCCCGCAGCGTGGCGATGTTGCCGCCGCCGATCGAGTAGACCGCCCGTATCTCCGGGTCGCGCTCCAGCGCGGCCCGGACCAGGTCGTACTGCGTGGCGTCCAGGCCCTGGCCCTCGGCGATCTCGACCAGCGCGCGCTCCGGGCACCGGGCCCGCATGGCGCCGCGGAAGCCCATCTCGCGCTCCTCCTCGTTGCGGAAGAACCCGCTGCTCAGGCTGGTGAGGACGTTGCCGGGGCGGTCGCCCAGCCACTGCCCCATGAGGTACGCGGCGGTCGCCCCGGCCGCCCGGTTGTCGATGCCCACGTACCCCAGCCGGGCGCTGGCCGGCAGGTCCGTCACCAGCGTGACGACCGGTATGCCGGCGGCGGCGAGGCGGCCGACGGCGGCGGTCACCTCGGGGACGTCCGGTGCCTTGAGGATCACCCCTTGCGAACCCCGCCGCGCGATCAGGTCCAGCGTCCTGACCTGCTCCTGAACCAGCACGGTCTCGCGGAAGTGGAAGCGGGAGCGCAGCACCGCCGGGTGCAGCCCCGGCAGCTCGGCCTCCAGGGCGAGGCGGACGGCCGTGGTGAACCGTTCGGGTGCCTGCATCACGATGTCGACCATGAAGGTGCGGCCCACCAGCCGGACCTGGGTGCGCTGCCGGTCCAGGTCGGCGATGGCCCGCTGGACCTCCTGGGCGGTGCTCTCGCGCACTCCTCCCCGGCCGTTGAGCACACGGTCCACGGTGGCCTCGCTCAGACCTGCCTGACGTGCGATCTCGCGAATCGGGAAGGGATGACCCACGACGGTGCTCCTTGAGGGGTTTTTGATGGCTTCCTGCTGGTTGTTGGAGGGGTTTGTACTGACAAGAATGACAGGGCCGCGTCGCTCCCGTGAACGAGGCCGCGACCGTGACCGAAAGAAGGACGACGATGTCCCTCACCGCCGCCCAGGGCCGTGCCTGGCTGTCCGAGCAGGACTGCGACCTCGACACCTTCCGCGCGCTGGTCGAGCGGACCACCGACCCCGCCGACTACCCGTACGCCACGGGCGTTCAGCGGGGCGTCCTCGTCTACGACAGCGAGCGGCTGCGCGCGGCCGGCCTCGGCCGTGCGCTGCGCGCCGAACTGGTCCGCGCGCTGACCGACGGCCCCGGCGTAGTGGTCTTCAAGCATGCGTTCACGGACCCGGCGGTCGTCGACCGGGCCACGGCGATGTTCGAGGCACTGATCTCCGAGCAGCATGCTGCGGGCGCGGCGGCCGGCGACCATTTCGCGCGGCCGGGCGCGAACGACCGGGTGTGGAACGCGCTGGAGAAGGCGGCGCTGTACGACCCCGGGGCGTTCGCCGACTACTACGCCAACGACATCCTGGCCCTGGTCGCGCGGGCCTGGCTGGGACCGGCGTACCAGATGACCTCCCAGATCAACGTGGTCAACCCGGGCGGCGCCGCGCAGACCGCGCACCGCGACTACCACCTCGGTTTCCTCTCGAACGAGGCCGCCGCGGCCTATCCCGCCCATGTGCACCGCCTCTCCCCCGTGCTCACGCTCCAGGGCGCGGTCGCCCACTGCGACATGCCCGTGGAGTCGGGGCCGACGCTGTATCTGCCGTACTCGCAGCGGTACGAGCCCGGCTACCTGGCCTGGCGGCTGCCCGCGTTCCAGGCCTACTTCGACGCGCACCACGTCCAGCTCCCCCTGGCCAAGGGCGACGCGGCCTTCTTCAACCCGGCGCTCTTCCACGCGGCCGGGGCGAACCGCTCGGCGGGCATCCGGCGCATGGCCAACCTTTTGCAGGTCTCCTCCGCGTTCGGGCGGGCGATGGAGACGGTGGACCGGGAGGCGGTGGCGAACGCGGTCTACCCCGTGCTGCTGAGGCGACGGGTCGCGGGCGTGGGCGAGGAGTGGCTGGAGAACGTCATCGCGGCGAGCGCGGAGGGCTACCCCTTCCCCACCAACCTCGACAGCGACCCGCCGGTCGACGGCCTGGCCCCGCCCTCCCAGGCGGACCTCGTACGGCGGGCGCTGCGCGAGGAGTGGACCGCGCGGGCGCTGCGCGACGCGCTGCGAGCCGGCGCCGAACGGCGCGAGAGCTGAAAGGGCAAGGAACTCATGGGACTTCTCGACGACAAGGTCGTCCTGGTCAACGGGGGCAGCCAGGGCGTGGGCGCCGCCATCGCACGGGCCGCGGTCCGCGAGGGCGCCACGGTGGCCGTCACCGGCCGCCGCCCCGAGCCGGGCGAGGCCCTGGTGGCGGAGCTGTCGGCGGCCGGGGGCACGGCGATGTACGTGCAGACCGACCTGTCGGACGCCGACCGGGCCAAGGCCGCCGTGGCCGAGGTGGTCGACGCGTACGGCCGTGTCGACAGCCTCGTCAACTCCGCGGGGCTGACCTCCCGGGGCACGCTGCTGGACACCACGCCCGAGCTGTTCGACGCGCACATCGCGATCAACCTCAGGGGCCCGTTCTTCGCCATGCAGGCGGCGGTCACCGACATGGTCGCGCGCAAGGCGTCCGGCACGATCGTCAACATCATCACGTCCTCGGCGCACGGCGGGCAGCCGTTCCTCGCCCCGTACGTCGCCGCGAAGGCCGGACTGATCGGCCTGACCCGCAACGCGGCGCACGCCCACCGCTGGGACCGGATCCGGATCAACGGCCTGAACATCGGCTGGACGGCGACGGAGGGCGAGGACGCGACGCAGCGGACCTTCCACGACGCCGGGGACGACTGGCAGGACCGGGCCGCGGCCCACCTCCCGATGGGCAGGCTCGGACAGCCGGACGAGATCGCCGACTTCGTGGTCTTCCTCCTGTCGGACCGCTCCGGCGTGGTCACGGGCTCGGTCATCGACTGGGACCAGAACGTACTGGGCGGGCTGGACTGAGGACATCGGGTCCGTCCGGCCACTCGAACCCGGAGTGCAAAGCCCGTCCGGCGGCTCAGGTCCGGACAGTCATCACACGCACAAGGAGCAGCGGAGCACATGCGCATCGGAATCCTCGGCCTCGGCCGCATCGGCGCCTTTCACGCCGAGACCCTGTCCGCTCTCGACGCCGTCGAGTCCCTCGTCGTCGCCGACCCGTTCATGGACGCCGCGAAGACCGCCGCCGAGCGGTTCGGGGCCGAGGTCGCGGACTCGCCCGAGGCGGTCCTGGCCGCCGGCGTGGACGGCCTCGTGGTGGCCGCCGCCACCGACGCCCATCCGGCCCTGGTCCTGGCCGGTGTGGAGGCCGGCGTCCCGGTCTTCTGCGAGAAGCCCGTCGCCCGCACCATGGCGGAGGGCGTCGAGGTGCTCAGGGCCGTCGAGGGCAGCGGCGTACCCATCCAGATCGGCTACAACCGTCGCTTCGACGCGGGCTTCGTGGCCGCGCGGGCGGCCGTGCACGCCGGTGAGCTGGGCAAGCTGCACACGGTCCGCTCGACGACGCTGGACCCGGCCCCGCCGCCGGCCGCGTACATCGCCGCGTCGGGCGGCATCTTCCGCGACTGCTCGGTGCACGACTTCGACATCATCCGCTGGGTGACCGGCCGTGAGGTGACCGAGGTGTACGCCGTCGGCGGCAACCGGGGTGCCGACTTCATCAAGGCGGCGGGGGACGCCGACACCACGGGCGCGATCCTGACCCTGGACGACGGCACGATCGCGGTGGTCTCCAACAGCCGCCACAACGCCCGGGGCTACGACGTCCGCATGGAGCTGCACGGCTTCCAGGACTCCATCGCCGTGGGCCTCGAGGACAAGCTCCCGCTGCGCTCCGTGGAGCCCTCGGTCACCTTCCCCGCCGGCACCCCGCACGACTTCTTCATGGACCGGTTCACGGCCGCCTACCGCGCCGAACTCACCGCGTTCACCGAGGTCGTCGCCGGCACCCGCCCCTCCCCCTGCACGGTCGCGGACGCCCTGGAGGCGGGCTGGATCGCGGAGGCCTGCACGCTGTCCCTGCACGAGCACCGCCCGGTGACGATCGCGGAGGTACGCGGCGCCTGAGCCGCCCGCGCCCGCGGACCGGCGACGACGAGGCGAGGGGACCTGACGGCCCTCGCCTCGTCGTCGTCCCGCGCCGGATCGAACCGGCACAGGGCGTCGGCCCGCGCCTCGGATCACAGACAGTAGCGGACCATCCACTCGTCGGGGTCGTAGGCGTCCCGTGCCGGGTCCCGCGGCGCGGCGGGGCGCTCCTCCACCGTGTCCTGCGGGCGGATCCGCTCCGGCAGCGCCCCGAACCGGGCCCGCCGCAGCTCCGCGGCCTCGGTGGCGTCCGGGGTCCGCCGCCCCGGCCCGTGTCCCTGTTCCCGTCCCTGCCCTTGCCCCTGCTCGGTCCGCGACGTCGTGTCCGTCGACTCGGTCATCTCGTCCTCCCCGCTCCGGCACTCGCGCCCCGTCACCCGTGAGAACGCGCTCACCTCGCCGCCGGTTCCGCGGGCAGGTCGAAGACGTGGTCCGGGGAGACGATCGACGTGATCGCGTCGCCCAGCAGGGTGCTGGGCTCCTGGCCCTCGTGGCTGATGTCCGTGTTCAGCAGGACCACGAGCGTCGCCCTGGCCGACGGGAGGTAGATGGTCAGGGACTCGTAACCGGGCAGCGAGCCGTTGTGCCCGATCCAGCCCTGGACGTTGAAGATGCCCAGTCCGTATCCGGCGCCCGGGATGGAGGTCGGCGGCGTGGTGAGGCGCTGTTTCTGGGTGGCGGGGCTGATCAGGAAGTTGCCGTCCGGGAGCCGGCCGGTGGCCACGGTGGGTGCCCAGACCCGCAGGTCGTCCAGGGTGGAGATCATCGCGCCGGCCGCCCAGCCCCAGGACGGGTTCCAGTTCGCCGAGTCCTCCACCCGGCCGGTCGCCGTCTGGTCGGTGTAGCCCTGCGCGTGCGGGGTCGGGAACTCGTTGCCGGTCGGGAACAGGGTCTCGGCGAGTCCGGCCGGGGCGAGGACGTGGTCGTGGATGTAGTCCCCGAGCGGCCGGCCGCCGGCCTTCTCGACGACCAGACCGAGCAGGATGAGGTTGGTGTTGGAGTAGTCGAACTTCTCGCCCGGCGGGAACAGCACGGGGTGCTTGAAGGAGTAGGCGAGCAGTTCCCGCGGGGTGAACGGGCGTTGCGGATCGGAGGTCAGGGCCTTGAAGAAGCCGTCGTCCTCCGAGTAGTTGAACAGCCCGCTGCGCATGCCGGCCAGCTGGCGCAGCGTGATCCGGTCGCCGTTCGGCACCCCGCTGACGTACCGGTCGATCGTGTCGTCCAGGTTCACCTTGCCCCGGTCCACGAGCTCCAGCAGCGCCGTCACCGTGAACGTCTTGGTCTCGCTGCCGATCCGCATGTACAGGTCGGGGCGCATCGCCGCGCCGGTGCTCTTGTCGGCGACGCCGAAGGACTTCACGTACTCCCCCTTGTCGGGGGTCCACAGACCGACGGTCACGCCCGGGATGTTCGCCTCCCGCATGACCCGCCGCACGGCCGCGTCCACCTGCTGCCGCACCGCGGGTGTGAGCTCACGGACCTCGTTCCCGGAGGGCGACGGCGGGGCGGGTTCGGCGGCCGAGGCCACCGAGGCCACCGAGGCGGCCATGCCGGTCGTGGCGGACGGGGCCGACGTGGCGGCCGTCGCGGTCGTCGCGGACGACAGCGGCCGGGCCGCGGCTGAGGTGCCCGCGGCGGGCACCACCAGCATCCCCACCGCGGTGACCAGGACGGCCCCGCTGCGACAGCGTGCGGACGAGTGCGACATGGCCCCAACTCCCCAATGCGGACACCGGAGGACCGACCCGCCGATGCCGTGCAAGGCGGCGGGACGCGGCCGGTCGGCACGTCCAGGCGCAACTCGCGTCCTGGGCGAAACCTCGGGGCGGATTCCCGCGCCGCATGCCGCGCCGCGGTCACCGCCGTGCCGGGAGTCGAGGCCGGACGGCCTTGTGGAGCACAAGCATAGGAGCGCCCGCGTGCCGCCGCCTGTCGGCGGGCGACGGTGCCGCGGGCGCTCCTGGCGCACGGTGACCGCAGGTCAACGCTTGGTGAGCAGTGCCCCGTTCACGCCCCGCACGACCGCAGGAACCGGCGCGTGCGCACCGCGATCGGCAGCGGCTTGTCCGGCTCGCAGGGGTACATGTCCTGCTCGACGATCGCGAACAGATCGACGCCGAGCCGCTGTGCCGCCGCCAATACCGGCTCCAACTCCGGCACCCCGGACGGTGGTTCGCACATCACACCGCGCGCGACCGCCGGGCCGAACGGGATCTCGTCGGCCACGACGTCGGCGAGGACCGCCGGGTCGACCTGCTTGAGGTGCAGATAGCCAATGCGCTCGCCGTACGTCTCGATGAGCTTGACGCTGTCCCCGCCGCAGTACGCGTAGTGGCCGGTGTCCAGGCAGAGGTTGACCAGACCGGAGTCGGTCGAGTCGAGGAACCGCTCGACGTGCTCCTCGGTGTCGATGTGCGTGTCGGCGTGCGGGTGGACGACGATGTCCAGCCCGTACGTCTCCTTCACCTCGTGGCCGAGCCGTTCCATGCCCTTGGTGAGGTGGGCCCACTGCTCGCCGGTCAGCTCCGGGGGTTCCAGGATCTCGGCGGTCTTGTCGTCGCGCCAGAAGGAGGGGATCACCACCAGGTGCCCGGCACCCATGGCCCGGGTGAGCGTGGCGACCTGGGCGACGTGCTGCCAGGTGGACTCCCAGACGGCGGGGCCGCGGTGCAGGCCGGTGAAGACCGTACCCGCGGACACCTTCAGGTTCCGCCTGTTCACCTCGTCGGTGAGGCGGGCCGGGTCCGTGGGCAGGTAGCCGTAGGGACCCAGTTCGATCCAGGAGTAACCGGCCTCGGCCACCTCGTCCAGGAAGCGTTCCCAGGGCACCTGCTGGGGGTCCTCGGGGAACCAGACGCCCCAGGAGTCGGGCGCCGAGCCCACCCGGATGCGGTCGAGGGCGTTCGCCATGGTCAGGAGGTCCCTTCGGGGTGGGCCGCCACGGGTGCGGTGAGGTCCTTCTCCTCGGGGAGCTCGTCCACGTCCACGCCGCGGACCTGCGACAGTTCGTGCTTGAGCGCGGTGAGTTCGGCGCCGCCGGCCATGTGGTTGGTCAGCTCCTCAAGGCCGACCTCGCTGCGGTCGGCGCTGAGTTCGAGGGTGCCGAGGCGCAGCACGCTGAAGTGGTCGCCGACCATGTAGGCGTGGTGCGGGTTGTGGGTGATGAAGATGACGCCGAGGCCGCGGTCGCGGGCGGCGGCGATGTACTTCAGCACGACACCGGACTGCTTGACGCCGAGGGCGGCGGTCGGCTCGTCCAGGATGAGCACGCGGGCGCCGAAGTAGACGGCGCGGGCGATGGCCACGCACTGGCGCTGGCCGCCGGAGAGCGTGCCGATGGGCTGCTCCAGGTCGTCGAGCACGATGCCCATGTTGCGCAGTTCCTGGTCCGCGGTCTTCTTCATCCGGTCGATGTCGAGACGGCGGACGGGCCAGGGGCCCTTGGTCATCTCGGAGCCGAGGAAGAAGTTCCGCCACACCGGCATCAGGGGCACCGTGGCCAGGTCCTGGTAGACGGTGGCGATGCCCTTGTCGAGCGCCTCGCGGGGGCTGCCGAAGCGCACCGGCTCGCCGTCCACGAGGAAGTCGCCCTCGGTGTGCTGGTGCAGACCGGAGATGATCTTGATCAGGGTGGACTTGCCGGCGCCGTTGTCACCGAGGACGCAGGTCACCTTGTTCGGGTGGACCGTCAGGTCGACGCCGTGCAGGGCGCGGATGTTGCCGTACGACTTGCCCGCGTTGCGCAGTTCGACGATGGGCCGATCACCGCTGCCGGGCGTGGCGTCCTTGAGGACGGCTCCGTGGGTTCCGTTGGTCGTCATGAAGTCACCTCCGGGTCGCCGTGCGACTGACCCACAGATTGATGAGGACGGCGCCGAGCAGCATCACGCCCAGGAAGGCCTTGAACCAGTCGGGGTTCCAGCCCGCGTAGACGATGCCCTGGTTCACCATGCCGAACATGAAGGCACCGAAGACCGGGCCGATGGCGGAGCCGTAGCCGCCGGTGAGCAGACAGCCGCCGATGACCGCCGCCGCGATGTAGATCAGCTCCTGGCCGACCCCCTCGCCGGACTGGACGGTGTTGAACGAGAACAGCTGGTGCATGCCGAGGAACCAGGCGCCGAAGCCGACGGTCATGAAGAGCGTGATCTTGGTGAAGCTCACCGGGACGCCGACCGCGCGAGCGCTGTCCTTGTTGCCGCCGACGGCGAAGATCCAGTTGCCGTACTTGGTGCGCAGCAGGACCCAGGTGGCGAGCGCGGCGAAGACCAGCCACCACACGACGGTGATCTTCACCTCGACGCCGCCGACGTCGAACGAGGAGGCGAACAGCTTCTTCGCCTGGTCGAAGCCTTCCATGTTACTGATGTCGTCGGTGGCGACGTTGCCGGTGATCGACTTGGTGACCGCGAGGTTCACGCCTTGCAGGATCAGGAAGGTGCCCAGGGTGACCAGGAAGCTGGGCAGGCCCGTACGGACCACCATCCAGCCGTTGAACGCGCCGACCCCGAGGGAGGCGAAGAGGGCGACGATTACGCCCACCCACACGTTCATGGTCAGCTGGTAGCTGATCATGCTCGCGGTGAGCGCCGAGGTGATCACGGCGACACCGGACGAGAGGTCGAACTCGCCGCCGATCATCAGCAGGGCCACCGGGAGGGCCATGATGCCGATGGTCGACGACTGGTAGAGCACGGTGGCCATCGAGCTGCCCTGGCGGACCGCCGGCGCCGCGATCAGGAAGAAGACGAAGACGGCCACGGCGCCGAGGAAGACGCCGACTTCGGGCCGGGCCAGCAGGCGCAGCGCCAGCGGGCGCCGCGCCGTGCGGCCGTCGGTCTCCTTGGGGCCGGGGGCCGGCGGTGTGGTCACCGCCGGCCCACCCTGCTGGGTCATGCTCATCACCGAGTGCCCTTCGCGGCGAACGCGGCGACCTTGTCGACGTTGGTCTTGTCGACGAAGGCCGGACCGGTCAGCACCGGCTGCTCTCCGCCGCCCATGTAGTTGCCGTTGTTCTTGTACAGCCACAGGGAGTCGATCGCCAGGTAGCCCTGCAGGTACGGCTGCTGGTCCACCGCGAACTGGATCGACCCCTTGGAGATCGCGCCGGTCAGTTCCTTGTTGAGGTCGAAGGTGGCGACCTTCGCCTTGCTGCCCGCGTCGTCCACCGACTGGACCGCGGTCAGGGCGTACGGGGCGCCGAGCGCGACCACGTAGTCGGTGTCGCTGTCCTTCTTGAGCTTGGCGGTGATCGTGGACTTCACCGACGGCATGTCGGTGCCGTTCACGTACAGCGTCTCAGTCGTGCCGGAGAACGTCTTCTTCACGCCGTCGCAGCGCTGGGTGAGGCCGATGTTGCCCTGCTCCTGGATCACGCAGACGGCCTTCTTGGCCCCCTCCTCGTTGAGCCGCTTGCCGAGCGCCTCACCGGCCACGCTCTCGTCCTGGCCGAAGAACTCCATCAGGCCGAGCTTCTGCCAGTCGCTCACCCCGGAGTTGAGGCCGACGACGGGGATGTTCCCCGTCTTCGCCTTGCTCACGACCTCCTTCATGGCGTCGGGCTTGGCGAGGGTGATGGCGATGCCGTCGACCTTCTGGTCGATCGCGTTCTGGACCAGGTTGGCCTGGGTGCCCGCGTTCGGGTCGGCGGAGTAGACGAGCTTGATGTTGTCCTTGGCGGCGGCGGCCTCGGCGCCCTTGCGGACGATGTCCCAGAAGGTGTCGCCGGGCGCCTGGTGGGTCACCAGCGCCACCGTCATCCGGGGGGTGCTGGCCTTGCCCGCGGAGGCGTTCGCCCCACCCTCTTCCGACTTCTTGCCGCCGGAACTGCTGGAGCAGCCGGCGAGGGTGAGCGCTGCCGCTGCGGCAACGGCCACGACGGGGGCCAGTCTGCGGGAGCGGGAGTACGAAGAGCGGTCCATCTTTCCGGCACCTCACTGTGCGAGCAGGAGAAAGGGGGATCTACGAAGACGAAGATCCATGGGCCCGGGGCCGGGAGGCGATCCGGGTTGTTTGCTGTGCGTTGGGACGGGATCCAAGTCCCTGCCGCGCCCGCTGTCAATACTTTGTTAAGACATCATTTCACACGCAGGTCCGAATGTAAGTACAAACCATTGACAGCAGGGGCCCCGGGGACCTACACCTGAGCGCATGGCCACGTCAGCAGCCCGGTCCTGTGCCCCCGTCACGAGGGGCCATGTCGGAGTTGATCTCTACCCGCTCCGCACAGGCGTACCCCTGAGCCCGGCGCGGACGTCCGGGAAGTACACCGCCCCGTCCGAGGAAACCCAGTGAGGTCCCCGATGAGCCCCAGCACGACCCGCCTGACCGTCGCCCAGGCCCTGGTGCGGTTCCTGTCCGCCCAGTACACCGAGCGCGACGGCGTACGGCACCGGCTGATCGCCGGCACCTGGGGCATCTTCGGCCACGGCAACGTCGCCGGGATCGGCCAGGCCCTGCTGGAGTACGGCGGCGTGATGCCGTACCACCAGGGTCGCAACGAGCAGTCCATGGTGCACGCGGCCGTCGGCTACGCCCGCCAGCTCAACCGCCTCTCCGCGCAGGCCGTCACCACCTCCATCGGCCCCGGAGCGACCAATCTGGTCACCGGCGCCGCGCTGGCGACCATCAACCGCCTGCCGGTCCTGCTGCTGCCCGGCGACTACTTCGCCACCCGCCCCGCCGACCCGCTGCTGCAGCAGCTGGAGCACCCGGTCGAGGCCGACCTCTCCGTGAACGACACCCTGCGTCCGGTGTCCCGGTACTTCGACCGTGTCACCCGGCCCGAGGCGCTGATCCCGTCCGCGCTGAACGCCGTGCGGGTGCTCGCCGACCCGGCGGAGACCGGCGCCGTCACCCTCGCGCTGCCGCAGGACGTGCAGGCGGAGGCGTACGACTGGCCCGAGGAGTTCTTCGCCGACCGCGTCTGGCGCGTACGGCGTCCCGCCCCCGACCCGGTCGAGCTGGCCGAGGCGCTGCGCGCCGTCCGGGCCGCCGAGCGGCCGCTGATCGTGGCGGGCGGCGGCGTGCACCACAGCGAGGCCGAGGACGCGCTGCGGACCCTGGTGGACGCCACCGGCATCCCGGTCGCCTCCACCCAGGCGGGCAAGGGCTCCCTGCGCCACGACCACCCGGCCGACCTCGGCGGCATCGGGCACACCGGCACGGCGGTCGCCGACGACCTGGCCCGCACCGCCGATCTCGTCATCGGGGTCGGCACCCGGTACACGGACTTCACCACCGCCTCCGGAACGCTCTTCCGGCATCCCGGCGTCCGCTTCCTGAACCTCAACATCGCCGCCTTCGACGCCCACAAACTGGCCGCCCGCACCGTGGTGGCCGACGCGCGCACGGCCCTGGAGGCACTCACCGAGGGGCTGGCCGGGCACCGCGTGGACGCGGCGTACGAGGCGGAGTACCGCGGCGGCAAGGAACGCTGGGACCGGGTCGTGGACGCCGCCTACCGCGCCGACGACGAGGACGCCGTACCGACCCAGACGCAGGTGCTCGGCGCCCTCGACGCGGTGGTCGGCGACGCGGACGTGGTGATCAACGCGGCAGGCTCGCTCCCCGGCGACCTGCACAAGCTGTGGCGGGCCCGCTCGCCGCGCCAGTACCACCTGGAGTACGGCTACTCCTGCATGGGCTACGAGATCCCGGCCGGCATCGGCGTCCAGCAGGCCGCCCCGGACACCGTGGTCTGGTCGCTGCTTGGCGACGGCACCTATCTGATGATGCCCACCGAGATCGTCACCGCCGTCCAGGAGGGACTGCCCGTCAAGCTGGTCCTGATCCAGAACCACGGGTACGCCTCGATCGGCGGCCTGTCCGAGGCGGTGGGCGGCGAGCGCTTCGGCACCGACTATCGCCATCGCGCGGCCGACGGCACCTTCTCCGGCGCCCCGCTGCCCGTGGACCTCGCCGCCAACGCGGCCAGCCTGGGCATGCACGTGCTGCGCGCCAAGACGGTGCGCGAGCTGCGCGAGGCGCTCGCCACCGCCCGCGCGTCGGACCGGCCCACCTGCGTGTACGTCGAGACCGACACCACCCCGAGCGCTCCCGGGGCCGAGGCGTGGTGGGACGTACCCGTGGCCGAGACCGCCACCCGAGAGGCCGCCGTACGGGCCCGCGAGACCTACGACCGCGAGGTCGCCGACCGCCGTCGGCACCTGTGAACTTCCCCGGACGAAAGGCCCGCACGACGATGAACCCCGGCTTCCCCCGCCGCCCCTGACCCCGCACCGAGCCCTGGAAGGAGGTGTCCCGGTGACCAGAACCGGTGACCACTCTCGTCCCGTGACCGGCCCCGCACTCGACTCCGTCGACTTCGACCTGGACCGCAGCAGTCCGGTGCCGCTGTACTACCAGCTCGCCCGGCAACTGGAGGCGGCCATCGACCACGGGGTCCTCGCCCCGGGCAACCTCCTGGGCAACGAGGTCGACCTGTCCGTGCGCCTGGGCCTGTCCCGGCCCACGGTCCGCCAGGCCATCCAGTCCCTGGTGGACAAGGGCCTGTTGGTGCGCCGGCGCGGCGTCGGCACCCAGGTGGTGCACAGTCAGGTCAAGCGGCCGCTGGAGCTCAGCAGCCTCTACGACGACCTGGAGTCGGCCGGACAGGGCCCGACCACCCAGGTGCTGCGCAACGAGCGCGTGCCCGCGACCGCGGACGTCGCGGCCGCCCTCGGTATCGCGGAGGGCGGCGAGGTCACGCTCCTGGAGCGGCTGCGCTTCACCCACGGCCAGCCCGTGGCCTTCCTGTGCAACTACCTGCCCACCGCGCTGCTCGAACTCGACACGGCCCGGCTGGAGTCGACGGGCCTGTACCGGATGATGCGCTCGGCGGGCATCACGCTGCACAGCGCCCGCCAGACCATCGGTGCCCGCAGCGCCACCGCCGAGGAAGCCGTGTGCCTCGACGAGAAGGAGGGCGCGGCCCTGCTCACCATGCAGCGCACGGCGTACGACGACACGGGCCGTCCCGTCGAGTACGGATCGCACATCTATCGGGCGTCCAGGTACGCCTTCGACTTCCAGTTGCTGGTCAGACCGTAACCGGACTCACCCGCTCCGCCCAGCCCGCACGGCACCCCTGCCGTGCGGGCTCCGCGCGCTGTTGGTTTCTGAACGAACCTGCTGGTGATCGTGTCGATTACGTTTCGGGCAAGAGACGATGTTCTGGGGACGTGGGCTATTGACGCATGGTGGGACATGCGGCTGTTATTACGCCCACGATGTTCGGTCGAGTTGGTTTCTGATCGGTTTCGAGGACCTTTCGGGAGTCGGCTCGCTCCCTTGACCGAACCCCTGCCTTCAGGAGCCGCCATGCGCCTCACCCCCTCCGGCCTCGCCGTCCCGGGTCCCAGCCGTCGTTCCCTGCTGCGCGGGGTCGGTGGAGCGGCCCTCCTCGCGGGCGCCGGCATACCCCTGCTGTCCGCCTGTGGCGGCAGCGGCACCTCGTCCGACCCGAAGACCGTCTCCCTCGGCTCCAACGCGTCCGACGCCGTGCCGAAGAAGGCCTTCGAGTCCGTCTACGCGACCTTCAAGAAGCAGTCCGGCATCACGGTCGATGTCAACACGAAGGACCACAACACCTTCCAGGAGCAGATCAACTCCTACCTCCAGGGCACGCCGGACGACGTGTTCAACTGGTTCGCGGGCTACCGGATGCAGTTCTTCGCGGCCAAGAAGCTCGCCACGCCGATCGACGACGTGTGGGCGAAGATCGGGGACAACTTCCCCGAGGCGATGAAGAAGCTCAGCAAGGGCGAGGACGGCAAGTACTACTTCGTGCCGCTGACCACGTACCCGTGGGCGATCTTCTACCGCAAGAGCGTCTTCCAGCAGCACGGCTACAAGGTCCCGGCCACCTGGGACGAACTGGTCGCCCTGTGCAAGCAGATGAAGAAGGACGGCCTGGTGCCGATCGCCTTCGGCGACAAGGACGCCTGGCCGGCGATGGGCACCTTCGACCAGATCAACTTCCGCCTCAACGGCTACGACTTCCACGTCGAGCTGATGGGCGGCAAGGCCGCCTGGACCGACGCCAAGGTGAAGGCCGTCTTCGACCACTGGGCCGAGCTCCTCCCCTACCACCAGGACGGCTTCATGGGCCGCACCTGGCAGGACGCCGCCCAGGGCCTGGTGTCCAAGAAGGCCGGCATGTACCTCCTCGGCTCCTTCGTGGCCCAGCAGTTCACCAACAAGGCCGACCTGGACGACCTCGACTTCTTCCCGTTCCCGGAGATCAACTCCGCGTACGGCCAGGACACCGTGGAGGCGCCCACCGACGGCTTCATGGTCAGCAAGGCCCCCAAGAACCACGACGGCGTCGTCAAGCTGCTGGAGTACCTGGGCTCCCCCGAGGCCGAGCAGAGCTACCTCAAGGTCGACCCGAGCGTGGTGGCCGCCTCCAGCAAGGCCGACACCTCCTCCTACTCGCCGCTGCAGAAGAAGGCGTTCGACATGATCAGTGGCGCCAAGACCCTCACCCAGTTCATGGACCGCGACTCGCGGCCGGACTTCACCTCGACGGTGATGCAGCCCGGCCTGCAGAAGTTCCTCCAGAACCCCAAGGGCGTGGACGGCTTGCTGTCGTCGATCGAGCGCCAGAAGAAGCAGATCTTCGCGTCCTCGTGAGCAGCGGCATGACGACCGACATGACGACGAAGACCCCGGAGGCGGCCGCCGTGCCGCCTCCGGGCGCTGACTCCGCATCCAAGCGGGCCCAGCAGGGCCACCGACGCCTGCTGACCCGCCGTGACCGGATCACGCTCGCCCTGATGGCGGGCGTGCCCACGGTCCTGCACGTGGCCCTGGTCTGGGTCACCGCCCTCGCCTCCATCTTGCTCGCCTTCACCACCTGGGACGGCATCGGGTTCGACTCGATCAAGTGGGTGGGCCTCGACAACTTCCAACAACTCTTCAACGACAACCCGCAGTTCTGGCCGGCCGTCCAGCACAACGTCATCTGGTTCGTGGCGCTCATCCTCGTCCCGACGCCGCTCGGCCTCTTCCTCGCCATCCAGCTGGACAAGAAGATCCGCTTCAGCCGGGTCTACCAGACGGCGTTCTTCCTGCCGGTCGTCATCTCGATGGCGTGCATCGGCTTTGTCTGGCAGCTGGTCTACAACCCGGACACGGGCCTGATCAACAGCCTGATCGGGGCCAACAAGCCCGGCCACTACATCGACTGGATCGGCGACCCGGACCTCAACCTCTGGGCCGTCCTCGTCGCCGCGTCCTGGCGGCACACCGGCTACATGATGATCCTCTACCTGGCCGGCCTGAAGAGCGTGGACCCGTCCCTGCGCGAGGCCTCGGCCCTGGACGGCGCCAACGAGTGGCAGACGTTCAAGAACGTCATCTTCCCGACGCTGCGGCCCACCAACACCGTGGTCCTGGTCGTCACCATCATCGAGGCCCTGCGCGCCTTCGACCTGGTCTTCGTCTTCAACAAGGGCGCCCAGGGCACGGAGTTGCTGTCGATCCTGGTGACCAACAACATCATCGGCGAGTCCAGCCGGATCGGTTACGGATCGGCGATCGCGGTGGTCCTGCTGGTCATCTCCCTCGCGGTGATCATCCCGTACCTGGTGGCCACCTTCCGGAAGGAGCGGCGATCGTGAGCGCCCCCACCCTCGCGGCCGGCGCGCTCAAGAAGCGCGCGCCCGTCCGCCCCGCCCGCATCCTGCTGCACGTCTTCCTGGCGGGCACGGCGCTGGCCTGGCTCGCCCCGCTGCTGTGGGCGATCTTCTCGGCCCTGCGGCCGTACAGCGAGACCAGCGAGAAGGGATACGTGTCCTGGCCGGACACGCTGAACTTCGACAACTTCACCAACGCGTTCAAGCAGTCGGACATGATGCACTACTTCGGCAACACGTTGCTGATCGCGGTGCCGGCCGTACTGCTCACCCTGTTCCTGTCGTCGATGGTGGCCTTCTACGTCAGCCGCTTCGACTTCCGGCTCAACCTCGCGCTGTTGCTGGTCTTCACGGCCGGCAACCTGCTCCCGCAGCAGGTCATCATCACCCCGCTGTACCGGATGTACCTGCTGACCGACCTGCCGGGCATCACCGCGAGCGGCAAGCTGTACGACTCCGCGCTCGGGCTCGTGCTGATCCACGTGGCGTTCCAGTCCGGCTTCTGCGCCTTCGTGCTGAGCAACTACATGCGCTCGCTGCCGCACGAGCTGACCGAGGCCGCGCTCGTCGACGGCGCCTCGGCGTGGCGGCTGTACTGGCAGATCACGCTGCCGCTGTGCAAGCCGGCGATGGCGGCCCTGGCCACCCTGTTGTCGATCTGGATCTACAACGACTTCTTCTGGGCCCTGGTGCTGATCTCGACCGGCGAGAACATGCCGATCACCTCGGCCCTGAACAACCTCTCCGGCCAGTACTTCACGGACCCGAACCTGGTCGCCGCCGGTGCCCTGCTCACCGCGATCCCCACGCTGGTCGTGTACTTCGTGCTCCAGCGGCAGTTCGTCAGCGGTCTGACCCTGGGCTCCAACAAGGGCTGACCCGGCTCCACCCGAAAGAGAAACCCGTGCACAACCCGTTCACCCCCGTCGCCTCGATCCTCGTGGACCCGCGCTCCGCCCGGGCCCACGAGGAGGTCCGGCAGTCCGGAGCCACCCGATGAAGCGCACCCTGTCCGTCCCCGGCATCGCCTACGGCGGCGACTACAACCCCGAGCAGTGGCCCGAGGAGGTGTGGGCCGAGGACGTACGCCTCATGCGCGAGGCGGGCGTGAACATGGTGAGCGTCGGCATCTTCTCCTGGGCGCTGCTGGAACCCTCCGAGGGCGCCTTCGACTTCTCGCGCACGGACCGGATCCTGGACCTGCTGCACGAGAACGGCATCGCCGCCGACCTCGCCACGCCCACCGCGGCGCCGCCCGCCTGGTTCTTCCGGGCCCACCCCGGGTCCCTGCCGGTCGACCGGGACGGCCGGACCCTCTCCTACGGCAGCCGCCAGACGTTCTGCCCCAGCAGCCCCGCCTACCGCGAGGCCGCCCTGCGCATCACGGGCACGCTCGCCGAGCGGTACGCGGACCACCCGGCCGTCGTGATGTGGCACGTGCACAACGAGTACGGCTGTCACAACGCGGCCTGCTACTGCGACACCAGCGCGGAGTCCTTCCGCCGCTGGCTGCGGGCCCGGTACGGCGACGACCTGGCGGCCCTCAACCACGCCTGGGGCACCACGTTCTGGAGCCAGTGGTACTACGACTGGGACGAGATCCGCCCGCCCCGTGCCACCGGCGCCGTGCCCAACCCCACGCACCAGCTGGACTGGCGGCGCTTCTGCTCCGACGAGTTGCTGTCGCTGTGCACGACGGAGCGGGACGTGCTGCGCGCGGCGGCCCCGGCGATCCCGGCCACCACCAACTTCATGGTGATGCACGACTTCGACGCGCTGGACTACTGGCGCTGGGCCCCCGAGCTGGACGTGGTCTCCAACGACCACTACCTCATGTCCGCCGACCCCGAGTCGGAGATCGACGTGGCGCTCAGCGGCGACCTGATGCGCTCCCTGGCCGGCGGCCCCTGGCTGCTGATGGAGCACTCCACCGGCGCCGTCAACTGGCAGCCGGTCAACCGCGCCAAGCGCCCCGGTGAGCTGCGTCGCAACGCCCTCGCCCATGTGGCGCACGGCGCGGACGGCATCGCCTACTTCCAGTGGCGGGCGGCGAAGGCGGGCGCCGAGCAGTGGCACTCGGCGATGCTGCCGCACACGGGCACGGACAGTCGGATCTGGCGGGACGTGGTCCGGCTCGGCGCGGACCTGAAGGCCCTGGCCGAGGTGCGCGGCAGCACCGGAACCGCCGAGGTCGCCATCGTCTGGGACTGGGACGCCCGCTGGGCCGTGGAGCTGCCCTCGCAGCCGAGCGGCGAGCTGCGCTACCAGGACCTGGTGCGGGCCTGGTACGAGCCGCTGTGGCGGTCGGGCGTGGCCGTGGACTTCGTCCGCCCCGACGCCGACCTGTCCGCCTACCGGCTGGTCCTCGCCCCCACCCTGTACCTGGTCGACGACGCGGGCGCGGCGAACCTCACCGCGTACGCCGAGCGCGGCGGCACGCTGGCCGTCGGCTTCCACAGCGGAGCGGTCGACGAGAACTGTCATGTGCGGCTGGGGGGTTACCCGGGCGCGTTCCGGGAGGCCCTCGGGGTGCGCACCGACGAGTTGTTCCCGCTGCTGCCCGGCGAGCCGGTCGGGCTGGGCGGCGAGGTCCCTCGGGGCGCCTCGGGCACGCTCTGGTCGGAGCGCGTGCGCCTCGACGGCGCCGAGGCGGTCGCGTCGTACACGGACGGCCCGCTGACCGGTGTCCCGGCCGTGACCCGGCACGCACACGGCACGGGCTCCGCCTGGTACGTCGCCACGCTCCCGGACCCGGACACCCTCGCCGACCTCCTCGCCCGTATCCGCGGCGAGGCGGGCGTGGAGCCGGTCCGCACCGCCCCGCCCGGGGTCGAGGTGGTCCGGCGGCGCGGTCCGGACGCGGACTACGTGTTCGTGATCGACCACTCCGGCAAGGGTGCGGAGGTTTCGGTGGCGGAGGGCGCCACGGAACTCCTCTCCGGCAAGGAGCTCCTCGGCACGGTCGGCGTCGCACCCGGCGACATCGCCGTCGTACGGGAGCCTCGGGGTCGGTGAGCCCCGTCCGGGAGGGCCGGCCGGCACCCGCGGTCAGGTCTTCGCGAACGGCCCTTCCAGCGCGGCCCACTGGAGCAGCATGATGGTCTTGGCGTCGGCGATCTCGCCGGTGCGGATCATCTCCAGGGCCCGCCGGAAGGGCAGTTCGAGGATCTCGATGTCCTCGCCCTCCTCGTCCAGGCCGCCGCCCTCGTGGGTACGGGTGGCGGGACCGTAGGCGGCCGCGTAGAAGCCGACACGCTCGGTCACCGAGCCCGGGCTCATGTAGACGTCGAAGACGTGCCGGACGTCGCCGACGGTGTGCCCGGTCTCCTCCACCGCCTCGCGCCGGACGGCGATCTCGGGGCGCTCGTCCTCGTCGTCGAGCACCCCGCCCGGCGTCTCGACCAGCATCCCGTCGGGGTGCCCGTTGACGTACACGGGGAAGCGGAACTGCCGGGTGAGCAGCACGGTTTCGCGTTCGGCGTCGTACAGCAGCAGGGTGGCCCCGTTGCCCCGGTCGTGCGTCTCGCGCTGCTGGGTGTGCCAGGTGCCGTCGGAGTGCCGGTAGTCGAAGGTGGTCGCGCGTTCGACGTACCAGTGGCTGGACAGCAGCTTGACGTCGCGCACCTTGACCCGGGGATTGCCGGTGAGGTCCAGGCCGGTCCGGTCGAGTCCGGTGCGGCCGCGCCGGTCCGGGGTGTCGATGCCGGCGGTCATCGGGCGCCCGCCGCGCGGCGGTTGGCGTACGAGGTGGTCATGGAACCTCTCTACCACCCGCGGCCGCGCCCCGGTGGCCGCGTGCGGGACGCCGACAAAGGCGAAAGCCCGTGCCGGATTGCTCCCGCACGGGCTGCGACCTGCGTATGCGCAAGTCGGGACGACAGGATTTGAACCTGCGACCCCTTGACCCCCAGTCAAGTGCGCTACCAAGCTGCGCCACGTCCCGGTGCGCTCACTCGCGGTGACCCGCTTGATCGCGCGAACAGAACTTTACCCCACGTACCGGGGTGCGCCGAAGGGGGCACCCCGGGGGCGGTGGAGAATCGGTCGTATGGGGAGCACAGACGCATCGCCGGGGCGGCCGGTGGAGAACCGGGACCGGGACAGCGAGGGACGGGCGCGCAACGCGCGGCCGCGGGACGGGCTGGGGCGGCCGCTGCCGTACGGCGCGGACGGGGTGGCGCGGCAGCCCGAGGGGGTCGTCCGCGCCCCGGAGCGGACCGTCACCGAGGCGCAGGCGCTGCTGGACGCGGGGAAGCCGTTCCACGCGCACGAGGTCTTCGAGGACGCCTGGAAGTCGGGGCCCGAGGACGAGCGCACGCTGTGGCGGGGGCTGGCCCAGCTGGCGGTGGGACTCACGCACGCGGCCCGCGGGAACGTCACCGGCGGCGCACGGCTGCTGCGGCGCGGCGCGGGGGCCGTGGAGGACTGGGCGGCGCGGAGCGGCGAGCCGCGTCCGTACGGGATGGATCTCGCCGGGCTGGCGGCCTGGGCGCGGGAGCTGGCACAGGCCGTGGAGCGGGGCGGCGAGCCGGTCGACGCCGGCGCGCGGGCGCCACGGCTGCGGGGGCCCGCGGCGTCGTAGACCCCGTTGCGGCGGGTGTCGTGGCCTCCCGTCGCGGTGGGTGTGGAGGCGGTGCACGGACTGTCAGTGGGATGGGGCAGACTCGGTGACGTGCGAAAGATTCATGTCATCGGTATCGGCGCGGGCGACCCCGAGCAGCTGACGCTGCAGGCGGTCAGGGCGCTGCGGAGCACGGACGTGTTCTTCATCCTCGACAAGGGCGAGGTGAAGAGCGACCTGACGCGGCTGCGCCGGGACATGCTGGACGCGCACCTGCCGCAGGGGGCGTACCGGGTGGTGGAGGCGCGCGACCCGGAGCGGGACCGCCGCGCCGGCGGCGCGGACTACTCCCCCGCCGTCGGGGACTGGCGCAGCGCCCGCGCCGGGATCTACGAGCGGCTGATCGCCGAGGAGCTCGGCGAGGACGAGACCGGGGCCTTCCTGGTGTGGGGCGACCCCGCGCTGTACGACAGCACGCTCGGGATCCTCGAAGAGGTGCTGGCCGGGGACACGGTGTCGTTCGAGTACGACGTCGTGCCCGGCATCAGCAGCGTCTCGGCGCTGGTGGCCCGGCACCGCACGGGCCTGAACCGGGTGGCGCGTCCGGTGCAGATCACGACCGGCCGGCGCCTGGCCGAGGGTTTCCCTCAAGGGGTGGACGACGTGGTGGTGATGCTCGACGCCCACCAGACCTTCCGGCAGTACGCGCAGGAGGACATCGACATCTACTGGGGCGCCTACATAGGCACCCCGGACGAGATCCTCGTCTCCGGCCCGATCGCCGAGGCCGCGCCCCGCATCGAACGCGTCCGCGCCGAGGCCCGCGACCGCAAGGGCTGGATCATGGACACGTATCTGCTCCGCCGGAACCCCGGTCAGGAGTAGCGCCCGGGGGTCAGGAGCTCGGTGGCGGCGGGGTGAGGCCCAGCCGTTCCGGTACGTCCGCCACGTCGGTCACCGCCGTCACGCCGGGCGGCAGCGGAGGGCGCCGGACGACGACCACGGGCAGGCCGAGTTCACGCGCGGCCGTCAGTTTGGCCGACGTCGCCTCTGAGCCGCTGTCCTTCGTCACCAGCACGTCGACGCGGTGTTCGCGCAGCAGGGCCCGCTCGTCGGCGAGGGTGAAGGGGCCACGGGCCAGGACGACGTCGAGGTCCGGCGGCATCGGCGGCTCGGGGGGTTCCACGGACCGTACGACGAAGTGCAGGTCCGTCAGGTGGGCGAAGGCGGCGAGGCCGAGGCGGCCGGTGGTGAGGAGGACGCGGCGGCCGAGGCCCGGCAGCGCGGCCGCCGCCGCGCTCAGGGACGCCACGGTGTGCCAGCGGTCGCCCGGGACGGGCTGCCAGCCAGGGCGGCGCAGCACCACCAGCGGCAGCCCGGTCGCCGTCGCGGCGAGCGCCGCGTTGGCGGTGATCCGGTCGGCGAAGGGGTGCGTGGCGTCGACGACGGCGTCCACCCGCTGCTCGCGCAGCCACCCCGCCAACCCCTCCGCCCCGCCGAACCCGCCGATGCGTACGTCCCCGGCCTGCGCCCCGGGCCGGGCCACCCGCCCCGCCAGCGAGGTGGTGACCCGGACACCGGGGCGGGCCGACAGCTCTGCGGCCAGCAGACGGGCCTCGGTGGTGCCGCCGAGGATCAGGACGTGCGGGGACATGGGGTGAGCGTAGGAGACCGTCCGGGGATCACCCAATCCGGTCAGGCACCGGCGCAGTTCACCGACCGTTCCGCGGCCCGGATCGCTATCGTCCAGGCATGGAATCCGTGCGTGCCGTGCTGATCGACATCGACGGGGTGCTCACGGTGTCGTGGGAGGCGCTGCCGGGTGCGGTGGAGGCGCTGCGGGAGATCCGTGCGGCCGGGCTGGGCGTCGTCCTGGTGACCAACACGACATCCCGTACGCGGGCGTCGATCGCCGAGACCCTGTCGGGCGCCGGTTTCGAGGTGACCGCCGAGGACGTCCTCACCGCGCCGGCCGCCACCGCCGCCCATCTCGCCGAGCACTTCCCGGGCGCCCGCTGCACGCTGCTGAACAGCGGGGACATCGCGGACGACCTCGGCGGGATCACGCTCGTGGACGACGACACGGTCCCCGATGTGGTGATCGTGGGCGGCGCGGGTCCCGAGTTCGACTACGCGGCGCTGAACCGGGCCTTCGGGCACCTCCAGCGGGGGGCGCGGCTGGTAGCCGTGCACCGCGGCCTGTACTGGCGCACGGAGGCCGGGCTGCAACTGGACACGGGGGCCTTCCTGCTCGGGCTGGAGAAGGCGGCGCGCGTCGAGGCGGAGGTCACGGGCAAGCCGTCACCGGCGTTCTTCGGGGCGGCGCTGTCCCGGCTGGGTGTGGCGGCGGACCGGGCCCTGATGGTCGGCGACGACATCGAGTCCGACGTGCTGGCGGCACAGCGCGCCGGGATCACCGGTGTCCTGGTGAAGACGGGCAAGTACCTGCCGGAGACGCACGAGAAGGCGAGCGGCACCCCGGACCACGTCGTGGACTCGTTCGCGGACCTGCCCAACCTGCTCGGCCTCGGGCGAGCGGGCTAGCGCAGGAGCAGCTGTACGCCGCCCACGACCGTCGCCGCGATGACCAGTTGCTCGAACAAGCGCTGGTTGATCCTGCTCACAGCCCATTTGCCGAACAACGCCCCGGGCACGACGAACACCACGAGCGCGGCGTCGAGGAGCAGCGAGCGGCCGTCGATCAGGCCGAGGCCCACGCTGAAGGGCACCTTGGCCACGTTCACGATCAGGAAGAAGAAGGCCGACGTGCCCAGGAAGCCCAGCTTCCTGAAGCCCGCGGACAGCAGGTACATCGACATCACCGGGCCGCCGGCGTTGGCGACCATGGTGGTGAAGCCGCCGAGGACGCCGTAGGAGCGGGCCTTGACCCGGCCCGCCCGGGTGGTGACCGCGTCCGGCTCCGGGGCCGTGTCCTCGGTGCGCCGCCGCCACACCGTGATGGCGGCCATCAGCAGCAGGATCGCGCCGATCGAGGTGCGGACGACCCCGTCGTCGGCCCACATCAGGAACAGCGTGCCGACCACCACGCCGGCCGCGACCGCCGGGAACAGCCGCCCCAGCGTGGGCCAGTGGGCGTACCGGCGGTAGGTGGCGACGGCGAGCAGGTCGCCGGCGATCAACACGGGGAGCAGGACCCCCGTCGAGGCGCGGGCGGGCAGGACGGCCGCGAAGACGGCGAGGCTGACCGTGTTGGCCCCGCTGACCGCCGTCTTGGAGAAGCCGACGAGCAGCGCCGCACAGGCGAGCGCGGCGAACTCCGCGTGGGTTATGTGCCAGAGCGTCATCGTGTTCATGCGGGAACCGATGCTATGTGCAGCCAACCGACGCCGGTAAGGAGTGTCTCGCCAGTTGACCCCCGGCGCCGACAGCTACCGCTCGACCAGCACCGCGGACCCCTGGCCGACGCCCACGCACATCGTCGCCAGCCCCCGCTCCGCGCCCGTGCGCCGCATGCGGTGCAGCAGGGTCGTCAGGATGCGGGCGCCCGAGCAGCCGAGGGGGTGGCCGAGGGCGATCGCGCCGCCGCTCGGGTTCACCAGCTCCGGGTCGATGCCGAGCTGGTCGACGCAGGCGAGGGCCTGGGCGGCGAACGCCTCGTTGAACTCGGCCTCCTGGACGTCCCCGATCTCCCAGCCGACGCGGGCCAGGGCCTTGCGCGTGGCGGGGACCGGCCCGATGCCCATCACGTCCGGGTGGACGCCCGCCGACGCGCCGGCGACGTACCGGCCCAGCGACTCCAGCCCGAGCTCGGTCAGGGCCTCCTCGCTGACCAGCAGGAGCCCGGCCGCGCCGTCGTTCATGGGCGAGGCGTTGCCCGCGGTGACCGTGCCACCCTGCCGGAAGACCGGCTTGAGCCGGGACAGCTTCTCGTACGAGGTGTCCTCGCGGACGCACTCGTCGCTGTCGACGACGATGCCGTCCGGGCGCTCCACGGGCAGGAGTTCGTCGTCGAAGTGGCCGTTCTTGCGGGCGGCGGCGGCCAGTTGGTGGCTGCGCAGGGCGAACTCGTCCTGGCGCTCGCGCGTGATGCCGTACCGCCCGGCGACCTCCTCGGCGGTCTCGCCCATGGACAGCAGGCCGTGCAGCTCCTTCATCGCGGGGTTGACCAGCCGCCAGCCGAGGCGGGTGTCGACGGTCTCCACGCGGTGCGGCAGGGCCTCGTCGGGGCGGGCCAGCACGAAGGGGGCGCGGCTCATCGACTCGGAGCCGCCGGCGATCACGATGTCGGCCTCACCGGCGGCGACGGTGCGGGCGGCCGTGGTGACCGCCTCCAGGCCTGAGGCGCACAGGCGGTTGACGGTGGCGCCGGGCACGGAGTCGGGCAGTCCGGCGAGCAGCGCGGCCATCCGGGCGACGTTGCGGTTGTCCTCGCCCGCCTGGTTGGCGGCGCCCCAGTAGATGTCGTCGATCCGGGCCGGGTCGAGTGCGGGCACGTCGGCGACGAGCCGGCGGACGACGCTTGCCGCCAGGTCGTCGGGCCGCATCGAGGACAGGGCCCCGCGCAGCTTGCCGATGGGGGTGCGGCGGGCGGCCGCGAAGTGGACGGGACGCACGACAGGACTCCTGACCGACGACGCTGAGGATCAGCGCGACACTCTTAATTAGCACCGCTAGTTTTGGACTATAGACCGCGGAACGGCGCCCTGGGAAGATCCCCGGGACCTTCCCCGACGCAACCGGAGGCGACATGGCCGAGGCCCGCGAGCACGTCCTGACCGGGACCCGGGGCATGATCACCGCGCGCGAGTGGCCGCATCCGGGCCCACGGTACGTGGCCCTCGTGGTGCACGGGTACGGCGAGCACGCCGGCCGGTACGAGGAACTGGCCCAGGTCCTGTCCGGGCACGGCGCGGCGGTGTACGGGCCGGATCACGTCGGCCACGGGGCGTCGGCCGGTGAGCGGGTGGTGATCGAGGACTTCGAGGACGTGGTCACCGACGTGCACGCCGTGGACGGTGCGGCCCGCGCCGCGCACCCCGGTCTGCCGGTCGTCATGATCGGCCACTCCATGGGCGGCCTGATCGCGGCCCGGTACGCCCAGCGGTACGGCGATCGGCTCGCCGCCCTCGTCCTGTCCGGGCCGGTGATCGGCGCGTGGGAGCTGCCGGGGCGGCTGCTCGCCCTCGACGAGATCCCGGACACCCCCCTCAGTCCCGCCGCGCTCTCCCGGGATCCCGCGGTGGGCGCCGCGTACGCCGCCGACCCATTGGTCTGGCACGGCCCGATGAAGCGGCCGACGCTGGAGGCGTTCGTACGGACCCTGGACACCGTCGCGCGGGGCGGCGACGTCGGACCGCTGCCGCTGCTGTGGCTGCACGGCGCCGACGACCGGGTGGTACCGCTGCCCGGCAGCCGTGTCGGCGTGGAACGGCTGAGCGGCGGCCGACTGACCGAACACGTCTACGCGGGGGCCCGACACGAGGTGTTCAACGAGACGAACAAGACCGAGGTCTTCGCGGACCTGACCCGCTTCCTGGACGACGTGCTGCCGCCCCACTGAACGGGTCCCTGTGCGGACATGAGCGAGCACCCTCACGGACATGAGCGCCGACCGACGCGGCACGGCTGACCGGAAGTGCCGCCACGGCCGGGCCGAGGACGCCCGATCCAGCGCCGGAGCGCGGCGGCCCGCCGGAGCGCGGCGACCTGCCGCTCCACCGCGCCGGCGGGCCGAACCCGCACCGCCCACAGCCGAGGTCTTCGCGGACCTGACCCGCTTCCTGGACGACGTGCTGCCGCCCGGTGGGCCGGTGTCTTTGCGGACATGAGCGGGCGCCCTCGCCGACATGAGCGACGGCCGACGCGGCGCAGTTGGCCGGAAGAGGCACCACGGCCGGACCGGGACGCCCGGTCCAGCGCCGGAGCGCGGCGGCCCACCGGAGCGCGGCGACCTGCCGCTCCACCGCGTCGGCGGGGCCGAACCCGCACCGCCCGCAGCCGAGTTGAACCGTGCGCGGTCGGCCACGGAGGTGGCCGAAGACCGTCTGCGCCGTGCCGCGTGGGCGTGCCAGACTGCTCGCACGTCCCGCAGTGACCACCGGGGCGCGTCGAGCAGAGGAGCACCGCGTGACCGGGAGCGATCCGGCCGTCCACGAGATCGACACGACCCGGCCGCATCCGGCCCGGGTGTACGACTGGTTCCTGGGCGGCAAGGACAACTACCCGGTCGACGAGGGGCTCGGCCGGCAGATCATGTCGATCGACGCGGGCGCCCCGCGCGCCGCCCGCGCCAACCGCGCCTTCATGCGGCGGGCGACGCGTCTGCTGGCCCGCGAGCAGGGCATCCGCCAGTTCCTGGACGTCGGCACCGGCATACCCACCGAGCCCAACCTCCACCAGATCGCCCAGTCGGTCGCCCCGGACGCCCGCGTCGTCTACGTCGACAACGACCCGATCGTCCTGGCCCACGCGGGCGCCCTGCTGCGGGGCACCCCCGAGGGTGTGACGGAGTACGTCCAGGCGGACGCCCGCGACCCCCGCACGATCCTCGAACAGGCGGCCCGCGTCCTCGACTTCGACCGGCCGGTCGCCCTCTCCCTGATCGCCCTGCTGCACTTCGTCGCGGACGACGACGGCGCCTTCGACCTGGTGGACACCCTCGTCGGCGCCCTCGCCCCGGGCAGCTGTCTCGTCCTGTCCGCGATGACCGCCGACTTCGAGCCCGAGAACGTCCGGCGCGGCATCGCCGCGTACGGCGCCGGCGGGGTGACCCTGGTGGCCCGCTCCGAGACCGAGGTGTCCGGTTTCTTCAAGGGCCTCGACCTGCTGGAGCCGGGCGTCGTCTCGGTGACGGACTGGCGTCCCGAGGGCGCCGGGGACCCGGAGGGGCCGGTCTCGCTGTACGGCGCGGTGGGGCGCAAGGCCGCGGGCTGAGACCGGCCGAAGCCGCTCAGAGCTGCGGTATCCCCAGGACCCGGGTGATGGTGCTCAGTACCCCGTTGTCGTTGTTGGACGGGGCGAGGTGCCGGGCCCGGGCGATGACCTCCGGGTGGGCGTTGGCCATGGCGAAGGACCACTCGGCGGCGTCGAGCATCTCCAGGTCGTTGAGGTAGTCGCCGAACACCATGGTCTGGGCTGGCGTGATGCCGAGCTCGCGCTGCAGGCCGCGCAGGGCGGCGCCCTTGTCGGCGGTGCGGTTCATCACGTCGACCCAGTGCTCGCCGGAGACGACGACCCGGTGGGTGGCGGAGAAGGCCGCCAGGGCGGGCGCGGTGGTCCGCTCGGCCGGGCCGAAGTCGAACACGGCCACCTTGATGACCTCGTCGTCCAGGGCGGTGACGTCCTCGACGATCCGGTGCTCGACGTAGTACTTGCGGACCTCCGCCAGGAACGCCTCGTCGCTCCGCTCCACATAGGCGGACCGCTTCCCGCAGACGACGGCGCCCGCGTCCACCCCGTCCGCCGCCAGCCGCCGTACGGCCAGCGCGACCCCGGCGGCGACCTCCGCGTCCAGCGGGTCGGAGCTCAGCTCGACCCCGTCGCGCACCACGTACGTGCCGTTCTCCGCGATGAACACCATGCCCTCGGCCACCTCGGCGAACTCCCGGGCCAGCGTCGCGTACTGGCGGCCGCTCGCCGGGCTGAACAGCACTCCGCGCCGCCGCAGTTCGGCGAGCACGGGCCACAGCCCGGCCGGGAGCCGCTTCGCGTCGTCCAGGAGCGTGCCGTCCATGTCGGTGACGACGAGCCGGATGTCGGCGGGGCCGGCCGACGGGTCGACGCCGGTACGGAGGGGAGCTGGGGAGACGGACATGTGCTGCTTCCGGTCGGGGCGGGCGTACTCGAACCAGTGTTCCTCATGGAGCGCCCGGCTCCGGAACCGACCGCTGTGCCGATTCCCGGGACACGCCGATCACCGGAGGGCACAATGTCGGCCAACAGCCGCACCAGGGGGGAAGGGCAGCGACGTGAGCAAGGGCGGACCGGCGGGGCCGACCACGTCCGTGGCGCACAACGCGCGGGTCTGGAACTACTGGATCGGCGGCCGGGACAACTACGTCGCCGACCAGCAGGTCGGCGAGGAGGTCGCCGCCATGTTCCCGGTGATACGGGACGTGGCCCGCACGGACCGGGACTTCCTGGGCCGGGTGGTGCGGTACCTGGCGGCCGAGCGCGGCGTGCGGCAGTTTCTGGACATCGGCACCGGCCTGCCGACCGTGGACAACACGCACGAGATCGCCCAGCGGATCGCGCCCGACGCACGGATCGTGTACGTCGACAACGACCCCGTCGTCCTGATGTACGCCCGTACGCTGCTGACCAGCTCCCCCGAGGGCGCCACCGCCTACGTGGACGCGGACGCGCACGACCCGGACACCGTCGTCCGGCGCGCCGCCGAGACCCTCGACCTCGACCGGCCCGTCGGGGTCATGATGCTGGGCATCCTCAACTTCGTGCTGGACACCGACCACGCGCGCGAGGTGGTGCGCCGGATCATGGCGGCGGTCCCGTCGGGCAGCTTCCTCGCCGTCACGCACCCCACCTTCGACGCGGACCTGGGCGGCGAGGGCAACGTCGAGGCGATGCGCTACTGGAACGAGCACGCCACCCCGCCCATCACCGCCCGCGGCCGCGCCGAGATCGCCGCCTTCTTCGAGGGGCTCGACCTGCTGGAACCCGGCCTGGTGCCGTGCTCGCACTGGCGCGCAGGGGCCGACAGCCCCGCCGTGGTACCGCAGTTCGGCGCGGTGGCCGTGAAACCCTGACCCCGAGCACGTACGGCGAGCCCGTCGAGGAGGACGCATGACCACCCTTGCCGACCCCGTGCCCGGTGGGCGACCCGGCGACGTTCCGCGGGCCACCGCCCTCGCCGCGGAGCTGGCCGGACGGGGGGTGCGCGGGATCGTGCTGGCCTACGTCGACACCGCGGGCATCGGCCGGGTGAAGGCGATCCCGACGGCACGGCTGC
This sequence comes from Streptomyces olivochromogenes, assembly GCF_021538895.1. Lineage (GTDB taxonomy): Bacteria > Actinomycetota > Actinomycetes > Streptomycetales > Streptomycetaceae > Streptomyces > Streptomyces olivochromogenes_A. The sequence continues at coordinate 8,841 of NZ_JADDRL010000073.1, read as the reverse complement.
CCACGGCGGCGGCCTGGGGCGTGGGGATGTCGCCCGTCTTCGACACGTTCCTGGCCGACGACTCGATCGTCGCGACCGACGTCCTCGGCTCGCCGGACGGCGACCTGCGCCTGTACCCGGCGCTGGACCGGCTGGTGGAGCTGGCCGGGCAGCCCGGCTGGGCCTGGGCCCCCGTCGACCGGATCACCCAGGAAGGCGAGCGGCACCCCGGGTGCGGCCGCACCTTCCTGCGCCGGACCGTCGCCGACGCCGAGGAACGGCACGGTCTGACCTTTCTCGCGGCCGTCGAGATCGAGTGGGCCGTCGGGCTCGCCTCGGCGCCCGAGGGGGAGTTCGTCCCCGCGGTGTCCGGCCCGGCCTACGGCGCCACCCGGCAGATCGAGCTGAGCGACTACACCGCCGACCTCCTCGCGGCCTGCGCGGCCCAGGGCGTGGACGTCGACCAGATCCACCCCGAGTACGCGCCGGGGCAGTTCGAGCTCTCGGTGGGCGCGCTGGACCCGGTGGCGGCGGCCGACCGGAGCGTGCTGGTGCGGCAGACCGTCCGCGCGGTGTCCCAGCGGCACGGCCTGCGGGCCTCCTTCGCCCCGGCGGTGCTCCCCGAGGGGGTCGGCAACGGCGGCCACCTCCACCTCTCCTGCCGGCGCGACGGGGCGAACCTGCACACCGGTGGGACGCGCCGGTACGGCATGACGGCCGAGGCCGAGTCGTTCGCGGCCGGGGTGCTCGCGCACCTGCCCGCGCTGACGGCCCTGACCGCGCCGAGCCCGGCCAGCTATCTGCGGCTCAAACCGTCGCAGTGGGCGGGGGTGTTCACCGCGTGGGGCCGGGAGACGCGCGAGGCCGCCCTGCGGGTGGTCACCGGCACGGCGGGCCGCCAGGAGCGGTACGCGAACCTGGAGGTCAAGCCGGTCGACCTGGCCGCCAACCCGTACCTCGCCCTCGGCTGCGTGATCGCCGCCGGGCTCGACGGGGTGACGTCCGCCGCGGCGCTGCCGGAGGAGATCACCGGGGACCCGGCCCGGCTCGGTGAGGAGGAGGCGGCCGCGCGGGGCGTGCGGCGGCTGCCGGCCTCGCTGCCGGAGGCGGTCGAGGCGTTCCGCCGGGACGAGGTCCTGCGGGCCGCGCTGGGCCCGGTCCTCGCCGACGCGGTGACCGCCGTACGCCTCGGGGAGGCCGCGGCCGTGGACGGTCTGGACGACGCGCGGGTGGCGGCGGCCTACCGCTGGAAGTACTGACGATGGGGCCGGTCCAGGAGGCCCTCGCCGGGCTGCCGCTCGTCGACCACCACTGCCACGGCGCGGTCACGGCCGACCTCGGTCCTTCCGCGTTCGAGTCGCTGCTCACCGAGGGCGCGGCGTGGCCCGGGATCTCCCCCTTCGACAGTCCCGTCGGAGTGGCCGTACGCCGGCACTGCGCTCCCCTGCTGGACCTGCCCCGGCACGCCCCCGCCGCCGACTACACGGCCCGGCGCGCCGAGCTGGGCTGGCGGGAGGTCAACCGGCGGTTCCTGGAGGCCGCGGGGACCGAGGTGTACTGCGTGGACACCGGGTACGCCCCGCACCCCGTCACCACCGCGGCCCAGCTGGCCGAGGCGGCGGGCGCCACGGCGTACGAGGTCGTACGGCTGGAGTGCGTGGCCGAGGCGGTGGCGGCGCGGGGCGTCGAGGCGGGCGAGTACGCGCGCGTGTTCCGTGCGGCCGCCGAGGAGGCCGTACGGCGGCCGGGCGTGGTCGCGGTCAAGTCGGTGGCGGCCTACCGCACCGGCTTCGCCCTGGACCCGGCGCGGCCCCCGGACGCCGAGGTGAGCGAGGCCGCCGGGCGCTGGTCGGCGGCGGGCGGCCGGCTGGCCGACCCGGTGCTGGTACGGCACCTGCTGTGGACCGCCGTCGATCTCGGGCTCCCGCTCCAGTTGCACACGGGATTCGGCGACGACGACATCCGGCTGCACCGGGCCGACCCCGCCCTCCTGACGGACTGGCTGCACCTGACGCGCGGCACCGTCCCCGTCCTCCTGCTGCACTGCTGGCCCTTCCAGCGCCAGGCCTCCTACCTGGCGGCCGTGTTCGAGCAGGTGTACCTGGACGTGGGCCTGACCCTGCACTTCACCGGCCCGGCCCGGTCCCGGGCGATCCTGGAGGAGGCGCTGGAGATCACCCCGTTCCGCAAACTCCTGTACAGCTCGGACGCCTACGGTGTGGCCGAGTTCCACCACCTCGGCGCGCTGTCCTTCCGGCAGGGGCTGGCCGCACTGCTCCAGGACCGGGTGGACGCCGACGAACTGAGCCTGCCCGACGCCCTGCGGATCGCCGCCTGGACGGGGCGTGACAACGCACGCCGCCTCTACGGACTTCCCTCATCCGACCCCGCCCGCGACTGAGCGCGCACCCCACCCGGAAAGTATGATCAAGCAATGTCTGACATGACCGAAACCACGCCCGGCTGGCTGTCCCCGGACGAGCTGGAGATGGCCCGTGCCCGCATGCCGATCCTCTACGTCGAAGCCGTGCCCGTGCGCGTCGACGACAGCGGCGAAGTCACCAGCATCGGCCTGCTGCTGCGCATCGGACCGGACGGTACGGTCAACCGGACCCTGGTCTCGGGCCGTGTCCTGCACCACGAGCGGATCCGCGACGCCCTGATGCGTCACCTGGAGAAGGACCTCGGCACGGTGGCCCTGCCCCGGATCCCGACCTCGCTGCAGCCCTTCACGGTCGCCGAGTACTTCCCGACCGCGGGCATCACCCCGTACCACGACCCGCGCCAGCACGCGGTATCCCTCGCCTACATCGTCCCGGTGACCGGCGACTGCCGGCCCCGGCAGGACGCGCTGGACCTCGTGTGGTTCACCCCGCAAGAGGCCGTGTCCGCCGCGGTGCAGAGCGAGATGCCGGGCGGGCACGGGGTGCTGCTGAAGCAGGCGCTCGCGCACATGGGCCACGTGGCCTGAACCGGAGGGCTCAGTCGCGGGTCGCGTGCGTGGCCGCGAAGGCGTCGGCGGCGGCGAGGTCGAAGTCCCCGTGGTCGCTGCCCAGCCCCCGCGCGACGAGCGCGGCCGCGGCACAGCCGAGGACCGCGGACTCGCGCGGGGTGCGGCCGAGCGCGACGCCGCGCAGGAAGCCGGCCGAGAAGGCGTCGCCACAGCCGGTGGTGTCGACGACGTCGACGGCGAAGGCGGGCACTGTCTCGGTGCCCGCCTCGGTGACCAGGAGCGCGCCGTCGCCGCCGCGGGTGACCGCGACGAGTCCGGCGCCGGCGCCGAGGAACTTCTTCGCGCCGGCCACCAGGTCGTCCTCGCCGCTGAAGCCCAGCACCTGGTCGTCGTTGGGCAGGAAGTGATCGACGTACGGCAGGGCCGCCGCGATCTGCTCGAAGCCGCCGAGCACGCCGGGCGCGAGGAGGTCCACCGAGGTGACCACGCCGTGCTCCTTGGCGTGCGCCAGGATGCGCGCGGCGACGTCGACGCCGATCAGCTCGGGGCCGCCCAGGTGCAGATGCGTGGCCTCGGCGATGGCGTCCCAGGGCACGTCGTCGGGGCCGTAGGTGATGTTGGCGCCGAGCAGGTGCAGCGAGGGCCGCTCGCCGCTCGGCCGGATGGGCAGGACGCTGGCGGACGTGGGGGTGTCCGCACGGCGGACGAGCAACGCGGTGTCGATTCCCGCCCGGTCGAGCAGCGCGACCAGCATGTCACCGGTGGGGTCGGTGCCGATCGCCCCGGCGCTGCGCACGGCGGCGCCCAGTTTGGCGAGGGTGAGCGCGGTGCCGCCGGCCGTCCCGGCGGCGGTCATCCGGATGTCCTCGACCAAGGTCGCTCCCTGGCCCTCGGGTATGGCCTCCACCGGCCGCACCAGCACGTCCAGTACGTGCACGCCCAATGTGACGGCCTTCATCGGCTCTCCTCCTGAGCTGGTGGTACGGGGTGGGTGGTGCCGTAGTCACGGGCGAGCGCGGCCTCGATCACGGCGCGTTGGCGCTGTTCGTCGAGGACGCGGGGCCGGCCGAGCGCGGCCGCGTGCTGGTAGACGCCGCAGGCCCATTCGAGCAGCAGGGCGTGCTCGACCGCCGCTTCGAGCGTCGTCGCGTGGGTGACCGCTCCGTGGTTGGCCATCAGGGCGGCGCCGCGGCCGTCGAGGGCGGCGAGCACGGACTCGGCGAGCTCCGGGGTGCCGAAGGTGGCGTACGGGGCCACCCGCACGGTGCCGCCGAGGGCGAGCAACTGGTAGTGGATGCAGGGCAGTTCGTCGAGGACACAGGACAGGGCGGTGGCCATGGGGGCGTGGGTGTGGACGACCGCGCCGGTGCCGTAGCGGCGGTAGACGCCGAGGTGCAGGTCCAGTTCGGAGGTCGGCCGCAGCCTCCCGCCGACGACCTTTCCGTCGAGGTCGACCACGGTCACCTGACCCGCGGTCAGCTGGGCGAGCACCGCTCCGGTCGCCGTGACGGCGACCCGGTCCCCCACGCGCACGCTGACGTTGCCGGCCGTGCCGATGAGCAGGCCCGCCGCCCCCAGACGGCGGCAGGCGTCCGCGACGGCGGCCCTCTCCCGGCCCAGCGCGGAGCTTGAGTCCGTCATGTACGCGACGCTAACGTAAACCTGAAACAATGTCACGTTCAGTTTCGGAGGCCACACGTGGGCGAGCCGATCGCGGATCCGGACCGGCCCGGAGCCGTCCCGCTGCGCCGCACACCCCGGCAGGCGCGCAGCAGGGCCCGGCTCGCCCGGGTCCTGGAGGCGGCGGAGCGCGTCCTGGTCGACGAGGGCGTCGAGGCACTCACCACCACGCGCGTCGCGGCGGCGGCGAAGGTGTCGGTGGGCTCGCTGTACCAGTACCTGCCGGACCGGGACGCGATCATCGACGCCCTGGCGGCGGGCTACTTCGCCCGGCTCGAAGCGGTCATGGACGACTTCGTACGGACCGCCGCGGCCCGGGACCGGGACGATCCGGTGGGGATGCTGATCGACGCCTTCGCCGCGCTGTACCGCACCGAACACGGCTTCCGCGCACTGTGGTTCGGCAGCGGTCTGACCGAGCGGGCCCGGTCCGCGGACCGCGAGCACAAGCGCCGGATGGCCGACGGGGTGCGCCGCCTGCTGCTCGCCCTGGACCTGGCCGAGGACGACGAGGCGCTCGGCCGGGCCTGCCACGCCGCGTTCCTCGCCGCCGACGCCCTCGCCCAGGAGGCGTTCCGCCGCGACGCCGAGGGCGACGCGGCGCTCCTCGACGAGGCCAAGGTGATGCTCCGCGCCTATCTCACGCAGGTCACCGCACGCTATCGGCGGGCCTAGGGCCTGTCGCGAGGGCCCGTGCGTTCAGTGCAGGTCGGCCGGGGCCGGGCTGTCGCCGAGGAAGCCGCCCGACTGGTGCTGCCACAGCTTCGCGTAGGTGCCGTCCGAGGAGAGCAGTTCCTGGTGCGTGCCCTGCTCGACGATGTGGCCGCGGTCCAGGACGACGAGCCGGTCCATGCCGGCGACCGTGCTCAGCCGGTGCGCCACCACGAGCGCTGTCCGCCCGTCCATGAGCCGCCACAGCGCCTGCTGGACGAGGACCTCGCTCTCCGAGTCCAGGGCACTGGTCGCCTCGTCGAGCAGCAGGATCGGCGCGTCGCGCAGGATCGCCCGGGCCAGGGCGACCCGCTGCCGCTGTCCGCCGGACAGCTTGACGCCCCGCTCCCCCACCAGCGTGTCGAAGCCCTCCGGCAGCGCGTCGGCGAACTCCGAGACGTGCGCCGCCTCGGCCGCGCGGCGGATCTCCGCCTCGGTGGCGTCCGGGCGGGCGAACGCGATGTTGTCCCGCAGCGAGCGGTGGAACATCGCCGGGTCCTGCGGCACATAGGCGATCAGGCTGCGCAGGTCGGCCTGGCGCAGTCGGCTGATGTCCTGACCCCCGATCAGGATCCGGCCGCCGTCGATGTCGGTCATCCGCAGCACCAGCCGGGTGAGCGTGGTCTTGCCGCCGCCCGACCGGCCGACGAGACCGATCCTGGCCCCGCTGGGGACGGCCAGGTCCAGGCCCTCGAAGAGCGGTTCGGCGCCCGCGTGGGCGAAGGTCACCCGCTCGAAGCGGACGTCGGCGGCCCCGGGGAGCAGCGGCTCCGGTGACGGCACGTCGAGCACGGTCGGCGGCGTCAGCAGCAGTTCGGTGAACTGCGCGGCCTCCGTCATCGAGCTCTCCAGACGGCGGTAGATCTGATTGAACTCGAACATGATGCGGGGCGCGTTGGTGTAGTACGTGAAGGCGACCACGAGCGCCTCCACGCTGTTCCCGCCGCCGACCAGCGCGACCGCGAGCAGCAGGCCCATCGCGCCGGTCAGCACGGACATCGGCGCGACCAGCGTGTCGATGCGCAGGTTGCCGTAGTCCCAGGAACGCAGCGTCAGGCGCCGCGACTCCGCGACGCGCGAGCGGTGTTCGGCGGCCTCGCGGTGTTCGGCGGCGAACGCCCGGACCGTGTCCATGTTCATCAGGGCGTCGGCGACATGGCCGGACACCCGGGCGATCGCCTCCTCGCGCTGGTTGACCAGTTGCTGGCGGCGCCGGATCAGCGGCGCCGCGCACACCGCCGTCAGCGCGATCATCGTCAGGAGCCCGACGACGAGCAGCGGTTCGTAGCCCCACAGCACCACCGATCCGAACACCAGCGGCGCCAGGCTGCCCACGACCTGGAACGTCAGTGTGTCGACGAACTCCTCGAAGCGGGAGGCGAAGCTGAGTACCCGTTTGGTCAGCGACCCGGCGAAGTTGTCGTGGAAGAACGCGGCGTCCTTGGCGAACAGCTCGTCCATGCCGACGATGTACAGGTTCTCTATGCCCAGCGCGTCGAGCCGGTTCATGCAGTGCAGACCGACGCGCCACAGCGCCTCGGAGAACAGCAGCACCCCGGCGAAGGCGAGGACGTACGGCAGCGTCGCGCCGAGCCCGAGGCCGTGGTCGTCGGCGATGCGGCCGACGAGCTTGGCGACGACGAGCGGCGCCAGATAGTTGAGGCCGATGTTGCCCAGCGCGGGCAGCAGCATGGCGGGCACCGCCATGCGCCGCTGCCGGGCCATCTCCCGTCCGTAATGACGCAGTGCGAGGAGCACCGCACCCCTGCGCGGCGTGGTCCCGCGCGGTTCAGGCGATCCCATTCCCACCCCGTGTCCCTGGAGCGTCGGTTCGCACCGACGTACGCGTACAGGCAGGTCAGGCCTTGCAGTGTCGCGTGCCGGCGAGCGCTCGGTCCACGCGTTTTTCTCGGCCAGTGGCCGGTCCCGCACGGGTGCGCCGCGACCGGGGATCGTCCCGAGGTCACCGACCACGAGGAACGCGAAAAAGGGCCCCGCGGGCAATTGCCCGCGAAGACCCTTCGCACCGTCGGGACGACAGGATTTGAACCTGCGACCCCTTGACCCCCAGTCAAGTGCGCTACCAAGCTGCGCCACGTCCCGATGCCGTTTGACCTGGGGTTTCCCTGGTCGAAACGCGCAGGGAAACCATACCGCACTCGGGTCGGTGGTCGCGCACCCCTTTTCCGGGCGTGGGGACGTTCAGTGGCCCCGCGCGGGCGCGTCGACCCTGGCCAGGTCGCGGATCGCGGGGACGGCGAGCAGCGCGGCGGCGACGACGAGGCTCACCACGCCGGCGGCCAGCAGCACGTGGTCCGCGCCCAGCGCGCCGGCCGCCGGGCCGGCGAGGGCCTGGCCGACGGGCATCATCGCCAGGGAGCCGGCGACGTCGTAGGCGTGGATGCGGTTGAGGACGTCGGCCGGGACCTGGGTCTGCACGCTGGTCGACCACATCACGCCCCAGAACGACATCCCGGCTCCGGCGACCGCGGCCCCGGCCGCCATGGCCGGTACGCCGAGACCGGCGCCGACGGTCGCCGGGAAGCCGACGAAGGCGAACAGGGCGGTCGCGCCCGCCCGCAGCATGCGGCGGGGCCGCAGCCGCACGGCCAGCAGGCCGCCCACCACGGTGCCCGCGCCGAGGGCGGAGTTGATCAGGCCGTACGCGCGGGGGCCGTGCTGGTGCACCACCTGCGTGGCCACCAGCGGGACGGTCGGCCCCCATACGGCGATCATGTAGACGCACCAGACGGCGATGACACCCCAGAGCCAGGTCCGCGCCCTGAACTCCCGCCAGCCCTCGACGAGATCGGCCTTGAACGCCTTGGCACCCGGCCCGGACGCGCGGCCGCTCCCGGACGCCGGGGGCAGGCGGAGCAGCAGCAGGCACAGGGCGCTCACCACGTACGTGGCGGCGTCGGCCGCGAACACGCCGCCGGGTGAGGTGAAGGCGACCAGCACGCCCGCGACGGCGGGGCCCGCCAGCTGGGCGGCGGACTCGGCGATGCGGATCGCGCCGTTCGCGCCCTGGATGTCGGTGGCGACGCGGGGCACCGTGCTCGCCACGCCGGGCTGGAAGAGGGCGCCCGCCGCGCCGTTGACCACGCCGATCACACAGATCTCCCACAGGACCACGTGCCCGGCGAGGAAGAGCGCGGCCATGAGGGACTGGACGACGAGCCGGACCAGATCGGCGCCGAGCATCAGCCTGCGGGTGTCGAACCGGTCGGCGAACACCCCGCCGAGGACGACCAGCCCGGCGAAGGCGGCGGCCTTCGCGGCCATGGCGAGGCCGACCGCGCCCGCGCCGTACCCGTGCTGCACCAGGCCGGCGGCGAGCGCCACGGTGAGCATGCTGTCCCCGAGCCGGGCGACGGCCCGCGCCACGAAGAACAGCGCGAAGTTCCGCGACCACACGGGGCGGGCCCGGCCACCGCCGCGCCTGCCGGTCCGGGTTCCGGCAACGGCGTCGCCCCGTGCTGACGTCCCGGTCATCCCCGCCCGCTCCTCCCGCCCGC
>NZ_JADDRL010000072.1 GCF_021538895.1 Streptomyces olivochromogenes | reverse complement strand
CACGTTCATGAAGTGGGGCGACGACATCCCCGCCAAGTTCGACCTCAGCAGCCTGCGCGTGCTCGGGTCGGTGGGCGAGCCGATCAACCCCGAGGCCTGGATCTGGTACCGCAAGCACATCGGCGCCGACAGGACGCCGATCGTGGACACCTGGTGGCAGACCGAGACCGGCGCCATGATGATCTCGCCGCTGCCGGGCGTGACCGAGACCAAGCCCGGCTCCGCGCAGACCCCGCTGCCCGGCATCTCCGCGACCGTCGTCGACGACGAGGCGAACGAGGTTGCCAACGGCGGCGGCGGTTACCTGGTCCTGACCGAGCCCTGGCCCTCCATGCTGCGCACCATCTGGGGCGACGACCAGCGTTACCTCGACACCTACTGGTCCCGTTTCGAGGGCAAGTACTTCGCCGGTGACGGCGCCAAGAAGGACGACGACGGCGACATCTGGCTCCTGGGCCGCGTCGACGACGTCATGCTCGTCTCCGGCCACAACATCTCCACCACCGAGGTCGAGTCCGCCCTCGTCTCCCACCCCTCCGTCGCCGAAGCCGCCGTCGTCGGCGCCGCCGACGAGACCACCGGACAGGCCATCGTCGCCTTCGTGATCTTGCGCGGCACCGCCTCCGAGGACGAGGGCCTGGTCAACGACCTGCGCAACCACGTCGGTGCCACCCTCGGCCCGATCGCCAAGCCGAAGCGGATCCTGCCGGTCGCGGAGCTGCCCAAGACCCGCTCCGGCAAGATCATGCGCCGCCTGCTGCGCGACGTCGCGGAGAACCGCCAGCTCGGCGACGTGACCACGCTCACCGACTCCGCCGTCATGGACCTCATCCAGGCCAAGCTCCCCGCGGCACCCAGCGAGGACTGAGGCAAACCGAGGCACCTGGGAAGCCGAGGCACCCAGGGAACGCGCACCAGCTCAGGGGCGCCCCGCACACAAGCGGGGCGCCCCTTTCACGCCTACCGTGGGAATCACCCGGATGCGCCGATCGGCTACCTTAGGTAAACTAAGCAAAGTATCAACGCAGCGACAAGATCCAAAGATGCGCCGGGAAGTCTGGTCGGCATGTGCTCAGCCCTGCCCACCAACCGGAGGTCTCCCCCGTGGCCGCGCCCCGCAACACCGCTCCCCGCAAGGTCTTCGGACGTCTGTCGCTGCCCGAGCGGACCTTCGTCGCGGACGCGCTGCGCACCGAGACCGTCGGTGGCGTGCTGCTGCTGGTCGCCGCCGTCACCGCCCTGATCTGGGCGAACATCCCCGCTCTGCACCACAGCTACGAGACCGTCGCCGACTTCCACTTCGGCCCCGGGGCACTCGGCCTGGACCTCTCCGTCGCCCACTGGGCCGCCGACGGACTGCTGGCGATCTTCTTTTTCGTCGCCGGCATCGAGCTCAAGCGCGAGCTGGTCGCCGGTGACCTGCGGGACCCGAAGGCGGCCGTCCTGCCGGTCGTCGCCGCGCTGTGCGGAATGGCCGTACCCGCCCTCGTCTACGCCCTCACCAACCTCACCGGTGGCGGCTCCTTGGAGGGCTGGGCGGTGCCCACCGCCACCGACATCGCCTTCGCGCTCGCCGTGCTCGCCGTCATCGGCACCTCGCTGCCCAGCGCCCTGCGCGCCTTCCTGCTGACCCTCGCCGTCGTGGACGACCTGTTCGCGATCCTGATCATCGCGATCTTCTTCACCGAGCGCATCGACTTCGCCGCGCTCGGCGGGGCTGTGGTCGGCCTGGTCGTCTTCTGGCTGCTGCTGCGCAAGGGCGTGCGCGGCTGGTACGTGTACGTCCCGCTCGCCCTCGTCATCTGGGGGCTGATGTACAACAGCGGAGTCCACGCGACCATCGCCGGTGTGGCGATGGGCCTGATGCTGCGCTGCACCCCCCACGAGGACGAGCAGCACTCGCCGGGCGAGCACATCGAGCACCTCGTGCGCCCCCTGTCCGCGGGCCTCGCCGTCCCCCTGTTCGCGCTGTTCAGCGCGGGGGTGAGCATCACCGGCGGGGCGCTGCTGGACGTGTTCACCGAACCGGAGACGCTGGGGGTCGTCCTCGGACTGGTCGTCGGCAAGACGGTCGGCATCTTCGGCGGCACCTGGCTGACCGCCCGCTTCACCCGGGCCTCCCTCAGCGACGAGCTGGCCTGGGCCGACGTCTTCGCGGTCGCCTCCCTCGCCGGTATCGGTTTCACCGTCTCGCTGCTCATCGGCGAGCTCGCCTTCGCGGGCGACACGGTGCTCACCGACGAGGTCAAGGCGGCCGTACTGAGCGGATCGCTGATCGCGGCCGTCGCCGCGACCGTCCTGCTGAAGATACGCAACGCCCGGTACCGCAGGCTGTGCGCGGAGGAGGAGCGGGACGAGGACCGCGACGGCATCCCGGACGTCTACGAGGAGGACGACCCGGCGTACCACCTGCGTATGGCGGAGATCTTCGAGCGGAAGGCCGCCGAGCACCGCCGCATCGCCCGGGAGAAGGTCGGCGCGCGCCACGGGCTTGCCGAAGTACCGGGCGGGGCAGGCGAGAAGAACGACCGTCCGGCATGATCTGACGAGACGGTACAAAAGAGCGGGACCGTACCCAGTCAGGCAGAAGACGGAAGCGCGCGCACCGCGTGCGCAGGAGAGGGAGACCGCGATGAGCGCACCCGACGGCAGCCCGGTCGGCGCCGAACGCAGCATCGGCCAGCTGTTCGCGTCGGCGACGACCGATTTGTCGGCGCTGGTGCACGACGAGATCGCGCTGGCCAAGGCCCAGCTCAAGCAGGACGTCAAGCGCGGCGCGACGAGCGGCGGCGCGTTCTCGGTGGCCGCCATGGTCCTGCTGTTCTCCCTGCCGATGCTCAACTTCGCGCTGGCGTACGGCATCCGGACCTGGAGCGGCTGGAACCTCGCGGTCTGCTTCCTGCTGTCCTTCGCGGCGAACGTCCTGGTGGCCGGCCTCCTCGCGCTGATCGGCGTGGTCTTCGCGAAGAAGGCCAAGAAGAGTCAGGGCCCGCAGAAGGTCGCCGCGTCGATGAAGGAGACGGCGGGCGTCCTGCAGAACGCCAAGCCGCACCCCCGCCCCGAGCGCCCGGCGCTGGAGGAGCGTGCGCCCGAGGCCATCGAAGCTGTGGCACGCTCGTCCTCATGACGGACCCCTCCGCCCCTTCGGCCGTACGCATCGACGGTCCCTGGACCCATCGCGACGTCGCCGCCAACGGCGCCCGCTTCCACATCGCGGAGCTGGGCGACGGCCCGCTCGTCCTGCTGCTGCACGGCTTCCCGCAGTTCTGGTGGACCTGGCGGCACCAGCTGGTCTCGCTCGCCGAGGCGGGCTTCCGCGCCGTGGCGATGGACGTGCGGGGCGTGGGCGGCAGCGACCGCACGCCGCGCGGGTACGACCCGGCCAACCTCGCCCTCGACGTCACCGGTGTGATCCGCTCGCTCGGCGAGCCGGACGCCGCGCTGGTCGGCCACGACCTGGGCGGCTATCTGGCGTGGACGGCCGCCGCGATGCGCCCCAAGCTCGTACGACGGCTCGCGGTCGTCTCCATGCCGCATCCGAGGCGCTGGCGCGCCGCCATGATGCGCGACGCCCGGCAGACGGCGGCCGGCTCCTACATCTGGGGCTTCCAGCGGCCGTGGATCCCGGAGCGGCAGCTCACCGCCGACGACGGCGCCCTGGTCGGCAGGCTGATCCGCGACTGGTCCGGGCCCCGGCTGCCGGACGACAAGGCGGTGGAGACGTACCAGCGGGCCATGTGCATCCCGTCGACCGCGCACTGTTCGATCGAGCCGTACCGCTGGATGGTGCGGTCCCTGGCCCGCCCGGACGGCATCCAGTTCAACCGGCGCATGAAGCGGCCGGTGCGCGTGCCGACGCTGCATCTGCACGGCTCCCTGGACCCGGTGATGCGCACGCGCAGCGCGGCCGGCTCGGGCGAGTACGTCGAAGCGCCGTACCGCTGGCGGCTGTTCGACGGCCTCGGGCACTTCCCGCACGAAGAGGATCCGGTCGCTTTCTCCACCGAACTGATCAACTGGCTGAAAGATCCCGAACCCGACCGGTGACCAAGCCGATGCGCCCGGTATCCGGTTCTGAACATTTGCCCTACGAACAGCCACATGCCTGGCGCATAGGCCAATTGAAGGGCTCCGAGGCGGTTATCGACCATGGGGCAGGGGCAGACGTCGGGGTATGGGCTGGACGCACGACTACAGTGACGCACCCCGCAACCGTCGCTCGGCCAATGGCCTGAGCGCCCATGAGCGCGGCACCCCGCAGTTGCCGGGGACGGACCTCCGGGTGGGGATCCCGCGCATCCTGCGCCGCCGGGCCCGCTGGGTCTCGGTCCGTCTGCGCCACCCTCGCGGCTAGCTCCCGGCCCGCCTGCTCCCCGGCCGCCCCACAGGGCGCTACAGGGCGCAGCTGTCGGTGCCGACCTGTTGGTTCGCCGTGCGGCCCTGGGCGATGTCCTGCCGGATCTCGTCGGCCGTGAGCGCGTAACCGGTGTCGGCGTCGTCGAGGGACTTCGCGAAGACCACGCCGTACACCTTGCCGTCGGGCGTGAGCAGCGGGCCGCCGGAGTTGCCCTGGCGGACGGTCGCGTACAGGGAGTAGACGTCGCGGCGAACCGTGCCGCGGTGGTAGATGTCCGGGCCGTTGGCCGTGATGCGGCCGCGCACGCGCGCGGCACGGACGTCGTACGACCCGTTCTCCGGGAAGCCCGCGACGATCGCGCCGTCGCCGCTCGCCGCGTCCTGGGCCGAGAACTGCAGGGCACGCGCCTTCAGGTCCGGTACGTCGAGTACGGCGATGTCGCGCCGCCAGTCGTAGAGGACGACCTTCGCGTCGTACTTGCGGCCTTCGCCGCCTATCTGGACGGTGGGTTCGTCGACGCCGCCGACGACGTGCGCGTTGGTCATGACGCGGCGGTCGGCGAAGACGAAGCCGCTGCCCTCCAGGACCTTGCCGCAGCTGTGCGCGGTGCCCGTGACCTTGACGATGGAGCGCTGGGAGCGGGTGGCGACGGCGCTGCCGGCCAGCGCCGGGTCGGGCGGCCGGACGTCGGTGATCGGCTCGTTGGCGAAGGGGCTGAAGACCTGCGGGAAGCCGTTCTGCGCGAGGACCGAGGAGAAGTCGGCGAACCAGGTGTCGGCCTGCGCGGGCAGGGCCCGGGAGACGCCGAGCAGCACCTTGGAGTTGCGGACCTCCTTGCCGAGCGTCGGCAGCGTCGTCCCCGCCAGGGCCGAGCCGATCAACCAGGCGACCAGCAACATCGCCACGACGTTGACCAGGGCGCCGCCCGTCGCGTCCAGGGCGCGGGCCGGGGACCAGGTGATGTACCGGCGCAGTTTGTTGCCCAGGTGGGTGGTCAGGGCCTGGCCGATGGAGGCGCAGACGATGACCACGACCACCGCGACGACCGCGGCGGTGGTGCTGACCTCGGCGTTGTCGGTCAGGGCGTCCCAGATGACGGGCAGTACATAGACGGCTACGAGGCCGCCCCCCAGGAACCCGATCACCGACAGGATGCCGACGACGAACCCCTGGCGATAGCCCACGACCGCGAACCACACGGCGGCGACCAGCAGCAGGATGTCCAGCACATTCACGAGTGACACCCTGTCATGCGCGCCAGTCGAGCGGGACCTGCTTCTCGCGGTCCCAGGGACGCTCCCAGCCCGCGTAATGCATCAGACGGTCGATGATCCCGGCCGTAAAACCCCAGACCAGAGCCGATTCGACCAGGAATGCCGGACCTTTGTGGCCGCTCGGGTGGACGGCGATGGCGCGGTTCACGGGGTCCGTGAGATCCGCCACGGGGACCGTGAAGACGCGTGCGGTCTCGTTCGGGTCGACGACGCCGACCGGGCTCGGCTCGCGCCACCAGCCCAGCACCGGCGTGACGACGAAGCCGCTGACCGGGATGTAGAGCTTGGGCAGCACGCCGAAGAGCTGGACGCCGGACGGATCGAGCCCGGTCTCCTCCTCGGCCTCGCGCAGAGCGGCCCGCAACGGCCCGTCGGCCTTGGGGTCGCCGTCCTCGGGGTCGAGGGCACCGCCGGGGAAGGAGGGCTGGCCGGCGTGCGAGCGCAGCGAACCTGCACGCTCCATGAGCAGCAGCTCGGGGCCGTGCTCGCCCTCGCCGAACAGGATCAGCACGGCGGACTGCCGCCCCGCGCCGTTCTTCGGCGGGAGGAAGCGGCTGAGCTGGAGCGGTTCGACCGTCTCCACCGCGTGCACCACCGGGTCCAGCCAGCCCGGCAGGCCCTCCTTGCTGAGTGTCACCGGGCCGTCCTGGGTATTGCTCGTGTGCGTCATGCCCACCCCCGTTCTGCCGTCTCCAACGCCGGACGCCTCCGAGTTCGTTCCAGCGGGTCAACCTGTCTTGACCGACCCACCGGCACGGACCGCGCCGCGCCTCCGTTCGTACACAGCGCGCCCCGGCCCGCCGATGACACCCCGCCGGGTCGGCGCGTCACGCGGCCCCCAGCGGCGGTGCCGCTGTGCCGCCCGCGTCGAGGTAGGCCTGCGGGGGCTTGAGGCGCTGGCCCGGGAAGCCGCCCTTCTCGTACTTCAGGAGCTTCTTGGCCTTCTCCGGGTCGGTCTCGCCCTCGCCGTACGCCGGGCAGAGCGGGGCGATGGGGCAGGCGCCGCAGGCGGGCTTGCGGGCGTGGCAGATGCGGCGGCCGTGCCAGATCACGTGGTGCGAGAGGTCCGTCCAGTCACTCTTCGGGAAGAGCGCTCCGACGGCGGCCTCGATCTTGTCGGGGTCCGTCTCCTCGGTCCACTGCCAGCGCCGCACCAGCCGCTGGAAGTGCGTGTCCACGGTGATGCCGGGCCGCCCGAAGGCGTTGCCGAGGACGACGAAGGCGGTCTTGCGGCCGACGCCGGGCAGCTTGACGAGGTCCTCCAGCCGGCCGGGAACCTCACCGCCGAACCGCTCCACGAGGCCCTGGGACAGCCCTATCACCGACCTGGTCTTGGCCCGGAAGAAGCCGCACGGCCGCAGGATCTCCTCGACCTCCTCCGGGTTGGCGGCGGACAGGTCCTCGGGGGTGGGGTACTTGGCGAAGAGTGCCGGGGTGGTCTGGTTGACCCTGAGGTCGGTGGTCTGGGCCGACAGGACCGTGGCGACGAGGAGCTGGAAGGGGTTCTCGAAGTCGAGCTCGGGATGGGCGTACGGGTACACCTCGGCGAGTTCGCGGTTGATGCGGCGGGCACGGCGGACGAGGGCGGTGCGCGACTCGCCCGACGGCGGCTTCTTGGCCACCGCGGCCGACGCGGCGGCCGTCTTCTTCGCGGGCGCCGCCTTCTTCGCCGGAACCTTTTTCTCCGTTTTCACCGTTTTCTTACCACTGCCGGGGTCCTGTTCGCCCACAGCGGAATCGCGACGTACAACCACCCGCGCAGCCCCCTTGGCCTGTGCTCTACCGGCGATTTGGACACCCGGCCAGCCTAAAGCCCGGCACCGACATCCGCCCCGGACCCAGAAGATCAGCCCCCAATTGGACCCCTGCCGCTTACCTCGGGACACCTGTGCGGCATCCTTGTGACAGATCACACTGTTTGGACCGTCCGGCAAAATGGGGAACACGGTCCCCTGGCACCACGGGGAGCAAGATCCCCTGAGCAGGTCGACAAGGAGAGAACTCGTGGACGACGTTCTGCGGCGCAACCCGCTCTTCGCGGCTCTCGACGACGAGCAGGCCGCGGAGCTTCGCGCCTCCATGAGTGAGGTGACCCTCGCACGCGGCGACTCGCTGTTCCACGAGGGCGACCCCGGTGACCGGCTCTATGTCGTCACCGAGGGCAAGGTCAAGCTGCACCGCACCTCCCCCGACGGCCGCGAGAACATGCTCGCCGTCGTGGGCCCCGGTGAGCTCATCGGCGAGCTGTCGCTCTTCGACCCGGGCCCGCGCACCGCGACCGCGACCGCGCTGACCGAGGTCAAGCTGCTCGGTCTCGGCCACGGCGACCTGCAGCCCTGGCTGAACGCGCGTCCCGAGGTGGCCGGCGCCCTGCTGCGCGCCGTCGCCCGCCGACTGCGCAAGACCAACGACGCCATGTCCGACCTGGTCTTCTCCGACGTTCCCGGTCGTGTCGCGCGCGCCCTGCTGGACCTGTCCCGCCGCTTCGGCGTGCAGTCCGAGGAGGGCATCCACGTCGTCCACGACCTCACGCAGGAGGAGCTGGCCCAGCTGGTCGGCGCGTCCCGCGAGACCGTGAACAAGGCCCTCGCCGACTTCGCCGGACGCGGCTGGCTCCGCCTGGAGGCGCGGGCCGTGATCCTGCTGGACGTCGAGCGCCTGGCCAAGCGGTCGCGCTGATCGCCCACGCACACGGAAAGGGCCCTGCCGCGCGGTGGGGCCCTTCGTCTGGCTCGGCCGTAAATCAGCTGCCCGCGCGCGCTCGGCCGGGCACAGTGGGCCCGTGATCCAGAACGCCCCCTCCCGCGGGCTCGACGAGGACGGCTTCCTCCAGCGCGAGGGCTCCCTCGCGCGCGTCCCGGACGATTTCCGTCCGGTCGTCGCCGCCGCTCGCGAACGGCTGCTGGACGTGTTCGGACCGCGGATGCACAGCGCCTACCTCTACGGGTCGATTCCGCGGGGCACCGCGCGCGTGGGGCGCAGCGACCTGGATCTGCTGGTCGCCCTTGAGGAGGAGCCGACGAAGGCCGACCGGGCGGACGTCCGTGCCCTTGGCGAGGCCGTCGACAGGGAGTTCCCGCAGATCGACGGGGTCGGGACGCTGCTGTACGGCCGGGCGCGGCTGCTGAGCGAGCTGGAGCGGTACGACCTGGGGTGGTTCGTCGCCTGCCTGTGCACTCCGCTCCTGGGCGCGGACCTCGCCGAGCACCTCCCCCGCTACCGGCCCGACTCCCTGCTGGCCCGCGAGACCAATGGGGACCTCGCTCTCCTGCTCCCCCGATGGCGGGACCGTATCGCCCGCGCGGCGGACAGCGAGGAAGCCCGGCGGCCCCTCGTCCGGTTCATGTCCCGGCACCTGGTCCGCACCGGCTTCACCCTCGTCATGCCGTGCTGGCGGGGCTGGACCAGTGACCTGCGGGAGATGGCCCGGGTGTGCGGCGGCTACTACCCGGAGCGGTCCGAGCAGCTGCGGGCCGCGGCCGAGTACGGGTACGAGCCCGTCGGCGACGCCGCCGTACTGCGGTCGTACGTCGACGACCTCGGGCCCTGGCTCGCGCGGGAGTACGCGCGCGTGCACGGCGTGAAGGCGCCCAGGCCCGACTAGATGAGCCCGTGGTCCCGTAGGTAGTCCAGCTGTGCCCGTACCGACAGCTCCGCCGCCGGCCACAGTGAGCGGTCCACGTCGGCGTACACGTGGGCGACGACCTCGGCCGGCGTGCGGTAGCCGTCCTCGACTGCGGTCTCGACCTGTGCGAGTCGGTGGGCGCGGTGGGCGAGGTAGAACTCCACGGCGCCCTGGGCGTCCTCCAGGACCGGTCCGTGGCCCGGGAGGACCGTGTGGACGCCGTCGTCCACGGTGAGCGATCTCAGGCGCCGCAGGGAGTCCAGGTAGTCGCCCAGCCGGCCGTCGGGGTGGGCCACGACCGTCGTACCGCGGCCGAGGATCGTGTCGCCGGTCAGCACCGCCCGGTCGGCCGGGAGGTGGAAGCACAGGGAGTCGGCGGTGTGGCCGGGCGTGGGGACGACCCGCAGCTCCAGGCCGCCGAGAGTGACCACGTCCCCGGCGGCCAGCCCCTCGTCGCCGAGCCGCAGCGCCGGGTCGAGGGCCCGCACCTTCGTGCCGGTCAGCTCGGCGAAGCGGGCGGCGCCCTCCGCGTGGTCGGGGTGGCCGTGGGTGAGCAGAGTGAGGGCGACGCGCTTGCCGGCCTTCTCCGCCGCGTCGACGACGTTTTGCAGGTGGCCGTCGTCCAGCGGGCCCGGGTCGATGACCGCGGCCAGCTCGGAGTCGGGCTCCGAGACGATCCAGGTGTTCGTGCCGTCCAGGGTCATCGCGGAGGCGTTGGGCGCCAGCACGTTGACGGCGCGCTCGGTGGCCGGGCCCGAGAGGACCCCGCCCCGGGGCTGGCCGGGCAGGGCTGCTGCGTCCGTCATGCGGGACCTCCACCGGTCGGGGCGGTCGGGATGTGCTTGGTGAACTCGTCGTGGCCCGGCCAGGACAGGACGATCTCACCCGCCACCAGGCGGGCACGGGCGAGGACCGGCGTCATGTCGCGCGCGGGCGCGGCGGCGAGCGCCTCGGCCGCGGCGGCGTACGGGGTCAGCTGGCGCAGGGTCGCGATGGTGGGCGGCATCATCAACAGCTCGCCCTTGTCGTACGAGGCGGCCGCGTCCGTGGGCCGGATCCACACCGTGCGGTCGGCCTCCGTGGAGGCGTTGCGGGTGCGCTGCCCCTGCGGGAGGACGGCGGCGAAGAACCAGGTGTCGTAGCGGCGGGACTCGAACTCGGGGGTGATCCAGCGGGTCCAGGCGCCCAGCAGGTCCGAGCGCAGCACCAGGCCGCGGCGGTCCAGGAACTCGGCGAAGGACAGGTCCCGGGCGACCAGGGCGGCGCGGTCGGCCTCCCAGTCATCGCCGGTGGTGTCGCCGACGACCGAGTCGGGGTCGGGTCCGGCGAGCAGGACGCCCGCCTCCTCGTACGTCTCGCGCACGGCCGCGCAGACGATCGCCTGGGCGCCGGACTCGTCGACGCCGAGGCGCTCGGCCCACCACGCGCGCGTGGGGCCCGCCCAGCGGATCTGGTGGTCGTCGTCGCGCGGGTCGACGCCGCCGCCGGGATACGCGTACGCGCCTCCGGCGAAGGCCATGGAGGCGCGTCTGCGCAGCATGTGGACGGCCGGGCCGTCCGGGGTGTCCTTCAGGAGCAACACCGTGGCCGCGCGCACGGCGGGCACCGGGGTGAGGCTGCCTTCCGCGAGCGCGCGGATGCGTTCCGGCCACTCCGGGGGATACCACTGCCCATTCGCCATGGGCGGAGGCTATCCCGATGTGAGCGAATGTTCGAGAGCAGGCCGGGGCCAGGGCCTACGGCAGCAGCTCCACCTGGACCTCGACCTCGACCGGCGCGTCCAGCGGGAGCACCGCGACGCCCACCGCGCTGCGGGCGTGCACGCCCTTGTCGCCGAGGACCTCGCCGAGCAGTTCGCTGGCGCCGTTGATGACACCGGGCTGACCGGTGAAGTCGGCGGCGGAGGCGACGAAGCCGACCACTTTCACCACGCGCGCGATGCGGTCCAGGTCGCCGGCGACGGACTTGACGGCGGCCAGCGCGTTCAGCGCGCAGGTGCGGGCCAGGTCCTTGGCCTCCTCCGCGGTGACCTCCGCGCCCACCTTTCCGGTGACCGGGAGCTTGCCGTCCACCATCGGCAGCTGGCCGCTGGTGTACACGTACACGCCGGACTGCACGGCCGGCTGGTACGCGGCGAGCGGCGGGACGACCGCCGGCAGGGAGAGACCGAGTTCGGCCAGTTTGGCCTCGACGGCGCTCACGCCTGCTTCTCCCGCTTCAGGTAGGCCACGAGCTGCTCGGGGTTGTTCGGTCCGGGCACGACCTGGACGAGCTCCCAGCCGTCCTCGCCCCAGGTGTCCAGAATCTGCTTCGTGGCATGGACGAGCAGCGGCACGGTTGCGTATTCCCACTTGGTCATGTGGCCGACTGTAGCCGCTGTTATCCACAGCCTCCCGCGTAGGCCGCCGACGGACTGGTTAGTCTCGAAGACGTGAGCAGGCTCCAGGTCGTCAGCGGCAAGGGCGGGACCGGAAAGACGACGGTCGCCGCAGCCCTCGCGCTGGCTCTCGCGACCGAGGGGAAGCGGACGCTTCTCGTGGAGGTCGAGGGTCGGCAGGGCATCGCACAGCTCTTCGAAACGGAGGCGTTGCCCTACGAGGAGCGCAAAATCGCCGTCGCCCCGGGCGGCGGCGAGGTGTACGCGCTCGCCATCGATCCCGAACTGGCCCTTCTGGACTATCTCCAGATGTTCTACAAGCTGGGCGGCGCGGGCCGGGCGCTGAAGAAGCTCGGCGCCATCGACTTCGCCACCACCATCGCGCCGGGCCTCAGGGACGTGCTCCTGACCGGCAAGGCGTGCGAGGCGGTGCGGCGCAAGGACAGAAGCGGACGGTTCGCCTATGACTACGTCGTCATGGACGCGCCGCCCACCGGGCGCATCACCCGCTTCCTCAACGTCAACGACGAGGTGGCCGGGCTGGCGAAGATCGGCCCGATACACAATCAGGCGCAGGCCGTGATGCGGGTGCTGAAGTCCCCCGAGACCGCCGTTCACCTGGTGACGCTGCTGGAGGAGATGCCGGTCCAGGAGACCGCGGACGGGATCGCCGAACTGCGCGCGGCGCGGCTGCCGGTGGGCCGGGTCGTCGTGAACATGGTGCGCCCGGAGGTGTTGGACGCGGCCGATCTGGAACTCGTACGGACGGTGCCGCGTACCGCCGTCGCGCAGTCGCTGTCGGCCGCAGGACTGGGCGGGGCGCGGCGCGGCGGGAAGGCCGAGCAGCTGGTGGACCCGCTGCTGGCGCAGGCCGGCGAGTACGCCGAGCGGTACGCGCTGGAGCACGAGCAGCGGGCCGTGCTGGGCGAGCTGGACCTGCCGCTGCACGAACTGCCGCTGTTCGCCGAGGGCATGGACCTCGCGGGCCTGTACGAACTCGCCACCGAGCTGCGGAAGCAGGGGATGTCATGAGTCCGGAACCGGCCAAGGCGCAGGAGCCCGCCCGTCACCGCCTCTCCCCCGCGCGCGTGCTCGACGTCGACGCGCTGATCGACGACCCGAAGACCCGGATCGTGGTGTGCTGCGGCTCGGGCGGGGTCGGGAAGACCACGACCGCGGCGGCGCTGGGGCTGCGGGCCGCCGAGCGCGGCCGCAAGGTGGTCGTCCTCACCATCGACCCGGCCCGGCGGCTCGCCCAGTCGATGGGCATCGACTCGCTGGACAACGTGCCGCGCCGGGTGAAAGGCACCGACGGCGGCGGCGAGCTGCACGCCATGATGCTCGACATGAAGCGCACCTTCGACGAGGTCGTCGAGGCGCACGCGGACCCCGAGCGGGCCGCCGTGATCCTGGCCAACCCCTTCTACCAGTCGCTCTCTGCGGGCTTCGCGGGCACGCAGGAGTACATGGCGATGGAGAAGCTGGGCCAGCTGCGGGCGAAGGACGAGTGGGATCTGATCGTCGTCGACACGCCGCCGTCCCGCTCGGCCCTGGACTTCCTGGAAGCGCCCAAGCGGCTCGGCTCCTTCTTGGACGGCCGTCTGATCCGGCTGCTGACGGCCCCGGCGAAGCTGGGCGGCCGCGCCGGGATGGCCTTCCTCAACGTCGGCATGTCGATGATGACCGGCACCCTCGGCAAGCTGCTGGGCGGTCAGCTGCTGAAGGACGTCCAGACGTTCGTGGCCGCGATGGACACCACCTTCGGCGGGTTCCGTACGCGCGCGGACGCGACGTACAAACTGCTGCAGGCGCCCGGCACCGCGTTCCTGGTGGTGGCGGCCCCGGAGCGGGACGCACTGCGCGAGGCCGCGTACTTCGTGGAGCGGCTGGCCGACGAGGACATGCCGCTGGTGGGTCTGGTGCTCAACCGGGTCCACGGCAGCGGCGCCGGCCGGCTGTCGGCCGAGCGGGCGCTCGCCGCCGCGGAAAATCTTGAAGAGCCCCGCATTGTGGATCAGGGGGGCGGGAAAGCTGGTCTTCGTAACTCTCCCGACACGTACGGCAGTTCAGAATCTCGCGCTTCCGAAACACCAACTCCTGACGAAGGCTCCCCCGCCGCCACGGAGAAGGAGCGCACGGGCGACACCGCGCGCGCCGACGAGGAGCGACCCGTCGATCAGCTCACCGCAGGCCTGCTGAGGTTGCACGCCGAGCGTATGCAACTGCTCTCCCGTGAGCAGCGCACGCGTGACCGCTTCACCGCGCGCCACCCCGAGGTGGCGGTGGTGGAAGTGGCCGCGCTGCCCGGCGATGTGCACGACCTCGTTGGACTGCGGGACATCGGGGAACGGCTCGCGGCCGGCCGACCTGAGCTGCCCTAGCCGTCTGCACGGCCGGGCCGCCTGAGTGGCCGGGCGTCGCCGTGGGCCCGCATACAGCGGGCCCTGACAAAGGGGCTGCTGTCGGCGTATACCGGAAATGTATGCCCGGACGACGTGTCCGGAAGATGTGCCCGAAAGGTCCTTGAACGCCCAGGTGTGCCCGAGGGCAGCGCCCTCAGCTCACCGCTGCGTAGTTCTCGTACACCTCGTCGCTGTCCAGGGGCACGATCCCGACCCCCCGCTCATACTCCAGGCGCGCGGTCTCCAGCAGCCTGCGCCAGGACGTCACGGTGGGTCGCCTGCGCAGCAATGCGCGGCGCTCGCGCTCCGTCATGCCTCCCCATACGCCGAATTCGACGCGATTGTCCAGCGCATCAGCCAGACATTCGGTGCGTACCGGACATCCGGTGCACACTGCCTTGGCCCTGTTCTGCGCTGCTCCCTGCACGAACAGTTCATCCGGATCGGTAGTGCGGCAGGCGGCCTGCGCACTCCAGTCGGTAACCCAGCCCATACCGGCGCCGTCCTCTCCCGAATCGAGGCTCCCCCACGGCGGCAGCGGCATATTCACCGCCGCCAGTTGAGGACGTTACGGAAGGTGGGCACAGCGCAACACCCCCTTCGGGCCCAATCTTGAATGGCCCGAACGGACTATGGGTAAGCGGCAGATCACCCGCGGGAGTGAGCTGGCGACATGCGTGATCATCCCGGCAAACCGGGACACCTGTGATGCGCCACAACGGACGCCGTGTGACACACGAGGCGGAGTCGGACACGCTTCCAACACACCCCGACATGCCCGACGGGGGAGCCCGCCGAAAAAAGTCGAGTGGTTCCGGAACGATTCGGGGTCGCCGGACGTATTGATACGTGGCCGCACTGCTGTGACAGTTGGGAGCAGCTTAGGCCAAGGCCTTCACGCGTGTCCGGCGAATGAGAACGTAGGCTGCCCCTATGCCAAAGAAGCGCTCGGGTGGTGGTCTGTCGCCAACGCAGCAGGCCGCCAAGTTCCTCGGTGTCAGTGTCCTCGCGGGAGCCGTGATGGCCGGCATCGCGCTGCCCGCTGCCGGTGCGCTCGGGCTCGCGGCCAAGGGGTCGGTCCAGGGATTCGACGAGATCCCGGCCAACCTCAAGAGCCCGCAGCTCAGTCAGCGCACCACGATCCTGGACGGCGCGGGCCGCAAGATCGCCTCGGTGTACTCCCGTGACCGCACGGTGGTGGACCTCAAGGACATCTCGCCGTACATACAGAAGGCGATCGTCGCGATCGAGGACTCCCGCTTCTACCAGCACGGCGCGATCGACCTGAAGGGTGTCCTGCGCGCCGTGAACAAGAACGCGCAGAGCGGCGGGGTCTCCCAGGGCGCCTCCACGCTCACCCAGCAGCTGGTGAAGAACTACTTCATCGAGGAGGCCGGCGACGACCCCACCAAGGTCGCGCAGGCCACCCAGCAGACGCTGGGCCGCAAGATCCGCGAGCTGAAGTACGCGATCCAGATCGAGGACAAGCTCGGCAAGAAGAAGATCCTGGAGAACTACCTCAACATCACCTTCTTCGGCGAGCAGGCCTACGGCGTCGAGGCGGCCGCCCAGCGCTACTTCTCCAAGCACGCCAAGGACCTCAGCCTCCCCGAGGCCGCGCTCCTGGCCGGCATCGTCCAGTCCCCGAGCCGCTACGACCCGGTGAACGACGAGGCCGAGGCCACCAAGCGCCGCAACATCGTGCTCCAGCGCATGGCCGAGGTCGGCGACATCTCCCAGGCGGAGGCCGACAAGGCCAAGGAGGAGCCGATCCGGCTGCGCGTCCGCCAGCCGAAGAACGGCTGCATCACGGCCAGTAAGGGCGCCAGCTTCTTCTGCAAGTACGTCGAGCACGTCTTCCTCAGCGACCCGGTCTTCGGCAAGACCCGCGAGGACCGCGCCAAGGTCTGGAACCGCGGCGGCCTCACGATCCGTACGACCCTCGACCCGCAGGCCCAGGACTCGGTCCAGGCGTCGCTCAAGGAGCACGTCAACCAGTCCGACAAGGTCGCCGCGGCCGCCACCCTGGTCGAGCCCGGCACCGGCAAGATCCTGGCGATGGGCCAGTCGAAGCCGTACGGCTACGGCAAGAACGAGACCGAGTACAACTACTCGGTCGACCGGGACATGGGCGGCTCCAACTACGGCTTCCCGACCGGTTCGACGTTCAAGCCGTTCGTGGCCGCGGCCGCCGTCGAGAACGGCCGCCCGGCGACACAGGAGTTCTCCTCGCCGTACCAGATGCTGTACCCGAGCCCGGTGCAGGCCTGCGACGGCAAGCAGTGGGTCAACAACGAGAACGCGAAGGTCGAGAACGAGAGCGAGTCCGAGAAGGGCCCGTACGCCATGAAGGAGGCGATGGCCAAGTCGGTCAACACCTACTTCGTGCAGCTCATCTCTTCCATCGGCCTGTGCCCGGTGGTCAAGATGACCGACGCGATGCACGTGGTGCAGGGCGACGGCGAGAAGCTCCCCCAGGTGCCGGCCATCGCGCTCGGCTCCAAGGGCATCTCCCCGCTGACCATGGCCAACGCGTACGCCACCTTCGCCTCCCGGGGCATGTACTGCACGCCGATCGCCATAGAGTCGATCACCCAGAAGATCGGCAACGAGCGGAAGTCGATGCAGGTCCCGAAGTCGACCTGCTCGCGCGCGATGACCGAGCAGACCGCCGACACGGTCAACACGCTGCTGCGCGGTGTGGTCGACTCCGGTACGGGTCAGCAGGCCGGTCTCACCGACCGCGAGAGCGCCGGTAAGACGGGTACGACGGACGAGCGCAAGAACGCCTGGTTCGTCGGCTACACGCCCAACATGGCCGGTGCGGTCTGGGTCGGCAGCGCCCGGCAGAACGTGAAGATGGTCAACATCTCCATCGGCGGCGTCTACCACCCCCTCGTCTACGGCGGTCAGGTCCCGGGCCCGATCTGGAAGGACGCCATGAGCGGCGCGCTCCAGGGCAAGCCGGCCGGCTCCTTCAACCTCGTCGATATCCCCGACAGCGACAAGGGTCACGACGACCAGGGCGACGGCGGCCACAACGGCAACGGCAACGGTGGCAACGGGGACAACCGCGGAGTCATCGGCGGGATCATCGGCGGACTGGACGGCGGCCAGAACGGCGGCACCTTCCCGACCCCGTCCTTCCCCGGCGGCTTCGTCCAGGGCCAGACCAACGGCGGCACCAACGGCCACGGGCGCGGCGGCAGGGGCTGAGCCCGACCGCCACCAGGGTTGACGGACAAGCGACGGCCCCTTTCTCCTCACATGCACGGCACGAGCCGTACGAGGGGAAAGGGGCCGTCGGTGTGTCAGGGGGCGTCGACCAGCCGGTGACCCTTCACCCGCCGCTGGTCGTCGGCCTCACGCCGGGCCGAGTCGGTCAGCCCTGGAGCAGCTTCTTCACCGCGGCGGCGACGCGGCCGCCCTCGGCCTGACCGGCCACCTTCGGGTTCACGATCTTCATGACGGCACCCATGGCCCGCGGCCCCTCGGCCCCCGCCGCCTTCGCCTCCTCGACGGCCTGGCCGACGATCCGCTCCAGCTCCTCGTCGGACAGCTGCTTGGGCAGGTACGCGGCAAGGATCTCGCCCTCCGCGGTCTCCCGCTCGGCCTGCTGGGGGCGACCACCCTGAGCGAAGGCGTCGGCCGCCTCGCGGCGCTTCTTGGCCTCCTTGGTGATCACCTTGAGGACCTCGTCGTCGGAGAGCTCCCGCTTCTCCTTGCCCGCGACCTCCTCCTTGGTGATCGCGGCAAGCGTCAGCCGGAGCGTCGAGGAGCGGAGCTCGTCGCGCTCCTTGATCGCGGCATTGAGGTCGTCGTGCAGCTTCGACTTGAGCGTGGTGGTCATGCGCACGATTGTCGCAGGTGTGGGAGCCCGGACGCCCGCTGATTTATGGGCTGCCCGAGCACGGCGTACCGACGGGGTCTGACACGATGGTCGTATGCGCGCACGATACGGAGTACCTCTTGGGATCATGGCCGCCGGCGCCGCCGGTCTGGTGTACGCGGCGGGGTTCGAGGCCCGCTCCTTCCGCCTCCGCCGGGTGACGATTCCGGTCCTCCCCGCGGGCATGCGCCCGCTGCGCATCCTGCAGGTCTCCGACATCCACATGGTGAGAGGGCAGCGCAAGAAGCAGCGCTGGCTGCGCTCGCTGGCGGGCCTGCGCCCCGACTTCGTGATCAACACGGGTGACAACCTCTCGGACCCGGAGGGCGTGCCGGAGGTCCTGGACGCCCTGGGCCCCCTGATGGAGTTCCCGGGCGCGTACGTCTTCGGCTCCAACGACTACTACGGCCCCACACCCCGCAACCCCGCCCGCTACTTGCTGGAGAAGACCAGCGGCCGCCACGGCCTGAACGGCAACCCGCCGGTCGTCGGCGCGGTCCACAACCCCTGGGAAGACCTCCGCGACAGCTTTGACGCGGCGGGCTGGCTGAACCTGACGAACACCCGCGGTGTGCTGAAGGTCGAGGGCGTCTCGGTGGAGCTGACCGGCCTGGACGACCCGCACATCAAGCGCGACCGCTACGCGGAGGTGGCCGGCGGCCCGTCGAGCACGTACGACTTCTCGATGGGCGTGGTGCACGCCCCGTACCTGCGCGTCCTGGACTCCTACGCTGCGGACGGCTACCCCTTGGTCCTGGCCGGCCACACCCACGGCGGCCAGCTGTGCATCCCCTTCTACGGCGCCCTGGTCACCAACTGCGACCTGGACACGGACCGCGTGAAGGGCCTGTCCACGCACACGGCGGAGGGCCGGACGTCGTACCTGCACGTGTCGGCGGGCTGCGGCACGAGCCGCTACACGCCGGTACGGTTCGCGTGCCCGCCGGAGGCGACGCTGCTGACGCTGGTGGGCAAGGAGTAGGCCCCCTCGATCGGGCGGCTGGGGAAGCGGGCTCGATCGAACGGCTGGGGAAGCGGAGGAAACGGGGGCGGCGGGTAACTCACCCAGCCCGCCCAAATCGCCCCTTCTGTCACGCTTGCTTAGCGTGAGGGCATGACCGCCCCGATACCCAGGGACATCCCGGACCTCCCCGCGGTCCCGAGCACGCCCGCGTTGGTGCCCTCGCCCGTGCCGGCCGCGGCGGTGGTGACCCCCTTCCGTCGGCCCCTGGCAGCGACGTTCCGCCTCCTGACGGCCCTGACCGCGACCGCGGGCGTCACCCTGGAGTTCCTCCTCGGCAGCCCGACCCGCGCCCTGAGCCACTTCAGCG
Organism: Streptomyces olivochromogenes; assembly: GCF_021538895.1. GTDB lineage: Bacteria > Actinomycetota > Actinomycetes > Streptomycetales > Streptomycetaceae > Streptomyces > Streptomyces olivochromogenes_A. The sequence goes on along the minus strand of NZ_JADDRL010000072.1, from coordinate 31,948 downwards.
TCCAGGCCAACATCCTGCTGGCCCTGGTCATGCTCATCTCAGCCCACCGGGCCTGGGCGGCGCGCCGCCCGGTCGCACCGGCCCTGACGGGGGCGATCCTCCTCTACGCCGTGACCGCGGCCCTGGCCTACCACCTGCTCCTGGCCCACACGACGCCCCCGTTCTCCATGACGGGAGCGACCACGCCGCCGGAGCGGTGGCACGGCGAGTGGATCGCCGCGCAGCTCCTCCACAAGGCGGCACCGGCCGCGGCGGTCCTCGACTGGCTCCTGCTGACCGCCCCCGGCCGACTGCACCTGCGCCAGGCCAGCGCCTGGCTCCTCTACCCCCTGGCCTACCTGGCCTTCACGCTCGTCCGGGGCGAACTCCTCGTCCCCGGCACGCCCGGCCGTTACCTCTATCCCTTCCTGGACGTCGACCAGCACGGCTACCGCAGCACCCTGGCCAACGCCCTCCTCCTCGGCCTCGCCGTCTACGCCCTGTCCGTCCTCCTGATCGCCCTGGACCACGCCCGCCCGAACCCCGTCCGCCGCCGCTCCAAAACCGGATTTCGTCTCCGGGCACCAGTGGGCTAAAGTAAACGTCGTCGCCGCGACAAGCAGCGACATCGGGGTGTAGCGCAGCTTGGCAGCGCGCTTCGTTCGGGACGAAGAGGTCGTGGGTTCAAATCCCGCCACCCCGACACAGATCAGAGGCCCATTCACGTTGATCGTGAATGGGCCTCTGTCGTGCGTACAGCAGCGGAGTACAGCAACCGCTATGACTCCTGCTGACCGTCCATGTCCGACGGCTCTTCCTGCTTGCGCTTGCCCCTCTTCTTGCCGTCCTTCTGCTTGCTGCCGCCCAGGGCCTTCCCCAGCTTTCGGAGCGCGCGCCGGGTCTCCGACGACGGCACGTGTGTGTAGACCTCCATAGTCACCGCGATCTCCGAGTGGCGAAGGATCTGCATCGCGATCCGGGGGTGGACGTCAAGCGCGGCCAGGAGCGAGGCGCAGGTGTGGCGGGTGTCGTGGACGCGGATACGGCGGACGTCGGCGCGCTCGCAGCGGCGATCGAACTCGCGGGTGAAGTTCCTCGGCTCCACCGGGGTGCCATAGCGGGTCGTGAAGACGAGGTCCGATTCCGTCCAGAGATCTTTTGCCCGCTCCTTCGCGGCCTGCTGCTCCTTCTGCCGGAGACGGAGGGCGGCCATGCAGATGTCAGGCAGCGGCAGCACTGCCTCCGAGGCCTCTGTCTTGGCCGTGTCGGTGTGCAGGAGGCGCCGGCGGACGCGCTGTAGCTGGTGCTGGATGCGCAGTTCCCCCGTGTCCAGGTTCACGTCCGACCAGGTGAGGCCGAGCACCTCCCCCTTGCGCAGGCCCAGCACGAGGATCAGCACGTAGGCGCCGTACAGGTAGTCCCGCCAGGTCTGCGCGTTCTCAAGGAAGGTGCAGGCCTCTTCGACTGACCACGGGTCCGGTCGTTTGCGTCGAGCCCGCTGCACCTTCACCAGCTGGGCGACGTTCTTCGCGATGCGTTCTTCCACCATCGCGTTCGTCAGCGCGCTGCGGAGAATCGTCCGCGCGTCGTTGACCGAGCGCTTCGAAAGCGTCCGCTTGCAGCACTGTCCCTTGGCACAGCAACGCTGTTTTTCCTCGGGCCGCCTGGCGTCCTTGCCCTGTACGCAGCACTGGCAAGTTTCAGCGAGCTTGTTGAGCCAGCTCCGCATGTCCTGGACGGTAAGCCGATCGAGCCGCTTCGAACCGAGGAACGGGACTATGTACAGGCGCACGGTCGTCTCGTACGTCGCGGCGGTCAACGGCCGGAGGTTGGGTTCTACGACTTCCTTGAGCCAGTAAGCGAGGTACGACGCCAGGGTCGGCGTATTGGTCGCCACGGGCCCCTTCTTGGCTTCGCTGTGGAGCTTGACCCACTTCTCGTGGACGTCCTTCCGGGTGGGCCCGTACACGTACTTCCGCTTGCGGTTCCCATCCGGTGTGGTGACCCAGACGTACGCGGCGAACCCGTTCCGGTAGGGATAGATGGACCCTTCGCCGTTGCCCCGCTTCCCGCTCACGCGGACCACCTCTCAGCTTCGGAGGCGCAGCGGTTCACGTACTCGTCCACCCAGGCCGGGAGGATCCGCCGGTTGCGCCCGATCTTGATGGAACGGATCTCGCCCGCGAGCACGAGCAACTTGGTCTTGGAGAGGCTGAAGCCGAGCATTTCGGCGACTTCCGCCATCGTGTGCCACTTCCGGCTGATCGTGGCCGGGGTCATCAGGTGGGTTCTCCTTCTGTTCCGGGGGCGGGTTCGAGGGTGGCGGCGAGCCAGGTCTCAGCTGCGCTGAGGCCCGTGCCGGCGAAGACCCAGTGGGCGAGGACGAGCGTGGTTTCGCCGTCCCGCGAGAGCACCGGTGCAACTTGGGCACGACGCCAATCGGCGCGTGCGTCGCGAAGGGCGCCGAGGGTGGTGGAGTAGCGGCGGGACTTGGTGGAGAAGTGGCCGCGGAAGCCCAGCATGTGAGCCCAGGCCCGGAGCCGGAGTTCCTCCAGTTCCTTGCGCGCGCCCAGGGTCCAAGCCGTACGGATCATGCGCCGGGCGTGTTCGGTGATCCGAGCCTGGGGCAGCTCGGCGAGGAACCTGATGGGTCGGTCGAGGGTGCCAGTCGCCGTCTCGGCACCCTTGGTGGCGTACTTGGCGATGTACGCCGCTACGGCACGCTCGGTCAGCTCCTGGCTACCGTCGAAGTCGGCGGAGCGGATCGGGCGGACGTCGAGCTGTCGGCCGAAGCCGAACGTGTGCGACCGGCCGTCAATGTCCGGGCCGTCGACACGGGAGGCGCCAGCGGCGGCTCGGATGGCGTCTGTGAGCAGTTCGGCCGTTGCCCACGCCGGAGGGGTGCCGTTGCCGCCGTCCGGGCCGTCGAGGCGGATGACCGCGTGGAAGTGGATGGCGCCTCGCTTCTGGTACTCGGCGACCTTGGCGAACGAGATGCGTGCGTGATCGCGGAACTCCCGTTGGGTGAGTCCGGCACGCTTGGCCACCTCGCGGCGGAGGTAGATCGAGAAACGACGCCAGAGGGCGCCGGCGTGCGCGTTCCAGAGCACGGCCGCTTCGTAGTCGTAAGTGTCCGGGTCGAGGGGCGAGCCCAGGGCTGGGTCCGCTTCCTCGTGCCGGATGCCGCAGCGGCAGTCCCGGCCGCTGGAGGGGCGGTTGTGAACGGGGCCGAAGCTCGGAGCCGTGAAGGTAGCGAAGACGCGCGGGTGTGTGCCGACCTCTTTGGGCGTGCCTTTGCCGCCCCGCAGACCGGCGGTGATCAGGTGGTAGGTGTCGCGGCGGTATGTCTCGGCGCAGGCAGCGCAGCGGGTGGCCCGGCGGTTGTTGCAGCGGACGAGGAGCTGACCGGCGGGGAGCGAGGCGGAGTCGAGGTGGTGTAAGGCTCGGCCGATCTCGCCGGTGGTCTTGTTGACCTCGTATTCGGTGCGGTGGCCGTCAAGGCGTACGGGGTTGGTGCAGCCGCCCAGTCCGGAGAGTTGGCGGGCCAGTTCGGGCATGGTGCCGAGGGAGGCCAGCATGGAGAGTTCCGTCAGCGGGGGCGGAGTGTGCCGGGTGATGATGGGACTTCCTTTCGGCTGTTTCGCGGTTGGGAGGGACGGCCCCGGGGCGGCCGATGCTTGCCGGCTGTTGCCGCCCCGGCGGCCGGTCATCGCCTGTTGGCGTTGCTGGCCAGGAAGCGCAGCACTACGGCGGCGATGGCCACGGAGATGGCCGTGACGGCGACGGCGGCCAGGAGCGCGGTGAGGACCACTCCGCCGACGAGCACGACCGCTACGGCCTTGTGGTCGAGGGCGATCGACGGCAGTGCGCGCCGGACCGGCGTCTGGTCGGTCGAGGTGCGGGTGTGCGCGGGCGGTGGGGTCGGGTTGTCGGGGTACTTGGGCAGGAACACGGCGGATCTCCTTTCAGCGGTGGGTGCCGTTGACGACGCCGACCCCGGAGCGGGTGCCGGAGTCGATGGCGGGGGCGAGGATGGTGTGCGAGAGCAGGAAGCCGAACAGCGCGAACACGACGGCGACCCAGAGGCGAATGCCGAGGAACTTGATCGCGGCCCAGGCGATGACGCCGAGGACGAAGACGAGCGGGAGCGAGACGGTCACGGGAGCTCCTCAGCGGACGGCGCAGCGGTGGGTGCGGGCGGCCAGTTCGGCGGCGGCGCGGCTGTCGTAGTCCGTGGAGAAGCCGCAGCGCGGGGCGGTGCAGGCGGCGGTGTGCTTCTCGCGGCCCCGGTTGTCGTACGAGGTGGCGACCTGGACGGGGCCGATGCGGGCGACGTTGCGGAAGCGGCGGTTGGCGGGCATCAGGGGATCTCCTTCGAGTTCTCGCCGGTGAAGTCGGTGACGTGATCGGCCAGCCAGCGCAAGATCTCGTCGCCCTCGTAGCTGTCGGCGGCGAGGATCACCGGCTCGGCGATCAGCACGGCTTCGGTGAGGCGGTTCTGGCGGGTCAGCTCGGCGGCGCGTTTCAGCGCGCGGAGCGTGGACAGGCGCATCGGGGAAGTTCCTCCGGGTCAGATGAGTTGGGCGGCGATGGCTTCGGCCAGCGGCAGCGGGACGCCGAGCCGGGCACGAAGGGTCGGGGTGTCGATGGCAGCTCCCGTCCGGGAGCGGTGCTCGTCGGCGAGCTTGCGAGCGAGGGCGACGAGGGCAGGCGGGACGGGCGTTGTCGAGGGCGGAGCCGGTGCCAGTTCCACAGCGGGTGATTCGGGTGTCGAGGGCGTAGCCCGGGCCGTGTTCTCCTCCGGGACCGGTGGTTCTTGCGGCCGCGGAGTTCCGTGGGCGAGGAGCGTTCCGCCGAGGAAGGCGACGGCGGGCCATCCAGCGACGAGAACGCGCAGCCAGGCCGGCACGGCGCCCAGGTCGAGCAGTCCGGCCGTGGCGACATTGGCGCCGAGCGACACAGTCAGCGCAACGAGAAACCAGCACCAGGCGGCCGCCTTGCCGCCACCTGAGCGGATCCGCCGCCAGGCGGCCACGAGGAGCAGGTCAACGCTGATCGGATAGGCCCATGCCTTCCAACCGGCCTGTCCGGCAGCGGCAGCGAGGTCATGTAGGTGAGCGAAGGACAGTGCACCGGCGATCACTGCTTGGACCAGGACCGCGTCCACTCGCATGGCGGGGCGGGCCATCAGGACTTCTCGCCGGGGTAGTCGGGGCCGCCGTTGGGGTCGTAGCCGGGCGGGAAGGTGCCGGGCGGAGGCTCCGGCAAGGATGCCGCCAGGGACGGGCCGACGGCTGCAATGAAGCCCGCGTCCGCGCCGACGGTGTGGGCGTACAGCGCGAGTTGGCCGAGCAGTAGGACGGTCCGGGCGAAGTCCTCGTTGCGGCGGCACATGGCGAGTGCTCTCCCTTCTTCAGGCATGGAGGGGGTAGGGACTTGGCGCGGGACGGCCGCGCCGGCCGATGAGTCGGGTGGGATCAGTCGGTGATCGGGCGCGGGACGGTGATCGGCCCGGAGCCCTTCACGGGGACGGCCGGGCTGTGCGGCCGGAAGGGAGTGAGCGCCGGTACGTCCGGGGCGAGGTACGCCGACTCTCGGCATACGGCCGCAGCATCGGCGAGGGAGAGGTACGGGGTGCGGATGCGAGACCAGCCGCCGGAGGTGTCGCCCGCGACGGCGAGGCCAGGGCGTTCGGGCGCGATGGCACAGGCGGCGGCCACGGCTTCGGGTGCGATGTCGCCCAGGGCCATCTTTGCGGAGGCTTCGTCGTTGACGCGGTGGCAGACGCGGCCAGTGAGCTGGGCGCGGAGCATGGTGGCGCCCTTGCCGAGTTCGGCGCCGAAGCGCTGGCCGCAGACTTCGAGGTAGATGCCGGCGGCGCGGCCGAGCTGGGCGAGGCGGATGAGCTGGGTGACCATCTCGTCCCGCCGTTCCTCGTCCTTCTTGGTGGCGATGAGGAAGAGTTCGGCCACCTCGTCGACGAACAGCACGATGGACACGGGCCGTTCGTTCTCGGGCAAGCCCCAGATATCGGAGGTGATCTCCTCGTCCGGGGTGCCGTGCGCGGTGCCTTGCCGGGACTTGATCAAGTCGTAGCGGTCCTCCATTTCCTTGACCAGTACGGGCAGCAGCTCGGAGGCCTCGTCCGGGTCGGTCGCCAGTGCTGACAGCCGCGGGGCGAAAGGCGCCAGCTCCACACCCCGCTTGCAGTCGATGCCGACCAGGGCGACGGGCTGACGGGCGAGCCCGGTGACGAGGTGACGCTGGTACATGGACTTGCCGGACAGCGTTGCGCCGAGGACGAGTTCATGCGGAACGGTCCGGTAGTCACGCACGAAGGGCGTGGCGTCCTCCCGTAGAGCCACCGGAATCCGGAGAAGCCCGCCATCGAACCGGCGAGGCATCCGTACCTTCCGCAGGACGTCGAAGCCGACAAGCCGGAGTTCGACGACGCCCGGCTTGACGTCCTTCACGTACACGGCATGGACACCCCAGGCGTGCCGTAGACGTTCGGCCGAGGCCGCCACATCCGCCGGTTCCTGGCCCGGAGCCAGCCGCAGCCGGATCCGGAGACCGGTCGCGCTGGGTCGGATCAGACCCCGGCGGGGCGGGACGGGACGGATCTCTCGACGAGTGGTCGCCTTGATGGCGAGCGCCCGCCACCGAGACGGTTCGACGGTTAAGCCGCAGGCGTCCATGGTCGAGGAGTACGAGGCCACCAGCCGGGCCACCGAAAGCGGCAGCCCGACCGTGGACCAGTACGCCGCCGGATGAGCGTGCCGAGCGTAGGCCGCACCACCTATCGCAGCGAGTGAGCCGCCCAGCTCGGCCACCGTCATCAGGTCCGTCATGCGGATCAGCCCGCCTGAGCCATCGGGAAGGCGCCAGGAGCAACCGCGGTGGCCCGGTAGGCGATGCCGTGCCGCTGCTGACCGTTGAACACGCTCTCCCACGGACGGGCCACCAGGCCGGGCAGCGAGACGGGAGCGCCGACGGTCAGGCCTTCCGTCACTCCGTTCTCGGGGATGGTGACCTGGATCAACGACGACTCGCCCTCGTCGATGTAGACGACGCCGACGGTCATCAGTGCCTCACCAGTCACGGCGTCCTTGGCGATCTCACCGGTCTGCCGGTCGCGCACCTTCGGCGCCGGAGCTTCGGTCAGCAGGATCGTGGCGGACGAGGCGTCAATGCGGATCACACGCACAGGGATTTCTCCTTCTGAGTCGATCAACCAGCCACCTGACAGGTTGACTTAGCAAGTTCGAAGCTAGGGACGTCAAGTTGACTTGTCAAGTCAGATCGGAAGGGAACTGGCCCCGAATCGGGCTCAGTTCAAGCGATAGGTGTCTTCCAACTCCTGCCGGTCGGCAGGAAGTAGCACGTCAGAGACTTGCAACACCTGGCCGGTGGCATCGCAGGCGATGACCAGGACACTCAGGACTGGCACTCCTTCGGGCAGAGCCAGAAACTCAGCTTCGCTCGCTTCGGGCAGTCGAGCCGAGACCCGTTCCGTCACATGGTCGAAGCGGACTTTCCTCCGCGCTTCCAGATGCTCGCGGACACTGCCGCTCAAGGCTTCATCGCTCGCCAGGCCAGTGCCTTCGGCCAGGCCGGCGGGGAAGTAGGACGAGACCAGTTCGGCAGCTTCGCCGCCGTCTTCGACAAGGAAGCGACGCACCAGGACCTCGGCACGCTTCGGCAGCCCCAGCGCGGAGGCGACGCGAGCAGGCACAAAGACTTCGCCGACTTCGACGAGGCGCCCCTGGGTGCGTGACTCATCGCGCTCCAGCGCGTCACGGCCCCGCCGATCCTTCTGTTCGACCACGGCCGGACGCCCACGCACGATCGTGCCGTAGCCCTGACGGGACTCCAGCCAGCCGTCCCGCTTCAGCAGTTCCAACGCCCGCACGACGGTCGGACGCGACATCCCGAAGGCCTGCACCAGCTGATTCTCACTGGGAACCCGAGTGCCAGGCGGATACGTGCCGTCCTCGATGCGACGCTGAATCGTCTGCGCGAGACGAACGTACTTCGGCGCTTCCACCTCATACGCCATGAACGCCGCCCATCGAGATTGGCCAAGTCAACTGGTCAACCACACTAGCGCCCATCGCAGCACAAGGGAATGTAACGCGGGCCGCGCTCATTGGGGCCAGGCATCAGCCATCACGAAGGACACGACGGTTCCACCGAACCGGCTCGGACCCGAGTACCAAGAGTCGGCGATGGAGTCGACCAGGAGGAGCCCGCGCCCGTGGGCGTCATTGGCATCCGGCCGACGCATCCGCACGCTCGCGGGGAACCCGGGATTGTGCACCTCCACGCGGAGCGAGGTCCCTTCGCGGAACCACTCCACCCTCACGACCCACGTATCGTCCGATCGCCCGTAGACAATCGCGTTGGTCACCAGCTCGGAAATCATCAGCGAGCAGTCTTCGACCGAACAGGCCGGATTGTGCGGAGCGATGAACTTCCGGAACCAGCGCCGAGCCATCGGCACGGAGTCCGGAAGAGGGTGCAAGGTCATCGCTCCGAGTGATTCCGGGCCGGGACCACCGCGCTTGTCGCTGCTGTCGCGCATCCGTGCTCACTCCCTGCCGGTGCCGTCGCAGTCGAGGCACCGCCGCTTCGATGTGGCACGGGCACGGTCGTTGACGGTGGAGAGCGCCAGCGCCGTGCGGGAGCTGACGCGCTTCCAACCACGCCCCCGGCAACCGCGGCAGGTTAAGTGCGCGCCCTCATCCGGCCGCTGACTCGTCACACCGTGCCCCCTTCCAGTAAGTGGCCTTAGCCACTTACTGGATAGTGGCATTAGCCACTCCGACCGCGCAAGCGGTTCGACGTAACTGGTGAACGATCAGGTGAGCGGGTACCCCTGCTCGAACGCCCAACGGTGGGGCGGGTAGGTGGCTTCGGCGAACTCCAGCGGTCGGTCCTGCAAGTCGAAGACGACGTGATGCACGATCAAGACAGCTGAACCGGGCTCCAGTTGGAGGTCGGCAGACTCCTCCTCGGTCGCGGCCCGAGCGCACATGCGGTCTTCTGCGTAGCTCCCCTTGCGTCCCGTCATGTTCTCGACGTACAGCAGGGTGCCCTCTTGAATCCTCTCGGGATCCATGAGCTTGGGCGCCTTCTCCCCGACGTCCGGAGCGAACCACGAGGTGGACAACGTGATAGGTCCGTCCTGGTTGTTGGTCACGCGCCTCCGGTGCACGGCGCGCCGCTCCTTGATCAGGCCCAGCGCCTCAGCAACGTAATCCGGTGCCTCCAGCCAGCCGGCCGACGTGATGACGGCGTACTCGCCAGGGGTGTAGATCTTCCCCGTCTGCCGAGCCCGCCCGTACAACTCCCGCGCCCGTCGGTTGACTTCCAGGCTGCGGACGTACGTTCCCGATCCCTGTCGCTTCTCGACCAGGCCCTGATGGCTCAGCGCTTCCAGCGAGCGGGCAGCTGTCGGCCGGGACACCTTCCAGTCCGACGCAAGCTGCCGTTCCGAGGGGACCTCGTCCCCCGGCCGCAGGTCCCCCCGAAGGATCTGATCGCGGATGAAGTGGGCGATCTGGAGATACTTCGGCTGAGCCTCCTCGATCTGAGGCATGCTCCCTCCCTATCCAAGTGGCTATGGCCTCTAGCCACTATAGAGTCACTGGCCAATATTCGAACCCGTACGCTGGTCGCATGACGCGGTTGATCGTCGCAGCAGGAGGAGGTGGCGACGCAGTCGCCGCCGCAATGCTTGACGCCGCCCTGTACGGCGACGAGGACCCGGCGGTGATCCTCACGTACGCGTGGGATCGCTTGCTCGTCGACCCGGTGCCAGGCCCCCGAGGGGCGCGCGACTTCACAGGGCTCGAACCGATCACTCCCGCGGTGTGGGCAGTGCCGGCGGCCGCGCGCCCGATCGCTCCGGCAGGATCCACGCTCCCCCGCCTCGCGGCAGAGCTCCCGCACACATTGGCGTTGCTCGACCCGCACCACGGCGCCGAGGGCGTGACGCGCCAACTGGAAGAACTGATCAGCCTCTTGGGCCCGGAGTCGGTCGACCTCCTCGACGTCGGCGGCGACATCCTCGCCCGCGGCAGCGAGCCGACACTCAAAAGCCCGCTTGCCGACGCGGTCACTCTGGCCGCCGCCTGCCAAGTGAACGCGCCGATCCGGCTGTTGGTCGCAGGGCCCGGCCTGGACGGCGAACTTCCCCACGATGAAGTGCGCGGGATACTCGGCCCCCTCGTCCACAGCTTCACCGCGGCGGAGGTGGAGCCGATCAGCTCGGTCCTGGATTGGCACCCCTCCGAGGCCACGGGGATGCTCGCGGCCACCGCCCGAGGAGTACGCGGTACCTGTGAGGTTCGGGATGCCGGCCTTCCCGTACCCCTGACCGACGACGGTCCGAGCGTCCACGAGGTCGACCTGGACGACGCGTTGAGCCGCAACAACCTGGCCCGCGCCATCATGACGACTGCCGCCCTGGACGAGGTGGAGGCGCACAGCCGGGACGTCTGCGGCTTCTCCGAGATCGACTACGAGCGCAACAAGGCCGCGTGGCTCAAGGAGCAGCCGCCGGTGGAACTCGACGTCGAATTCGTGCTGCCTCAACTCGACCGGTTTGAGGCCGAGGCCCGGAGCCGCGGAGTCACCCACACGACGTTCCGCCACCTCACCGAGGCCCTGAACCTCGACGGCTCTCAGCGCGATGCCCTCCGCCAACTTCTGATCATCAACCGTCCACGCCAGTACGTGGCGCCTCTATGGCAGCTCACATGACGAGTAACGGCACTCCTGCGCCGGACGGTCCGACTGATGCCCAGGTCTTGCTAGCACGAACGGACTGGGCTGCATTGAGCCACGCCTATGGATTTGCCACCGAGGCACCGGAGATGCTGGCAGCGTTGTTCGACGCAAACCAGGGCGTGAGGACCAAGGCGCTCGATTACCTGCACGGCACCTTGCACCACCAGAACACGCTCTACGAGGCAACGGTGCCAGCGGCGCGCTACGCGGCAGCGATCTTGCCAGACCCGCGAACGACATGGGCCGTCGACAAGAAACGCCACGACTTCCCTGGTTGCATGCGCGCTGAACTGCTGGCCTGGATTGCCTCAGTCGCGAATGAAGTCACGAACGAGGCTGAAGCCTTGTGCCAGCGCCTTGGACTGCCCCTCGACGAGTACCCGCCAGCAGTCGGCATCCGAGAGATTCGACCGCTCCTGTTCTCAGCGTCCCTCCTCTGCACCGAGGACACCGACCGCCACGTGCGCGAGGCAGCCCTTACGGCCTGTATCCCTCTCCTTGACGATCCCCAGTTGGTGGGCCACCGAGGAGATTTGGTGCCTTTGATCAGAGAGGTCTTGGGCACGAGTGAGCTGTGGCAGCACCGCGAGCGAGCCATCGACGCACTCGACTCCTGGGGCGAGGACTCCTCGGGCTTGGTAGGCCAGCGGAACCCGTTCCAGTTCTGCGACTCCGATCTACTGCACGACGACTCCTCAGCGTGGCTCACTGACCCTAGGTCTACCGAGGGATACAGCGAAGAACCGCCGTTCTGACCGCCGACCATCCAAGATCCACACGAGGCTGTCAGCCAGTGAGTTACAACTTTCTCTACTGGTTCAAGGCGGCTCGCTCCGCTCCCCGCGCGCGGCCCGGCCCCCGGCCGGGCCTGCGCTCCTGTCTCCGCCCCGCTCCAGCCCGGCCGGCGCCCGGGCCGCGCTCTGAGCAATCAGCCGCCTGATGCCAGAGAAGGGGTACGTCGTGGCTGGGGTGGTCGGCTCCACGGCTCTAGCCACCTCCCCGGTCCGGGTCCCGCGTCGAGCAAGACCAGGGGGCCACTCGTGCACATTGCGGTCAGGCCCAAAGCCTGCCCGAGTTGCCAACCAGCGTACGGCCCCCTGATCATGCTCGACCCCAGACCGGGCAGGCCACCGGCCAAACCCGCTCCGCCGACCTACTGTGCGCCCAAAGCCATCACGGGCGGTATGCCCTAGACGGTCTTACAGAGAGGCACTGGCCACTGATCAATTCGATCCTGGTGGTCTCCACACTGAGCGGCCAAAGTGAAGCCAGAACTGGTAACAACCGCGCGAATCGAACCAGCACAAAAGTGTGACGGCAGCGAACGCATTTCCTGCTGGGCTTGGGCAGAGATGCGCTGAGGGCGGTCAATGAAACCGAAGCATCCTGCAGTCACTTGGGTGCACATAACTTTAGACAGGGAAGAAGCTGCTCGAACAGTACCGGCAGACGGGTGCCCATACCTGTTCGTCGCGCCAGCAGATATGATCAAGCGCTCAGGCTGAACTGCTTGCAGAACTTGGTCGCGAACGGCCCCACCCGCGTCTCCGTGCAGATCTGCTCCATGGTGAGGCCAACGAAATATGTGCGCCTGCAGAGAAGTCCCGTCCGCGATAAGCCTACTCCACGTAGATCCGACGGCATCCCCGCCAATCAAAACGCGCGTAGTCTCAACCTCAATTGCCACTACCGCGCTAGCTACGTTCCGCTGTCTCCGCGCATAAGCTTCAGTTAATTCTCTGTGATCTGGAGCCAACATCTTCCAATGGACTTTCCCGACTACTCCCTCCGCACCCTCTTCCGCACCCTCCAGACGGGTTCGCGATCGATCGAGATTCAGAAATTGCAACAAGGTCGTGCGGATTCCGTAGTTCGGTCTCCCTCCTTCAGGGAACAGAGTGTCGTGATTGTAGACAACTCTCACAGGAGGCATCGCGGCCGTCACGCGGGCAATCCCACCGTAATGATCAAGATCCCAGTGTGTCACTATAGCCGTGTGGATTGAAATCGATTCCCGATTTGCAAACTCCAGAACTTGGTCAGCACGCCCCGCCGGGCAATCAATCAGGACCGCATTTCGACTCTCCGAGTCGATCACTAGCGTGCAGTCCCCCTGGCCTACATCAAGGAACCAGATTTCGGCTGCAGGGCCAACGCTTCCATACTGGCTGGCAATAGTCACCGATTGATCTCCATTCCGGGATCACCATACTCATCCGCAGGGAGCCAATCGAAAGTATGCAATCCGAAACGCGCTGACACGAGGTCTTTCAAGTCTCCGGACGCCTGGAAATCAACCCCTGGCTGACAGAGCCAGCCTGGGGCACGGAGGGGTGGTTTCATTCGCATACCTTCATCGTCCGTGACGCCAGAGACCCAGACACGCAACCCGTGTTCGTCCGCCTCCAAGACGTGACCAAAGGCGGGAGCCTCAAATCCAGATCTCCTTGCTTCTGAGTTAGGACCATGAGAAGGGTATCGGATAACACCCTCAGGGCCAGGCTGACCTTCCAAGGACCGCCCAACTACCCGAGCAATATCTTCTGTCAATCCATAAACATAAGCAATCGTCTCTTCCAAGCCGTTGGCTGCGGATTCCATTGATGCAGGATTTCCGCTAGCTACCGCTCGGGACATTTGCCTACCAGCCTTCGCTAGTTCGAGAAGCGAATCGCGTGTTGCTGGAATGGGGAGCGCTTGAATAGTGGTTGGTGAGATATTCCGCCCAGGCTCTCGTTCATCTACCCAGCATGAGGCCATACCAGAGCCCAGGACAGCGAGGATGGCAAATAGACGATCCTCGGGTCCCATCCCGTTCCAGCCACGCCAATCAGCGTTGGGAATGGCCATATGGAACGTTTCCCTGGGCACGACCCCCAAGAGATCAACCCCAGCCTTAATGCGCCAGGGGTTTGAGGTGTTCCAACGCTTCGCAACCACCAGCACCTTGGCACTGCGCACATGCCCGTCGAATTGACCCGTCCTACTAAAGTCCTCAGGGTATTTAACAGGGATCAGTCTGCTTTGATCTGGAGACCCGAAAGCTTTCAGATCACGTAGTGAAGACAGCTCCAAGTGCGTCGCTTCTTCTGCCTCACGCCGAGGCCTGCCTGGCTCATGTGGTCTGCCGTTCCGAATCACAGCCACATTCCCTAGGGGCACAACGCCAGCGTGTTGCTTAAAGAATCTGGTAAGTGGGCCTTCGAGTAGCCCCTCGCCACTCTTACCGGGAAGAGTTGTGTACGAGTAGTCGGGAAGTCCTGTGTCCAGGAAGCGCGATAGTGCACCTGCGCGTCCGGAAACACGTTTTACGAGCGTAACTCGATTACTCCTATGGCCGCCTGCTTTCTTCTGGGCGATGATTACAGCCGGAGCGATTGCATCGGTTGTCGATTGGAAGGTCTCACTCGGGAGCCGCCACATTTCGAGTAGAGTGGCTCTCTCCAGCAAACCCGTTCGGGCCGACTTACTGGTCCTTGACTTCACCCAACTCAGCGGAAGAACGCAGGCGAGAAATCCGTCTTCAACTAGGTTGTCCAGCATCCAGTCAATAAATGCATCCGCCCTTTCGGCTGCTGGTTTACCTCGCCGAGTGTGTTGCCAGGGAGGATTGCTGACCATGATGGACGGCCTATCCTGAGCATCGAGATGTTCCGCAAGTGCGTCTCGCGACTCAACGCGCCAACTGTTTCCCGATGGAAGTGCCGTCATCAGAAGTGAAAGCTTGGTTACTTCCGTAGCAAAGAGGTCCTGATCATAACCGCGCAGATGGCTCGTAATATATCGATGCTTCTCCAGAGCATCAGCCTCAGCAGGCTGAAGTTTCTTAAGACGGTCTGAGGCGGCAAGTAGCATGGTCCCCGATCCGCATGCTGGATCGAGGATGAATCGATTCCGTGGATGGATTGTTTCAACAGGAACCATTTCTAGTAGCTGCTTCGCCACGGCGGGCGGCGTGTAATAGGTCCCTTGTTCTCTTCTCTGACTATGGGTAACGAGGGCTTGCTCATAGACGTCACTGACCATTGCGGGCTCTAGCCCGGCGAAGTTCACTCTCTCGCCGATTTCTCGGACGATGGAATCAAATGTTTCAATGCCGGTAGGCGAAAACTGATTCAGCCAGTCAAAGTAGCCGGGATAGCGTTGTTGTGCAACGTCAATGAGAACGGCCGGCGGCCCATCGGCCACCTGCCCCTTATCTCGAAGCATCAGCACAGCAAGAGCTCCGATAACGAGGCGCGAAACATCTGTGGGGGACTGCCCTTGCATAGACTCATCAGCAGCCTGCATAGCGGCCTCGACTTGTTCAGTCAGGTAACTCCTGTTCTTCTTTCGTGATTGTTCAAAGAGCTCTAGGTCAACAGGGAACAATGGATTCTGTGAAAAATTGAGCTTCGCTCGACTTACAGCCTCAGGAGTGAGAGAAGAAAGTTCCCGAACGATCAGGTCCTGTGACCCGATAGGTGCTGTCTGGATCTCCCGGGTATTCTCATTATCTACCGATACACGCCACAGACTCAGGCGATCGGGAAGTGCAATAAGCATTGCAGGAGTTGCAAGGGACGCGGCCGCTTCTACCCAGCGCCCTCGGATCTCGGCTTCGTAATCGACTACAGCGGCCATGATGGCACTCGTCGACAGGTCTTGTTGATCAACTTGGGCGAATGCTACGAAATCCGCTCGAACTCGACGCCCTTCAACAGGCCAAACTGGAAAATCTTCCCGGATCAACCGATCAAAATATCCGCACTGAGCAAGGACGCCAGCCAGTACTGCCCGTCGTTGCTCGTAGGTCGCAGTAACCATGCTGGGGACTCTCCGCTCCTCTGGGTCCTGGGGCTTCGAGTTGCCCCGATCTCGCCCTACTCTTAGGTCATCCTATGAAGTGTGATCGCCCGACGTGCCAGCGGTAGCGCCACTCAACACCTCCTCTGTGCTGCTCCACTGTCGATGCATCAGCGGCAGCGTGCAGCATCGCCCGTGTACATCGACTGACCATAGCTGTCGGTTCATTGGCTCGGGCTGTATATATGAATCTCCGCCGCAGACGTCGTTCATGCGCCTGCCCGCCGGGACTACGGCCCTCAACTCTCTCCCACCCGATGAGTAATGGTGCCGGCGCTGAATGTTCGGCAGTAGGGCCGAGCTCGAACCAGCAGACCGCCTTCACAACAGGCTGGTGCTGTGTGTAAGTCACGCCGGCTGACGCAGGCAAACTAGCCACTAGGGGAGCCTGCCGTGCACCACACCGGCGCTTCCCACGCATGAGGGGTGGCAGCTGGCGCGACGTGCCTCGTGATCGCCATCGTGGCTCTACTCTTCACCGTCCGACCAGTGCACATCGGCACTGTGACCGCCGAAGGCTGGTCTCGTTGGGCGACTCTGGAGCCCGAGGCGCTATGCGACCACATGCGCGCGGAACATCGAGCTGAGCGGGTTTCATTCCTCTCCCCCACAGTCGTGATCAAGTTCCGTCGTCCCCATCTCGGAATCAAACCCATCCTGGCTGGAGTCGGCCTGCAGTTTGCTGCAACTGCGCTGAGCTTGGTCTCGTAGAGCCGCGACCGAGGATGAAGCACCGTGCCAGACTCGTGCCAGGTTGTGCGGGGAGCAACGGGGAATGGCGGGGAGCACGCTGCCGACCGGCGCGGCACCGTTAGCAGTTCCGCTGCTGGTCAGCGCAGCAATCGCCCATAGAAGACCCAAGCTTCCCAAGCTGAGGGCCTTGAAAAGGCGGACCCTGAAGTGTCCTACGGCCCGGCCGACGCGGCTTGCTGTGGTCGACGCCGTGACAGCGTGGCTGAGGTCGGTGGGGGTCCGACGAAGCATACGCGCACCTGATCGGTCGGCGCACCCGTCCACGTGGCTGACTGTCGTCGGCTGAGGCACAGACGCCCTCGAAGTGTCCGCCCATCAGACCGAGACCGGCCGCCTCACAGCACACCGTTGCTGCTGTCACAGGTGCCGGACCCAAGCGCACGGCATTAGTACCCTTGACAACCCAGCTACTAACTGAGTTATCTACTGTCTTATGGACTTCACTGTGATTGCTCACGCGGTAGAGGTGGACCACGGCATCAAGCGCCTCTCGATGCGCTTCATCAAGAAGTACGCCGCGCCGGAGAGAGACCGACTCAGCGCGGCGCTGCGCGAGCAGATCAGCAAGGAGCTCGACAGGCACGGTTTGATGACGCTGCCGAAGACGCTTCCGCCATCCGAGAGTGAGTTCGTGTTCGTCATCCAGAAGGACAGCCCACTAGGGCAGGTCGTGTCTCTGGCTGCCACGGTGGCGGGCATGGAGAAGCTCGGCATGAGGTCGTTCCCGCCGGGCATGTTCGACAGCATCCCTGGAACCTTGAAGGACCTCACGTGACATCCACGCCTGACATCAACGGTGCCGAACGCGGACAGCCGTCAATGGCCCTTGGTGGCCGGTGAGTCCGTGCGGATCCAATGCCTAGCCGGGCAGTGACCGAACTCCTAAAGCGGGTGTCGCAGCTTCGACTCGCCGGGAGCACCTCGGCTCAACCGATACCCTCACGCGGTTGAGCAGCACAGGTGCCTAGCTCAAAGAGCGGGAACAGGCCTTGCTGGGTCGCGTTCTTCGCCGTTGATGCGCACCGATCGCGATAGGCCTGCGGTAGAACAAGAACCCAGTGTGGTCGATCAACCCCCACGGGGCTCAGGACGCAGCTAGCGTGCGGTCATATGAGCGACGTGAGCCGAGTTGGCACCACTTTTCCGTTGGTTTGCCCCCACTGTGAGAAGCCCACCCTGGCCACGGTGACCAGCGAGGCTAGTGGGGGCGGTGAACACGAACCGCCGTACCTCCTAGAACTGGCTCAGTGCGGCAACTGCTTCGACCCTTTCCTGATGATGGAAGAGGACTACGGCGAGGGTTGGGACGGAGACCCTCTGGCCGTTTGGCCTAGGCAGCAGAGGCCCTTGAGCCTGAGCGTGCCCGCGGCTATGCGGCGCGAACATGAAGAGGCACGACAGTGCTTCTCAGCCAAGGCGTACACGGCTACGGCGGTCATGGTCCGCCGGACCCTTGAGGGCGTATGTCTGGACCAAGGTATGTCTGGTGCGGGGGGCCGGCCGAAGCCGCTGTTCAAGATGCTTGAGCAGATGAGGGACGAGGGGAAGATCGACGGGCAGCTCTTCGAGTGGGCTCAAGAACTGCGAGTTCTTGGCAACCAGGGCGCTCACTTCACCGGCACCTCAGTGAGTCGTGAGGACGCCGCCGATGGCCTGGCGCTTGCCGAGGCCCTACTCGACTACCTATATGTGTTTTCGGCACAATTTGAGGCATTTAAGGCGCGGCGGGCCGAAGCCAAGGCGAAGGACGGCGAGCCCTCACCTGCCTAAGCCCGCCGTAACCGACAAGGGTGATCCGTAGTGCTCGGCCGACTGCGCTGCTGCAGAGATGCGGTCAGTCGCCCCGAGCACGAGGGATGACCAACAGGTTTCTAGCTGACAGCGGACCGGTTCGGCGGCAACCCACCTGGGGATCGCGCACGCCCCGGACCTGCCACGCCGGGCCGTCCCTGGGCCGTCCGAGGTCGCTCAACAGTGGCCAATGACGACCAACGACCTTGCTAAAGCGCGAACAGAGCTGGCTACTCGATCGCATGCAACGCGTGCGGTGACTGTGACTAGGCCTCCTTCCTGCCCTTGTGCAAGGACTGCTGGGGGGAATCGGCTGCCTTGACAGAGCGTTCGGAGCGGAGGCGGACCCGATTCCGGCACTCAGTGTCCTACTGAGCTTCCCAAGCTGAGATTCTTCGCGGCACCATGGGTCGGCTGACCATAGGGGGCATGGTGGGGAACAAGGAGACAGAGCAGGCCGCGATCACGCATGTGATGGCCTTGGAACGAGCCGCAGGCCGCGATCCGAAAGACGTCCACACCTCGGGCCTCCCGTACGACGTCGAAAGTCCGCCTCGCATGATCGAAGTGAAGGCCTGCAGCCGCACGGCGCGCAGCGAAGCACTGCCGCTGGAACACCGCCAGGTGGAAGCCGCCAGGGCGAAACCCGAGCACTACTACCTCTATGTGGTCGACAACCTTGCGGGCACAGATGGAGCCGAGGTTGGAGTGCGCACCCTGCATGGAGAGGCACTGTTGGCAATGATCGAGCGAACCCAGCCCCAGATCACGTACTGGCCCACTTTCAGGGCAGCCGAGTATGACCAGGCGGAGCGGCTGCAATGAGTGCTGCAGTACAGCAACGGAGTACAGCAACCACCATGACCACAGCCGACCGCCAAGAGCTGTGAGCGGCCGACTGACCAGCTCGCTGGACGGCAATGACCCCACTGCCGATAGTTCGGGACGAAGAGGTCGTGGGTTCAAATCCCGCCACCCCGACAGTGCAGTACCAAATCAGGGGCCTGATCCGCTTGGCGGGTCGGGCCCCTGAGTGGTTTCGCGGGCCTTTTGGGGAACCGTTTGAGCCGCCCGCTGGGTTACGGCTCGGACCATCAGACGGGCGGTCTCCCCGCCGTCGGCTCGCCGGGGCAACCGCCTCCGACGCGCTCGCGCCGACGGCCGGGCTCGCCTGCCCCGCAGGGGCGGAAGCAGGCCAGGTACACGAAGCTTGATCCGCGGCGCGTGGCCAGGCGGAGCCCGGAGCCGTCAGCGAGGTGGTGCAGGCGGCCGAACGGGTCCAGCGGCGGTCGAGGAACTCTCCTACCACCAGCCGCTCGCACGGCGTCAGCACCCGTGCCCCTCGGGCAGAGCCTGCTTCGGCTCGGGCATCTCGCCGAGTGCGCGCCCCCTCGGGGCCCGACCGTCGCCGACCACCGCCTAGTGCCGGCGGTCCTGTGCTTCCTCGGCCTGGCGGATGCCCAGGGCGCGGGCCTGCTTCAGCGGCAGACCCGCGCCCGTCACGTCGGTCTTCGGAGAGAAGTACCGGACGTCAGCTGGTGAAGATGAGGTACTTCCAGGTCCCGTGCGTCGTCGAGTTCACGTTGTCGCCCGACGTCGTGTCGATGTAGGACGACCGGACCCGGAAGCGGACGCCCGTCGGCGGGGTGCCCATGAGCTCGAGCGTGTCCTTGCCGCCCGAGCCGAGTACGAGGTACGCGGAGTGCGTGGTGCGCCAGGCACCCTGGTAGTAACCCTGCATCTCCACCTTGTACTTGCGGCCCGGGTACGGCGTCATCGTCGTGTCGTAGACGGGGTCCTTGGACTTGTGGAAGTAGCGGTACGTCTGGCTCCACGCCGTCTTGCTCGTGTAGTAGCCGCTGAGCGCGGTCGACACCTTGACCTGCGCGCCGACCGTGCTGATGGCCGTCGCGAGCGCGTACCGGGTGTCGCCGGTGAACTTGGCGGTGAGCTTGGTGTCGCGGGTCAGGGAGAGAGTGACGGACAGGTTGCCGGAGGAGTCGACCGTGCCGGACTTGACCAGCTTCTCGGGCTTGTCCGCGCCGTAGGGGTTGGCGTAGATCGCGACGGTGCGGTTCTTGTACGTCGTCCCCAGGTGCGCCGTGAACTTCACCGCGCTGTTGTACGCGTACACCTTGCCGTTGTTGTTGAGCGTCACCATGGTCGCGGTGCGGGTGACGTTCACCGTGCTCGTGGCGGTGGCGCCCGCGTGGTACTCGTCGCCCGCGTAGCCGACCGTGTACGTGACCTTGCCGCCGGCCGGCGGGGTGTCGGCGAAGGTGTACGAGCCGTCGGCACCGATCGTCGCCTTGCCGAGCGCCTTGCCGGCCGGGGACTCGTCGTCGGTGCGGGTGACGGAGACCGTGGTACCGGACGGGAACACGGTGTTCGACGTCAGTTTGCCCGTGACGCCGAGGGACTTGGCGCGCGTGGCGGTGGCCGGGGCCGTCGCCGTGAGGGTGGTGTCCGCCTTGGTCGGGTCGTCGAGGACGCGCAGCGAGTACACGTCTGTGGCGTTGTACGACACCGCGAACAGCTTGCCGGCGTCCGGCGCCCAGGCGAGACCCGAGGCCGCGAGGGTGTCGGAGCCGCTGCTGGTGCCGGTATTCGGGAAGTCGTACTGCCGTACCGGCGTGGAGACGCCCGGCTCGAAGATGTGGACGTCGGGGTCGTACCAGGAGAAGGTGCCCGCGGCGACGGCGCCGTTCGGGGCGATGTCGACCGCGTTCGGGTAGGGGTTGGTGGTGTAGCTGCCGTCCTCCGACAGGTCCGAGAGCTTGAACACCTCCTGCTTGTAGGGGGCGCCGCTGGCCGTGACGACGTCCTTGCCGTCCGGAGTGACGGCGAGGTCGGTGAGGTTGCTGCTGCTGCCCGGATCCCAGGCGTACGCGGTGCGGTTCGCCGAGCCCGACGACACGTCGTAGACGGCAAGTTCGTTCGGGCTCTGCCCGGAGGCCCCCGCCACGATGGTGCCCGGGGCACCGGCCGAGGAGCCGAGGATCGGAGCGTCGTTCCAGGTACGGGTGGTGTCCTGGTGGAGGGCCACGACCGGGTCGCCGGCGCTCAGGTCGAGCGAGCCGATGTTGCCGCTGCCGGAGCCTCGGTAGCCGAACCAGAGCTTGCCGCCGGCGAGGGCCGGATACTCGGGCTGGGTGCCGTCGCCCGTCGGGTAGCGATGGGCCTCGGTGGCGGTCGCCGTATCGATGGCGACGATCGCGTCGGCGTCCTCGACGGCCGCGTACAGGGTGCCGGAGTCGGCGGACAGTTCCAGGCCGCGCACGCCGGGCAACGAGTCGACGGTTCCGACGACCGTGCCGCTGTAGTCGGTTGCGACGACCTTTCCGCTGGTCGGGTCGCTGATGAAGACCCGCTGGTGGACGCCGTCCACGACGACGTCGCCGGTCGACTTGACCGGCAGGACGGTGCTGGAGTCGGCCAGCGCGGGCGCGGCCGAGGTGACCGCGAGCGCGGCCGAGCTGAAGAGGACCGCGAGCGCCGTCGCGGCCGGAAGAGTGCGTATGCGCACGGTGGTTTCGAACTCCCGGAACGAAAAAAGCCCCTGTTGTCGAGTTGAACTGGGGAAGCAACCGGAGCCTAGGTCACGCCAGTGACAGCAGAGGCAAACGGGGGTCAACGATGGTCAAAGAAGTGGGCGAGATCCGGCCATTCCGCTGACGTATCCGCTATACAAGGCCACGCCCAACGCCGTCGTCAGCGCCTCATGCGCCGGAGGGCGCCTGGGAGCCACGGGAGTACCGCGCCTGTTTTCGAAACCCCGGTCGGACTACGCTCGCCGGATGACCTTGGAATGGGAACAGGTAATCGTTCACTCGGTGGATCCGGTGGCCCTGGAGCAGTGGTGGGCCGAGGCTCTTGGTTGGGTCGTGGTCCACTCCTCCGACGAGGAGTTCGAGATCCGCCCGGAGCCGGATCGCCTGCCAGGGTTGGACTTCGTCCGGATCGAAGAGAGCAAGAAGGTCAAGAGCCGGCTGCATCTCGACTTCCGGCCCGATGACCAGGACGCCGAGGTGGCTCGCCTTGAGGCTCATGGCGCGAAGCGTGTCGACATCGGCCAGGGTGACCAGTCGTGGGTTGTCCTGGCAGACCCCGAAGGCAACGAGTTCTGTGTCCTTGGCCAACGGCGTCAGTGAGGACCCCCTGAGAGCGCGCGTGCCCACCCCCCTTGACCGCGGACCTCGAAGGTTCTCTGGCCGGTCTCTCTCCGCATGGGAGAGCCCCGGGTTCACGGTGCCAGTTGCTCCGCGGCTCCACTCCACGTGAACCTCACGTCTTGCTCAGGGATTGCGCGGAAGCCGGTCGTCCGCCTCAGGGGGCTGGCATGCTCCCGTCAGGCAGGGCGGGGGAAATGGTCGCGCCCTTGTCGTCACGCCCACGGCTGCGGCAAAGGTGCCGAGAAGACCGTGACCGTCTGCGTGCCGCATCGTGTCGGCCGGCCATCTGGGAGGACTGACGTGTCCCGCCGAACCCTCGTAGGGCTGAGTGCCGCCTGTGCCGCAGCGCTCCTTTCTGTTGCCGCGTGCACTTCGGATCATTCCGGCGCCAAGGGGGCTTCGCAGCCCACGCGTTCGGCCGAGCCTGGTTCGGCAACGGCAACGGCATCGGCCAGCCCGAGCACCAGGCCGCTCCCTGTGCAGAAGCCGCCGGAGTTGGTCGATGACGAGACGCTCGTCGGTCGTCAGAAGGTGACCCGTGGGAACGCGAGCGTCGCATTCGGTCAGGGCAGGAAGGGGGACGCCCTGATCATCGCGGTGCGTTGTCAGGGCGCGGGGAAGATCAAGGTCGCGGTGCGGTCCGTGCATGTCTCCTTTCCCCTGAACTGCCTCGCCGGCGAGGTCAGCACCACGTACAACCAAGTGGCCATTGGCGGGGCGGACCGTAGTGGCGTCGTGTCCGTCGAGGCGCCCTCGGCCGTGCGCTGGTCCCTGACGATCGGCCGTGGTGCGCCCGCGCAGGAAGAGCCGCCCAGGGCATCCGAATCGCTCTGAACGTCGGCGAGGCGTTCATGTCGCCTCGTGCATCAGGGTTCCTTTCCGTTGCGCCGTGCAGGGTGGGTTGTGCGCGTCTGTGGCGGAGATCGGCGGGCGGTTGGGGAGCCGGACAGGTGTGCCGATTCCGACGTCGACGGGGTCTCCGATCCATGCCGCATGCCGCGACCGGAGAGTCATGTGATGTAGCGAAGCATGCGCAACAGGTGGAGGGACAGGGGTGGTCGGGTGGTCCACCCGGATGGGTACGCCCTCGCCTTCCAAGCCTGGTACTGGGCGGAATTGGATGCACTGACCTGCGGAATCTTGTGCGCCGGAGTGCGCGGGTGTCCGTCGGACACTCGCCTGGTGGTGTCCGGCGAGGAGAGCCGCCGCCCGTGCTGGCGGACGGTCCGCTGCCGGTGCCTGAGCCCGGCCTGCTACTGCCCCTCCGCCGGGGCGGCGCCTCGGCAGCGGGTGGTCGGTGTCGGCGACGTGTGCTGGAGCCAGCGGGCCTCTATCTCGCGGCCGTCCGGGAGGGTGTGGTGGGGTGGGCCGGCGGTCGGGACGAAGCCGGCGGCCGTCAGTGACCGGCCGCTCGCGGTGTTCGCCGGTTCGTGTCCCGCGCGTACCGTCCGTATTCCCAGATGAGCGTGGGCGAGCAGTGCGGCGGCCGCGAACAGTTCCGCGCCCAGGCCCTGGCCACGTGCGTGGGGAGCGAGATGTCCGCCGATCTCCGCGGTGCCGGGATCGAACTGTGTGGCGCCGGCGTATCTGCCGTCGTCCAGGCGCACGCCGATGAGTATCTCCCCGTCGTCCGGGCCGGGTTCGTAGAGGTCGGCCAACAGGCGCCGGACCTCACGGGACTTGACGCGGGAGGCGGCATCGCCGGGGCGCAGCTGGAGCAGGGCCTCGCGGGTGCGTGGGTCCGTCAGGACGCCCTGGCCCCAGCCGAGCCATCGCTGGGCCTCGGGGTCCGAGGCGGAGGCCAGGGCGGCCGCGAGGTCCAGCTTGGTCTCCGGGGTGTAGAGCAGGAGACGGGCCGTGCGCAAGGTGTGCCGCCGGTGTCCGCATACGCCGGGCAGCGGAAGCCCGGGCGTCGACCGCCCGCGGCGGAGCCGTGACCAGATCATGTCGTCCCCTGGAGATGCCCGAGCCGGGCCCGGCCGGACTCGATCGGGCCCGGCGTCGGCCGGAGTCTAGTTTCGAGCCGATGTGCCGTGCTCAAGGGTTCCGCGGGTTCGCGGCCCTGGGGGTCGTGGAAGGCCTGGGGGGCCTGAGGGTTCTGGTCAGGGCCGTCGCGGCGCCTGCCGCCAGCAGGATCGCGAGCGCCGCGAAGCCGTAGGTGAGCGTGGCCAGGGAAGCGACCGCGGCGACCAGGAGGGGGCCGCCCGCGTCGCCGAGTTCGCGGCCGAGTTCCGCGGCGCCCATGGTCTGGCCGAGGCGCTCGGTGGGCGTGCTCGCGGCCAGCGCGGCGAAGCCGAGCGGGGTGATCAGGCCGGTGCCGGCGCCGGTGAGGGCCGCGCCCAGCAGGACGCCGGTCAGGCCCGGCAGCATCGCGCAGGCCAGGCCGGCGGCGGCGACGAACAGGCCCACGATCATGCCCGAACGGGGCGTGAGGCGGCCCTCGTCGAGGGCGCGGCCGGCCCGCGGCTGTACGACGGCCGCGCAGGCGGCGAGCACCGAGACCGCCGCGCCGGTGGCCACCGTGCCCAGCCCGGCCGCCCGGCCGGAGACCGGCAGGAAGCCCACCCCGACCGACAGTGCGGCGGTCGCCCCGGCCAGTGCGGCGGTCGGAGCGAGGAAGGACGGGTCGGCCAGGCGCCGGGCCAGGTCGAGCACCGTCTGCCGGGCCTTCGGCAGGGGCGGTACGAGGGGGACGGCGAGCGCGGCCCAGACGGCGACCGCCACGCCCAGTACCGCGAGCACGGTGAACAGCAGGCGCAGTCCGCCGGCCCACACCAGCACCCCGCCGAGCAGCGGACCGAGGGTGTAGCCGATGGACTTGTAGAAGCCGTAACTGCCGAAGGCGCGGCCGTGCTTGGCCGCCGGGTTGAGGCGGGCGACCAGCGCGGACGCCGACGGGGAGAACGCGGAGGCCGCGGCGCCCTGGCCGAGGCGGGCGGCCCACAGCCAGCCGGGGCTGTCCGCGACCGCGTACAGGGCGGAGGCGGCGGCGAAGGCGACGAGCCCGCCGAGCAGGACGGGGCGGGCGCCGACACGGTCGGCGAGGGTGCCGAAGAGCGGCTTGAGGAGCACCTCGGCGCCGTCGTAGAGGGCGAGCAGGCCGCCCAGCACCATCAGCGAGGTGACCGTGTCCTTGGAGAAACCGCCGAGGTTGGCGGCGATGCCGTGGGCGCCGAAGGCGGTGGTGAACCCGGCCGCGTACAGCGGCCACATCTGCCGGGCGGGCGCCGAGCGCACCGTGGCCGCCGTACTCATGACGTCTCCCCCGGCGTCTCGTGCAGGGCCGCGAACACCCGTTCCGCGTAGTCCTCGCAGGCGGCCGCGCACTCCTTGAGCCGTCGGCCGGCCTCGGCGGCCTCCGGCGCCCCGAACACGTCGCGGGCCGTGAGATCGCGGTGCCAGCGGCGCAGCCGCTCCAACGACTGCTCCTCTTCCTCCAGTTCGGCGAGCGTGAACTTGGCGATGCGGATCTCCTTCGCCAGTTCGTCCTCGAACTTGCCGCAGTCGGCGAGGAACTCCGCCCAGTCCGCGGACCGGGCGGCGGTGAACAGCGCCTCGAACCGGGCGGCGTCCTCGGGACCGCGCCCGGTCGCGTTCAGGGTCACCGTCCGGCCGCCGCCCTGCTCGGTCAGCGCGATCACGCGTGCCACACCGTCGGCGAACACCGGCACGTCCGGTACGGCCCACACGCCCTGGCCGAGGGAGAGCCCACCGATCCTGCGCAGCTCGCGCCACACCGCCACGCGATGCCGGGACGGCTGCGCGGGGACTTTGACCACGAGGACGAGCCAGCGACCCGTCGGTTCAGTGTTCGGCACATCCATGAATGTAACAGGCGTTACTTCGGTGGATGTGCGATCGGGTGGCCATGGCGGCGGGCCCGGGGCGTCACGACGCCGCCCGCTCCTCCCGTCCCTGTTCCAGTTGCCCCTGTTCCAGCTGGCCCTGTTCCAGCAGGCGGCGCTGGGAGATCAGATAGCCGAGTTCGGCACGGCTGCGGCTGCCGAGGAGCTCCGAGACCTTCTTGATGTGGGCGGAGACCGTGCGGGAGCTCACGCCGAGGCGGGCGGCGATGGTCTCGTCGGTGTGGCCGGTGACCACCATGCGGAGCATGGTGGCGCGGACCGAGTCGGTCATCAGGTCGGGGCGGTGCTGCTCCGGGACGATGGACACCGGGCGGCCGCGCTCCCACATGTGGTCGAAGACCTTGACCAGGAAGGCCACGGCGCCGGGGTGGCGCACGGCGAGGGCGGCGGTCCTGCGTTCCGGGCTGCCGGGTATGAAGGCGACGGTGCGGTCGCAGATGATGACGCGCTCGAATATCTCGTCCAGGGTGCGGACTTCGGCACCCTCGGCCGTCACGCGCTCTATGTAGGCGAGCGTGGGCTGATGGGAGCGCACGCTGTGCTGGTAGAGCGTGCGCTGGGCGACGCCGCGCCGGACGAGCGCGAGATCGCGGGGCAGCGCCTCGGCGAGAAGGGCCGGGGAGCGGCCGCCGCCCGGCTGTGCCGTCAGGAGTTCCTCCCGGCAGGACTCGACGGCCAGGCCCAGCGACTGGCTGATCACGTCCGTGCCGTACAGGGACTCGATGGGGGCTCCGGTGTCCTGCTGCGCCTTGTGATAGAGGCTTTCGGCGGCCACGTAGGAGGAGCGCAGTGTCGCGAGGGCTTTCTCGTGGTGTTCGATCTCCCGTACGACGGAACGGGAGAGTTCCGCCTCGGCGACTCTGGGCGGGATGGGCACGAAGAATCCGGCGACGCCCGAGACCGGGCGCAGCAGTCCGTAGGAGATCAGGCACTCGGGAACCTCACCCGATATGGTCCCCTCATCGAGAGCTTCGCGATAACGCCTCAGGCCGTCCGTGCAGAAGTGGACGGCGGACGAAGATCCCAGGCTGCCCTTTTCCTCGATGCCCTTTTCGCGGCACATATGTCCCCCCTTCGTGTTGCTGCGTTGCATGAACCCGACGCCTGTCGCCCTCGCACCCCCGGTCGCGCTTCAGCAAGATTGATCACGTGGCCGGGTCGAGCGGTCGAACAGGCTCCTGCCAGGCGTTTCACCTGGCTCGGGGCCACGTTCGATCCTTGCCGCCCGCCCGGCGAAATATGGCTAAACGTGCAACTACTCACACTGGCGAGGTATGCAAGATGTCCCAGACCATCCGGTACGGCCACCTCTGCACCACCCTCCTCCTGGCCGACACCGCCGCGTGCGACGACTCGGCCTGGGGCTGACTTCAGCCATTTAAGAAGAATTCCGCCAAGCCCGGTTTCCGGTATCGGCCGAGCTATCGCACACAGGGCACCCGCGATGACACGCGGCGTGTTTCCGTAGTTCTTTCGGCGGTTCCGTAACATCCCCGCAACGACATACGCGGTATCGCCTCCGAGTGGAAAGTTTCAGTACGCACCCGTATCCGGGAGGGAATGCGGTATGGACAGCCAACGGAGCGGTCGGCACGTGTACGACGCCGTGGTCGTGGGCGGCGGTGTCGCGGGGCTGACCGCGGCCGGCCTCGTCGCCGGGCGGGGGCACCGAGTGCTCCTTCTGGAGCGGGGGACGGCCTGCGAGGCGGCCCTCCTCGGCGCCGCCCGCGCGCACGACGTGGAGGTGCGGGAGCGGTGCGTCGCCGTCAACGTCGTCACGGAGGACGAACGGGTGACCGGGCTGCGGTACCGGCCGGCCGCCGGGCCCGCCCGCACCGTACGGGCGCGGTACGTGCTCGACGCCTCCGGCGGCGGCAGCCTGCTGCGCCGCCATGTCGTCGGCGCCCAAGCCTTCTCCGGCCTCGCCGTGTACGCCTGCTTCGAGGGCGCCTTCGAGGACGGTTTCGATTACGGCTTCGAGGACCGCTTCGAAAGCGGCTCGGGCGGCGGCCGGGCCCTCGACGGGCCGCGGCGGTTTCCGTTTCCCGGCGGGTGGTTCTGGGTCGCGCCGGTCGGGGACGGCGACGAGGCCGTCTTCTGCGTCGGGGCCGTGGTGCGGCGGGAGTTGGCCGACCCGGTGCACAGGGATCCCGAAGGTGCCCTGTTCGGCTTCGCCGAGGAGTGTCCGCCCGTCCGGGAGCTGCTGGCCCGGGCCGGCCGGGTGCGCGGCGGTCCGCACGGGCGGGTGCGGGTGCGCCCGCAATGGTCGTACGCCGGTGAACGGCTGTGGCGTCCCGGGATGGCCCTCGTCGGCGACGCCGCCTGCTCCCCTCCCGTGGAGTCCCCGCTGTCCGAGAGAGTGCGCCTGGCCCGCCACGGCGCCGAGCTCGCCGCCCATGCCCTGGACGCCTTCCTGAGCGGAACCTCGACCGAGGAGGCGGCCTTCGCCGGGTTCGCGCGGGAGTACCGGGAGGCCTACGAGGCTCGCCACACCGAGAAGCCCGCAGAGAGGCCGACAGCAGAGCCCCCGGAGGGCCTCGCATCAGTCGGCGACAAGATCCTCCGGCGCCGACCGGGCGAGTTCCACGAGGGTCGCGAGCGCCTGGGAGAGGACCTCCGGCTGCGGTGAGGCGAGGCCCAGGCGGATGGCGTTGGGGGCGTGGTTGCGGCCGATGGTGAACGCGGCTGCGGGGACGACCCCGATGCCGTGCCGCGCGGCGGCGGCGACGAAGGTGTCCGCGCGCCACGGGCGCGGCAGCTGCCACCAGCAGTGGTAGGAGCGCGGATCGCTCTGCACGGCGAACCCGGCGAGGTGCCGGGCGGCGATCTCCTGCCGTACCGCCGCCTCCCGCTGCTTGGCCTCGACCAGCTTCTTCACGGCGCCGTCCTGCTGCCAGCGGTGCGCGACCTCCAGGGCGAAGCGCATGGGGGTCCAGCCGCCCGACCGCAGGGTGGCGACGATCTCGCCGGCCAGGGCGCCGGGCGCCACCACGAACCCGAGGGTCAGACCGGGGGCGATCCGCTTGGAGAGGCTGTCGATCAGTACGGTCCGCTCGGGGGCGTAGGCGGCCAGCGGCGGCAACTCGTCCCGCAGGAAGGCCCAGATGGCGTCCTCGATCGCGGGGATCCCGAGCCGCAGCAGCACCTCCGCCAGCCGTTCGACGCGCGCGGCGGGCATGGTGAGCGAGAGCGGGTTGTGCACTCTGGGCTGGACGTAGACGGCGTGCAGCGGCGCGGCGGCGTGGGCCTCCTCCACGGCCTCCGGAACCAGTCCGTCGCCGTCCATGGCCAGCGGGACGAGCGTGATGCCGAGGCGGGCGGCCACGGCCTTGATGACGGGGTACGTCAGCTCCTCCACCCCGAGTCGCGCGCCCGGCGGCACCAGGGCGGTGACGACGGCCGAGATGGCCTGCCGCCCGTTGCCCGCGAACAGGATCCGCGCGGGGTCGGGGCGCCAGCCGCCGCGGGCGAGGATGTCGGCGGCGGACTCCTGGACGGCGGGGAGCCCGGAGGCGCCGACCGGCCGCAGGGCGTATCCGAGCGCGTCGGGGCGCAGCAGCCCGCCGAGTCCCTCGGCGAGGAGCGCGCTCTGCTCCGGTACGACCGGGTAGTTGAGCTCCAGGTCGATCCGGCTGCCGGCCGGTTCGGTGAGCGCGGGGGCGGACGCCCGGGAGGCCTCCGAGGCGGCGCGGACGAAGGTGCCGCGTCCCACCTCGCCGACCGTCAGGCCGCGCCGGGCCAGTTCCTGGTACACGCGGGTGGCGGTGGAGTTGGCGATGCCGTGCTGGCGCGCGAACTCGCGCTGCGTGGGGAGCCGGTCGCCGGGCCGGAGCAGACCGGCTCTGATCTCCTCGGCCACCGCGTCGGCGACGCTCTGGTAGTCCCTCACGGCGCTCTCCTCGTCCCCCTCGTCCGGCTGACGCCCATCCAACCACAGCATTGCACCGAGTGCAATATCAATATTGCATTGAACATTGCCCCGCAATACACTCACGGCATTGCTCCGAGCCCGGAAGGGAGTCCCGCGCGCGGTGAATACGACGACACGTCCCCGGTTACCCCTCGGTCCGGCCCCTCTGCCCCCGCCCGACTGCCGACGCTGCGGCTTCACATCCGACCTGATCAGGCAGGATGTGGTCGCCGACGCGCTACGGGAGTACACGGCAGGGTGGCAACGACTGCTCCGGGCGCCGGAGCTGGACGACCGGCGCGCGGGCCTGCCCGCCTGGTCTCCCCTGGAGAGCGGCTGCCACGTACGGGACATGTGCCTGCTGTTCCACACCCGGCTCGATGCAATCCTCGGCGAATCGGCGATTGCACCGAGAATATCCACCGAAGGGGACACCCTCCGGCGCTACCAGGACGAGGACCCCCGACAGGTGGCGGAGGAACTGGGACGGGCGGCCGTGACCCTGGCCCGCCGCCTGGCCGCGTTCACCGCCGAGGACTGGGACCGCGCGGACCCGCGCCTGGCCGACCCGCGCCTCACCGTCGGCTTCTTCACCCGGCATCTCCTGCACGACATCGCGCACGACCTGGCCGAGGCCGAGCGCGATCAGTGATCAGCGATCAACGTTCAGCGTGTGTACAGCGAATGAGGGATTTTCATGGTTGAACTGAGCGGCATCCTCGGCGTGACGGTGGTGGCACTCGGCATGGTGCTCACCCCCGGTCCGAACATGATCTATCTCGTCTCCCGCAGCATCACCCAGGGCAGGCGTGCCGGAATGATCTCCCTCGGTGGCGTGGCCCTGGGCTTCATGGTGTACCTGCTCGCCGCGAACCTCGGCCTGTCGGTCGTCTTCCTCGCCGTACCCGAGCTGTACTTCGCGGTGAAGCTGGCCGGCGCCGCCTACCTCGCCTACCTCGCCTGGAACGCCCTGAAGCCGGGCGGCATCTCCGTGTTCGCCCCGGAGGACGTGCCGCACGACTCGCCGCGCAAGCTGTTCACGATGGGCCTGATGACGAACCTGCTCAACCCGAAGATCGCCATCATGTACGTCTCCCTCATCCCCCAGTTCATCGACCTGGACAAGGGCCACGTCCTCCTCCAGGGCCTCATCCTCGGCTCGTTCCAGATCGTGGTCAGCGTGGCGGTCAACCTCACCATCGTCCTCGCCGCCGGCACGATCGCCGTCTTCCTCGCCCGCCGCCCCTCCTGGCTCAAGGTGCAGCGCTACGCGATGGGTACGGTGCTGGGCGCCCTCGCCATCTCCCTGGCCATCGACACCTCGGGCCCGGCCAAGGCCAGTTGACACACGGCAGGAGGGCCGGTCACGGAATCCCGTGACCGGCCCTCCGCCTTTCCGGCTCCGGCGCTACCGCCCCGCGGCGAGGCGTGCCGCGTGTTCCTGCAGCGAACGGACGCGTACCGCGTCGCTGTTGAGGGCGTCGATGCCCTGAACGGCGGCCGCGAGAGCCTGGACGGTGGTCAGACACGGCACGGACCGGGCCACCGCCGCGGTGCGGATCTCGTACCCGTCCAGCCGACTCCCCGCGCCATGGGGGGTGTTGACGATGAGGTCGACCTCACCGTCGTGGATGAGCTGGACGATGGTCCGCTCGCCGTTCGGGCCGACGCCCTCGGACTGCTTGCGCACGATCGTGGCGTGGATGCCGTTGCGCTTGAGGACCTCCGCCGTGCCCGAGGTGGCCAGCAGCTCGAAGCCGTGCGCGACCAGTTCCCGCGCCGGGAAGATCATCGACCGCTTGTCCCGGTTGGCCACCGAGATGAACGCCCGCCCCCTG
>NZ_JADDRL010000071.1 GCF_021538895.1 Streptomyces olivochromogenes | reverse complement strand
TCCACCGTCCTGGGCTCGATGCTGGCGCTCCTCGTCTTCCTGCACCTGCGGGGCGGGGGTCCCGGGGGCGCAGCGAGAGGGCCACGGCGGTGGAGGCGATGACCGGGAGCACGGCCAGCAGGGTGAGCGCGGCCGGCAGGGGTAGGGGCTGGTCCGCGGCCAGGAAGTCGGCGGCCGCGCGGTCGAAGGGCAGGCCCGTCAGGTCGCCCCGCAGGTGCAGGAAGACGAGGAGCGCCAGCATCGAGCCCAGGACGGTGGACAGGGCCGTGGTGAGGGCGGAGATCCCCATCAGGCGGCCCGGGCCCAGGCCGAAGGCGGACAGGCCGGGGCGGGGCTTGGTGGCGGGGTCGGTGCGGGCGACCGCCAGCGCGAAGTAGACCGTGGCGGCCAGCGGGGCCACGCACCAGGCCAGGCGCAGGGCCGAGGCCGCCGGTGTCTCGGGGTGGCCCAGCGCGTAGCCGAGGGTGCTCAGCAGGAGGAAGCCCGTGCCCGCCGCGGCGACCGTCACCAGAAGGCGGCGGACGTGGACCGCGGGGCGGGCGAGGCGGGTCAGACGGAGAGCGAGCACGCGGCCCGGCCTTCCGTCTCCGGGACCGGGGGCAGATGCACCGTGTTCACGCACCGCCCGTCCAGCAGGGACACCGTGCGGTCGGCCAGGGCCGCGGTGTCGGCGTCGTGCGTGGCCAGGACCACCGTGATGCCGTGCGAGCGGGCGGCCGTCGTCAGCGTGCGCAGGACGTGGGCGCGATCGGCGCGGTGCAGGGGAGCCGTCGGCTCGTCCGCGAAGAGCACCGTGGGCGCGGGGGCGAGGGCACGGGCGATGCAGACGCGCTGGCGTTCGGCCTGGAGCAGCTCCTGCGGGCGCTTGCGGGCCTTGTCGCCGACGTCGAGGCGCTCCAGCCACTCCAGGGCGGCCGTCTTGGCCCGGCGGCGGCCGGTGCCGCGCAGCATCAGGGGCAGGGCGGCGTTCTCCCACACGTTCAGCTCGGGGACGAGCACCGGCGCCGGGTCGATCCAGCCGAAGCGGTCGCGGCGCATGCGTTCCCGGACGAGGGGGCCCATGGTGTGCACGGGAACGCTGTTGAACCAGACCTCGCCGCTCTGCGCCGACACCAGGCCGGACAGGCAGCGCAGGAGCGTGGTCTTGCCGCTGCCGCGCGGGCCGCTGACGGCGAGGATCTCGGCCTCCCGCACGCCGAGCGAGACACCGGCGAGCGCGGGCGAGCCGTCCTGGTGTCGGAAGTGCAGGGAGCGTGCCCAGAGCACATCGTTGTCCGGCGGAACCTCCATGGGCGTACACCTCGGTTCGGATCGGAAAAGCCGTGCGCGATTCGCGAAATCCCCCGTGCGGGGGAACGAAGGCGGGGGCCGATCGGTCACTGGCACGCTAGGCAGGCCACGGCGGGAGGCCGGACAGCACACGGCCCCGGGCCGCCCTTTCTCACTCGAATGGGCGGCCCGGGGCCGGAACCGGTCACAGCGTCAGCTGATCACAGCTTCGTCCACGCCTCCGTCAGCGTCGCGCGCAGGATCTGCTCGATCTCGTCGAACGTGTCCTGGTTGGAGATCAGCGGCGGGGCGAGCTGGATGACCGGGTCACCACGGTCGTCGGCACGGCAGTACAGGCCGTTCTCGAAGAGCGCCTTCGAGAGGAAGCCGTACAGGACGCGCTCGGTCTCCTCGTCGTTGAAGGACTCCTTGGTGTGCTTGTCCTTGACCAACTCGATGCCGTAGAAGAAGCCGTTGCCGCGGACGTCGCCGACGATCGGCAGGTCGTGCAGCTTCTGCAGCGTGGACAGGAACGCGCCCTCGTTGTCCAGCACGTGCTGGTTGAGGCCCTCGCGCTCGAACAGGTCCAGGTTCGCCAGGCCCACCGCGGCCGACACCGGGTGGCCGCCGAAGGTGTAGCCGTGCAGGAAGGTGTTGTCGCCCTTGTAGAACGGCTCGGCGATCCGGTCGGAGACCACGCAGGCGCCGATCGGGGAGTAGCCCGAGGTCATGCCCTTGGCGCAGGTGATCATGTCCGGGACGTAGCCGAACTTGTCGCAGGCGAACATCGTGCCCAGGCGGCCGAAGGCGCAGATGACCTCGTCCGAGACCAGCAGCACGTCGTACTTGTCGCAGATCTCGCGCACGCGCTGGAAGTAGCCGGGCGGCGGCGGGAAGCAGCCACCGGCGTTCTGCACCGGCTCCAGGAAGACCGCGGCGACGGTGTCCGGGCCCTCGAAGAGGATCTCCTGCTCGATCTGGTCGGCGGCCCAGCGGCCGAAGGCCTCGGGGTCGTCGCCGAAGATCGGGGCGCGGTAGATGTTGGTGTTCGGCACCTTGTGCGCACCCGGCACCAGCGGCTCGAAGGGGGCCTTCAGACCCGGCAGGCCGGTGATCGACAGGGCGCCCTGCGGGGTGCCGTGGTAGGCGACCGCGCGGGAGATGACCTTGTACTTGGTCGGCTTGCCGGTGAGCTTGAAGTACTGCTTGGCGAGCTTCCAGGCGGTCTCGACCGCCTCACCGCCGCCGGTGGTGAAGAAGACCTTGTTCAGGTCGCCCGGGGCGTAGTCGGCGATGCGCTCCGCCAGTTCCACGGCCTTCGGGTGGGCGTAGGACCACACCGGGAAGAACGCCAGCTCCTGGGCCTGCTTGGAGGCGGTCTCGGCGAGCTCCATGCGGCCGTGACCGGCCTGGACCACGAACAGACCCGCGAGACCGTCCAGGTAGCGCTTGCCCTTGTCGTCGTAGATGTAGGTGCCCTCGCCACGGACGATCGTGGGAACGGGGGAGTTCTCGTACGAGGACATGCGGGTGAAGTGCATCCACAGGTGGTCGTACGCGGTCTTGCTGAGGTCCTTCTGGGTCACGGTTATCGGGTTCCCCACATGTAGGTCTGCTTCTTGAGCTTCAGGTAGACGAAGCTCTCGGTGGAGCGCACGCCGGGCAGCGCCCGGATGCGTTTGTTGATGACGTCCAGCAGGTGGTCGTCGTCCTCGCAGACGATCTCGGCGAGGATGTCGAACGAGCCCGCGGCCATCACCACGTACTCGACTTCCGACATGGCGCTCAGCGCGTCAGCGATCGACTCGACATCGCCCTCGACGTTGATGCCGACCATCGCCTGCCGGCGGAAGCCCAC
Organism: Streptomyces olivochromogenes; assembly: GCF_021538895.1. GTDB lineage: Bacteria > Actinomycetota > Actinomycetes > Streptomycetales > Streptomycetaceae > Streptomyces > Streptomyces olivochromogenes_A. The sequence continues at coordinate 48,156 of NZ_JADDRL010000071.1, read as the reverse complement.
GGTGAGCGGGTCCGTGACGGCGACGATCTGCATGACGCCCTGGTCCAGCAGCTTCTGGACGCGCTGGCGCACGGCCGCCTCGGAGAGCCCGACGGCCTTGCCGATCGCGGCGTACGGCCGGCGGCCGTCCTCCTGGAGCTGCTGAATGATGGCGAGGGAGACGGCATCCAACTGGTGGTTGCCGTTCCTGGACTCGCGGGGCGAGTCCCTCTGGTCTGCGCTTCGACTGGCCACGGCCTCACTGTGCACGACGTCTCGACAGTTCCGCAAGGCCGAAGCGATGAAATTCGTTGTTTGTGTGACCGGGTCCTGCGGATTTCGCAGCCTTGATGGGATCGGGGGTGTTGAAAACGTGGGGTCTCGGACTAGTGTGGGTGTCTCAGTGACTGGACAAACCCGCACCCCGAACACCTTGGAGGGCCGGCAGTGAGCACCGAGCTGCGTCGTCTGCGCAACTACATCGACGGTGAGTTCCGGGACGCCGCCGACGGACGGACCACCGAGGTGGTCAACCCCGCGACCGGCGAGGCCTACGCGACCGCCCCGCTGTCCGGTGAGACGGACGTCGACGCCGCCATGGCGGCCGCCGCCGCGGCCTTCCCGGCCTGGCGCGACACGACGCCCGCCGAGCGGCAGAAGGCCCTCCTGAAGATCGCCGACGCGTTCGAGGAGCGCGCCGAGGAACTCATCGCGGCGGAGGTGGAGAACACGGGCAAGCCGGTCGGCCTGACCCGCTCCGAGGAGATCCCGCCGATGGTCGACCAGATCCGCTTCTTCGCGGGCGCGGCGCGCATGCTGGAGGGCCGCTCCGCCGGTGAGTACATGGAGGGCATGACCTCCATGATCCGCCGCGAGCCGGTCGGCGTCTGCGCGCAGGTCGCGCCGTGGAACTACCCGATGATGATGGCCGTGTGGAAGTTCGCCCCGGCGATCGCCGCCGGCAACACGGTCGTGCTGAAGCCCTCGGACACGACCCCCGCCTCCACCGTCCTGATGGCCGACATCATCGGCTCGATCCTGCCCAAGGGCGTCTTCAACGTCATCTGCGGTGACCGTGACACCGGTCGCGCGATGGTCGAGCACCCGACCCCGGCGATGGCCTCCATCACCGGCTCCGTGCGCGCCGGCATGTCGGTCGCCGAGTCCGCGTCCAAGGACCTCAAGCGCGTCCACCTGGAGCTGGGCGGCAAGGCGCCGGTCGTCGTATTCGATGACCTCGACAGTGCGGCCATCGCCAAGGCCGTCGAGGACATCTCCGTGGCGGGCTTCTTCAACGCCGGCCAGGACTGCACCGCCGCCACCCGCGTGCTCGTCCAGGAGTCCATCCACGACGAGTTCGTCGCCGCGCTGGCCAAGGCCGCCGCCGAGACGAAGACCGGCCAGCCGGACGACGAGGACGTGCTCTACGGCCCGCTGAACAACCCGAACCAGCTCAAGCAGGTCTCCGGCTTCATCGAGCGCCTGCCCGCGCACGCCAAGGTCGAGGCCGGCGGCCACCAGGTCGGCGACAAGGGCTACTTCTACGCCCCGACCGTCGTCTCGGGCCTCAAGCAGGACGACGAGATCGTCCAGAAGGAGGTCTTCGGCCCGGTCATCACCGTCCAGTCCTTCTCGGACGAGGGCCAGGCCATCGAGTGGGCCAACGGCGTCGAGTACGCCCTGGCCTCCTCCGTGTGGACCAAGGACCACGCCCGCGCCATGCGGATGTCAAAGGTCCTGGACTTCGGCTGCGTGTGGATCAACACCCACATCCCGCTGGTCGCCGAGATGCCGCACGGCGGCTTCAAGAAGTCCGGCTACGGCAAGGACCTGTCGGGCTACGGCTTCGACGACTACACCCGCATCAAGCACGTCATGACGTCCCTCGACGGCTGACGCACCGCACGCGCGGCCCCGGACGGAGGACGGTCCGTCCGGGGCCGCGACGTTTTTTGCCGGAGACCGGCGCCCCGTGACCGACATCCAGGCCGCAACCGACCGCAACTGACCTACGCGCGGCCGCCATTGATCGACAAGGTGTCGGTTACCGCCGGACCCGCTCGACGCAGCGTCGATTGTCCGGCCACAGCGGCGAAAGGCATGCTTCGCGAATGGCCCAGACTCCTTCCCACCCCGTCTCCCGCCGTTCCCTGCTGCGCGCGCTGGGCGGCACCGCCGCGCTCGGTGCGCTCGCCGGCTGCGGGGTGCCCGCCGCCTACGTGCGGCCCGGCGACCGTGCCGTCGCGGACCTGTCCGCCACCGACAAGAGGCTGGCCTGGGCGAACTGGCCGCTGTACATCGACACCGACGACGACAACCCGAACAAGCGGCCCACGCTGGAAGCCTTCGAGAAGCGCACGGGCATCTCCGTCGACTACGTCGAGGAGATCAACGACAACGACGAGTTCTTCGGCAAGATCAGCCCCGCGCTGATGAACCACCAGTCGACGGGCCGCGACCTGATCGTCATGAGCGACTGGATGTGCGCGCGGTTCGTGCGGCTGGGCTGGGTGCAGCGGATGGACCGCGCCCACCAGTCGAACGTGGCGAAGTACCTCGACCCCCTGCTCCGTTCACCGGCCTTCGACCCCGGCCGCAGGTGCACGGTGCCGTGGCAGTCGGGCATCACGGGCATCGCATACAACCGCCGCAAGCTCGGCCGCGAGATCCGCCGGGTCTCCGACCTGTGGGCGGACGACCTCAAGGGCCGCGTGACCCTGCTGTCCGGCCTCGACGAGGCGTTCGCGCTGCTGATGCAGGGCAACGGCGTCGACATCACCAAATGGACGGCGGACGACTTCCACCAGGTGTGCGACCAGGTGGAGAAGGAGGTCCGCCGGGGCCAGATCCGCCGCTTCACCGGCAACGACTACACCAAGGACCTGGTCAGCGGCGACGTACTGGCCTGCCAGGCCTACTCCGGCGACGTGATCCAGCTCCAGGCCGACAACCCCGACATCCGCTTCGTCGTCCCCGAGGAGGGCGCCGAACTCTGGTCGGACTCCCTGATGATCCCCAACCGGGCCCGCCACAAGGCCAACGCCGAGCGTCTGATCGACTACTACTACGAGCCCGAGGTCGCCGCGGAGCTCGCCGCCTGGGTCAACTACGTCTGCCCGGTGCCGGCCGCCCGGGAGGTCCTGGCCGCCTCCAAGGACGCGGACACCGCTGCCCTCGCCGACAACCCCCTGATCTTCCCGGACGACACGATGCGCAAGCACCTCGCCATCGCCCGGGACATCACCTCCACGGAACGGGTGGAGTTCGCCCAGCGGTGGAACAAGATCGTGGGGTTGTAGGCCGGTTGCCGTGAGCTCGCCGTCGGCGGCGTCGTTCAGGCGTACCCGCTGTCGCCGGGAACGGTGAGCCGGAAGCCGATGCCGCGGACGGTGGCGATCCAGGACGGGTCGCCCAACTTGCGGCGCAGCGCCGACACATGCACGTCGAGTGTGCGGGTGGGGCCGAAGTAGTTCGGGTCCCACACCGTGTCGAGGATCTGCTGGCGGGAGTGCACGGCGCCGGGATCGCCGGCCAGTTGGGCCAGGAGATCGAACTCCTTCGGAGTGAGGGTGAGCGGGCGGCTGTCGAGGGTGACGCCCCTGGTCCGCCGGTTGATGGTCAGCGGGCCGAGGCGCTGGTCGCCGCGCTCCTCGGGGAGTCGCGCGTGCGGTGAGCCTTCGAGGGGCACTCCGGTGGTGCCGGTGCCGGTGCCGGTGCCGGTGCCGGTGCCGGTGCGCGGTGGGGCGTGCCTCTCGGGGTGGGTGCGGCGGGTGACCGCTCGGATACGGGCCACCAACTCGCGTACGCCGAAAGGCTTGGACAGGTAGTCGTCCGCCCCGACCTCCAGGCCGACGACGCGGTCCGCCTCCTCGCTCCGTGCGGTGATCATGATGATGGGGACCGCGGAGCGGGCGCGCAGGGCCCGGCAGACGTCGATGCCGTCCATGTCGGGCAGTCCGAGGTCCAGCAGGACGAGGGCGGCGGGGGAGGCCGACAGGGCCGAGGCCCCGGATTTCACATGGTCGACGGCGAAGCCGTAGCGGTCCAGCCCTTCCATGATGGGGCCGGCGATCCGGTCGTCGTCCTCGACGAGGAGAAGTCGCATGGTCTTGGGTGCGGGTCCGGCCGGCACGGCCTGCCCGCCGCCTGCGGTGCACGAGATGTCGGTGTTCGTCGTCATGGGTGTGTCCGTGATCGTTCGTGGTGCGGGGAGGGATGTGGTGCTTACGGGCTTGGAGTGCGGCGAACCTCATTGCTGCCAGTCGGATACGGCGAGCGGGCGTTCGGCGGGGACGGGTGGCACACCGTCCTGTCTCCCCCATATCGCCGACCGGGGACGTCGCGGATGGGTCGAGCGGTGTGCGCCGGTGGTCCTGAGCCGGACGACGGCATCGAGCCCCCCGCCGGAAGCGGCCCGCAAGGTCACCTCGCCGCCCGAGGCGCGGGCCAGCTGCCGCACGATGGGCAGGCCCAGCCCGGTGCCCTCGTGGTCGGCGTCGTTCGCGCGCCAGAAACGGTCGAAGGCGCGTAGCCGCTGGTCCTCGGTCATGCCCGGACCCTGGTCGATCACGTGCAGTTCCACTGCTGCGGGCGGACCGCCTGCCCGCGCGGTGGCCAGGGTGATCGTGGTTTCGGGCGGCGAGACGCGCAGGGCGTTGGAGAGCAGATTGTCGATGATCTGCTCCAGGGCGTCGGGGATGGCCCACACCCGGCCGACCCTCGGCCCGGCCACGACGATGTCCACGTAGTGCTCGCCGGCGAAGGCGGCCCACACGGCCGCGCGATCGGCGATGACGGAGTCCAGGTCGGTGGCCTCCGGGGTGGTCGCCGCGTTCTCCAGCCGGGCCAGGGCCAGCAGACCGTGCACCATGCGACTGAGCCGTTCCACCTCGCCCACCGCCTCGTCGAGGCTGGGTTGTGCCCGTGGGTCGAGATAGGGCTCGAAGTTCTCCAGTCGCAGCCGCAGCGCGGTCAGCGGGGTCTTCAGCTGATGGGACGCCTCCGAGGCGAAGGCGTGCTGGGCCTTGAGCAGATGCTGCAGCCGGGTCGCGGTGCGGACGAAGCAGGAGGCCAGGCGCCGCAGCTCGGGGGGCCCGAGGTCGGTGGCGGGCAGGTCCTTCAGGGTGCCGTCGGCGAGCTGCGTCGTGGCGTGCTCCAACGCCCGCACCGGGCAGGTGATCCAGCGGGCCAGCGCGAGAGCTATCAGCGCGACGGCCGCCAGCACCCCCAACCCCCCGACCGCCAGCGCCAGCCAGGCGTCATGAACCTTGACCGTCACCGCGGTGAGGGGAAACGACACCCGTACGACGCAGCGGATCGTGCTGCCCGAGGCGCCCGGCACCGTGGCGAAGAAGACGTCCTCACCGAGGGCCGGATCCTGCCGGGTGCCGGAACTGGGACGGTTGGCCAGGGCGGTGGCGATGTCCGGCCGCGCGGACAGGTCCGTACCGGTGGGCACGGCATTGCGTGAGTCGCTGAGCAGTTTTCCTTTTCTGTCGACGACGACCACGTGGCTGCCGGTGCGCCGCGCGAAGCTCGTCACCTGTTCGGGAACGTCGGTGACGCCCGGCCGCTCGACCTTTTCCTCCAGCATTTCCGTGAGCATGACCGCGGCCTGCTGCCCGTTTCCGGTGAACCGCGACATCTCCCCACGGGCGTAGACGTAGCCGAACGGCACTTCCAGGCACAGCAGCACCAGCAGGGTGAGGCTGACATAGCTGAGCAGGAGGCGGCGGGTCACCGGTCACCTTCTCGGACGTTCTCCTCGGCCTGCCCGGCGGCCGCGGCGTCGGCGGGCGGCGCGAGCCGGAATCCCACGCCGCGGATGTTGTCGATCCAGGCGGCGTCACCGAGTTTGCGGCGCAGCGCGGCGACATGGACGTCCAGGGTCTTGGTGGGGCCGAAGTAATGCGGTTCCCACACGGCGTCCAGGATCTGCTGCCGGGTGCGCACGGCGCCGGGATCGTCGGCGAGGTAGGCGAGCAGGTCGAACTCCTTGGGCGCGAGGGCCACGGAGGACCGGTGCAGGTGGACCTGGCGGCCCCGACGGTCGATGGTCAGCGGGCCGATCCGCTGGGCGTGGGCCACCGGATCAGGGCGGTCGCCCTCCGCGGCCGGAACGGCCGGAACGGCCGGGACCGGCTTGGCCGCGGCGGGTCCGGCACGCCGGAAGACGGCGCGGATCCGTGCGACCAGTTCTCGGACCCCGAACGGCTTTGACAGGTAGTCATCGGCTCCCAGCTCCAGACCGAGAACCCGGTCGACCTCGTCGTTTCTCGCGCTGATCATGATGATGGGCACCTGGGAGCGCAGCCGGAGCGTCCGGCAGACATCGATGCCGTCCATGTCGGGCAGTTCCAGGTCCAGCAGCACCATCGCCGTTTCCGCGGCGGCGAGCCCGTCGGCGCCGGTACGGGCGTGCTCGACGGTGAACCCGTAACGGCTCAAGCCCTCCATCAGCGGGCCGGCGACCCGGTCATCGTCCTCGATCAGTAAGAGACGCACATCATTTGACCCTACGGGCCCCGCTACAGCACAACGCCAGTGAAATGACAGTGCCGAGCAAACAGACTGTTAAGAAAGTACAGCGCGGGACTCTCCGGCCAGGGCTATGCGGCCAATTGTCCGCAGACAGTTCCGTTCCACGACACGGCGGAGCGGACGGAATACTGGATCGATTCTGACCCCGCCCTTCCTTTTCTCTGGGAATCGGCTAACCAACAATCCCGTAACGTTGACGGCAGCTGATCGCGGACGGCGCTCGCATTCGCGCTTTCTTTTCGCCTCCGCGGCATCCCCCTTGCTTTCCTATGCCACGGGACGGTGAAACATGCCGTACAGCAGCACGATCGACGAACTGCGCCACGCGCGCCCCGATCTGGTCGACCCCTTCATGGCCGCGCTCCCCGGTGCGCGTGCCACGGTGCTCGGCCGGCTCTGGGGCGCCTTCGCCCGCGAACCGCTCCCCGGTATCGCCGACCGCGACCACGACGCAGGCGATCTCGTCATCCGCCTCAAGGGCGGTGGGCAGCTCACGGGCTCTGCCGCTGCCACCGAACGATTCGCACCGATCCCCGCCGACTTCGTCGTGCAGGGCGCCAGTGGCCCGATCGACGAACCGACCCGGCTCCTCGCCGCCCTCGGCGTCCACCCGCTGGCCGCGTCACGTCTGGCCGCCGAGCTCGACAACAGCGTCGCCAACCTGGCCCTGGCCCGCGCGGCGAACCAGGGGCCGTACGAGGTACGGGACTCCGCCGACGCTGAACAGGCCGTGGTCGACGGCCACCCCCAGCACCCCTGCTGCCGCACGCGCACCGGACTATCCGTCGCCGAAGTGCTCGCCTACGCGCCCGAGCACCACCCCGTCATAGCACTGGCGCTCGTCGCCGTACCGGCCGATCGCTGGCAGGGCACCGGCGACTGGCCGCGGGAACTGCGCGACGGCGACACCGTCCTGATGCCGGTCCACCCCTGGCAGCGCGCCCACGTCCTCGCGCACCAGCCCGACCTCGCGGTCGTGGACCGTACGATCGCTGCCCGCCCGCTGCTGTCGATGCGGACCGTGTCCCCCCTCGACGCCCTGCCCGGCTGTCACATCAAGACGGCGCTGGACGTGCAGGTCACCAACTACCGGCGCACCATCTCGCCGGCCGAGGTGGCCGACGGGGTCCCCCTGTCCGAGCTGGTCACCGCCGTCGTCGACAAGGCCGGCCACGGTGAGAGCCTGCGCATCCTGCGTGAACTCGCCGGTGGCGCCGTCCGTGTGGACGGCCGGCCCTCGGCGAGCCTGGCGGTGATGGTCCGTGAGGCCGGCGAACGGCACCTCGGTCCGGAGGAGATCGCCGTCCCGCTCACCGCCGTCCACGCCACGGGGGCCCGCCTGGTGAGCGGCGACCCGGTCACCTGGCTGACTCGGTTCGCGGAACTCGTCCTGCCGCCCGCGCTGACCCTGTTGTCCATGGGCGTCGCCCTGGAGGCCCACGGCCAGAACACGCTCGTCGCGCTCCGCGACGGACGCCCGGTGCGGGTGCTCTACCGCGACCTGGACGGTGTGCGCATCCACCCGGGCCGGCTCGCCCGCCACGGCTTCTCGCTCCCGCCGCTGGACGGCACCCGGGCCGGGAACGACGAGACGGCGCTGCGCACCAAGCTGTTCGGCGGCCTGCTCAGCGGCGTCTTCAGCGAGCTGGTCTCCGTGTTGTCGCGCACGCACGGCGCCGACCCCGAGCAGTTGTGGGCAGCGGTGGCCGCCGTAGGCCGCCGCGTCTACGCCGACCTTCCCGACGCGGGCGCGGACCGGGAGGTGTTCTTCGGCGACACGCTGCCGCTGAAGGCGACCGTCGCGATGCGCCTGGCCGAAGCCTCCGGTGTCGCCCAGTGGACTCCCGTCCCCAATCCCCTGGCCCGCCACCGCTGACCACCCGCTTCCGTCCGCCGGGCCCGGCCGGCCTCCCGCACCTCTCCTTGCACCGACTGGAGTCCTTCCGCATGACCGTCCCCAGCACCATCGGCGCCGTTCTCGCCACCACCGACAGTCCCGACGGGGCCGCCGACGCCGTCACCGCCCACACCCTGCTCAACTGCCTGATCCGCGAGGTCTCCGCGCCCGAGCGCCAGGTCACCGTCGACCAGGACGACCTGCTGCTGTGGCTGCCCCGCCGCGACGTCCTGCTCCGCGTCCCGCTGCGCCGTATCTCCCTGATCGGCGCGCACCGCTTCGACGGCCCGATCGAGCGGCACGACGGCGGGGACTGGTCCGCGATCGGGTGGCGCGAGCTCGCCGGATACATCCAGGACGAACTGGAACTGCGCACCGGCCTGGCCAACGACGAGTTTCTGGCCCAGGTCACCGACAGCCGGAACACCATCCACACCGTCCTGGAGCGGCGTGCCACCGTGGCCCTGCCACAGGACCCGTACCTGGAGTCCGAGCAGTCCCTTGTCTTCGGTCACCGCTTCCACCCCGCGCCCAAGTCGCGCACCGGCGACCCCGAGGACTGGCTGGACTACGGCCCCGAGACAGGCACCCGCTTCCCGCTGCGCCACCTCGCCGTCCACCGGCGTCTGGTGCGCGAGGAAGGCGACCTGAGCAGGCTCGACGCGCTTCATCCGTACGGGCGAGGGGACTACGTGACCCTGCCGGTGCACCCGTGGCAGTACCGGCTGCTCGCCGACCACCTCGCCCTGCGCGAGGCCCTGGCCGCGGGCTCGATCGTCGACACGGGGGTCGCGGGCCCGGACTTCGTCCCCACCGCCTCGGTGCGGACCCTGTACCAGCCGGACGCCGACACGTTCCTGAAGTTCAGCCTCAACGTCCGCCTGACCAACTGTGTCCGCAAGAACGCCGCGTACGAGCTGTCCGGTGCCGTGGCCCTGAACCGGCTGCTCCACCCCGTCTTCGACGACATCGGCCGGACCCATGCCGGAAGTTCACTGCTCGCCGAGCCGGGTTACCGCACCCTCGCCCTCGACGACGACCTCTCCCTCGTGGAGGGCTTCGGTGTCATCGTCCGCACCGGCCTGCGCGAACACCTGCGTCCGGGCGTGACCCCGCTGCTGGCCGCCGCGATCGCCGACGAGCACCCCACCAGTTCGGCCCACGTCTCCCGTCTCCTGGCCCGCGGTGACGGCGATGTGCTCGCCTGGTGGGACGCCTATCTCGGCCTGCTGCTGCCACCGGTCCTGACCGCCTACTTCGAGCACGGCATCGTCCTCGAACCCCACCTCCAGAACGTCGTCGTGGGAGTCGACGACGCCGGCACCCCCGCCCAGATGATCTTCCGTGATCTGGAGGGGACCAAGCTCGTCCCCGAACACCACCGCCCGTTCCTCGCCGCCCTGCCCGAGGACGTGCGCACGCCGATGACGTACGACGCCGAACGCGGCTGGAACCGGGTGGCCTACTGCCTCCTGGTCAACCACACCGCCGAGGTCCTCGCCGCCCTCGCCGACACCGACCCCGCCCTGGAACCCGCCCTGTGGGGCCTGGTCCGCGACCACCTCGACGCCTACTCCCGCGCTACGGGCGAGCCGCCCCGGCTGCGCGCACTGCTCTCGGGCGTCCCGCTGCCCGCCAAGGCCAACCTGCTGCTGCGCTGGTCCCGGCAGGCCGACCGGTACGCCGACTACGTCCCGCTGCCCAGCCCACTGGGCGAGGGCTTCCCGCGCGAGGTGACCCGGTGAGGCAGCAACTTCTCCAGTACGTAGCCGAGCAGGCCGCCGAAGACCTCCCGGCCTACGTCTACGACCTGCGGGACCTGCGCGAGCACGCGGCCGCCATCCGCGCCGCCCTCCCCGAACGCGTCCAGCTCTTCTACGCCGCCAAGGCCAACTCCGACCCCCGGCTCCTGGACGTCCTGCGCGACCACGTCGACGGCTTCGAGGTCGCCTCCGGCGGCGAACTCCACCACGTCCTGACCACCTGCCCCGATGCGCCGATCGCCTTCGGCGGCCCCGGCAAGACGCCCGCCGAACTCGAACAGGCCCTCCAAGCCCCGGTGGACCGCCTGCACATCGAGAGCGAACAAGAACTCCACCAGCTCACCAGCTTGCTCGCCGAGCGCACCGTGGACGTCCTGCTCCGGGTCAACCTCCCGATCGCCCTCGGCCCGGTGGCCCTCGCCATGGGCGGCCGGCCCAGCCCCTTCGGCCTCGACCCGGGCCACCTCGACCGCTGCCTCGCCCTCATCGCCGACGACCCCCGCCTCCGGCTGCGCGGCATCCACGTCCACCTCGCCAGCGGCCTCGACGCCGCCGCGCACCTCGACCTCGCCGGGCAGGTCGTGACCTGGGCGAGGGAATGGGCCGACCGGCACGGCGTGGAGCTGACCGAGGTCAACCTCGGCGGTGGCATGGAGGTCGACTACGCCGACCCCGGCCGGCGCTTCGACTGGGCGGCCTTCGGCGCCGGCCTGCGCCGCCTGCTGGAGGGCCGTCCCGGCCTGACCCTGCGCGTCGAACCGGGCCGTTCGGTCTCCGTGTACTGCGGCTGGTACGTCACCGAGGTCCTCGACATCAAGCGCAGCCACGGCCGCGCCTTCGCCGTCCTGCGCGGCGGCACCCATCACCTGCGCACGCCGGCCACCAAGCAGCACAACCAGCCGTTCACCACGATCCCCGTCGACATCTGGGACCGGCCCTGGAAGCGCCCCGAAGTCGAGGACGAACTCGTCACGCTGGTCGGGCAGTTGTGCACGCCCAAGGACGTCCTGGCGAGCAACGTGCGGGCAGGACGGCTGCGCGTCGGCGACAGGATCGCCTTCTCCCTGGCCGGGGCGTACGCCTGGAACATCTCCCACCACGAGTTCCTGATGCACCCCGCGCCGCGGTTCCACCACCTCGACCACGCGCCCGTCCCCGCCGGATCCCTCCCGTAGCAGGCCAGGCCATGAGCAAGCACCGCCGCGTCCGCAGAGGCGGGAAGCGACGGGCCCCGAGCGAGGCACTCGCCACGCTCGGGGCCGGCAACTTCCGCCGTTACCTGATCGGGCAGCTCGTCTCCAACATCGGCACCTGGATGCAGCGCGCCGCCCAGGACCTGCTGGTCCTCCAGCTCACCGGCAACAGCGGCAGCGCCGTCGGCATACTCACCGCGCTGCAGTTCCTGCCGCAGACACTCTTCGGGCTCTCCGGGGGCGTCTTCGCGGACCGGTTCGCCAAACGCCGCCTGCTGATCGTCACGCAGTCCGCCATGGGGGTGCAGTCGCTCGTGCTGGGCGTACTGACGGTCACCGGCGCGGTGAACCTGTGGGCGGTGTACCTGCTGGCCTTCCTGCTGGGCACGGCCACGGCACTGGACAGCCCGGCCCGAGGCGCCTTCGTCTCCGAACTCGTCGGCCGGGAACGCCTGGCCAACGCGGTCAGCCTGAACTCCGCGCAGTTCAATGTCGCCCGCGCGATCGGTCCGGCCGTGGCGGGCCTGGCGGTCGCCGCCGCGGGCACCGGACCCGTCTTCCTGGTCAACGCGGCCTCGTACCTCGCCGTCCTCTACGGCCTGATCTCCATCCGCGCCGACGAACTCCACGCGCCCAAGGAGAAGAACCGCGCGAACACCCGCCTGGCGGACGCGTTCCGAGCGATCCGCGCCACACCGGAACTGCTGCTGCCGATCACGGTCATCGCCTTCGTCGGCACCTTCGGCCTCAACTTCCAGGTCACCATCTCGCTGATCGCCATAACGGTCTTCAACTCGGGCTCCGCCGCCTACGGTTACCTGTCCGCCGCCTACGCCATCGGCAGCCTCGTCGGCGCGCTGAGAGGCGCCGGCAGACGAAAACCTCCCACCGCCCGGCGCCTGGTCACCGCCACGGTCGTGTTCGGCATCCTGGAGGCCCTGGCCGGCTTCATGCCCGGCTACGCCACCTTCCTGCTCGTACTCCTGCCCACCGGACTGGCCGCAGTGACCGTGATGACCACGGCCAACGCCATGACGCAGCTGAACGCCGACCCGGGCATGCGCGGCCGCGTCGTCTCCGTCTACCTCCTCGTCCTGCTCGGCGGCACTCCGATCGGCGCCCCTCTGGTCGGCCTGGTCGCGGACACGGTCGGCGCCCGCTTCAGCCTCGTTCTGGGCGGCGCGATCTCCGCCGTGGCCGCTATCAGCTTGTCGGCCGTGATCACGACACGCTCCCGCACCACCCGGGAGAGCACCCCGCTCACCGCGGTCGCGTCACCACCGCCCATAGCCGTCGACGGCCGCCTGACATGAGACAGGCATCCGTGGCGAAACTTTGGACATCTGCTGGGCTTGTGCTCTCCGTCTGCTGGGCCGTCTCTCGACAGCGTCTTCCTAGGGTCGTTGCCGTCCCCCGGTGGTCCGACTCCCGGATCCCCGAATCACCGAATCCCCGCAATCTGGAGACGAGTTCATGCGTACTCTGCCCCGTCGTGCCCTTCTCGCCGCTCCCGCCGCCGTGCTGATGTTCGCCCTCGCGGCCTGCGGCGGCGGTTCCGACTCCGGTGCCGATTCCGGAAGTTCGAAGTCGGACACCCAGCAGGCCGCCCAGGGCGCGGGCGATACCGCCGGCGACACCGGCGACACCGACGACAAGAAGGAACCGCCGCTGACCGGCGACATCAAGCAGAAGGCCGAGGCGGCGGCCATAGCCGCCCATCCGGGCACGGTGATCAAGTCCGAGGAGGACGCGGAGAAGCCCGGCATGTACGCGGTGGAGGTGAAGAAGGAGGACGGCACCACGGTCGAGGTGTACCTGGACAAGTCCTTCAAGGTGAGCGGCACCAAGCAGGAAGGCACCGAGGAGACGGAGAACGACGGCTGAGCCGCGCGGGTCCCCGCTCCCGCCGCCCGGCCGCTCCCACCCCTCCCCGGTGATCGGCCGGGCGGCATACCGTGCCCGCTCACCGTCCCGTACGCCACCCAGGTCACAGGCGGCTTCCCATGAACAGCCCAACTCTTCTGGCACAGCCGTGCGAGCCTTGCGCCATGCGGCTCCTGCTCATCGAAGACGACGACCGAATCGCCGGCCCGCTCAGCGAAGGGCTCGGCCGGTACGGGTTCACCGTGGACCATGTCCGCACCGGTGCCGCCGGCCTCGCCGGCACCGAGCACTCCCCGGACCTGGTCCTGCTGGATCTCGGTCTGCCCGACATGGACGGCCTCGACGTCTGCCGCAACCTGCGCGCCGGCTCCGCCGTGCCGATCATCATGATCACCGCCCGGGGGGACGAGGCCGACCGCATCGTCGGCCTCGAACTCGGCGCCGACGACTACCTCGCCAAGCCCTTCGGCGTAAGGGAGTTGGTGGCCCGCATCCGTGCGGTCACCCGCCGCACCAGCGGCGCGCTGCCCTTCCCCGCGCCGGTGCGTCAGGCCGCGCCCGAGGCTCCCGGGCCGCAGCTGCTCGGCCCCCTGGAGCTGAACCGCCGCACCCGCCAGGTCCGCCTGAGCGGCACCGACGTACCCCTCACACCACGCGAGTTCGATCTGCTGGCCTACCTCGCCGAGGACCCCGGAACGGTCCACTCGCGGCAGCAGATCATGGACACGGTGTGGGACCCCCACTTCTTCGGCCCCACCAAGACCCTCGACGCCCATGTGGCCGCGCTGCGCCGCAAGCTCGGCGACCCGGCATGGATCACCACGGCTCGCGGTGTCGGCTTCCGCCTCACCGCCCCCGGCCTCGACGCGGAAGCCGGGGCCGCCGGATGACCCGGCGTCTGCTGCTGAGCTACCTCGGCCTGGCGATCCTCGTGCTGGCCGGGCTGGAGATACCGCTCGGCTGGATCTACGCGCGAGGAGAGATCTCCCGTGCCTCCCAGAGCGTCGAACGCGACGCCTCGATGCTCGCCGAGGTCACCGAGGAGAACATCGAGAAGGGCAACCTCGACGCGCTGCCCGATGTCGTCGGCGACTACGCCACCCGCACCGGCGGCCACGTCGTCGTCACCGACCGGCGAGGCCTCGTCCTGGCCGACTCCAACCCGTCCGGCCGCACGCACATCGACATCTCCGCCCAGCCGGACATCGCCCGTGCCCTGCGCAACCGGCCGACCGTGGCCACCGGAGACGACGTGCTGTCGGCCACCATGCCGGGCCATTCCGGTACGACGATCCGGGGCACCCTGCGCCTGACCTACCCCATGGCCGAGGTCAACGCCCGCGTGCACCGCATCTGGGGCGCCCTCGCCCTGGCCGGAGCCTGCATCCTGGCCGCCGTCGCGCTGGCCGCGTTCACCCTCGCCCGCTGGATCACCCGGCCCCTGCGCACCCTGGAGGCCGCCACCGCCCAACTGGCCGACGGCCGGCTCACCGACCCGCCGGACGCCACCACCGGCCCGCCCGAACTCCGGAGCCTCGCCGCCTCCTTCACCCATACGGCGAGCCGCCTGCAACAACTCCTCAAGGCCCAGCACGCGTTCGCCTCCGAAGCCTCCCACCAGCTGAAAACCCCGCTGACCGCGCTGCGCCTGCGCCTGGAGAACTTCGAGCCCCACCTCGACCCACGGGCCCACGGCAGCCTGGAGGAAGCGGTCGGCGAGGTGGAACGCCTCAGCCGTATGGTGCAGGGTCTGCTGGCCCTGGCCCGCCTGGAGAACAGCGCCACCACCCCGGAGCCGGTCGAGCTGGACGCCGTGATCGCCGACCGCGTCGCGATGTGGGAGTCGCTGGCCGCCGAACAGCACGTGGTCCTCGCCGTCACCGGCCGCCCCGCCGGCCGGGTGTGGGCCATCCCCGGGGCGCTGGAGCAGGTCATGGACAACCTGGTCGCCAACGCCCTGCGCGTCTCCCCGCCCGGCGCGACCATCACGCTCCACCGCACGCCCGGCGCCGAACTCCACGTCATCGACCAGGGCCCCGGCATGACCGAGACCGACCGCGCCCGCGCCTTCGACCGGTTCTGGCGCGCCTCCGACTCCCACCACGACGGCACCGGCCTCGGCCTGCCCATCGTCCGCCATCTGGTGCACGCTTCGGGCGGCGAGATCACCCTGCACCCGGCCCCGGGCAGCGGCCTGGACGCCGCCGTCCTCCTGCGACCGGTGACCGGCGGACGGTCACGCGGCGGAACCGGGGCGCCTCGATCGACGCCGGTCACGGCGGTGGGATACCGCCACCTGGCTGAAGTCTCGGTCACGCCTCATCGGGCCAGCGCCTTCGGACTTCGGACCGGACGGCGTCGATGAACTCGGCGGGCGGTCCGTAGAGGTGGTCGACGATGTAGTGGATGATCAGGTTCGGGGCGACGTAGAGCACTCCGTCGTGAGAAACGGCCCTGATCTCGGCATGGCCGAGCCGGTACGTGATCCCCGCCCGTTCGGAGGTCGCCGTGTGCTCGGTGTACTCGGGGCAGAGCGTGCACGTGTGCCAGCCCCTGCTCCTCTCCTGCCGCAGCGAACCGAGATCGATGATGTTCGCGAGGTCTTCCTCGGAGACCTCGTCGATGGAGTAGTCGAAGCCGGCCTCGAGCCAGCCGATGGTGAGGCCCTCGGGCTTTGCGTGGTAGTCGTAGTCGTAGAGCGAGAAATCCGCGTAGTGGGTCACGTGATTGGAATCGGCCTCGGCCCTCAGCGTCCGCGGGGGCGACGGGAGATCACCTGGGGGAGGCTGCCGGCCTTCCAGTAGCCGTCGAGGATCTTGAGCAGGCGCTCGGTGTCGCGGAAGACCTCGGCGATGCGGGCGCCGTACTCGTCCTGGAGCGGGTCGCTCTCGACCGTCTTGCGGCCGGCGCCGGCGAAGCCCGAGGTGTAGGCGTGGCAGTCGCCGCACCACAGGTAGGTGATCCACGCGGGTGTCGTCCGGCCGTGCTTCTCGTGGTGGTACACGCGCATGGTGACATGGCTGCAGATCGGACAGGTTCGCTCGGCCACGGGCAGGTGCAGCTGGGCGCCGAGCGCCGAGCGCCTCAAGATGCTGCTGGTCGTAGGGGCGGGGCATGGGTCCAGGACCTCTCTGGGGAGTTGGGGCGGCCGACCCGACGGCGATTCAGCTCACCGATACGGAGTCGCGCGGCGGTCCGGGAAGATATTCAGCCGCTGCCGGAAATCTTGCGCAGACCCTTTTCCGACATCTCGGTGATCCCCGCCGCCCGCACCCCGAAAGATCACCCGAATCCGGCCGAAGGCGGTGATGAAAATTCACGCGGTGGATCGAGGCTCATTCCTTACCCGCTCTTCGAGTTTTTGATGTCTTTCCCGAGATCCAGGAAGCGCCGGAGCAGCCGCTGCGCCGGTTCATGGCGATAATATTCCGACATCTGCAAGGGCGTTTCGCCATCCGCTGCCGGCAAACCGGGGTCGGCACCATAGGCAAGCAGAATCGCAGTGGCGGCCGCGTTTAGAGGGTACCCGGTCTGCAGGTGCCCATCACCTTCGAGATCAATGGCATGAGTGAGCAAAGTATGACCAAAGCACATCTCGTTCGGGTCGACTCCGGAATCCAGCAGCATCGCAAGTGCTTCATAATCGCTACCCTCGACTGCTTTATGTGCGGGCGTCCACTCGTCACCAATCGGATATGCATCCACCGGGATTTCGCTGCTCACATCAATTCCTCCAGAAACTGCACGATTGACCAACTCGTCCACATCCCGAATCGTATCTCACTCGAGTAGAGCGCGGAACATCCGCATTCGGATGCTCCGCGCTCTACTCCTTCCGATGCTACCGCGCTACCTAACTTCCCGACTCGTAGTTGATGCGAATATTCGGGAATTCTCGCGAGAATTGCCCAATGATGGGCGTACACGAGAAGCAGGCCTGCTGAGTCGAATAGAGCGTAAGACTGCCTCTCACATTCGACGAGGGGCCGAGCATGTTCGCGATATAAGTGAGCATCTTATATTCGGTGTCATGCGCGCGCGCATTATTTCCAGTAGATGTGGCCGTGAATCGAGCGGGATTTCCAGGAGTTCCCACATCGGGCACCCATCCTTTCCTTCCACTCGGACTCTTGTCTTTTCCGCTGAAAGCCTTCAGGACTTCCGGTTCTCCATCCCCTATACGCAGGACACCGCCTAGGCCGGCCTTCTTCTTGCTGAGTTCATTGTTGGCAATGGCGTCCGCTACGACCTTCTTGGCGGTTGTCTTTTCGCTCGAAACCTGCCCACGTACGGCGCGTCGCTCTTTTGGATTATGACCGACGTCTGATCCGGAGGCGTCGGCCTTCCCGCTGCCGCCCGGTTCCTTGCCGCCCTTACCGGTGCCGGACTTGGGTGTGGACGGCGCGTCGCCGGACTTGGGCGTGGTGGGCGCGGGGTCGGCCGGGGTGGTGGTCGGCAGATCGCCCGAGAGCAGCCTCTTGACGGCGGTGACGAGGCTGTCGCCCTCCGCCACCGCGAGCCTGATCGCCTTGACGGCCTTGACTCCGCCGCTGATCAGCTTGTAGGCGCCGTAGCCGTCCGCGGCGAAAGTGCCGACCAGGCCCGTCCACTGACCGGCGACGTACGATTTCGAGCCGGTGTCGACGCCGAAAAGGTTGGCCAGCGGGTGGTCGTCGACGTAACCGGTGTGGCCGAGCTGGAACGGGGTCTCGTTGGAGTAGCCCGTCCAGCCGTTGAACCACTGGTTGTCGCCGTTGACGATGCCGGCGAACCCGTTCCAGCCGTCGGAGAGCTTGTTGACGCTCCACTGCCACGGGTCGCCGACGAAGCTGTCACCCACGCCGCAGAAGAAGCCGCCGATCGAGCTGCCCCAGCCCGAGTACCAGGACAGGCCGTTGGGGTCGCTTCCCGAGACGGGGTTGTCGGCTCCGTAGCCGTAGCCGCCCATCTGGTTCGGGTCGTCGCTCTCGAAGAGCGGGTCGACCGACAGGAAGCGGCCGGTGACCGGGTCGTAGTTCCGTGCCCCGAGGAGGTTCAGACCGGACGTGGCGTCGGCGGGCTTACCCAGGTAGCCGCGGTTGTCGGCCCACCCGGTGGGCGCGGGGCCGCGCGGGTTGCCGTACGGGTCGAAGGCGCGCCGCGTGATGGCCAGCGTGTTGCCGTCCACCTGGAGCTGGGCGGTGCCCTGCGGAGTGGTCGGCTGGTAGCTGAACTGGCCCTTGCTGGAGCGGACCGTCACTGTGCCGTCGGGGGCGCAGTAGTAGCGCAGTCCGGTGACGGCCTTGGTGGCGGTGTCGAGGCTGAGTTGCTCGTTGCCGCCGAACAGGTACAGCGTGTTGCTGCCCGGCCCCCGCTGGATCAGCAACTGGCCGTCGGCGTCGTAGAGGTAGCCGGTCTTCTTGCCGTCGGTGGTGGTGGCGGAGGTCAGGCCCTCCTCGTTGTACTCGATCCCCTGACTGCCCGTGCGGGCTCCGGTGGTGGTCCGGGTCTCCGTGTTGCCCGCGTCGTCGTACTTCGGCGTCAGCACGGAGGTGCCGGTGGTGGGATTGCGCGTGGTGACGGTGGACACCGCGTTGGGCCGCTTGGCGGGGGCCGTGCCGGCGCCCGGGTAGGCGAACGTCTGGGTGGTGTCCTTGGCCGTGTTGCCGGTCACGTCGTGCGCGACCTGCTGGGTGCGGTCACCGAGCTGGTTGAACTGCCAGTCCGTCCAGTACGGGGCCGGTCCGCCGACGGTCGCGGGGGCCGGACGCGAGGTGGCGCACCGGGCGAGCTGGCCCGCGGTGGCTGCGGTGAGTCCCTTGGTGTCCGTCCAGGCGGTGGTCAGCCGGTCCTGCGCGTCGTAGGCGAAGCACTGGGTGTCGGTGACCCGGTCCGTGCCGCCGCTGGAGCGGACGTCGGAGACCGCGGTGATGTTGCCGGCCTGGTCGTAGCCGTAGGTGGTGTCGGAGATCGGGTTGGTGGTGTTGGTCTGCAGGGTGACCCGGTTGGTGGCCAGCCGCCCGGTCGCCTGGTCGTAGGTCTGCGCGGTGCGCAGCTGCTTCGACGGGGTTCCGACGGTGGTCTGGAGTACCTCCCCGAGGGGGCTGTAGTTGACCGTGGCGACGTACGGTCGGCTGGGCGAGCCCATGCTGACCAGGCCGCCCTGGAGGTTGTAGCCGTAGCCGATGGTCTCGGTCGGCAGACCGCCGTCCGCGCCGTACGTGGTCGCCGCCAGCAGACCGACGTTCTCGGTGTAGGAGGCCTTGGCGGTGTAGGTGCCCGCCAGGGCGCCCTCGGAGTCCGGGATCACGGTCGAGGTGCTGGTCGGCTGGCCGGTCGCGTTGTACGAGTCGATCTTCTGGACGTAGGCGGCGCCGTTCTTGCCGCCCACGTAGCGGATGGACGCGACGGGTCGGCCCTTGCCGAGGTCGTCGTAGGTCCACTCCGCCAGCAGCTTCGACGGGTCCGTAGTGCCATCGCCCGAGTACTCGGCCTTCCGACGGCCCAGCAGGTCGTAGGTGAAGGACAGGGTCTGCTTGCGGGCGTCGGTGGTGCGGTCCAGCCGCCCCAGGTCGTCGTAGTGGGAGGTGGAGGTACCGGCGTCGGGGTCGGTCTGGGAGACCACGCGGCCCCGCAGGTCGTAGTCGTAGGACCAGGTGTTGCCCACCGAGTCCTTGACCGTGTCGACCTGTCCGCCGGGTGTGTAGGTGTAGCGGGTGGTGATGTCCGCTGTCGCCGCCTTGTCGGCGGTCCCGGTCGACCAGAGCACGGTGTTCGACGCGTCGTACACCGCGACGTTGTCGTCGGACTGCACCTTCAGGTAGCCGCCGGTGTGGCCCGACGTCTTGCTGGACCACAGGGTGGTCTTGCCGGTGGCGTCCATGACCGCGAAGTTGCCGTCGGCCTGCATGACGGCGTACGCGCCCGGCTTGCCGCCCGTGTTGGACGACCACAGGACCTTGTCGCCGACGAGCGAGGTCAGCACCAGGTTGCCGTCGGCCTGCATGGCCAGCCGGACACTCGCGGAGACCAGCGAGGTGCCCGAGGCCAGCTTGCCGCCCCCGGCGAGCTTGCGGTCCGGCGTGGTGTCGCGCACGACGGTGGAGCTGGTGCGGCCGAGGGCGTCGGTGTAGGTCGTGGTGGCCTTGCCGCCCTGCGGCGGCGTGGTGTCGACGCGGTCGACGCCCCTGTAGTCCGTGGAGGACTGGTAGAGCGTGCCGGCGAAGGACGCCAGCGTGTTGGTGACCGGCCGACCCTGCCCGTCGTACGACGTGCGCGTCACCGACGGCCCGGTGCGGTTGGTCTCCGCCCACATAGTGCTGCCCGGGGCATGATCCGCGTCGGAGTACGCCGCGATGGCGGAGACGGTCCACCCGTGCGAGTCGTAGTACGTCGAGGAGATGAGCCGACCGGCCGAGTTGTCCGCGGGGGTCGACTGCGTCTGGCGGGGCTGCAGCGTGCCGTCGTAGAGGGTGACGGAGGTGCTGTAGGAGCCGTCCTCACGCAGGCCCTTGGTGATGACCGAGGACGGGGTGGGGTTGTCGCCCGCGCCGTGGACGTCGTAGCTGAAGATCCGGTCGGGGGTGTCGCTGTCCTTGTTCCGGCCCGGCGACCAGACCTTCTCCCGCCGCCCGAGCGCGTCGTAGGTCGCGTCGGTGACCTGCTTGTTGACGTCCACCGCGTGGGTGACCGAGCCGCGGCCCGGTGAGACCGTGCTGGTGGCGGTCCACTTCAGCGGGTTCGTCGTGGACAGGGTGGTGGGCAGGATGCCCGAACCGGGCTCGTACGACGAGGTCGTCGTGTTGCCCGCCGCGTCCGTGTTCGCGACGACCCGGCCGTACTTGTCGTACGACATGCCGCCGAGCGTCTGGAACTTCGGGTCGCCACTCGCGTCGTACGAGGTGACCGACTGGGTCGCGGTCACCAGGCCGAGCGAGTCGCCGTTCTGGCCGAGCTTGCCCAGGGTGCCGACCTTGTCGACCGAGCCGTCCCCGTCGTAGAAGATGCGCTTGTCGGAGAGGGTGGTGTCCTTGCCGGGAGCGGTGCCGCAAGGCCCGGTGACGCTGATGGTCTCCTTGGGGTAGACCAGCATCATCGGGTTGTCGGACGGCGCGTCGGCGTAGGACGTGGTGGTGCAGGTCTCCTGTGCGGGCTTGGAGATGTCGCCCTCGTCGTGGACCTTCCAGGTCCGGCCCTTGTCGTCGAAGGTGGTGCCGGAGCGGGTGGTCCGCCAGGTGCCGTCGGAGAGCAGCCCCATCGTGCGGGACGAGGTCGCCGTGATCCGGCGCGCCGTCATGTCCGGCAGGGTGGAGAGCTTGTCGGGCTTGGGGTCCTCGGACGTCCACGCCGTGCGGTCCCGGGAGGCGGTGACCTTGGAGGTGGGCGGGTCGGTCAGGGTGCGGCCCACGACGGTGCCGCCGGCCTTGGTGTAGTTCAGGGCCTGGTAGGGGGTGCCGGCCAGCCAGGGGCTGTCGGTGATCTCCTCGTCCAGGGCGTTCTTGACCTTGACGCTGCGCCTGGACCCGTCGGACTTGTAGTCGCCGTCCATACCCTGGAGGTAGGAGACGGTGTTCTGGGTGATCGGGTCCGGCGCCGCGCCGGTGGTGGTGGTGACGGTGCGGAAGCCCCGGAAGTCGTTCCAGGTCCGGTGCTTGTCGTCGGTCAGGTCGGAGTCGTCGCGGTGCCAGGCCGCGCCGCCGCTGTAGGTGTAGTTGGTGACCTTGGCGGGGGAGCCCGCCTTGGTGCGGTCGCTGTCGGTGACCTGGGCGACCAGCGTCTTGTGGAACCAGTCCTCGATGGGCTCGACGCCGCCGGGCGTGTTCCAGAACACCGGGAAGCAGGCCATCGTGTTGCTGTCGGCCGCGTCCGGCATGTGCTTCTTCTCGCGGGAGCACTCCGGCGCGCGGTAGGTGACCGCGACCGACTCACCGGTCTCGGTCTGCACGCTGGAGATCCGCGGGTGGAACAGCGGCGGGGCGGCCGGGGTCAGGCCGTCCACGCGGTTGTCCATCTCGATGCCGACGAACGTGATCGGGTCGAGGGTGATCGGCTTGTCGCCGCCGGCCGAGGTGTCCTTGCCGGTGTGGACGATGGAGGACAGCCACATCACCGACTGCAGCGAGCCGGTGCTCTTCGGGTCCTGGGTGTTTCCGGTGACCGGGTCGTAGGTGCCGCCCGCGTCCGAGAACACGTGCTTGAGGTCGTAGCCGTCGACGTCCTGCCAGCCGGAGGCGGTGCGCACCGAGGTGTCGATGCCCTTGAGCCGGTACGTCGACCAGAAGGTCGGGCCGCTGATCAGGCAGACGCCGTCGGTGTCGTCGTCCTTGGCCTTGTTCTTCCAGTCGGACTCGCAGTGCAGGTCGTACGGGGTGTCCGGCCAGTCCTTCGCGGTCTTGGAGGAGAGGTTGTCCGCCTTGCAGACCGTGTCGGAGGTGGTGCAGCGCTGCGCGGTGCGGAAGACCACCTTGGCGGCCGGTTCACGGCCCGCCTTGGCGTCGGCCAGCTGGTAGCCGTACGAGATCTGGGTCAGGTGGCCGCCGCGGACGTACTTGGTGATCTTGCCACCCTTGTCGTCCTCGGCGACCTGGCCGTAGCCCATGTTGTAGTAGTTGGACTCGGTCGCCCAGTCGTAGCGCTGCACGTTGCCGTGCGGGTCGACGACGAAGTCGAGGTTGAACCGGTAGCCGACCGGCTTGTCGCACTGGGAGTCGTCGCCCTTGTCCGAGTCGTGGCAGGGGTCGCCCGACTTCGGGTGGTAGATCGGCACGCCCCAGGCGCTGTTCGTCGCGTCGTCGTCGGTCGTGCCGGGGGCGTGGTTCAGGCCCAGGTAGTAGGCGGTGCCGTCGGTCGTGGTGACCTTGAAGTACTCGCCGTCCCACAGGCCGTTGGACGCTCCGGTGAGCCGCTGGATCCGGGTGCCGTCGTCGGCCTGGAGGTGGTACTCGCCGTCCGAGTCGCGCACCAACTGGCCGTTGTGGGTGCCCAGTTGGATGGTGGCGTTCCAGCCGCCCCAGCACTCGTCGCCGGAGTCCTTGATGCCCTGGTCCTTGCAGCTCTTGTACGAGCGCTCGATGAACCCGGGGCTGTAGGACCAGCCGTCGCCGACCCAGGAGGACTGGGAGTTGCGCGCCGAGGTCTCGCCGTCCACCGACTGCGAGTCGTAGGACAGGCCGACGTTGGGCGCCTCACCGCCGAGGGAGGGCGGCACCGTGATCGGGTAGTTGTACGTGAAGGCACCCGAGGCCGAGGAGGACCAGGCGCCCGAGGCCGACAGCGAGGTGGCGCCGAAGTTGCCCTGCGAACCGCTGCTGCCCGACACCGCAGCGACCGCCATACCGGAGGAGGCCATGGCGGCGCGGGCGGAGGGAGCGGCGCGCTTGCCGGTCGGCTTGGCGCCGGTGCCGGCGGGCACCGCGAGGGTGCCGGTCACCTTCCGGGACCGCGGGTCGTTGACCGACTCCAGCGGCGTGCGAGTACGGCAGGCGGCGAGTTGAGGCGTTGTCAGGGCGCAGGCGGGCATCGCCACCAGGTGCAGCCGGGAGGCCCAACCACCGCCGTAGGCCTGCGCGACGGCGCCGTAGTCCAGCGAGACGGACACGCCGCCGGCGCCGGTGCGGTGGTCGGCGCGTGACAGGCCGACCAGCAGTCCGTCGACGCCGGCCTTCTTCGCCTGTCCACGGCCCGCGAGTTGCACCCGTACCGCGCCGGCCGGGTCCACCGGGGCGCTGCGGCCGACGAGTGCGCGGGCGCGGCCGCCGATCGCGGACGGCGCGGCGGGCGACAGCGAGACGGGCAGTGAGGCGGCCTTCACGGTGCCGCCCGCGGCGGCCGCGGACCGGCCGCGTACCTGGTGCGCCTTGCCGAGGTCGACGGTCGCGGTGGCGCCGGCGGGCCACTTCGGGGTCTTCACCTCGTGCCGGGCGAGCTTGCGGGCGCCGGGCGGCGGGGCGGGTTGTTCGAGGCCGGGGCTGTCCGCGGGGTGCCCCGGGACCTTCGGCTGTTCGGGCAGCGGATCCGCCGCCCACACGTCGTCCTTGTACTGATAGCCGCCGACTACGACATCGGCGATGGCCGGCTGAACAGCCAGCGAGAAGGCGGCGGTTGTCGCGATCCAGACTGTCGCCCGCCGCAACCATGCCCGTTTTTGGGCACCTTGAATTCCGCGCGGTCTTGCGCGCATGCGTGATCCCCCATGAGAAGCGTCCAGAAGCCGAATTGATCAGTGGTCAGCTGACGGCTCGTCTGGTCCGATCGGAACCGTATTGCCATGGCATGGACGCAGCAATACCCTTCCTCAGCGGTCACAACGTTCTCAGCCTCCACACACGTCCCTCATGAGTCCTTCACAGCAGGGCAAGGCGGGAAGAAGCGCCGCAAATCCGACACGCGACGGCCCTCGGGGGGACGCGCCCTGTGAGAAGGACCACAGCGGTGCGCCGGGGGGCGCCGCCCACGCTCCTCGAAAGGCGATTCATGGGGGAGTACACCCGCGTCCGGAGTCATCCGGCGCGCAATCTGACACGCCGTCTGGCGCTGTCCGCGGCCGTCACCGGCCTGCTGCTCGGCGCTGTCGGCCCGGTCGCGGCGGCAGGCCCGCCCGCGTCGGCGGCTGCCGACGGCGCGGACAGCTCGCCGCTCGCGACCGCCAGTGCCGAGGCGGCCAGAACCGGACAACCGGTCACCGTCGATCAGTTGACCACTGAGACCTCGGAGACCGTCGCCAACGCGGACGGCACCTTCACCCTCACCACGCATCTGCAGCCCGCCCGCGTCCGCAAGGACGGTGACTGGACGGACGTCGACCCCGGCCTGACCCGGAACTCCGACGGCACGTTCTCCACCAAGGCCACTCCGTCGGCACTGACCCTGTCCGGCGGCGGCGACGGGCCGCTGGCCACCCTCGTCGACGACGCCGGTCACCGGCTGTCGTACACCCTCCCGTTCCGCCTGCCGGCCCCGGTCGTCAGCGGTGCCGGCGCGCAGTACAGCGACGTGCTGCCGGGCGTGGACCTCAAGGTGACCACCACCGACCAGGGTGGCTTCCACGAGGTCCTGATCGTCCACGACGCCAAGGCCGCCGCCAACCCCGCCCTCGCCTCACTCCGGCTGACCACCGCGACGAGCGACGGCATGGCCGTCAGCGCCGACCGGGACGGCCGGGTGAGCGCCACCGCGGCGGACGGCACCAGCCTCTTCAGCTCGCCCACCCCGATGATGTGGGACTCGTCCGGCGCACCGGACGCCACTACGGCGCCGAAGACCGTAGCCCGCCGCTCCGCCCGCGCGGCCGGCGCCGCGTCGGCGGGTGCCACCGGTGAGACCACCTCGACCGCGGAACAGCCGGGCAGCGCCGCACAGGTGAAGCCGATCGGCGTCACCGCGGAACCGGGCGCGCTCACCCTCACCCCCGACGCGGACCTGCTCGGTGGCAAGGGCACGGTCTGGCCGCTCTACATCGACCCCTACACCAGCCCGATCACGAGCAAGAAGAGCCACTTCATCACCGTCAAGGAGGGCTGTCCCTCACAGAGCCCGTACGACGACGCGCAGGACAACGGCGAGGGGGTCGGCTACGAGCACTGGCGGAACTGCTTCGGCCTCAACCGGGCGTACTACGAGCTCAACACCGGCAACCTCACCAAGTCGATGGTGATCTCCAAGTCCGTCGTGCACCTCACCTCGACCTACGGCGCCTCCTTCGACTGCGACAACGAGACGGGCGTGCGTCTCGCGACGGTGTCGGGGATCAGCAAGAACACCGACTGGGACCACCAGCCCAAGCTCGCGGGCGACGGCTACATCGGTGGTACGCAGAAGGTCAAGAGCTCCAACTTGAGCCAGCACTGCGGCGACCACGACGTCAACTTCGACGTCACCGGCCAGATCAAGAAGCTGGCGGGCAAGGACGACAGCTGGACCTTCGGCCTGTGGGGCAACGAGTCCAAGTCCTCCAGCAACTACGACTTCGTGCGGTTCGCCACCAACCCGTATCTGACCACGGTGTTCGACATCGCGCCCTCGGAGCCGGACCGTCTGGGCACGACCCCGGCCACCATCAACCCCGCGAGCAACGGCTGCGACGGCGCGGCAGACGGCTGGATCGGCCAGTCGGGGCTCGCCGGCAACACCTCCGACATCACGCTGAACGCGCACCTCAACACCGACATGCACGGGGTCAACCTGCGCGCCCACTACGAGGTCTGGGACACCAAGGTCGCGGACGACGACGGCGGCTCCACCAGCAAGAGCAAGCCGTCGAGCGGCTGGGTCAGCGACGGCGGCACCACCCGGGTCAACATCGGCTTCAAGGTCGCGGACGGCCACCAGTACGGCTGGCACGTCCGGGCCGACGACGACACCCTGATGAGCGGCTGGTCGCCGAACTGCTACTTCAAGATCGACCTCAGCGCACCGAGCATCCCCTCCTTCACCGACTCCGCGGTCTTCCCGCCGCTCGGCGCCGACCAGGCGCCCACCGGTCACGCCGGTGACGAGGGCGTCAAGATCAAGGTGACCGCGAACGACCCCACGCCCACCGGCTGCACCCGGGGCAGCTGCGTCAGCAGCGGCATCGACCGGTTCGAGTACTCGCTGGACGCGAACATCCCCGGCAGCGGCGCCGCCAAGGTGGACGCGGTGGCCGGCAGCGGCGGCACCGCCACCGCGGAGGTCCCGGTCGTGCTGAGCGCCGCACAGTGGGGCGCGCACACCCTCTTCGTCCGTGCGGTCGACAACGCGGGCAACACGCAGGGCACGGTGGCCCAGTACAGCTTCTTCGCCCCCTGGAACCCGAAGACCAAGGTCACCGCGGGTGACCTCGACGGCGATTCCGTCCCCGACCTGGCCGCCCCCACGACCGACGGCGACCTGGTCCTGGTCCGCGGCAACGCCGACCCGGCCGCCCCGCCCACCACGATGTCGGCCAAGGCGCAGAGCCCCGACGGCACTGGCTGGGACAACTACCTGGTCGCCCACCGCGGCACCGCCACCGGCAGCAACGTGGACGACCTGTTCGCCTTCAACAAGAAGACCCACGAGCTGTACCTCTACCCCAACGACGCCGTCACCCCCGGCGGCAGCGTCGGACACTTCACCCTGACCCAGAACGTCATCCCGATCCGGGACTCCAAGTCCTGCCCCGCCAAGGGCTCGGACGGCACCTGGAACAACGTCACGCAGATCCTGGCGCCCGGCAAGCTGGCCCAGTTCGCGGACGTGCCCGACCTGATCACCGTCGACAACGGCGAACTCTGGTACTACCCCGGCACCTTCCAGGCCGGCTGCAACCTCGGACAGGGCGTGAAGATCGGCACCGGTGACTGGTCCGACACCACCCTGCTCGCCCCGGGCCGCGTGGGCGGCGTCCCGACCCTGTGGGCCCGTGACAACGCCACCGGCGCGATCAGCAGTTACCCGCTGACCTTCGCCGCGGGCGTCCCGACCGCCGAACTGGCCGCCCCCCGGCACGCGCCGCTGGTCTCCGGCGTGCTCGACACCAGCAACAAGAACCTCTGCCTGGACATCGCCGGCTCCCGCACCGCCAACGGCACCGCGGCGCAGATGTACACCTGCAACGGCAGTGACGCCCAGAACTTCACTCTCGGCACCGACCACACCGTGCACGCGCTGGGGAAGTGCCTGGACGTCGTGAAGGGCGGCACCGACAACGGCACCCTGGTGCAGCTCTACCAGTGCAACAACACCGCTTCCCAGGAGTGGGTCCCCGGCCCGTACGCGGGCACGCTCAAGAACCCGCAGTCCGGCCGTTGTCTCGCCGACCCCAAGAGCGACCGTGACCCGCGCACCCGGGTCGTCATCTGGGACTGCATGAACATCGCCGACCAGAAGTGGGCCGCCACCAGCGGCAATGCGCTGCCCGCCGCACAGTCGGTGCTCCCGGTCGGAGTCGGCGAACAGGACTACCCGACCGCCGGCTCCCCGGGCGACGTCCAGGGCACCGGCTTCCCGGCGCTCTATGCCACCTCTCGCTCCGGCCGGATGGTCGAGTACCCCGGCGCCGCGGCCGACGGCGGACTGGCGCAGTTCACTGCCCCGATCAGCATCGGCCACGTCCACCGGCCCGCAGACTGGTGGAAGCTGGACGGCACCGCGGACAGCGTCCGCCCCGCCAACAGCCTCACCCTGAGCGGCGGTGCCACCGTGACCACCGACCCCGCACGGGGCGGTGCGCTCGCTCTCAACGGCAGCACCGGCTACGCGGCCACCTCGGGTCCCGTGCTCGACACCAGCCGCAGCTACACCGTCTCGGCCTGGGCCAACCTGGACAGCCTGACCGCGAACTCCACCTTCGTCTCGCAGTCCGGCACCAGCGCCAACGGCTTCCAGCTGTACTACTCCGCCGGCGCCCACGCCTTCGCCTTCGGCCGTGCCCACGCGGACGCCGAAACCACCTTCACCGCGGCCTACGGCCCCACCACGGGGGCGCAGAGCCCGAAGGCCAACAAGTGGTTCCACCTGGTGGGGGTCTTCGACGCCGACACGCAGCAGTTGCGTCTCTACGTCAACGGCGACCTGGCCGACACCGCCGCCTACGACGGCACGCTCTGGAACGCGGCCGGGCCGCTGCAGATCGGGCGCCGGATCTCCAAGGGCGCCTACGGGGAGTACACCGACGGCAAGGTGGCCGACGTGCAGCTCTTCACCGAGGCTCTCACTCCGGGCGGCGTCGCCTCACTCGACAGGAACCGCCCGGTTCCCACCCAGCTCTCCTGAGCCCAGGGTTCCGTACGCGGCGGCCTGCCCACCCCGGCAAGGGGCGGGCAGGCCGCCGTACTCGTGCTGTCACAAGGCCGTGGCGCGCAGCCGTTCCGGTACGGCCCACCACTGGTCCGGGCGGTCCACGACGGTGGCGTTCGGGCCCGTGTCGGTGTAGCGGGCCAGGCGTAGGAGGAAGGCCGCGATGCCTGCCGCGCCCTGCATCCAGGCCGTGCCGGGGGGCAGCAGCGGTGGGTCCTTGCGGTGTTCCAGGAAGCGCCAGCGGGCGCCCGCCTCATCCCTGATGGCCCGGTTCACCAGGGCCTCGCCCATCCGGTGCGCCGCCTGCTCCAGGGTTTCCCTGCGTGCCGGTGCGGGGCAGTCCTGGGCGGCGTCCAGGAGTACGTCTCCGACGCCCGCCGTTCCGCAGCAGCGGCCGTCGTTGTCCCAGAAGCCGGGGCGCAGGCGCTCGGGCAGGCCCGACGTGAGGATCGAGGTCAGACAGCGCTGCCGCAGGTCGTCGACCGCGTGGCCCGCGACCTCCGTGACCCCCGCGTGCGACAGCGCCGCGAACAGGTGCGAGGTGCCGGCCGGGCCGTGGCACCACGTGTACGTCACCGGTTCCACCACCCGGGTCGAGGGCGGGATCGTGTGCGGGACGACGAAGCCGCCGTCCTCCAGCGATCCGACCGACAGGACGTGCCGGGCCCCCTGGACCGCCGCCTCGACGAAGTCGCTCCGGCCCAACTCCGCGCCCGCCACCGCCAGTGCGGCCGCCACCCCGGCGGTGCCGTGCGAGTAGTTGGGCGCCCGCGACGCCCTGCCCGGCGTCATGCCCCAGTCCAGGCCCGCCTCCGTGCGGTCCGCCGCGCGCAGCAGGGCCTCGCCGCCCGTCGTCGCGATCGCCCCGGTGGACTCGCCGCCCGCCCAGACCGCGGTCATCACCACGCCCGCGCTGCCCATGATGATGTCGGTGATCGGCGCGTCGGAGCCCGGATCGAATTCGAGTGTGGTCCTCCAGCCCTCGGGAGTCGCGAGGTCGGCCAGCCGTCGCAGCGCGACCGCCTCGGTGCCCGGGGCGAGAAGGCGCAGCGCCGTGGCGTCGCCCGCGAGGCCGTCGTACAACGAGGCTTCCGTCTTCTGTCCGGCCTGTGCCGACAGCCTGGTCACGATGCCGGTCGCCAGCGCCCGTTCCCTCGCGGTCGGTTCCCGGTACCGCGCGATCTCGGCCAGCACCGGGGCCAGGCCGGAGATCCCCGCGTACAGCGAGTCGCGGTCCTTCGCCGGTGCCGCCGCTTCCGGGCCGTCCTCCGTCACCGTCTCCGGCAGCCACGGGCCCTCGTCCTCGCGCACCTGGTCCAGCACCCACGACCAGGCGGCCTCGCCCACGTCCCGATATGCCTCGCTCTTCAGCATCCGGCCACGCTACCGCCCGCCGCACGGGCCGGCGCGAGCCGCGGATACGGCGCCGATCACTTGAGGCCGCTGAGCATGACGCCGCGGATGTAGTACTTCTGCAGCAGCAGGAAGAGGGTCAGGACCGGCAGGATGCTCAGGACGAGCCCGGCCATGACGATGGGCAGCGTGCGGGTCGGGTCGACGTAGTCCTGGAGGAGCTGGATGCCGACCGGCAGCGTCATCACGTCCGGGTTGGCGGTCGACACGAGCAGCGCCCAGATGTACTCGTTCCAGGCGTCGACGAAGGTCAGCAGCCCGAGCGTCACCAGGACCGGCTTGGTCTGCGGCACCACGATCCGCCACCACACGGCGAACTCGCCGGCCCCGTCGATGCGTGCGGCCTCCAGGACCTCGTCCGGGATCGAGACCATGAACTGGCGCATCAGGAAGATCCCGAAACTGCTGACCAGGAACGGCATGGCGAGCGCCACGATGCTGACGGTCAGGCCCGCGCCGCCGCGCCCGAACAGGTCGTTGCCGCCCGCCAGCGGCCAGTGCACCAGGATCAGGAAGTGCGGGACGAAGAAGAGGAACGGCGGGAACATCATCGTCGACAGCACCAGGCGGAAGATGAACTTCCGGCCGGGGAAGCGGAGTTTGGCGAGCGCGTAGCCGGCGAGCGACGACGTGAGCAGCACCGACCCGGTGATCACTCCGGTGGCGACGACGCTGTTGCGGAAGAGCACCGGCAGATCGAGCTGGTCGATCGCCGCACGGTAGTTGGACAGGTCGAACGCCTCGGGCAGGAACCGGTACGGCAGCGTGCCGGACTCGCCGGGCCCCTTGAACGACGTCATCAGCATGTCGAGGAACGGCACCACCGTGAGCACGGCGCCGGTCACCACCAGCAGATACGAGAACCACGGGAAACGGCGGCGGGTCATGCGTCCTCCCCCTTGCGCCGGAACATCCACAACTGCGCCAGGGTGGCCGCGAGGACCACCACGAACAGGGCGAAGGCGGCGGCGCTCGCGGTGCCCCAGTCGCCGTACGAGAAGGCCTGCCGGTACATCTCCAGCGCGGCCACATTGGTCGCGTCCCCCGGCCCGCCCTTGGTCATCACGATGATCAGCGCGAACGACTGCAGGCCGGTGAGGAACTGGGTGACGCACACGAACAGCAGGGACGGCCGCAGCAGCGGCAGCGTGATCTTCCAGAAGACGGTGACGGGCCCGGCGCCGTCGAGCGCCGCGGCCTCGTAGTACGACTCGGGAATCGACTTCAGCCCGGCGGTCAGGATGAGGATCGCCGAGCCGACCGAGGCCCAGGCCTGGACGACCACGACCGCGGGCAGCGCGGTGTCCGGGTCCTGGAGGAACGCCACCGAGCCGAGCCCGAGGGCGTTCAGGACGCCGTTGACCAGGCCGCCCGGCTCGTACATGTACTTCCATACGTTGCCGACGGCGACGACGGTCGTGACGATCGGCAGGAAGTAAAGCGTGCGCCACAGCCCCTGGAACCGCAGCTTGTCGATGCAGGTGGCGACGACCACCGAGCCGGAGAGCGCGAGGGCCACGGTGCCCAGGGCGAACAGCAGCGTGTTGGTGAGGATCGGCGCCAGGAACGTCGACCCGTCCGCGAAGAGGCCGGCGAAGTTGTCCAGGCCGACCGGGTCGATGTCGCCGAGGTCGAACCCGGCCCAGCGGGACATCGACAGCAGCAGCGCGAAGCCGAGCGGCAGGATCAGGAAGACCGCGTAGAACAGCAGCGTCGGCACCAGGAAGAGGTAGGCGACGACGGCTTGGCGGCGCCGCTGCCGGGTGCGGCCGCGGCCGTCGACGGCGGCTCCGGCGGACGGCGGGCCGTGTGCCGCCCGCTCCTGTGTCTCCGGCGTCAGGACGTTCACCATGAGCGCGACACCTCCTGGTCGACCTGGCGGCGGGTGGTGCGCAGCGCCTCGTCGACCGACCGCTGGCCGGTCCACAGCGCCTCGATGTTCTTGCGCAGCAGCGACTTGGCCTGCTGCGCGCCGGGCACGTTCGGCTCCGGCACCGCGTACGCCAGCGCGTCCAGGAACGGGCGCAGGTTGGGGTCGCCGCCCCGGCCGAGGAGCGTGCGCATGTCGTCGGCGCGGCCGGTGAGGGAGCCGACCGACACCTGTAGGGAGCTCATCCGGGTCGCCGTCGCACCCGTCCCGGCGCTCTTTCCGAGGCCCTTCACACGCACCTTCTCGGTGTTGAGCCAGCGCAGGAACTCCCACGCCTCGCTTGGGTACTTGGCGGCCGCGTTGACCCCGAGCATGAAGCCGGTGGAGAGCGTGGCGGGCCGGTCGTCCGCCTCGGGGACGGGTACGGGCGCGACGCCGACATCGCGGTAGTCCTTGCCCATCAGGCCCTTCAGGTTCGTGGTCCACCAGCCGGCGCTGACCACCATGGCCACCTGCCCGGACGCGAACGCCTGGTAGACGTTGACGCCGGGGGCGCTCGCGCCGCTGACGACCAGGCGGTGCTCCAGGTCGAACACGGCCCGGCCGGCCGGCGAGTCGATGGCGGTGCTCCTGCCGTCCGCGGAGACGAACCTGCCCCCGGCGGCGTTGAGCAGCGCGAGCGTCTGGCCGACGGTGGTGGAGTCGTCGTACGTCGAGAGCCCGAACCCCTGGACCAGCGTGTTGCCGTACGCGTCCCGCCGGGCGGTGCGGTAGGCCGCGTCCTCCAACTCCCGCCAGGTGCGCGGAGGGCGGTCGATGCCGGCCGCGCGCAGCAGCCGCTTGTTGTAGTAGAGGGCGTACGTCTGCATCTCGGTGGGGTAGCCGTAGACCTTGCCCTCCACCGATGCGGAGCCGACCGCGGCCGCGCCGTAGCCGCGTCCGATCTCCTCGGCGTGCTCCGGCGGGGCGGGCCGCAGTACGCCGGCCCGGACGAGCTGGCCGTTCCACAGGCAGTACGGGTGCAGGATGTCGGTGCCCTGGCCCGCGGCCTGCCGGACCATGACCGTGGTCAGCAGGTCCGTGAACTCGACGGCCTTCGTACGCACCTTGACCCGGTCGTGGGTGGCGTTCCACTCGTCGACCGGGCCCTGCAGGGCCGCCTTGAGTTCGCCGCTCGCGTAGTGGGAGAGCAGGGTGAGGACGATCGGGTCCCCGGGCCGTCCGGTGCCCCGGTGCGGCGCGGCGCATCCGGAGGCGAGCAGCGCCGAGGGGAGCGCGAGCGCGAAGTGCCGACGGCTCAGGCCCCGGCCGCGTGACGGTGACGCTGTCATCCGGTGGCCTCCCGGCGCAGCACGCGGAACACCCGGGTCGTACGGAAACCGGCCGCGCGGTACAGGTGCCCCGCCGGGGACCGCTCGCCGGTCCACAGGAACCAGGCGCAGTGCGCGCCGTGCGCCCGCATCCGCTCCAGGACCAGGTGGAGCAGGACCTTGCCGAGTCCGGTGCCGCGCAGCTCCTCCAGCACCCCGAACGGTCCGAACCGCTCGTCCGCCGACTCGTACGCCCCGTGCATCGCCCAGCCGACCAGACGGCCCGACGGGTCCCGGGCGACGACGATCCGGTCGAGCGGTGTGCCCGAGGCGAGGCACTCCCGGATCGCGCGCGCCCAGTCCGGGGTGAAGTGGTGCCCGGCGAGCGCGACCAGCTCCACCAGGTCGTCGTCGGCCGGGGTGGCGAACCGGTGGCCCCGTGCGGTCAGTTCCTCCAGGCGGCCCGCGGCGTCGTCCGGGAAGCGGTAGCCGACCAGGGTGCGGTCCATCGCCGCCGCCTCGTACAGCGTGCGAAAACCGAGCGACTCAAGGAGCCCCGCCGCCTGCGGGTACGTCTCGGCGTCCAGGCCGGGGAGGAGGTAGTTCGGGGTGTACGAGGAGAAGTCGACCCGGGTGCGGCCGTGGCCGTGCAGCCAGTCGAGGGCGTCGGTCAGCAGCCGGCGGCCGATGCCGCGCCCGCGGGCGGCCGGGTCGACGAAGAAGAACGGGATCCAGCCCTGCTCCGGCTCCAGGTCGGTACCGGTCATCGGGGTCAGCCGGCGCACCGCGTAGGCGGCGCCGACGACACGGTCGCCGTCGACGGCGATCCGCAGCCCCTCCGGATCGAAGTTGGCGTCGAGCAGCACCAGGGAGCGGAAGCGGTCCGGGGTGATGGGGTCGGCGGGTGCGCTGCGGCGCCACGCCTCCACCAACGGCGGGCCGTCGCCCGCACGAAAGCCACGCGACCGCGCCCGGGTCGTCGTCGTGCGATCGGTCATCGACGGGGTTGTCCTTCCATACGTGGGCCTCGCCAAGGACGTGACGCCTCAGCGGTAGAGCAGCACGTCGTCCCCGGCCCACCGGCCGGGCGGCGCCGGCGGATCGCACAGCGGCAGCGGGTCGGCGCCCGCGTCGACGGCGCGGCGCAGCCGGTCGGAGCCCCACAGCAGGTCGATGAAGTGCCGATGGCCGGTCCCTTCCGCGGTGCCGTCGGTGCCGTCGGTGGTGTGCCAGGCGAAGTCGTCCGGGTACAGCCGCCGCAGCGTGGCGAGCATCGAGACGGCGGTCCGTACGGGAGCGAACGCCTCCCGGTCGGTGACGTGGAGCTGGACCCCGCGCAGCGGCCGGCCGGCGTGCTTGTGGAAGGCCGGTACATACCGCAGATCGCGGAAGCGCACTCCGGGCAGGGCGAGTTCGGCGAGCGCGGGCGCGAACCGCGCGTCGATGTACGGGGCCCCGACGAGCTCGAACGGCTGCGTGGTGCCCCGGCCCTCCGAGAGGTTCGTGCCCTCGAACAGGCAGGTGCCGGGATAGACGGCGGCGGTGGCGGGCGTCGGGATGTTCGGCGAGGGCGCGACCCACGGCAGGCCGATGGCCCCGGCATCCATGGCGCGCCGCCATCCCACGACCGCGATCACCGTCAAGTCGACGGCGGTGCCCGCCACTTGGGGCACCGTCGAGGCGTTGAGCCACCGCGCGAGTTCACCGCAGGTGAGGCCGTGCCGGACGGGAATCGGGGCGCGTCCGACGAAGGAGGCCCACGCCGGGTCCAGCAGCGGGCCCTCGCCGACGAGTCCACCGAGGGGATTCGGCCGGTCGGCGACCACGAACCGTACGCCCGTACGGGCCGCCGAGACCATCAGGTCGAACATGGTCCACACGTAGGTGTAGAACCGGGCCCCGATGTCCTGAAGGTCGAACACCAGGGCGTCCACGCCGCTGTCGATCAGCAGCTTGTCGAGGCGCTCGCCGCTCGACCGGTAGGTGTCGTACACCGGCAGGCCGGTGTCGGGCTCCTCCCGGGCGGCCTCGCTCTCACCGGCCTGCGCTGTTCCGTGCAGCCCGTGCTCGGGCCCGAACAGGGCGATCAGCCGCGCGCCGGCCTCGATCAGCGCGGGCGCGGCCGGGCGCAGATCGGGCAGGACGCCGGTGTGGTTGGTGACCAGCCCGAGCCGGCCCGGTCCGGCGAGCCCGGGTGACGCGTGCAGCCGTGCGATCCCGGTCGTCACCGCGCCACGGTCGTCGGTGCTCATCCTTTGCCCCCGTCTGCCGGTGACCTCTCGAAGCGGTGGCCGGAAATTTACTGGCATACCAGGCAAATTTCCAATGATTCGGGCACGGTTGTGCCGAAGGTGTCAACGATCGGTAGGGGTCAGGTGGCGGACAACCACACTCTCGGGTGAGGCCGATTTTTCGCATAGCTGTCGGAGTGTGGTTGCTCCTACCATGGAATCCACCGTCGGGGGAGGGTGGTCGTGACGCGCAGTACACCGCAGGGGGCCGGGCATCGGCTGGAGGAGTCGATCGCCTGGGCGGTCAGGAACGCGGACGGGGTCGTCGCCATCGGCGTGGCCCTCGTGGTCGGGCTCATGGACGTGCTCGACCAGCACATGGACAACAACATCGTCTCCGGTGCCACCTTGCTGGTGCTGGCGGCGCTGGTCTTCGGGTCGCTGACCGAGCGGCGGCGCCGGGTGACCGACATCCGGGCCGCGACCGAGGGGACCAGCCGGGCCATCGAAGACCTGGCCATGGTGCGGACGTTGTCCGGAGCGGAGGTGGCGCAGGCGCACGAGCGGGCCCGGCGGGACACCACCCGCTGGGTGTTCAAGGGCGGTACGGGCACCTATCTGAGAGCCGTCACGCTGCCCCAGTGCGTGCTGGAGGCACAGCGGCAGCGCCATTCCCTCAGCATGAAGATCGACATCGTGGACCCGGCCGACGACCAGGTGTGCGGCGCCTACGCCCGGTTCCGGCGCACGTTCGGCCAGGGCCACGGCGACGGCGACCTCGCCGAGTGGACGACCGAGCGCACCCGCAAGGAGGCGTACGCCACCGTGGTCGCCGCCACGTGGTACCGGCAGCGGCTGGACACCCTGGAGATCGACGTGCACCTGTCCTCGGTGGCGCCGGCCCTGCGCTTCGACCTCTCGGACAACTGCCTGATCATCACCCAGGACGACCCGCGCCGGGTCAGCCTGCTCGTCGCGCGGGACCGGCCGCTCTACGACTACTACGTCACCGAGCTGCACCAGAGCAGGGAACAGTCCCACAAGCTCGACCTGCGGGACGCCACCCCGCTCGGCGACGAGCCCACCGTCGACGAGGTCAGACGCCTGCTCGACCGGCTCGGACTGCCGCTGCCCACCAGCTTCACCGACCCTGACGTCGCCGACATCATCGACAAGGCGCTGCATGCGGAGGACCCGTATCGCAGGTAGCGCCGTGCACAGGTCCCAAGGGGGAAACGATGGACTACCCGGCCCTGGAACGGGCCGCCCGGCGGCAGGCCGCCGCCGAGCTGACGCGACACGCCGTATCGGAACTGGACCGGATCGTCTCGGGCCGCCGCCCCCTGTGCGCGGTCCGCCATCCACTCGGGTTCGTCTGCCTGCCGATCCTGCGCGACGGCAGTGAGGGGGTCTGCGTTCACGTCTTCGGCGCGCCCGAGGCGGCGCCGGACGAGGCGGCCCCTCAAGTGCACTCCCACAGCTGGGAGTTGACCAGCACCGTGCTGTACGGGCGGCTCGGCAACCGGCGCATGAGCGTCGCCGACGTGACCGAGCGGCCCACCCACCGGGTCTTCGAGGTGCTCAGCGACCCGTCGGGCGTGGACGAACTGCGGCCCACACAGCGACTGGTGCGCTGCGCGCCCGACGTCGAACAGACGAGCGGGCGCGGTCAGACCTACGACCTTCCGGCGGGTGAATTCCACACCAGCGTCGTGCCGGACGGCCGCCCGACCGCCACCCTGGTGCTGGGACGGACCCTGCCGGGCAGGGCAGACCTCTCCCTGGGCCCGTTACAGGCCCCGGGTCACCGGATGGTCCGCAGGACGTGCGACGCCAGCCAGACCGCCCGGATCGCGCAGGTCGCCCTCAGGAGGATCCATGAGCCCGAACCCTGACCCCTCGGCCGGCTTCACCTCCGAGCACCGTACGGCGGTCTCGGCCGCCGAGGAGGCCGGGGCGCTGCTGCGGTCCCGGTTCCCGGACGGCTTCACCGCCCGCCCCAAGGGCCGGCGCGGCGACGTCGTCACCGACCTGGACCTGATGGCCGAGCAACTCGTGGTCGACCGGATCCGGGAGCGCTTCCCGCACGACCGCATCCTCGCCGAGGAGTCCGGCGAGCTCCGCGGCGACGGCGGCGGCCGCACCTGGCTGGTCGATCCGCTCGACGGCAGCAACAACGTCGTCATCGGCCTGCCCGTCTACGTCGTCGGCATCGCCCTGTGCGTGGACGACGCCCCGGTCGTCGGCGTCGTGCACGATCCGGTCACCGGCCGCACCTGGTCGGCCCGGCGGGGGAGCGGAGCGCACGGGCCAAACGGCCCGCTCGCCCCACCCGCCGACAGCCGCCCGCTCCCGTCGTCCGGGCCGCTGCTCGCCTGGACCCAGGGCCACTCGGTCGCCCGCGACGACCCCGCCGCCTGCGGCCTGAGGCACACCCTCGAACGCCGCTCCCGCCGGCTGCTCCAGCTCTGGGCGCCCCTGGTCGCCTGGGCCATGCTCGCCCGCGGCGACATCGACGGCTTCGTCGGCTACCGCGCGGAAGCCATCGACCTGCCCGCCGGCGCGCTCCTCGCCCGCGAGGCCGGAGTCGTCGTACGGCACCTGGACGGCGGCGAGTTCGACGGCGGCTTCAGCGGCCCCGACACGGGGCGCTCCTTCGTCGCCGGGCGGCCCGAGGTGCTCCAGCACCTGCTCGACCTGGTCGCCGCGGCCCCGGTCAGCGCTTCTCCCGGCACCGAGGACACGCGCACGGCGGAAACCGGCCCATCAGGTCCAACGGCGCGGCGTCCCGCGACGGCTGGTAGGTCACCCTGGGCCCCCAGGTCCGGCCCCCGTCCCGGGAGACCCGCAACGTGAGGTACGCGCCGATGAGCCCGTCTTCCTTGTCCCGCATGCCAACGCCCTTCACTTTCCGTGGTGATGCATGCACAGCGTGACGTGGGCGTGGGTAGGTTCAACAGATGACCGAGCGTGACATCAGGGTCCGCACCACGGGGAGCTGAGCAGGTGGCGATCGAGGACAATCCGCGTTCCAGGGAGCAGTACGGCCAGGAACTGAAGCGGCGCAGAGAGGCGGCCGGGCTCACACAGGAGGAACTGAGCCAGCGTGTCGTCATGTCACGCACCCACATCGCCCACATCGAGGCGGGGCGGCGCCGCCCGGACGTGGAGGACGCGCGCCGCCTCGACCAAGTCCTGGGAACGGGCGGCTTCTTCGAGCGGTTCCTGCCGACCCTGGACGGCAGGAAGGTGGCGGAGCACTTCGCGGAGGCCGCGGAGCTGGAGCGGCAGGCCGTCGCCATCAAGGAGTACGCCAGCACTCTCCTCCCGGGATTCCTGCAGACGCCGGCGTACGCGCGCGAGGTGCTCGGTTCCGGTCATCCCGCCAAGAGCGACGAGCGACGGGACAGCCTGCTTGCCACACGTCTCGAACGCGCTCGCCTCATGGACAACTTCGACTCGCCCAGGGTGACGCTCCTGCTGGGCGAGGCGGTCCTACGCCAGGTGATCGGCGGACCCGGGGTGATGTGCGAGCAGCTCCGGCACATTCAGGAGTTGGGTGAGAGCCGACGGATCCGCATCCACGTGCTCCCCTTCAGGGCGGGTGCCCATGCTCTGCTGGAGGGCCCCGTCAAGCTCATGTGGTTCGAGGAGCTTCCGCCCGTCGCCTACGTCGAGGGCCTGAAATCGGGGCGGATCTGGGAACTGCAAGGGACGGTACGTGAGTTGGAGGACGTCTACGATCATGCGCTGGGCGACGCGTTGTCGCACCGTAAGTCCCTGGCGTTGCTCAAGGCCGTCGCGGAGGATTACGAGCATGAGGCACAGCGAGAACAGCATCCCTGATGCATCGGTACTGACCGGCTGGCGCAAGTCGACGTACAGCGGCGAGAGCGGCGGGAACTGCCTCGAAGTGAACGACCTCGCCGCCCCCACCCACGTCCCCGTACGCGACAGCAAGACCCCCACCGGCCCCGCCCTGGTCTTCACGGCGCCGGCCTGGGCGGCATTCCTCGGCGCCGTGAAGACCCACGGCTAGCGGGTCAACGCCAACGCCGTCACCGACGCCAGCACCGCCGACGCGGCCAGTACCGCGCCCGTGCCCATCAGTCGGCGCACCGGCACCCGTACCCCGTACGCATGGCACCGCTCGTACCAGAGCAGCGTCGCCAGGGACGCCCACGGGGTGATCACCGGGCCCGCGTTCGTGCCGACGAGCAGGGCGAGGAGCTGGTCGTGGTTGGCGACCGGGACGGCCGCCTCTCCGGCGAGGTAGACGGGGAGGTTGTTGAGGACGTTGGACAGGCCGCCGCCGACCGCCGCCGCGCGCAGCAGGCCGAGCGTGCCGCCGTCGTCGCCGATCGCCGAGGCCAGCACGTCGTGCAGCCCGTGGGCGTTGACGGTCTCGACCACCAGGAACATGCCGGGCACCATCATCAGCAGCCGCCAGGGGATCAGCGACAGCCGCAGCTCCGACCGGTCCCGGACCCCGAAGGCCGCCACGGCGACGGCCGCGGCGGTCGCGGAGGCCATCCACAGCGGTACGTCGGCCACCAGGATGGCGATCAGGAAGCCGCCGCAGGCCAGGGCGCAGGCCCGGAAGAGGACCCGGTCGGCGGGCCGGTGCACGCCGGGCGGACGGTAGCGGTCGGCGCGGTCCGTGCGTACGTCCCCGGCGCGCGCCGCACCCGGACCGGAGGCCCCCGCGCCGATCCGGTCGGGCCGGTCCGCCAGCGCGTCGGCCAGGTCCGGGACGCCCTCCGTCCCGCGCTTGCCGCGCCGCCAGAAGAACATCCACAGGCACCCCATCGTCACCACGACGGCGGCGAGTTGCGGCGCCCACATCCGGCCGGCCAGGCCCAGCGGGGACAGCGCGACCCGGTTCGCGGCCAGCAGGTTCGTCAAGTTGGAGACCGGCAGCAGCAGGCTCGCCGTGTTGGCCAGCCACACCGTGGTCATCGCCAGGGGCACCGGCGCGATCCCGATCCGGGTGGCGAGGGCCAGCACCACCGGG
Source organism: Streptomyces olivochromogenes (assembly GCF_021538895.1). Classification (GTDB taxonomy): domain Bacteria; phylum Actinomycetota; class Actinomycetes; order Streptomycetales; family Streptomycetaceae; genus Streptomyces; species Streptomyces olivochromogenes_A. Next base: position 7,327 of record NZ_JADDRL010000071.1, on the reverse strand, counting down.
GTGAGCAGGACGGCGGTGGTGTCCAGGTTCAGGGCGATGGTGGTGACCGAGGCAAAGGCCACGCAGAGCAGGAACAGGAGGGGATAACTGCCCCGGCCGGCCCGTGCCACGCGGGCGGCCACCACGTCGAACACCTCGGCCCTGCTGGTCAGCTCGGCCAGCACGATCACCGTGCCCAGGAACGCCAGCAGCGGGGCGATGCGGTTCATCGCGTCGGACGCCGGTCCCGTGGGCAGCCATCCTGTGGCTACGCACAGGAGACCGGCCACCAGCAGACCGATCGCCACCCGGTCGAGGACATGCAGACGCAAGAAGACACGCATCCCAGGAAGGGTCGCACATCTGTACGTGGGTGAAACCCGATCGCTGGGGAACGCCTCGAAACGGACCGTCTCAACCTGTCTTTTCACGGCATTATGGATACATGGTGGCGCGACAGATCGCTCCGGGGGACACCGATACCGGGCCATTGGACTTCTTCATCAGCTACTCACCCGCCGACGAACGCTGGGCGTCCTGGATCGCCTGGTCCCTTGAGGAGGCCGGTTATCGCACGGTACTCCAGGCCTGGGACTTCGTGCCGGGCACCAATTTCGTCGATTTCATGGACCGGGGGGTCAGCGAATCCGCCGCGGTCATCGCCGTACTGTCCCGCAACTACGAGCGGTCGCGGTACGGACGCATGGAATGGCAGGCCGCGTTACGGGCCGACCCCGACGCCCCTGAGCGGCGTCTGATCACCGTACGGGTCGAGGACATCCCGGTGGAGGGCCTGCTGGCCACCATCACCTACGTCGACCTGGTCCCGGTCACCGATCCGGCGGCCGCCCGCGAACTGCTCCTCACCCGCGTCCGCCAGGCCCTCGACGGCCGGGCCCGGCCCAGTCTGCGCCCCGACTACCCGGGGCAGAACGGCCGGCCGGCCGTTCCCGGCCCGGCGGCCCCGACCGTGGCGCCGCCCGGAAGACCGGTCGGGCGCCCCGCGTGGGCGGGACGCCGCAGGCCCGCCGCGCCGCCCGTGTACCCGAGAGTCTCCGGAGACCTGCGGGCCCGGGAGGCGGTCAACGTGCTCCACCTGGCCGGGCCCGCCTTCGGCCGGGGCCTGGACCCCGCCGAGTTGCAGGCCGCGATCTGGGGCGACCTCGTCGAACTCACCGACGCCGGAGCGCCCGCCCCCGATCTGCTGGTGGTCACCGGCGACCTGACCGCCTCGGGCAGCCGCCGCGAGTTCGAACAGGCCCTGTCCTTCCTCACCGGCCTGCGGGCCCTGCTCGGCCTCGAACCGCACCGGGTCGCCCTCGTGCCCGGCGGCCAGGACGTCAACCAGGCCGCCTGCCAGGCCTACTTCAGCAACTGCGAGGCCGACGAGATGCCGCCCCGGCCGCCGTACTGGCCGAAGTGGCGGCATTACGCCCGGCTGTTCCAGGAGCTCTACCAGGGCCTCGACGTCGTCTTCGACAGCGACCAGCCGTGGACCCTCTTCCCCGTGCCCGAGCTGCACACCGTCGTCGCGGGCCTGAACTCCTCCATGGCCTACAGCCACCGCCGCGACGACCAGTACGGCCTGGTCGGCGCCGAGCAGGCCGCCTGGTTCGCCCAGGCGCTGCGCCCGCACGAGACCGAGGGCTGGCTGCGGATCGGCGTCCTGCGCCACTCCCCGGGCGCCGGCCGGCCCTCCGCCACCGCCCGCCGGACCGCCGGCGCCCAGGACGGCGCGGGGCCGCTGCGCGACACCGAGGTGCTCGCCCGGCTCACCGCGCCCCGGCTGCACCTGCTGCTGCACGGCCCGACCGACCCCGGCGCGCTGCCCGCCCTGGCCACCACGACCGGGGAGGTGCCGGTGATCGGCGCCGTCGGACCCGGCCGGCACCAGCTGCTGCGCATCAGCCGCGACGGCCTGTCGAGCTGGCAGGGTCCGGGCGAGCCGCAGCGGCGCCCGGTCCAGTGGCGGCGCGCCGAACGCGCCTTCGGCCCGGAGGAGGACGGCGGTCCGGGCAGCGCCGGCCCGGGCGCCATGACCTCGGCCGATCCGGCCGGCCGACCCGCGCCGGAGCCGGAACCGCGCGCCGTGCAGTCCCCGGCCGAGATCCTGCTCGCCCGGGTCTCCGAGGTCTGCCGCACCCGGCACGAGGGCGCCCAGATCCGCCCGGTCGAGGGGCCGGTGCCCCAACTCCTCGTCACCTGGACCCAGTCGGGCTTCGTCCGGCAGCAGCGGGTGGCCGTGCACACCGGCACCCCGACCCGGCAGGACATCGACCGGTTCGTGGCCCTCGTGCACGCCGCCGACTCCGAGACCGAGGCCGAACTCGTCCACGACGGCCCGCCGCCCGCCCGCGAACTGCGCGACCAGGCCCGCCGCCGGGGCGTCAGGGTGCGCAGCTTCACCGAGTTCCAGGGCCTGCTCGACCTGCGCGGCTACGTCAGCGGGCAGAGCGAGCGGCTGCGCACCGACCCCCGCTACCCCCCGGGCATGTACCTGCCCCAGCGGTACCGGGAGATCGAGCGCCTCGACGCCGAGGACCGCGACGGGCTGGTCGACGACATGCTCCGGCTGCTCGACTCCGACCAGGGCCGCTTCCTACTGCTCCTCGGCGACTTCGGGCACGGCAAGACCTTCGCGCTGCGCGAGCTGGCCCGCCGTATCCCCACCGAACTGCCGCACCTCGTCCCGCTGCTGATCGAACTGAACGCACTGGACCGGGCCTACTCCTTCGAGGGCCTGGTCGCCGCCCACCTCGCCGCGCACGGCGTCGACAACATCGACCTGCGCGCCTTCAGGTACATGCTCCAGCAGGGCCGGATCGTGCTGCTCTTCGACGGCTTCGACGAACTCGTCAACCAGGTCACCTACGACCGCGCCGCCGAACGCCTCCAGGTGCTGCTGGACTCCGCCGTGGACAGCGCCAAGATCGTGGTCAGCAGCCGCACCCAGCACTTCCGCTCCCAGGGGCAGGTGCTCACCGCGCTCGGCGAACGTGTCGGCCTGCTGCCGCACCGCCGGGTGCTCGCGGTCCAGGAGTTCACCCCGCAGCAGATCCACGCCTACCTGGTCAACCGGTACGGCGGCGACACCCAGGCCGCCGACCGCCGGCTGCGGCTCCTCGACGCCATCCCCGACCTGCTCGCGCTGTGCCGCAACCCCCGGCTGCTCGGCTTCGTCGCCGACCTCGACGACGAGCGGCTGCGCGCGGTCGCCGGGGCGGGCCGCGCGCTCAGCCCCGCCGGGCTCTACCAGGAAGTGCTCACCGCCTGGCTGGGCTTCGAGGAACAGCGCGGCAGCGGCGGCGCCGGCCGGGCCCCCGGACTGAGCCTCGACCAGCTGTGGAACGCGGTCACCGCGCTCGCCCTCAGGCTGTGGGAGAGCGGCCAGGAATCGCTGCGGCTGGACGAGCTCACCGATGTCGCCGAGACCCTCACCGGGCTCGCGGAGACCCGGCTGTCGGTGCCGCAGACCGCGCACGCCATCGGCTCCGGCAGCCTGCTGGTGCGCAACGCCGACGGCGTGTTCCGGTTCATCCACGGCTCGGTGGTGGAGTGGCTCATCGCCCGCGCCTGCGCCCTCAGGCTGACCGACGGCGACCCGAGCCTGCTGGCGCGCCGCCAACTCAGCCAGCTCGCCGTCGAGTTCCTGTGCGACCTCGCCGACCACCGGACCTGCCAGCAGTGGGCCGAACGGGAGCTGAGCGGCTCCCCCGACGGCACGGAGCCGACCGCGCGGGGCCAGGAGGTCGCCCGCTCCAACGCCGTGAAGATTCTCACCCGGCTGCGCGTGCCCGCCCACACCGACCTGCGCGGTGCCGCCCTGGCCGGCGAGGACCTCTCGCACCGCGACTTCGCCGGCGTCGACCTCACCCGCGCCGACCTCACCGACGCCCGGCTGGTCGGCGCCAACCTCTCCGGCGCCGTCCTGCGGCACGCCCGGCTGACCGGCGCCCGGCTCGACGGCGCGGATCTCACCGACGCCGACCTGCGCGGCGCCGACCTGAGACGGGCCCGGCTGATCCGCACCGACCTGACCGGCGCCCGGGTCGACGGCGGCCGGTGGCGGCAGGCGGCGCTGATCTCGGCGACCACCGGACCCGGGCTGCCGGGCACCCCCGAACTGGCCACCGCGTCGATCGCCCCCGGCATGAGCGTCGACTCGGGCTTCAGACCCTCCGCGGTCGGCGTCCCGTACGGCTTCGACATGCGGACCAGCCGGCTGCCCGAGCCCATCTCGTACAGTCCCGACGGCGAACTCCTCGCCGCGGGCAGCGAGGACGGCAGCGTGCTCGTCTGCGACGCCGTCACCGGCATGCCGCTGCGCACCCTGGGCGGGCACACCGGCCGGGTCTACGCGGTCAAGTTCCGCGCACGGGTGCTGGCCAGCGGCAGCTCGGATGGCACCGTACGCCTGTGGGACCCGGTCTCCGGCCGCTGCCTGCACGTGCTGGAGATCCACCCGCGCGGCGTCTGGCCCCTCGCCCTCGACACCGACGGCTCCCTGCTGGCCACCGGGGACGCCGACGGCGTGGTCACCGTCTGGGACACCGCCTCGGGCCGACCGCTGCACCGGCTGCCCGGCCACATCGCGCCCGTCTACACGGTGAGCTTCGCCCCGGACAACACCACCCTGGTCACCGGCGACGCCTCCACCGCCGTACGCCTGTGGGACCTGGCCACCGGGCAGCAGGTCGGCGAACTGCCCGGCCACCAGAGCGCGGTGTACCGGGCGCGGTACAGCCCGGACGGCACCCTGCTGGCCACCGGCGACCGGGGCGACGACCGGCGCAACGGCACGGTCCGGGTCTGGGACCTCGCGACCCGGACCCTGCGCCACGAGTTCACCGGTCACTCCGGCCGCGTCTACACCCTCGACTTCCACCCCGACGGCCGCTTCCTGGTCAGCGGTGACACCGACGGCGAGGTGCGGCTGTGGGACCTGGAGGCCGGGGGCTGCGCCGGGCTGCTCGGCGGCTGCCGCGGTGCCGTCTACCAGGTGCTGTTCGACCCCGACGGGACGCTGCTCGCCGCGGGGGACAGCGCCGGGGTGGTCCGGCTGTGGCGCGTCGACGAGCAGGCCGACCCGGTCGCCGTCCCGCTGAGCCGGCAGCCCGCCGAGCACCGCGGCTCGGTCTGGGTGTGCAAGTTCCGGCCGCACGGAGACACGCCCGCCGCGGGTTCCGACTCGCTGCTGGTGACCGGCGGCAACGACGGGGTCGTACGGCTGTGGGACCCGGCCACCGGTCAGGGCAAGCGGATCCTGCGCGGCCACGGACGCCGGATCGGCACCCTGTCGTTCAGCGCCGACGGCTCGATGCTCGCGGCCGGCGGCAACGACGGGTACGTCCGGCTGTGGCACACCGCCTCCGGCCGCCGGCTGCGCGGGCTGACCGGACAGAGCGACCGCCTGGTCTCCGCGGTGTTCGGGCCGTCCGGCCCACTGCTGGCCACCGCGAGCAGCGACGGTGACATCTACCTCTGGAACGCCGCCACCGGCGAGTACCAGCGCGAACTCGACGTCGAGACGGACCATGTGTGGGCCGAGGCGTTCAGCGCCGACGGCGATCTGATCGCCACCGCCAACGACGACGACACGGTGCGGCTGTGGTACCGGGTCACGGGGGCGCACGTCGCCACCATCACCGAGCACTACGGCCGGGTCCGCGCCATCGCCTTCCGGTCCGACGACGCCGTGCTGGCCACCGGCTGCGACGACCGCAAGGTGCGGATCTGGGACATGGCCGACCGCCGGATCACCGCCGTGCTCGACGGACACACCGACCGGGTCTACGCCGTGGCCTTCGCCCCGGACGGCTCCTGGCTGGTCAGCGCCTCCTGGGACGGCCAGGCGGTGATCTGGAAGGACGGCGCGGTCGTGCACCGGCTGACCGGCCACACCGGCAAGCTGTGGACGGCCGCCGTGCATCCGCTGCGGCCCCTGCTGGCGACGGCGGGCGACGACCGGGCCGTCCGCCTGTGGGATCCGCGCACCGGCCGCGAGACCGCGGCCCTGACCGGCCACACCGGCCGGGTGCTCGCGGTGGCCTTCAGCCCGGACGGCTCCCTGCTGGCCAGCGGCGGCGAGGACGGCACGGTACGGCTGTGGAACGTCCCCGCCGACGCCCCGGCCACCCTGCGCGCCACCCTGGTCGGCATGCCGGGCGGCTGGGCGGCGCTGTCACCCTCCGGCGGCTACAAGTACGAGGGCGACGTCACCGGCGAGTTCTGGCACGCGGTGGGCATGTGCCGGTTCGAGCCCGGTGAGCTGGACGGCCATCTGCCGGGCGTGCGGCACGTACCGCTGGACGAGCCCCTGGGCTGATCCGCAGGGGCCCCGGAGGACGGACGTCACTTGAGCGCGGCCAGCGCGATCCGCTGGGCCACCGGGTTCATGGTCTCGCCCTTGGCGTCGGTCGAGCCGACCGAGTAGACGAGGGTGCGGCTCAGGTCCCGGGTGCCGCCGACGACCGCGCTGTAGCCGTACCGCGCGCCGCTCTTGAGCCAGTACACCCGGCCCTTGTACGCGAACCGCTGCAGGCCCGCGCTGTAGGTGGCGCCCTCGATGTGCGAGGGGACGGTGAACATCTCCTCCAGCTGCGGGCCGGGCACGATCCGGCCCCGGAAGAGCGAGGTGAGCAGCCGCTCCAGGTCGGCCGTCGTGGAGATCATGTCACCGGCGGCCCACCGGTCGGCCTGGTTCCAGTCCGTCACGTCCACCAACTCCGTGCCGCCGTCGGCCTTCTTCACCGCCTGGTAGCCGTGGTTGTGCGGGCCGTGGATGCGCGGGTCGGTGCCGGGGAAGCAGGTGTCCCGCATCCCGGCGGGGCGCAGCACGAGCCGGGTGGCCTCGGCGGCGTAGGAGCGGCCGGTCACCTTCTCGATCAGCATGCCGAGGATCGTGTAGTTGATGTTCAGGTAGTCCTGCGCGTGGCCCGGACAGAACTCCGGGCCCTTCGCCACCGCGGACCGCACGACCTGGGCGGGGGTGAGCGTGTCGAAGCGGTGCGCGTACTGCTCCTCGAACGAGTCGCCCCAGCCGTCGCCCGCCTGGATGCCGCTGGTGTGGTTCAGCAGCTGCCGTACGGTGATCGGCGCGAAGTCCGGGGTGAGCAGCCCCGGGAGGTAGTGCTGGATCGGGGTGCTCAGGTCGACCCGGCCCTCGGCCGCGAGCTTCAGTACGGTCGCCGCCGTCACGACCTTCGTCGTCGAACCGGCCCGGAAGCGGGCGTTCGGGTCCGCCCTCCGGCCGCTCGCCAGGTCGTGCACGCCCGCGCTGCCGCGCCAGCTGCCGCCGGTGCCGCCGACCCGGACCAGCGCGGCCGTCGCGTCCGCGTCCGGCAGACCC
>NZ_JADDRL010000070.1 GCF_021538895.1 Streptomyces olivochromogenes | reverse complement strand
GGCGAGTGCTCCCACTGCCAGGATCCCGGGCAGGGTAGCCGGGTGGGTGAGGGGTCCTGCGGTGTCGCCGGCCGGGGCGATGACGGTGATCCCGGCGGCGTGTGCGTCGGCGAGTTTCCAGGCGGCCAGCTGGGAGGGGGTGGTGTAGGCGAGATTGAGCTGGGCGATGTCGATGTCGTGGGTGACGCAGTAGTCGACTGCTTCGAGCAGGTTGCTCAGGTGCCCGCCCGGGAAGAGTTTCAGCGCGTGGAGTTCGGCCTCGGCCGCGATCCCGGCGATGCCGGTGCGGTTGTCCGCCGCCGCCATGATGCCGGCGCACCACGTGCCGTGACCCGTGGCGTCCACGCCCCAGGTGCCGTGCCCGGTGCCGGTGAAGTCGTGCCCGTGCTGGACGGTGTCCTTGAGATCCGGGTGGCCGGTGTTCACTCCGGAGTCCAGCAGCGCGATTCTGATGCCGTGTCCGCGGTACGTGGGTGGGATTTGGTTGAGCCGCATCGCCTGGGTGCCCCAGCCCGTGAGCGCCCGGCCCGGGAATCCCTCGAACGTGTCCGACAGAGCCTGCACCTGAACCACGGCTTCTCCGCCTGCGGAGGGTTGGGGGATGGCGGTGCGCGTGGGCCAGTAGCCGGACAGCGGGCGGACGTAGAGGGCCTGCAGCGTCTCAGGGGTGTCCGCGGCGAGCGTCAGGGTCACCCGGCCGTCGGGGCCGGTGACGCCGTGCACGGGCCCGCTGCTGCCGATCGCCCACACGTGCGCGTCGGCCACCTCATCCCCGTCGCTGCCCACCACGCGCAGCGTGAACTGCTGGGGCTCTTCCAGGGTGACGGCCAGCATGGGGTCGATCATCGGCACCGGACCCAGGCCCACCAGCGGGGTAGGGAGGTAGGACAGGGGCTGGTCGATCTCCACGACCACCTGAGGGTTCGCCGCCAGGGCACGCGCCCGCTCCTCGGGCATGGCCACTACCGCCACCGGCGGGCAGGCTGGTTGCGGCTCGGCGATCGCCCCCAGGCCCCGCGAACGCGGTGGCCGCACCTGCGCCACCGGCTCCACCTCGGGGTCTTCTTCCAGCAGCGCAAACAGTGCCGAGGCCTCGATCGGTGGCACGCCGCCCGCAAGCAGCCCCAAAGGCCGCGGCGCGACCAGGTACCGGCCCCACCCCGACCGCACACCGCGCCCGCCCGGTTGCGGCTGTGCCTGCCGGTCCGGCTCCTGCCGCTGCTCGCCCTGACCCGCCGCGGCGCGCGCCGCCGACGGCTGCTGCCCGGTCTCGCCCGCCCCGGCTTGCGCACGCGCGCCCTTCGCGCCCTTGCCGCCGTCACCCGGCGTCACGTTGTTGCCGTCTTGCTCAGTCATCATCCAACCGCCGTCTCACACGAAGAAGTTGTCGCACGTCCGGGTCGTCAAAAAAGGCCGCCGGGCCGGGGGAGCGGGCGTGCTTGCGCTCCCCCGACCGGCGTGCCGCCGCGCCGTCGCTTCGCCGTCCCGGCGCGGCGGCAGTCGGCTCGGGCAGCACCCTGCCCGCCCACAGGAGAAAGGGGAGCCAGCGCTGCCCGGCCGCCGCTCACACGCCCAACGGTGACAGCGGCCCGAACTGCGACTGCTGCCCGAAGACCCCCTGGCCCTGGAACTGGCTGTGCTGGCCGTGCTGGTCCTGCTGCAGGCCGGGAATCTGCCCGTACTGCTGTCCGTAGGAGCTCACCTGGCCCTGGGCGGTGATCTGCGCGAGCCCGTTGTGCACGACGGGGGCGATACGACGCGCACACTCGGTCAGCACGTTGCTCCAGGCATACGACGGCGGGATCTGCCCCTGCGCCTGGACGGCCACCAGGATCTGCGGGTCCATCCGCAACTGCTCCACCACCGCCGTGACGGCCGTCGCTGCGCACCGCAGCGACACTTCCGCCACCAGCAGCGGCAGCTGTCCCTGCTGAGCCAACCGCTGGTTGAACTGGCTCAGGCCCTGCCGACCCCACGGCTGCTGCTGCCCGTACGGCGACTGCGTGAGCGGGGGCTGTCCGTACGGCTGCTGCTGCCCGTAGGGCTGCTGCATGTGGGGGTGGCCGACCTGCTGGGGGGTGTAGACGGACATGCGGGACTTCTCCTTGAGTCTTGCCGGGGGCGCAGACGCAACGGCGACCGGAAGGGCCCGGCCCACCGCCACTGAGCAGCAAACCACCAACCGGCCAAGAACACATTCCGGGACATACCGCCAAGCGACGGAGCTATCCCTGGGGCAGGCTGACGGTTCCCCCAAGATGGCGGCGTCAGCCCTGGTCACAGGCGGCCACCGGTCCTGCGGAGACGGGGCGGGTGGCCCGGGCAGGGTCGCGGGGCGCAGGCTGGAAGGCATGAGCGTGGATCCCCCTGCCGGCGCTGAGGGTGTGCTGCCGTTGCTGGCTCCGATGCTGGCGGTTATCGGCCCGCCGCCCGGGCCCGAGGCCGAGGCGGAGTACGCGTACGAGACGCTGTGGAACGGGGCACGGGTCATCGCCCACCTGCCCGGCGACGGCGGCCTGCGGCTGCTGTCCCAGACAGGGATGGACGTCACCGCCCAGTACCCAGAACTGCACAGCCTCGCTTCGCTGCTGCCGGGAGGGCAAGCGGTACTCGACGGGGAGATCGTCACGCTCGACGAGAACGGGCGGCCCGCGGTGGAGCGGCTGCAGCAGCGGATGAGCCTGCACCAGCCAGACGCGGTCACCCACGCTCGCGAGGACCTGCCCGTCCAGCTGGTGCTCTACGACATCCTCTACCTCGGCGAGCCGGTCATACAGCTGCCCTACACCGCCCGCCGCGACCTACTCGACGATCTCGCCCTCGCCGGCCCCGGCATCAGCGTGCCAGCCGCCTGGCCCGCACTCGCCGCCCAGGCCCTCCAGCACAGCCTCGCCGAGGGCTACGACGGCGTGGTCGCCAAACGCCTGTCCAGCCCCTACCTGCCCGGCCGCCGCACCCGCGACTGGATCAAAATCAAGCACATGAGACGGGATAAACGATAGGAACCGCAGGGGAGTTACGGATGGTGATGCGGTGTGCCCGGAAACGACTCCCGGGCACACCGCATCGCGCGCCGCCAGAGCGTCAGCCGATACCGAAAGGCTGGCCCATCTGGCCGAACCCGAAGCCGGGCTGCTGGTACTGCTGCGGGTACGGCTGGCCGAACGACTGCTGGCCAAAGCCGCCGCCCCACTGCTGCTGGCCCTGCTGGCCCTGCTGGCCCTGCTGGCTCTGCTGCACCAGGGTCAGGATCGCGGTCGGCAGCGCCTGCTGCACCGACTGCTCCACAGCGCTGCGCACGCCCTGGAGCAGCGTCGTGTGCAGCGCGACAGCCAGGTACGGGTGCGCCTGGTGGGCCAGGCCCTGCTGCTGCAGCTGCTGCTGGACCTGCTGGATCTGCTGCAGCGTCTGCTGCATACGCTGCGCGATCTGCTGGCTCGCCTGCTGGCAGGCCTGCTGGATCGCCTGCTGGACCACCTGCGCGAGCTGCTGCTGCGGGCCGCCGATCTGCTGCCCGAACTGCTGCAGCGGCTGGGCACCGGTCATCACCGACATGAAAGCTCCATTCAACACCAGGGGAAAGCCGACATATAGGACTATGTGGGCTTTTCGGGCTGATTCCGACGTGCTGAGGCTAGGGTGGCGGCGCCATGACCGCAATCGGGCGAGCCGCTCAAGAGGGAAGAGCCCCCCGATCGGATTCGGCGAGCGGTGAGCCGTCGGGTGGTGCGGCGGCCTCGCCACCGGCCGCTGGTCCACCGCAAACACTGCGCCCAGTTGGCCCGCAGGGCTACCCCCGGAACCGACCGACACGCCCGGGGTGCATCACCGAGCGTGACGCAGGGTTTGGGTATATTAGGCACGGTCGCCGCGTTGTGACACGCGGCAGGACTCGCCCCGACTGGCCTTGGCTCTCGCGGTCTTCGAGGCGGATGGGATATGGGGTAATTGGCAGCCCGACGGTTTCTGGTTCCGTTAGTTCAGGTTCGAGTCCTGGTATCCCAGCCGGCACGGTGAACCGTCCCGGATTCGTTGGAGGGGCAGGCCGGTTCGAATCCTGGAGGATTGGGACCTGCTCGGACGCAGCTTCTGACTTCCCTGTGGCGGACGTCTCGATCGCTGCGAACTGCTCTGTCGTGTGTGTGCCTTTCGCCTCAGGGGCCGTTGACATCTCCACTCTTGAGGATTAGGACAAAAGGAGAAAAAGGCGCGAATCGCCGCGCTTTTGGGTCGGTGGCTCCCAGCGACCTACGTCAGGACTCCCTGACTGTGCACCACGGGGAGGAGGTGAACGCATGAGCGACACCGAACAGGCGCCCCAGGAACCCGAGCCGACTCCACCTGTGAGCGAAGAGCCTGCGGAGGGCGCGGAGACGGAGGCTCCTGCGACTGGCGAGAGCGCGGAACCCGAGGCGGTTGCGACTGAGGGCGAAGCATCCCCAAACGAAGCCAGCGCCGGAGAAGCCGAGGCTGCCACGGCTGAGGGTGAGAAGTCATCCGAGGGCGAGTGAGGGGAGCCGCATCCTGGTAAAGCGATCATCATCACCGGCATCGGCGAACGGTGCCCCACCCGTACGGCCGGAGGAGAATGCGCCAGCGGCGAGATTCTCCTCCGGCCGCCTTTTCGCCCGCTCCACGCGCAGGCTGCGCGGGGTGTCGTTGTACCGGCGGCGTGTGGGACGTGTTCCGGCACGCCGGTGTCCGTGGAGACCGGTGCCTTGGTCACCGATGTGGCGCGGCTGATGCGTGACGAGGACATCGGCATCGTCCTGGTCACGAGGCAGGAACACCTGCACGGACTGGTGAGCGACCGGGACCTGGTGGTGCGCGCTCTCGCGGAGGGCACGGATCCCCAGCACATGACCGTGGCCGATGTGTGCAGCGAGGAACTGGTCACCGTCATCCCGGACGACGATCTCGACCGCGCCGTGGAGTTGATGCGGGAGCACTCCATTCGCCGTCTCCCGGTCGTCGAGGGCGACGAGCCGGTCGGCGTCATCTCGCTCGGCGACCTGGCGATCGAGCGCGATCGGAAATCGGCGCTCGGCGACATCAGCTCGGCCAGGCCGAATACGTGACGCGCTCGGAAGAGCTGAGCCCGAAGAAGACAAAGGCCGAAGGGGCGGTGTCACCGCGCCTTCGGCTCTTCTCGCGCGCAGCGCGGCGGCGGGCCGTGCCGCCCGGATGCTGTGCGGTGGCATCAGCGGAGGAGGTGTCGATGAGAGCGCCGGGACCAGCGCCTGCTGACCAGGGCCAGGTCCGCCACGAAGACCACGATGCCGATGATCAGGAGGTAGGTGAGCCCCTGCGCCACCGCGCCGATGAGTCCCAGGACGATGGCCACGATGATCAGGAACAGGCAAAGCGCCATGGTGAGCACGCCCTTGGGCCTGTGCTGCGCGCGGTGAGCCGGCGCAATGACCAGCGATTGGTCAGGCTTCGACACTCTGGTGATGGAGGCCGGTCACTGGCGTGCGAGGCGGCGCCCGTGCCCAGCGCCTGGCTCGTAAGGCTGGTCGTAGTGTTTGAAGACCTCTTCTTCTCGCTCGGCGGGCAGGACGTCGTCCATGCCCATGGACGGCGCCTTCTTGACCAGCCCTTTCGAGTGCGCCACCTTCACGTATCCGGGGCCCAGGGTTGCCTCGTCGACGGGTACGAAGACGAGTCGGTGCCGGGTCGGAAGTCCGGTACGGACGGTGGCCATGGTCGGCGTGTCGGTGGTGGTGTCGACGTAGACCGCTTCCAGGGCTCTGATCTTGTGTCCTTTGGGGTCGATCACGTCCTGGTTGCGCCACTCGCGGATATCGGCTGAATGGATCATGCCTTGCTCCTTGCGGCCCGTGCTTCCCGGAGCACTGCACCCGACAGGAGGGGTGGCTGCGGGGGGTCTGCCACCTGTTCACGTGACTCTGACCGCTGGTCAGCTGGGCACGTGGCCTGGTTTCTTCCGGCCCGCCAAGGGCCGAGCGGCTCTGACGAGACCCTGGGCCCGGCACGGCCCCGGCGATCAGCTGGTCGTCCGCCGCTGCAGGGGTTGGGCCGGTTCATTACGGCGTCCCGCGGCCGCCGGCCTCTTCCTCGGGGACGGGGTGTTCTGGTTGCGGGGGACCGGATGTCTTGTCTGCGGCGCGGCGGGCGGCGACGGCCGCGGCCACGTACTGCTGGTCCTCCTCGGGGAGCGGTTGGCCCTGAACCGTGGTGAGCAGTTTCTCCGCGACGTGGACGAGTTTGGTGTTCGTGTTCTGGGAGATTGTGACCAGTACCTGCCAGGCGTCCTCGGCGGTGAGGCTGAACGTGGCCATCAGGATCCCTGTGGCCTGATCGATAACAGGGCGCGTCTGCATCGCCCGGTGCAGTTGGACGACCTCGGTGCGCAGTTTCTCGTCCTCGTCCAGGGCATCCTCCTGACGTTCTGCGCTCGCTTCGGGGCCGCAGCTGGACAGGCCTGCCGGACAGCGCTGAAGCGTGAACAGGGGCCACGTGCCCGTTACGCTCAGCAGACGCTGCACCAGGGGGCTGGCGGCGCGGATGGTCACTGTCTTGCCCGCTTCCAGGGCGCGGCGCCGGGCGGTGAGGAAACAGTTCAGGCCGCAAGCGTCACAGAACCCTGTGCGGCTCAGGTCGAGATCGACACCGTGCCTGCTCTGCCCGACGGCATCGCGCAGCGCGGCCTGGACTGCTTTTTCCGCGCTGATGTCGAGATCGCCGCGAATCGCCACGAGCAAGCGCCCGCCGCGGGGGGAGGCGTCGATCAGAAGATTTCGCGGTGCCGCTTGCGCAGCGGCGGAGTGGTCGGCCGGTGGTGTGCTCACGATCTCGACCTCCCTGGCTCGTTGCCGGGGAAGCTTCAGCTCCCGCATGGACGCCTCTTCTGTTGGCGTCCACTTCCTTCCGCACCCAGGCTGCGCCCGCCAGCCGTTGCCTGTCAAGAAATACCGGAAACCTATTTCGGTCTTTTGGATACGTGAATGACTCGGTCGTACCCTGGCTGTATGGGAGAAGTGCCCGAGTCGCACACGGGGTGGACGTTTCTCACCAACCACGCCCGAGTGCTGGCCGCGATCGAGAGCAATCGCCGGACCCGCGTCCGCGAGATAGCCGCGCACTGCCGGCTGACCGAACGCGCGGTCCAGAAGATCATTTCTGACCTGGAGACGGCCGGTTACCTCACCCACCGGCGTGAAGGGCGGTCCAACGCCTACCGCATCCAGCCGGGAAACCCCCTGCGCCACCCGGCCGAGGCGGCCCTGACGGTAGCGGATCTGCTCTCCCTCCTGGTCCAGCACGACACTGAGCACGCCGACCAGGCCGCCGAGCCGGTGGTGGGACCGGGTGGCCGGTCGGGGAGTGGGCGGTCTCAGTTGATCTGGGCGTACTCGCGGAACTCCCAGTCGGTGACGTACTTGTGGAACCGGGTGACTTCGTCCCGCTTGAAGGTGAGGAAGGCGTCGACGAACGCCTTGCCGAGGACGTCGATGAGCTGGTCGTCGGACTGGAGCGCGTCCAGCGCCTGGCCGAGGTCGGTGGGCAGCTTGGTCGCGGCGTTGGTGTCGGCGGCGCGGCCGGTCGCCGGGGCGCAGGGCTCGGCGGCGGTGGTGATGCCGAGGTGGACGGCGGCCAGCAGGCCGGCGACGGCGAGGTAGGGGTTGGCCGTGGCGTCGCCGAGACGGACCTCCAGCCGGGAGGCGGCACCGCGCTCCGGCGGGATGCGCACCATCGCGTTGCGGTTGTCCAGGCCCCAGTTGATCAGCCAGGGCGCGGTGGTGTCCGGGCCGAAGCGCTTGTAGGAGTTGACGGTGGGGTTAAGCAGTGCGGACAGGGCAGGCGCATGGTTGAGGACGCCGGCCAGGGCGTGGCGGGCGGTGGCCGACAGGCCGTGGGCCTCGCGTGGGGCGTCGAAGACGTTGGCCCCGTCCCCGTCGACGAGGGAGAGGTGCAGGTGGAACCCTGATCCGCCGCCGTCGTTGAACGGCTTGGCCATGAACGTCGCCAGCCGACCCTCGGCGCGGGCCAGTTCCTTGATCGCGGCCTTGAACCGGAAGGCGCGGTCCGCAGCGTTGAGCGCTTCGGAGTGGTTGAGGTTGATCTCGAACTGCCCACCGTCGAACTCGCGGTTGCCGCCGCTGGCGTCCAGGCCGAGGGCATGCAGGGCGCGCACCGTGCGCAGGAGGTGTCCGTCCGGGTCGGCCCGGCGCCCGGTGGTGTAGACGTTGCCCGGGGCGGGGGCATAGCGCCGCCAACCAGTGGGTGCGTCCGCGTCTGGCTCGAGCAGGACGTATTCCAGTTCCGGGCCGACGAGCGCGGTCAGGCCCGCGTCTGCCAGACGGGAGAGGACCCGGCGCAGCAGGTCTCTGGGTGATTCGGGCACGCTCTGGCCGGTGGCCGGGTCCCGGACGTCGCCGATGCACCAGGCCACGTTCGGCTCCCACGGCAGCGGGACGACAGTGTCCAGGTCCGGACGTACCAGGACGTCCGGCATGCCCGCCTCCAGGCCGCCGGGGATGTCCGAGTGATCGCCCCGGGCTCCCGTGTGATAGACGGCGCGGCTGAAGGCGAGGCCGTGGCCGGTCGCGTGCGGTAGATGGTGCAGCAGGACGTCCCGACTGCGGTCGGAGCCCATCAGGTCCGGGTAGGCGACGCGGAGGACATCGATCCCCTGGGCGTCGAGCGCCTCCACCGTCTGTCGGACCTGGGGGTCGGTATGGGCGCTCAAGGGATACTCCAGAGGTGGCGACGAAGAGTTGCATTCTGTCTGATGTGCTCGCGCGGAATTTGTGCGGCTTGATGACCGGCCGGTGACGCCAGGGGTAGTCGTTTGATGTCAAACGATATGAGCTGGGGGCGCCGCCCACAAGAGGGGCGAGCGGAATCTCCCGGCCGCCACCCAAGACTCAAGGTCACTGCCCCGGCGGCTTCACGGGATACATTTGATCGCAAACGAACATGTCGGCGGCCTCATGCCGCCCCGAGGTCGAGGAGGAGCCTGTGCCCGGGCCCCGCCGATCCATCACCGAGACCGAACAGGCCATACAGCGGCGACTGGGCGGCCTGACCCTGCAGCGCGAGGCCATGGCGGCCGTGGGCAACATTCACCGGGCGGCCGCGGCGGTGCGCCAGCATCTGGAGAACTCGGTGTTGCGTCCGCACGAGCTGACCTGGACCGGCTTCGTCGTGCTGTGGGTGCTGTGGATCTGGGGTGAGGCGGAGACCTGGTCGGTGGCCGAGGAGGCCGGCATTTCCAAGGGCACGCTGACCGGGATCTCTCGTACCCTCGAATCGCGCGGCCTCGTGGTTCGCTCCGCCCATCCCGAGGATCGCCGCCGCGTCCTGCTCTCGCTGAGCCCCCAGGGGGAGAAGCTCATGGAGGAGCTGTTCCCGGCATTCAACGAGGAAGAGGCGTTCGTCGCCGCCCCGCTCGGTCCTGAGGAGTGCCTCCGGCTCGCCGAGAGCCTGCGCGCCATCGTCAGCCGGCTCGAGGAACACGGCGAGCAGCGCAGGCGCGAGCTGCTCGACGGCGAGAACCTCGCCCCGCGTCGCTCGGGCCGCCGCCCGCGCCCGTAGGTCGGGCCGGGCTGTCGGGGCCCTGGTTCACCCCAGGGTCCGCGCTCATCTCCCGAGGTGGCGGTACTCACTCATGGTCCCGGTGGGGCTGCTGCTTCGGGGGCGGGGGGCGCCTCCTCGCCGTAACGTTTGGAATCAAATAAACGTCGGGAATCCCTTGACACACAAACGTCCCCGCGTATTTATTTGGGGTCAAACGAAACGGAGGTCGGGACATGACCCGCGAGCCCCAAAAAGCTGTCGTCGCCGGGGTATCGGTAGACACCCGGCACTGGATCGGAGGCGAGCGCGTCGCCTCCAGCCAGACGTTCACCGACGTCTCACCGATCGACGGCAGCGTTCTGGGTGAGATCGCCCGGGGCACCGCGACGGAGGCGGCGGCCGCGGTGGCCGCCGCGAAGGCCGCCTTCCCCGGCTGGTCCCGCACCCCGCGCTCCGAACGCGCCCGGATCCTGCACGCGATCGCCGACGGTGTGGAAAAGCGGCTCGAGGACCTGGCGATCGTCGAGACCACCGACAACGGCGCTCTGCTCCGCTCCCATCGGCACGGCGTGATGCCCCGCGTCGCGCACAACTTCCGCTTCTTCGCGGACTGGCTGCTGAGGCTGGGCCACGAGGACTTCCAGACCCGTGGCCACACCAACCACGTCAGTTGGGACCCGGCCGGCCCCTGCGCGCTGATCACCCCGTGGAACGCCCCGCTCATGCTGGCCACCTGGAAGGTCGCCCCGGCCCTCGCGGCGGGCAACACGGTGGTCCTCAAGCCGGCCGAGTGGTCGCCGCTGACCGCCTCGCTGCTCGCGGACATCGCCGCGGAGGCCAGGCTCCCGGCCGGTGTCCTCAACCTCGTCCAGGGCTACGGCTCGGAGATCGGCAGCGCGCTGACCTCGCATCCGGACGTGCGGCGGATCAGCTTCACCGGCTCCGTGCCGACGGCCCGGCGGATCGCAGAGTCGGCCGTCGCCAACCTCACCCCGCTCAGTCTGGAACTGGGCGGCAAGTCGCCGTTGCTGGTGTTCGCCGACGCGGACCTGGACCTGGCCGTGGACCTGGCGGTGGACCAGTACGACAACGCCGGCCAGGTGTGCCTGGCAGGCACCCGGTTGCTGGTCGAGGAGCCCATCGTGGAGGAGTTCACCCGCCGGTTCGTCGAGAAGGCGTCCGCTCTGAAGCAGGGTGACCCGCGCGATGGGACCACCGACATCGGGCCGAACATCCACCCTCGTCAGCTGGAGAAGATCGACGGCTTCGTGCAGCGTGCGCTCGCGGCAGGGGCCAAAGCGGTGATCGGTGGCCACCGCAAGGAGGGCCTGTACTACGCGCCCACGCTCCTCACCGACGTCACGCAGGACTCGGAGATCGTGCAGGAGGAGGTCTTCGGCCCGGTCCTGACCCTGCAGACCTTCGCAGACGAGGAGGAAGCCGTCCGCCTCGCCAACGGTACCCGCTTCGGGCTCGCCGCCACCCTCGCCACTGGCGACTTGGAGCGCGCCGAACGCGTCAGTGCCCGGCTGGTGGCGGGCACCGTGTGGGTCAACTGCTTCTTCGTCCGCGACCTGAAGGCCCCGTTCGGCGGCTCCCGCCTCTCCGGGGTCGGCCGCGAGGGCGGCGCCTGGAGCTTCGACTTCTACTGCGACGTGAAGAACACCGTCACCGCCCCGAAGGGATGGACGAACCATGGGTGAGATCGTCGGCGCGGGCCTGCTCTCCCACGTCCCCACCATCGTGCTCCCGAGGCCGGAGCGCCTGGCGCTGAACGAAGGCAAGGAGATCACCCTCGTCACCGGCCTGGAACAGCTCCGCAGGGATGTCTTCGAGTACGACGGCTACGACACCGTCGTCGTCCTGGACTCCCACTGGGCCACCACCGTCGAGTTCGTGGTGACGGCGCAGGACCGGCGGGCGGGCCTGTTCACCTCCGAGGAGCTGCCCCGCGGCATGTGCCGCATGCCGTACGACTTCCCCGGCGACCCCGAACTCGCCCAAAATATCGCGAAGTTTACCGACAAGCACGGCACGTTCATCACGGCGATCGACGACGCGTATCTGCCGGTCTACTACGCGACCGTCAACCTCTGGAAGTTCCTCGGCGAGGGACTGTCCGACAAGCGCTGGGTGACCATCGGCGTCTGCCAGACCGGCGACATGGAGGACCACCTGCGCCTCGGCCGCGCCCTCGCGGACGGCATAGCCGCCACGTCGGGCCGCCGGGTGCTGCTGATCGCCTCCGGCGCCCTGTCCCACACCTTCTGGCCGCTGCGCGAGATCCGCGACCACGAGGCCAGCGACCCGGTGCACATCTTCACCCCCGAGGCACGCGCGGCCGACGAGGAGCGGATCGCCTGGTTCAAGGAGGGCCGGCACGACAAGGTCATCGACACCATGGACGACTTCTGGAAGTTCAAGCCGGAGGCGAAGTTCTTCCACTACCTGATGATGGCCGGCGCGCTCGGTGAGCGGGCGTGCGTGGCGAAGGCCCGCCAGTACGGCGAGTACGAGAACTCCGTCGGCACCGGCCAGGTCCACCTGTGGTTCGACCGCCCGGCCGGGGGCTGGACCGGCACCGGCCTGCCCGCCTCCCCGTCCGCACGCTCCCCCCACAGCCGTATCTAGGAGCCCGCCATGCCCGAATACCGCCGCATCCTGCTGGATGGTGCCGCCGTCCAGGTCACCGTCGACGGGGACGAACTGGTCGCCGCGGACGGCCGCCGCGTGAAGACAGAGGATGCGCAGCACCTGCCCCCGGTGGTGCCCTCGAAGGTGATCGCCGTCCACCTCAACCACCGCAGCCGGGTGGAGGAGTTCCGGATCGGTCTGCCCGACGCCCCCACGTACTTCCACAAGCCGACTTCGTCCCTGAACTCCCACAAGGGGGCGATCGTCCGCCCCGAGGGCTGCAAGTGGCTCAACTACGAGGGCGAGGTCGCCATCGTCATCGGGAGGACGGCACGGAACGTCTCCCCGGCCGAGGCGGGGGAGTACATCGCGGGCTACACCGTCGCCAACGACTACGGCCTGCACGACTTCCGCGACACCGACGCGGGCTCCATGCTCCGCGTCAAAGGTTCCGACACCCTCTGCCCGCTCGGCCCCGGCCTGGTCACCGACTGGGACTTCCACGGCAAGAGTCTGCGGACGTACGTCAACGGCGAGGTCGTCCAGGACGGCTCGACCGACGAGATGAAGTGGGACATGCACTACCTCGTCGCCGACATCGCCCGCACCATCACCCTCTACCCCGGAGACGTCCTCCTCTCCGGCACCCCGGCCAACTCGCGGCCCGTCCAGCCGGGCGACGTCGTCGAGGTCGAGGCGGAGGGCCTGGGCAGGCTCACCAACCACATCGTCACCGGCCCGACCGCCATCCGTAGCGACGTCGGCGCCCAGCCCACCGAGTCCGAGGAAGTGCTGTCCACCGCGCTCGGCGGCGACTGGGAGTTCCGCGGCATCCGCCCGCCCCGGCGCTGAGCCCGCACCACATGAACAGGCGAGATGAAGGAAGTGTGACGAGATGGATCTGAACAAGTGGCTGACCGCGGCGGTCGCGTCGAACGCCGAGTGGGCGAAGACCTTCGGCCCCTTCGACCCGCACCCGGCGCTGGCCGTCGACGACAGTCGGTTTGCGGCCGCGTTCGAGGTCTTCACCGAGCGTCTGAAGGACAACTACCCCTTCTTCCATCCCCGCTACGCGGGCCAGATGCTCAAGCCACCGCATCCAGCGGCCGTCGTGGGCCAACTGACCGCGATGCTGATCAACCCGAACAACCACGCCCTGGACGGCGGGCCGGCCACCGCCGCGATGGAACGTGAGGTGGTCCAGCAACTGGCCACCATGTTCGGTTACGACACCCACCTGGGCCACCTGACCACCAGCGGCACCATCGCCAACCTCGAAGCCCTCTTCGTCGCCCGCGAACTGCACCCCGGCAAGGGCATCGCGTACAGCACCGAGGCCCACTACACGCACGGCCGGATGTGCGGCGTTCTCGGCGTGGAAGGCTTCCCCGTCCCCACCGACAGCCTTGGCCGCATGGACCTCGATGCGCTGGAGGAGCTGCTGCGCGGCGGGCGGGTCGGCACCGTCGTACTCACCGCCGGCACCACCGGGCTTGGCGCCATCGAGCCGGTCCACGACGCGCTGGCACTGCGGGAGCGCTACGGCGTGCGGATCCACGTCGACGCCGCCTACGGCGGCTTCTTCACGCTGCTGGCCGGCGCGGACGGCCCCGAGGGCCTGCCGGCCGAGCCCTGGCAGGCCGTCGCCCGGGCCGACTCGATCGTGGTGGACCCGCACAAGCACGGTCTGCAGCCCTACGGCTGCGGCGCCGTCCTCTTCCGCGACCCCTCCGTCGGCCGGTTCTACCTGCACGACTCGCCGTACACCTACTTCACCTCTGAGGAACTGCACCTGGGCGAGATCAGCCTGGAGTGTTCCCGCGCCGGTGCGGCGGCCGCCGCACTGTGGCTCACCTTCCAGCTGCTGCCGCCCACCCGCCAGGGACTGGGCCAAGTGCTGGCGGCCGGCCGGCGTGCGGCACTGCACTGGTCAGAACTGATCGAGGGATCCGAGTACCTGGAGCTCTACCAGCCCCCGCAGCTGGACATCGTCAGCTACTTCCCGCTGACGGCCGGCCACACCCTCTCCGAGATCGATGCGGCCAGCAACCGCATCCTGCAAGAGGGGATGACCGACAGCGAGGACCCGGTTTTCCTCAGCACCCTCCGCGTGGGCGCCGAGCGCTTCACCGCACGCCATCCGAAGATCACCGCGGACGCCGCCGGCGCGCGGATCCTGCGCAGCGTGCTGATGAAGCCCGAGTCCGAGACCTACGTCGAGCACCTGCACGAACGGCTGGAGCGGCTCGCCCGTTCATGACCGTCCCGGGTGCCACCGGCCCACGGCCGCCCTGCCGCGGAGAGCCGGAACCCCGGGCACCCGGCCCATGACCTCACGCGTCGGCTGATCCTCTCTTCCCCATCCGCCGCAGGTGGCGTCGCCGCCTCTGCCGAACCCTTCTGGAGCATGACGACATGGCCCGTGTCCGTGGCTACTTCCACCCCAAGACGGCGACGGGCGCCTCGTCGCTCATCCCCTCCCCGCCCTGGCGGTACTCCGGCGACCTGCTGACCGTGGAGTACCGCACCGACCCTGCCCGGGTGCGCGAACTGCTGCCCGAGCCGCTGGAGCTCGCCGACGAGGACCCCGGCGCGGTGGCGCTGATCTGGGCCGACTGGCAGTCCTGCTCGGCGTCGGGGGAGGAACTGCTGGACCCGGTGCGCTCCCAGTACAAGGAGGCGTTCGCTGTTGTCCGCTGCAAGTACAAGGGCCAGACCTACACACGCTGCGTGTACATCTGGGTCGACAAGGACTTCGCGATCGCCCGCGGACTGCACCAGGGCTATCCGAAGAAGCTCGGCTCCATCCACCAGACTCACCCGCACCCCTACGGGCCGGCGCCCCGTATCGAGGCCGGGGCACGGTTCGGCGCGACCCTCGCCGCCGCCGACCGGCGCCTCGCGCAGGCCGTGGTGACGCTGCGCGAGCCGTCAGAGGCGAATGGCTTCGTCAACGCCCGTCCGATGGTCCACCACCGCTGGCTGCCGTCCATCGAGAAAGGCGAGGGGCTCGCGCTGGACGAGCTGATCGAGTCCGGAGCGGCCTCCTTCGAGGGCGGTCGACCCTGGGTCGGCGACGCCGAGCTGGAACTGTTCGAGTCGCCCACCGAGGAGCTGGCCCGTCTGGAGATCCGTGAGCCGATCGGCGCGTACTACCGGCAGGTCGGCGTCGTGTGGGACGGCGGGCGGCTCCTCGAGACCGGCACCTCCGGCGCCGAGTGACGGGCCGTACGGAGACACCCATGCGCAACGTCACCCACGAAGAACTGCTGATTCGGGCCAGGGAACTCGGCCTGCCCACCCAGCACCACATCGACGGCCGATCCGAAAGCGGCGGCGGCGCGGCCTTCGCCGTCGTCGCGCCCCGCGACGGACAGGTCCTCACCCATGTCCCCGACGCGGGCGAGGCCGAGGTCGATCTCGCGGTCGCGGCCGCCCGCCGCGCCTTCGACTCCGGCCCCTGGCCACGCCTGGCCCCCGCCGACCGCGGCCGGATCCTGTTGCGGATCGCCGAACTCCTCGAGGAGCGACGCGAGCAGCTCGCCCTCACCATCAGCCTGGAGATGGGCAAGCCGATCACCGACGCGTACGACATCGAACTGCGCGCCGCCATCACCACCTTCCGCTGGTACGGGCAACTGGCCGACAAGCTCACCGACGAGTCCCCGCACACCGCCCCCGACACCCTCGCCCTCGTCACCCGGGAGCCAGCCGGCGTGGTCGGCGCGGTCGTACCTTGGAACTTCCCGCTCACCCTGGCGAGCTGGAAAGTCGCCCCCGCCCTCGCCGCAGGGTGCACCGTCGTCCTGAAGCCGTCCGAGTCGTCCCCCCTGTCGGCCCTGCTGCTCGGCAGGATCGGCACCGATGCCGGCCTACCCCCGGGCGTCCTCAACGTCGTCACCGGTGACGGCCCGACCGCCGGACGGGCGATCGGCCTGCACCCGGACGTCGACGTTCTGGCCTTCACCGGCTCCACCGCCGTCGGCCGCCACTTCCTGCGCTACGCGGCCGACTCCAACCTCAAGCGGGTCTGGCTGGAGCTGGGTGGCAAGTCGCCCAACATCGTCCTCCCCGACGCGCCCGACCTGGAGAAGGCCGCGGCCACCGCCGCCTGGGGCATCTTCTTCAACCAGGGTGAGATGTGCACCGCCCCCTCACGGCTCCTGGTGCACTCCTCGATCGCCGAGCAGGTCACCGACGCAGTGGTCCGGCGGGCGCGGGAACTCAAGGTCGGCGATCCCCTCGACCCGGCCATCGAGATGGGCGCTCTGGCCTCACGGGGCCACCTGGATCGCGTCCTCGGGCACATAGCCGGCGGCCGGGCCGAGGGCGCCCGCCTGCTCAACGGCGGAGAACGCGTCCTGACCGCCACCGGCGGCAGCTTCCTGCAGCCCACCGTCTTCGACCGCGTCGACCCGGGCATGCGGCTGGCGCGCGAGGAGATCTTCGGTCCCGTGCTGTCCGTCCTCACCTTCGACGACCTGGACGAGGCCGTACGACTGGCGAACGCCACCGAGTACGGCCTCGCCGCCGGTCTGTGGACCTCCGATCTGTCCACCGCCCACCGGGTCTCCCGCGCGCTGAAGGCCGGGACGGTCTGGGTCAACTGCTATGAGGAGGGTGACCTGACCGTCCCCTTCGGCGGAATGAAGCAGTCGGGCAGCGGCCGCGACAAATCCGTGCACGCCCTGGAGAAGTACACCGAGCTCAAGACCACCTGGATCCAGCTGTGACGCGCCCGTTGATAGCCATTCCGGCACGCTTCTCCGCCACCGCCTCCGCGCTGCGGTACGCCGCTGAAGCCAACGCCCGCATGCTCGTCGAGGCCGTCTGGCGGGCCGGCGGAGAACCAGTGAGCATTCACCCGTCGGACCCCGCCGAAACCGATGTCGCCGCCCGGCTCGTCCGCTTCGACGGCGTCCTGCTGCCCGGCGGCGGTGACATCGCCCCGTACTGCTACGGCGCCACCGACAAGCACGACAGCGTCTACGACGTCGACGACCTCCAAGACGCCTTCGACCTCGAAGTCGCCCGGCGAGCACTGGAGTCGAGGCTCCCGCTGCTGGCGATCTGCCGCGGCCTGCAGATCGTCAATGTCGCCCTCGGCGGCAGCCTTCACCAGGACATGGGCGGCCCCGACCTGGAGCACCGCCATCTGCTGCACCCGGTGACCATCCGACCAGGAACGCGGACGGCTCAGGCCGTGGGTGCCGAAAAGGCTGAAGTATCCTGCTACCACCACCAGCGGGTGGACCGCCTGGGCAACGGCCTGACCGTAGCCGCCATCGCCGAGGACGGCACCGTAGAGGCCCTCGAACTCCCCAGAGCGGAAAGCTGGTTCACCGCAGTGCAGTGGCATCCGGAGGACACCGCGTCCACAGATTCCTCCCAACAGAACCTCTTCGACACCCTGGTACGCAGCGCTCGCTCCTCCTGAGCGGTCCGGTGAGCCCTTACGAGCAGCACCAGCGCGACGGCGACGACCGGGGGCAGCACTTTGCGCATCAGGGTCTCGTGCAGCGGCGTACCGTCGGCCTAGACGGAGTCCAGGGCGTCGAGCCCGGTCTCAAGTCCCGTCAGAGCGGCCGCGTCCTGCAGATCTCGACGGACAGCTCGGCGACCGCCCTGTCCTCGATGCGGCGTGGCTGCGGAATGCCGACGGTCCACTCCCGGGCGATTCGCCGTAGCCGGGAGGACGGCAGTACCACCCGCTGTCCCAGCTTCACCGCCTCCCGCACGTTGTGCGTAAAGGGTGGATTTGCCGCAGCCGGAGGCTCCCAGGAGGGTGACGAACTCGCCGGGTGCGACATCGCGCGTGATGTCGTTCATCACGAGCTGCTGTCCGCCGGGCGTACCCGGCGCCGGGAAGGACTTCGAGACGTGCTCGACGCGGGCGGCATGCGTCACCGCAGTGGCGGACTCGGTAGCCTCGGCTGACATGGTGGCCATGGTCGTCACCTCCTGGGAACCCATCGGTCCGGCTGTCGCTACTCGGCGCCGAGACCGGCGTCGTCGACCTCCTTGCCGGTCTCGGCCTTGAGGACCTTGTTGAGCGGCGTGAGGTCGTAGATGCCCTTCAGGTCTGGCTTGTCCAGCAGGTCGGCCTTCTTCGTGTGCTCCGCCACGGTGTGGAGGGTCGAGGCCAGCGGGTCGTCGAGGAAGGTGACGGACTTCCAGGCCGGGTCGATGACGTCGGCGGGCAGTGCCTTGCCGGACAGCTCCCTCAGTGCCGCGTTGGCGGCCGTCTTGGGCCTCCGGGAACTGCTCGGAATAGGGGCGCACCCCCGGGCTACCAGGAGGACCTGCCTTCATGCGCGTTCCGGCGGAAGGTCACTCGACCAGGAGCCTGCTCGACTTGCACGATCCAAGATCAGTTACGAGACAGCCTCTCGATAAGGGCCAGCGCCTGGGCGGCTGTCGGGCGTTTGCTTGGGTCCTTCTCCAAGAGTTGCTCGATGAGCTTTGTGAGTCGGCCTGCACGCTCTGGACGGGGGGCTTCGTCGAACACGACGGCCGTCGGGTTGTCAGGCCAGAACGGCAGGCGGCCCTCAACTGCCTGATAGAGCGTCACCCCGAGAGAGAACAGGTCGCCGGCACCCCCATCGTCGCCACCGCGTACGCGCTCCGGGGCGACGTAGCCCGGCGAGCCGACGAACAATCCGGTGGCGGTCAATCGGGTGTCGGTGCTGTGTACAGCAATACCGAAGTCGGTGAGCATTACGTCACCATTACTGGTGAGCATGACGTTGGCCGGCTTGATGTCCCTGTGCACGATGTCGGCCGTGTGCGCTGCGTCCAGGGCTCTCAACAGAGCCACGGCGATTTCTGTTGTGCGGCCCACCGTTAGCGCACCTTGCGCGTCGAGCTGTTCCTGAAGCGAGTACCCGTCGACCAATTGCATGATCATCCAGGGGGCTCCGCTCTCGCTGACGATGTCGTGGACGGTCACGATGCTGGGGTGATCACGAAGCTGCGCGGCGTTGCGGGCTTCACGTACAGCACGGGCCAACAGGTCAACCTGCTGTGTGTCGGAAGCCGAGCTGGGCAGTCGGACTTCCTTGACTGCCACGTCAACGTGTAAAGACTCATCGCGGGCCTTCCACACTTGCCCGAACCCGCCAGATCCGAGTCGGCTGATGAGACGGTACCGACCACCGATCACGCGTCCCGACTTTGCTTCTTTCCGGACATCCCGCTGAGGGGGGCGTGGCGGGGCGGTTGGCGCCGTCTCCTCCCCGGCCCGCTTTATGGAATTCAGCTCGATGCGGTTGACACGGATGCCCCACTTTCTGGCGGCCTCATCGAGGAAACCAAGCAGCGCCGCGTTGATCTCCGCTCGCAGAGCCGGGGTTCGGGCCAGGTCTATGTCGCCGATGAGGTGGCGGAGTCTGGTGTGGGTGAGCTCCTCGATCGCCGTGATGTAGTCGTTGACTTCGTACACGGCCGCGCGAGGGTCGACCACCTGGTAGTGGATGATCGTGTCGATCTTGACGGCCATCCTGTCCCGGGTGGTTACCGATTGCGGCGGGAGCGCCACGACCTGTTCACGGAGATCGATCCGATGCTTGACCGAGTCGATGAACGGGACCACGAAGTTCAGACCGGGGCCCAGTATCCGTGTGTAGCGGCCGAAGCGCTCGACGATCGCGGCGCTGGCCTGTGGGATCACGAGGATGTTCTTGATCACTGTTGTGAAGACCAGCACCACCAGCATGATCAGGATGATGATCACCGGTTCCATCGTGGTTCCCTTCCCCCGTGCATCGTGGCTCCTTCTCTCCAGCAGACACCCAGGCATCCGATCCGGATGATGCCTGTTGATCTCCACGCCGAAGTCTGACAGGGCCACGCTGTTATGCGCAGCTAGCAGGCTCAGGTCTGGCACCGATCGGCTTCACGAGGCGCCTCTTGGCTCAGAAGCCGTCTCTCAACTGATTTTGGATCGTGCAAGTAGGGCAGGTTCCCGGTCGAGTGATCTTCCGCTGGTACGCGCATGAAGGCAGGACCTCCTGACGGCTCGGGGGTGCGCCCCTATTCCGAGCAGTTCCCGGAGGCCCTGTTGTCGTTGTCGTACGCGCCCGAGCCCGTTGACTTCAACTCGCCAGCCGTATCATGCGATTGCCTCGCGCCCGTGTACGGCAACGCGGCTGACCAAAAGAGTGGCGTTCGGTTGAGATACGGCTTCTAAGTCCTCGACGTCGGCCCACCAGGTCAGCAGGTCTTGCGGTAGGGGATGTCAGGGATGTGCGCCTTCCATTCCTGTTTGGTGAGAGGGCCGGACCTGGTGCAGAGGTCTCGGATCAGGCGCGCGGGGGCGATGGTGTCGGTGAAGAACCTGCCGTGCCGGTCCACGCCGGTCAGCGTCGAGCCGTCGGGGGAGAAGGCCAGGGCGATGATGTCGTCGAGGGGGCCGGTGAGGGGGACGCCGAGCTCTGAGTTGGTGCGCCTGTCCCATACCTTGATCTGGTAGCCGAGCGCGGCTTGGTGCACGGTGGCGAACAGCCGGCCGTCAGCCGAGGCGGCGGTGGCTCTTTCCGGTGTGAGCAGGGGAGGCGACACGGCACCGGTGCGCAGGTCCTCTCCGTCGGGCAGGAGTGTGCGCGCGTCCCAGAACCGGAGGAATGGCCGGAATCCGCGGGGGTAGGTGTAGAGCGTCGAGCCGTCCTCACTCGCGGAGTCCACGTCCAGGCTCGGGGAGCCCTTGGCGAGGATCCTGCCGGACGGGAAGGCGACCCGGCCGAGGTTCGGGGCGGCGATCACACTGTTGCCGTCGGGTTGGAAGAAGACGGCCGCTCCGTTGTCGGGGTAGCCGAGCCTGGCACGCACCTCACGGATCCGGCGCATGGTGGTCAGGTCCCAGAACGTGAGCGTGTTGACGTCGTCGTCCGTGAAGACCTCGACGGCGAGCGACTTGTCGTCGGGTGAGAACGCGAAGGTCACGTAGGGCGTATAGCGCTGCGAATACGGCCTATCCTGCCGGTCCTTCTTGACGATGGGCAGGCTGCCGAGCATCGATCCGTGCTTCTTGGCCGTGTCCCAGATCTCGATTCCGGTATCGGCGCGGACGGCGAGCAGACGCCCATCGCGGCTGAGCTGGATCCCTGTCTCCGCCGAGTTCGCCACCGCCGGCGAGGCCACGGTGGAACGCTTGGTCCGCGACAGCGGGGACCAGATCTCGATGTCGCCGCCGATGTGCAGCGCGAGGGTGCGCCGGTCGCCGCTGACCACACCCTCGTCGTAGTAACCGCCGTTCTCCTTGGGGGGTTTGGTGGCGTCTCTCACGTCGATTGTACGAACCACGCCGTCTCCCCCGACGCACCGGAGCGTCGAGTCGTCGGCCGTGAAACGCAGGGCCGTCGCCGGATGGCACTCGCTCTGCGTGGTCGAGTAACGCATGACCTGACCCGAACTCGCCGACGCCGTGTCCCAGACGACGGCGTTGTGCACGATGTACCGGCCGTCGTGGCTGAAGTACAGGGAGTTGTAGTCCGTGGGGTCCTCAGCGCCCTTGAGTTCGACGCTGGGAAATCCCTTGGTCCGCTCGAACATGCTGATTCTGCCGCCCTTGGCCCGCACGGCCGCGAACTTGCCGTCCGGGCTGAACACCACGGGACCCTCGATGTCTCCCGCCTTGAGCCCGTAGTACGGAATGGGGATGTGCAGCTTCTTCTTGGTGCGCAGGTCGAGCCAGGTGAACGCCTTCCCCCCGCCGGCGGGCACGGAGAGTACGCGTTCGTCCGGAGAGAACGAGGAGTCGGCCAGGAGGAAGACGGGTGAACGGGTGCTCGCGGTAACGATCTTCCGGGCGGTACGGGTGTCCCGGACCACCAGCGTGGACTTCATGTCCAGGTCGGTCGTCTCGATCATCAGGTACGTGCCCCGGGGGCTGACCGCGATGCCCGGCCAGTACCCGCTGTCCTCCCGGGCGGTGTGGTACACGGCGTGGGCGCCACGGACCCGCGCAGCCGCGACGTCGATCAGCCGCGTGTACCCGTCCTCGGTACTCACGGCGGCCGTCCTGCCGTCATCGGAAAGGTCCACCCGATGGACTCTGGCCGGGGCCACAAAGATACCGGTCTTCTTCCGGGTCCTGACGTTCCAGAACTCCACACGAGTACCCCCGGCGGCCACCAGGGTCTCCCCTGTAGCGTCCAGATCGAACTCCGTCGCCACGGACCCCGGCAACTTCAGCGCGTCGTCCTCCTGTTGGTCATGCAGGGCCAGCAGCGCCGACCACGACTCGGGCGTCCCGGCCAGCCGCGCCGAAGCGACCGCCAGCCGTCGGCCGAGTTCGGGGTCCGTGCGGCGGACCGACTGCGCCGCGCCGGCCACCTGGGCGGACGCGGCGCGGTCGCGTTGGCCGATGACGGTCTGCCGCTGGCCGTAGGCGACGCCGGTGGCGAGCAGGGCGAGGACGAGCATGATGACGAGGCTGGCGTTGATGCGCCGGGTGCGGCGCAGGGCCGAGTGCTGATGCTGCCGGCTGGCTTCCACCAGCGAGCTGATCTCGGTGGGCAGGGAACGCCGGCCCGCCCATTCCTCCCCTTCCGCGAGCAGCGAGCCGTCCAGCAGGTCACCCGGCAGACCGCTGTGCGCGTGGCGGTCCTGCTGTTCTGTGGCGCGGCGCAGCCAGACCTGGAACTGGTGGTCCTGGGCGACCCAGTCACGCAGGTCGGCCCAGCCGCGGATGAGGGAGTCGTGGATGAGCTCCACCGCCGGTTCATCAGGAGGCGCCCCGGGAGCTGCGGTCGTGTCGGTCACGACGATGCGGTAGCGGGTCAGGGCCGCCAGTACAGCGTCGAAGGCGGCGCCGGCGTCGGGGTCGGTGGCCCCGTGGTCGGTCGCCAGGGCGCGCAGCCGGGTGAGGGCGACGGGCCGGCGGGTGGCGGGGATGCCGTTGGCCTCGTCGGCCGTCTGGACCAGCGCGGTGAGGATCCGTTGCGCGACGGGACGCTGCCTGGCGGGAAGTTGACCGAGGGCACGGTTGCACCAGGCTGTCAGGCTGCCGGTCACCTTGCCGAGCTTTTCGTAGGCCGCGTGGGTGAGGTGGCCGTCCTCACGGCGACGACGTACCCACAACTGACGCAGGGCCAGCTCCAGCGGCGGCAGCAGGGTGACCGGCGCCTGCCGGGCCACCGGGTCGATGTCCAGGACGTCGTCGACGATCCGGTCCGCCAGACCGGCCTCCAGAGGCAGGCCAACGGCCGCGGCGGGCCGGGTGATGATCGCTTGCAGGTCCTGGCGGCTCAGGGTCGTGGGGACGTTGCACAGTCCGGGGAGGACGGCGTTCATCAGGTCGGGGGCGAGGGCGTCGAGCGGGGCGTAGAAGTCGTTGCGCATGACCAGGAGCACGGTGACCGCGGCATGGGATGCGCCCAGTTCCATGAGCTGGTCCACAGCCCGAAGCCGCACGTCGTCGGCACGTCGGTCCGAGTCGGGGGCGGGCTGGGTGAGGAGTTCCTCGAACTGGTCGACGACCAGCAGCAGACGGTCGTGGTCGGGCGCGGCGGCCAGGCGGGCCTCTGCCGCGGCCGGCAGACCGTCTGTGGCCGCACCGGGCAGACCCGCGCCCTCCAGCTCCACGAGCAGGTCCTGGCCGGGACGGACGCACAGCGGCAGCCAACGGTCGCTGCCCGGTATCTCTCCCTCGGCCAGGGCGGGCAGGACACCCGCGTTCATCAGCGACGACTTCCCCGCTCCGGAGGGGCCCAGCAGCATCAGCATCCGCCGGTCGCCGCCCAGCGCGGCGAGCACCCGTTCCACGGCGGCCTCACGGCCGTGGAACCACTCCGCGTGCCGCGCGGTGAATGGCTCCAGTCCCAGATACGGGCACGCCTGGTACTCGGCCAGCCGGGGACGGACCTCTCGCAGTACTTCGGCCGGAGTGGCGTAGGCGATTCCCAGCCCCTTCAAGTGGGCGTCGGGGGAGGCGATGGCGGTGACCATGCCGATCACCAGGCCAGTCATCTCGTCCACCACCGGCCCGCCGCTGAAACCGGTGGTCAGATCGTTGGCCTTCGTCAGTTGGAGCAGCCGCCCCACGCCGTCGGCCTCGGGCAGTAGGCCGCCGACTTCGCCGTACCCGAAATGCCCGTTCCGCGGCGCCTGGGCGGGGAACCCGAACGAGAAGACCCCATGGCCCCGGCACCCCGCGCTCGTCCCCACGGCCATGCCGCGGGCTCCCGCCGGAACCGAATCGAGGCGGAGTCCGGCGACGTCGTCGGCCTCCGCCGCCCGCCACTCCTCGGCCACTATCTCGGCCAACACCCGTGGCGCGTACGGCAGATGGGGGAAGCGTACCTCCACCCTGCCGCCCGGTGACCGGTCGGCGTCGCGCACGACATGCGCACAGGTGAAGCCGGTGTCCGCCCCCGTCAGGAACCCCGCGCCGGCCACCGTGCCGTCCGACGCGAGCACCTGGAAGACCGACACGGACATCGACGGCTCACCCGCCCCGGCGAGACTGCTCTCGTCGTCCGGGCGACCTGCCGTCGCCGTCACGCTCGTCACGGGGCATCCGGCCCAGCGTCGCCGCGCTCCCACACCACGCGGACCTTCAGATGGACGGCCGTCTCGCCGGAGGTGATGACCGCGCCGGCCTTCGCCGACAGGTTCACCCCGAACTCCACCTCCAGCTCCCGCGGCCCCGCCTGGCGCAACTGGTCCAACACCGCCCGCGCCATCTCCCGCACCGGAACCAGCGATTCCTGCAAGGTCCGAGGCAGCTCACGTACGGCGTCCCCGACCCGGCCCGCCTTCACCGGCCCGTCGAACGCCGGTGTGTCTTCCATCTCTTCCAGCAGCACCGCCCCGCCACCCTCCAGCGGCATCCGCGCAAGGCCCGGCACCGGCCCACCTCCTCGGAAAGTCCAGAATGGATCTGAGCTACTCAACCGGAAAACGGTTCCCATACGCCCCTGGTTTCACCGTCTACCGGGGACCACCACATACGGACCGGATGGCTCCGTGGGCCGTGATCAGACCCTGGCGACCTCGACCAGCACATCGAGCCGAATGAGGCCGTCATCCTCGGCTCCGGCGCTGTCCCGGCACCATCGAGCCCGCCCCCAGTTCCAGGTCATCGCCGACGTCCGCACCTGCTCCGAAGCTGGCACTGCTCTCCAGGAGACCGGCGTCGTAGGTCGCGGTGTCCAGGGCCCCACGACGCCCTGGTGGCCGAACTCCGCGCGAACGACTTGCTCGGCGACGTGAGGTCCGCCGCGCTTCACCGCGTCCGTTGGCTCGTTGACCTCCTGGAACGTCACACTGCCGGCCGACCCACCACGGCCTGAACACGAATCCGGACCGCAAGCCCACCATGCCCCGAAGCGCCGTCAGACACCCACACACAACAACGTGACAGCGCCCGCACGAAGGCGGAGAACCTGCAGTCGGCAGACCGCGCTAGGGCTTGCCCGAGGCACGATTGTGGGTGATGTCGCTGCTGGTCAGGAGGAATGTGCTGATGGTTTTCGTCAGTTGTTGGTGATCCAGGTGCCCTTGTCCCGGTTCCAGTGGATGGTGGCTTTCTGGAAGCGCTGCGCTTTGCCGCCGCCCGCCTCGTCCATCTCGTCGGTGGTCGGGTAACCCAGGACGCTCTCGTGCCCCGCCGCGTGGAAGGCGTCGTAGATCGCGTCATGCACGACATGCGTGCCGGTGGACGGGGACCACAGGAACAGCCCCCGCTCGAAGAACTGGTAGCGCCCCCGGGTCCCGTCCGGCGC
Organism: Streptomyces olivochromogenes; assembly: GCF_021538895.1. GTDB lineage: Bacteria > Actinomycetota > Actinomycetes > Streptomycetales > Streptomycetaceae > Streptomyces > Streptomyces olivochromogenes_A. Next base: position 26,656 of record NZ_JADDRL010000070.1, on the reverse strand, counting down.
CCGCGAGGCATCGGCCTCGTCCATGGTCGGGAAACCCCAGCGCCGCTCCGCGTCCGTCGCCCAGAACGTACTCAGGATGTCGCCATAGACCGCATAGGCCACGTCCGGGTGCCACAGGATGATCCCGTGCTCGAACTGCTGGAAGCGCCCGCCCAGCGAGGCATCGCGTTCGCCCCGGATCGGCCGTCCCAGTTCGCTGCTCGGACCGCCCAGGCTGTCGTACTTGACCGCGATGGTGCCGTACGGTACGAGGTCGTCCAGTTTGTTGTAGCGGCGGGGTGCGAATCCGCGGAGCCCGTCGGTCCACACCTGTTCCTCGGCCACGTGTCCGAAGTCGTACTCCTCGCGGACCACCGGTTGGGTGTGGGCCGCGTCCGCCCAGCGGACGAACAGTGCCACGTGGTCGGTGCCGCCTGAGTCCCGCAGCAGGGCGTCACCGGGTTGCAGGTCGTCGGCCGGGATGTCGAACGTGACGTTCCACAGGTTCCAGGTGGTGAGGGAGCTGCTCAGATGCCAGGCCATGGACACATAGCCCGAGCAGTCCGGGCGGTAGCATCCGAATTGATTGTTGTGGCAGCCGGTCTGACTGTACGGCACCTGTTCGTCGATCCACGACCATGCGCGGTCCAGCACTTCGCCCCGCCCGATCGGCTCGTCGGGGGTTGACGCGCTCGCGGTCGGTGTTGCGCAGAAGGTGGCCGCGAGGGTCGCCAGCGTCAAAGCCGTAATGCGACGCACCGTGCGGTGAAGGAACTTCAAGGAAGCTCTCCTGCTCAGTTGTTGGTGATCCAGGTGCCCTTGTCCCGGTTCCAGTGGATGGTGGCTTTCTGGAAGCGCTGCGCTTTGCCGCCGCCCGCCTCGTCCATCTCGTCGGTGGTCGGGTAACCCAGGACGCTCTCGTGCCCCGCCGCGTGGAAGGCGTCGTAGATCGCGTCATGCACGACATGCGTGCCGGTGGACGGGGACCACAGGAACAGCCCCCGCTCGAAGAACTGGTAGCGCCCCCGGGTCCCGTCCGGCGCCCGCGAGGCATCGGCCTCGTCCATGGTCGGGAAACCCCAGCGCCGCTCCGCGTCCGTCGCCCAGAACGTGCTCAGGATGTCGCCGTAGACCGCGTAGGCCGCATCCGGATGCCACAGGATGATCCCGTGCTCGAACTGCTGGAAGCGCCCGCCCAGCGAGGCCGCATCCTCCGCCCGGACCGGCCGGCCGAGGACGCTGCCCGGGCCGCCCATGCTGTCGTATTTCGCCCCGATCGTGCCGTAGGGCTGGAACGCCTCGTCCTGCAGCGCCCGGGCGGTGTCCTCCGCCTGGTCGTACCGCTCCGGGTATGCGGAGCGTTGGACGGCCTGGGCGAGCTGCCCTGCGGTGCCGCCCTCCATGCCGGGCTCCATCTGCAGAGCCACCTCGAAGAACTTTCCCGCCGCGTAGTCGACGTCCATGACCTGTTCGGGGGTGCCCCAGCCCTGTGAGGGGCGCTGCTGGAAAACGCCGAGCGAGTCCCGGTCCCCGCACGACAGGTTGTTCATCCGGGACTCGACCCAGCCTGTCTCGAAGCCGGCGAGCATGACCTTCTCGGACACGTTCATGCGCTGGCCGACCTCGTAGACCTTGCGGGTGACCGCGATGTCCCGCTCCGGAGGGACGGAGCAGTACAGCGTGGCGGGGGCGGCGTGGTTCAGGGGGCGGGGGATGTACTTCAGGGGCTTTGTACTCCGGGCGCTCGCCGGGCTGCCGCTCAGTGCGGTCAGGACCGTGAGGGCGAGCAGGGCTATGCTGACCGCTCTTGCGCGTCGTAAGCCGATGCCGCTCATCTGTTCCTCTGTGCCGGGGATGTGTGCCGAAGGGGGATTGCGGAATGCGGACTACGGGTTGACGCCGTCGTACTGCAGTACTCGGTAGGGCGACTGGTCGGGCTGCCCGTTCCACTGCGACACGATCAAGGTCAGGGAGCTGGGGCCGGCGCTGCCCGGATGGATGTATCCGCCGTAGAGGAAAGGGAGTTGGGGCTTGCCCCAGTGGCTCGGCGGCCAGGCGGCGTTGCCGACGATCTGCGGCTTCGGCGCGCTCCACATGGCATCGGGCCGGGGAGCGGTGCGGGTGCAGATCGAGTAGTCGGTGACGTCGAAGTAGCTCATGCAGTACGTGCTGCCGATGCGCTTCACCGAGAACTCGCCGATGTTGTTCCCGGACAGGATGATCGAAGGCTGGACTGCCCCGGTCCACTGCCAGCGGCCGTCGAGGTAGGCCCAGTTCTCCTGGGCTCCGAAGTTGCCTGCGCGGAACTCTTCCGGCCAGATGCGGAAGAGCTGGATCGCCCCGCCGTCGCCGGTGTTGCGGTGGCTGCCGTTCCAGCGTTTGGAGAAGATGTACAGCCAGCCGTCGGGGTCGATGCCCGCGAACGACCACATCCCGTACGGAGACTCGTTCACCCCCTGGGTGTCACCCGCCCAGTGGTAGGGGTAGTCGTGCCAGGTCACGCCGTGGTCATCGGAGTAGGCGACGCCGGACATCCGTGAGCCGTCGTAGCCCGTGGGCGGCTGCCAGACCTCCACGGAGGTGAATTGGATGTACGTACGGCCGCCGAACTCGATGCAGTCGTTCGGGATGCGGCTCACCTCGAAGCCGTGCCCGTTGTCGGCGTTGTGCTGGTAGTCGAAGAGCTGCCGGGCGGCGCCTCCCGTGGGCATGGCCCAGGTGAACGAGATCGGGGTCGCGCCGGAGGCATCGAAGGCGGCCTGGTTCAGCATGACCGGAGAACCGAGGTAGTCGCCTCGCAACCCTGGTTCGGTGAAGGAGTCGCCGAAGACGTAGCCCCAGGTGTTGTCGTGCTCCCGGTAGTAGGGGATGGCGAGATCCCCCGATCCCAGCCCCTGCGAGCTCGCCGAGTCGCCCGGCTGTTCACACAGGGGTGTGCCGCGCTGGGCCGCGGCGGCGCGGGGAGCGGCGGCAATCGAGCTGCCCAGCGCGCCGGCGCTCAGGGCGACACCCGCGCCGGCCCTCAGCAGCGATCTGCGGGTGACTGGGAGGCGGTCGGGGCGTGCGGGGTTGGACATGGTCGGCCCTCCAAGGTCGGCTCATCGCGGCGAACGCGGTGTCAAGTCGGGGATGTGGTCCGCGAGCGCTGTGCTGGGTGTTCCGTGCCTCCGCATGCTTTTGCCGGCGCCGGGGCATCACGGGACGCTCGCTATGTCACGGCTCCGGGACCGGTCCGGGCGGTCCGCGGCGGCACGTTCATCCTGGCGAGGGGCGCTGAAAAGACGATGAAATACCGGTTCACCGCCTGGAGGCGGCGGTGGGGTGAGAAGAAGGGGCCACCGTGGGAGCAGGTATGCGGACCTGGCCGCCGCGAAGGCAGCCGACCTGATCGGCCGCAACTTCACTGCCTCGGTGGTGAACACGAAGTACGTCGGCGACATCATGTGTCTCCAGTCGGCGGCGCTGTCGTGCACACCGACCACGGCGCCCAGCGCACAAGACGGGCATTCGCCGACGCCTGCGGTCATGCTGGGGTGGCGCCTCGGACAATGCAGGCTCATCTCCAGTCAACGTGACAGCGCCTGCGTACTTACTGGTCACTCGAGGTCGTGTAGATCATCGGGCGGCGTTGGCCCCCCGGGGCGCGGCGGCATCATCGAGATTTCATCGGTTCTCCCTAGCCTGGCCGCGTTCGGACAAAGGCCGTTACCGCAGGGGAAGGACGGCGCGATGGCGCGGAGAAGATTCAGATCGAGGTCATCGATGGCGGTCATGGCCGCGGTCACCATGATGAGCACAATGGCGGCTACCGGGTCACCGGCCGCCGAACAGGGGCCGGACAAGCCGACGATCCGTTACACCGAGTACGGAATCCCGCACATCATCGCCTCCACCTGGGAGGGTCTGGGAACGGGCTACGGATATGCCGCGGCCAAGGACAACATCTGCACCTTGGCCGACACGTATCTGATGGTCAACGCCCAGAGGTCACGCTATCTGGGGCCCGATGGCAAGACGAGCCCCGGCGAGCACCAGAACACCACCACCAATCTCAACAGTGACCTGTACTTCCAGCGGATCAAGGACAACCGGGTGGTGGAGCGGCTGGTCGAGCAGCCCGCACCCAACGGGCCGGAGCCGGAGGTCAAAGAGGCGATTCGTGGCTATGTGCGGGGATACAACAGGTACTTGGCCGAGACGGGCGTGAACAACATCTCCGACCCGGCCTGCCGCGGTGCGGCCTGGGTGCAGCCGATCACGGAGATGGACGTCTACCGGCACGCCCACGCCGAGATCATCATGGGCAGTGCCGATGCGCTGCTGGACGGTGAGGTGAACGCCGCACCCCCGGGGGCGTCGGCCGCCTCCCCGCCGGCGTTCTCCGCCGCACAGACCGCGAAGAAGATCCGCGACGCTATGGCGAAGAGCCGTCAACAGAGCATGGGCAGCAACGCGTTGGCGGTCGGTTCGCAGGGCGTGTCCGGCGGCACCAGCATGATGCTGGCCAACCCGCACTTTCCGTGGCAGGGCAAGAACCGGATGTGGCAGAGCCAGCTGACAATCCCCGGAAAGATCAATGTCTCAGGGGCCAGCCTGCTGGGATTGCCCGCTGTGACCATCGGGCACAACAACGACGTCGCCTGGAGCCACACGATCGCCACCGTAGCGCCGTTCGGGCTGTTCGACGTGCAGGTGGATCCGCTGAACCCGACCAACTACCTGGTCGACGGCACCTGGCAGAAGATGACCTCGCAGCAGGTCGGTGTCGACGTGCTGAACGCGGACGGCTCCATCGGCAAGGTCACCAGGACGTTGTGGTCCACCCGTTACGGCCCGATCACCACATCGATCCAGGGCGTCCCGTTGCCCTGGGTGGTCAGCGCCCACGCGGTGCGTGACGTGAACATGGACAACCTGCGGGCGTTGAACACCTGGTTCCATCTCGACCAGGCCAAGGACGTCAACGACGTGGTCAACACGCTGGAGACCACGCAGGGCGTCCCCTTCTTCAACACCCTCGCCTCCGACCGCAAGGGCAACGCGCTGTACGCGGACATCCAGGCCACCCCGAACATCACCGACGCGCACGCGCAGTCGTGCCTCACCGAGACCGGCAAACTGCTGTTCAATCAGCCGCTACGCCTGCCGAACGTGCCGCCGGTCTCCATCCTCGACGGCAAGCGCAGCGAGTGCGACTGGCCCAACGATCCGAACGCGGTCGCGCCAGGGCTGCTGGACCCGCACAGGCAGCCACGCCTCATCCGGTCCGACTTCGTGGGCAACGCCAACGACAGCGCCTGGCTGGCCAACCCCGAGCAGCCGCTGTCCTTCCCCAGGGTGATGGGCGACACGGCGGCGCCCCGGTCGCTGCGTACCCAGGAACTCATCCTGACCGCGCAGAACCGGATCAACGGCACCGACGGCTTGGCCGGCAAGGGCTTCACACCGGAGAACATGCGGCAGTTGCTGTTCGCCGACAAGAGCAGGGCGGCCGACCTGGCCCTCAACTCCACGGTGACGATGTGTCAGAACATACCCTTCGGGACCATCCTGGTGGACGGCAACCTGGTCAACGTGAGCGAGGCATGTCCGATCCTGGCCGCCTGGAAGAATCACGATTACACGGCGGACAGCCGGGGGTCCTGGCTGTTCGCGTACTACTGGTCCTTCCTGCTCGGTGGGCAGGGCATCGAGAAACTGCCGTGGCGGGTTCCTTTCGACCCCAAGGACCCGGTGCACACGCCCAACTCGCTGGACTCGGGCAGCTCGGCCGTCCGCGATGCGTTGGGCCGTGCGGTTCTCGCGCTGCGCAACGCGGGCATTGCGCTGAACGCGCCGCTCTCGGACATCCAGAAGATCACCCGCAACGGTGAGCAGATCCCGATCCACGGCTCGATCAGCGAACTCGGCGTGCTGAACGTGATCACTCCCGGTCAGGTCGACGGCAAACTGGACGTGGTCTTCGGGTCCAGTTTCATCCAGGAGGTGCGGTTCACCGCAGACGGTCCGCCACAGACCTCCTCCGTACTGGCCTATTCACAGTCGGCCAACCCGAACTCGCCGCACTACGCCGATCAGACCAAGCTGTTCTCGGCGGGACAGTGGGTGACCGAGCGGTTCACCGAGGAGCAAATCGCGGCCTCACCGGCATTGGAGGTCAAGGTCCTGAACTGAGATCGACATGTGAGCATGCCGGAACGTCGATGGCGGTCTCCGGCGTGCTCGTTCATCGGAGCTTCACCGCTTCCCGATGCATCTCACGCCGCACGACAAAAAAGCTCACGAGGGGGCACGCTGTGGCAAGGACATCGAATGGATGGCGACTGGTGGCGGCATGGATGGTCGCCGCCGTGGCCATGATCATGCCGGCCGGTCCGGCACAGGCCGCCGATCGCACCGCGCCGCCACCGATGGCGAACGGATTCGGCCTGACCCAGGTCGACACGGCCGTAGGAGGTCCCACCAATTTCTACATCACCGTGACCACACCCGAGGTCACGGGCAAGCACCACATCAAAATCATTCTGCCGAGCGGCTACTACGGCAACCCGGACAGACGCTACCCGGTGCTGTACTTCCTGCACGGTTCGCCTGACGACCCGATTCAGCAGACCTATCCGGCGCTTACCATGTCGGAGTCGATGATCACCGTCATTCCGGACGGCGGCGCTCGGGGCTGGTACGCCAACTGGCTCAACCAGAAGACTCAGCTCGGTGCCCAGAACTGGGAGAACTTCCACCTCAAGCAGGTGATCCCGTTCATCGACGAGAACCTGCGGACCATTCCCACCAAGAAGGCCAGGGCTATCGCCGGTGTCTCCATGGGCGGGTTCGGTGCCTTCCACTACGCCCAGGACCGTCCCGACCTGTTCAGCCAGACCGCCTCCCTGTCGGGAGACACCGACATGTCGGCCAAGTCCATGGATCTGCGGCTGGCCGTCGTCGCCTCCGTCACCGACGCGTTCGGCGCGATCTGCGGTTCGTCATCCGGATACTGTGACCCCGACAACTCCCCCTACAGGCCCGGCGTGGACAGCGATGCTCTGTTCGGCTCTCCCTACCCGGTGTTCAACGCCGACTGGCGGTGGAACGAGGTCGACCCGGCAGCGCACATGGACAGACTCGCCGGAGTCGGGGTCTCCATCTACGTGGGCAACGTAGGACTGGAGTTCTGGCTCGAAGGTGCTGCCAAGCACGCCAAGGACAGCATGGACGCTCTGGGCATGCCCTACTACTACGTCGACTACGGCGACGGTTCCGCCTGGGGCACCCACTGCAACGGCGACCACAACGCCGGCTGCTGGGAACAGGACCTCCGGGACCTGATCCCCAGGCTGGAGAGGGCCTTCGCCTCCTGACCGTCCAGAGCGGCTGGAGGTGAGTGGCACCATCCTGGCCGTGCAGGCCGTGCACCCGCCGCCGCATGTCGGACCGCCTCGTCGCCCAGGCTTCTCGGGGGGAATCCCCACGTAGTCGGACAGGCGGTGGCGGGCACGGTCGAACACGGTCGGCGTCTTCGGGAGGCTAGAACCGCCGGGGGCCCGGCTGCCCGCGACGGTGCAGGGCGTCAACGGTGCGGGCGAGTTCCTCGGGGTCGGTGCGGGAGCGGGCGATGGCCCGCTCGAATCGGTCGCGCGCCTGGGTGAGGTCTTCCGTCGCTGCGTGGTGCCAGCCCAGCCGGTTGCGGATCTCGGCCTCCAGCCTGGTACCGGACCGTTCGCCGACCGCCGCGAGTGCCCGGTCGTGGAGTTCCGTCGCCTCGGTCAGGTTGCCGAGGCGCTCCTCGGCGGTGGCCAGTCTGCCGAGGACCGCGGCGTACAACGGGATGTCCCCCACGCGCTCGGCGAGTCCGGCGGCCCTGCGGAGCGCGTCCGCAGCCGCCGCGCACCGTCCACGGTCGAGCTGGAGCGTCCCCATGCGGAACAGAGTCTTGCTCAGGATCCTGGGGCTGCCGATCTTCTCGGCGACGATGACCGATTCCGCGTAGCAGTCGTGCGCCGTTTCATGCTGCCCCACCTGATGGTGGACAGCGCCGACGTTGGCCAGGTACATGACGGTGAGCCAGTCGTCCTCCGTCGCCTGGGCAAGGCCCGCGGATTCGGCCAGGAGCGCGGCGGCCTCGGCCGGTTCCCCCGCCGCGTTGGCGAAGATCCCGAGCGAACCCATGGCCCGGGCCTGCTCGATCAGGTCGCCGGTCCGGCGGCTTATCTCCAGGGCGTCCCTCAGCCAGCGGCGCGCCTGCTCGTAGTTGCCCTGCAGGCCGTGCGCTATGCCCATACAGGTGCGCAGTTCGGATACCATCCGCCGGTCGGTGGCCTGCTCCGTGAGCGGCAGCGCGATCTCGACCGCGGCACGGCACTCGTGGTACCGGCCTTGCCGGGTGAGGTAGTCGCACAGTCCCTCGGCGAGCCAGCAGGTGTCGTCCACGTGCCCCATGGCCGCCGCGTGACCGACCACGTCGACCAGTTCGCCGCCCACCGCGTCCAACCAGGCCGACGCCTCCTCCCAGTCCGCGAAGGGCGCGGTGTCCGGCCGCGGGCCGGTCGGGAAGGCAGAGGGGCCCCAGTCGCTCGCGCGACGGGCGGCGAGCACGTAGAGCCGGAACACCCCGGTCCGGGCCGCGACGACTTCCCCGGGATACGCGCCGACGACGCGCCGGGCGTAGACGGCGACCAGGTCGTGCAGGCGGTAGCGGCCCGTGCCCGCCTGCTGCACGAGACTTGCCTCGACCAGGCTCTCCAGGGCACGCTCGGCGTCCGGTGGTGTGAGGTCGAGCATGGCGGCCAGCGTCAGCCGGTCGAACTCTACGGTCGGCGACAGGCCCAACGCGCGGAACGCGCGGCGTTCGGCCTCCGGAAGCTGCTCGTAGGAGACCCGGAAGGCCGCCTCCACGCTGCGGTCCTCCACGGCGAGCTCGCCGAGCCGGTGCTCGTCGTCAGCCAGCCGGGCCGCCATGCGCTCCAGCGCCCACGACGGGCGGCTCTGTATGCGAGCCCCGACGACGCGCAGGGCCAGCGGCAGCCGGTCGCAGAGGCGGGCCAGCTCGCGCACCGCCGCACGCTCGTGGTCGGAGCCCGGACCGCCCACGATGCGGGTCAGCAGGGCCACTGCCTCGTCGATGTGAAGCGGCGCCAGCGAAACCCTGCGGTCGGCGTCCAGCCCGGTCAGCCGCTGTCGGCTGGTCACCAGCACGAGGCTGCCGGGACCGGCGGGCAGCAGGGGGCGCACCTGTTCTGCAGCGGATGCGTCATCGACCACCACGATCAGCCGGAGGGCGGCGGTCGCGGCCCTCCATGACGCGGCCAGCCCGTCGAGGTCCTCCGATGACTCGTCGTCACCTTCGCCGGCGTCGCCGACTGCCCGCAGCAATCGGCGCAGCACGCGGTGTGGAACCGCCGCCTCCCGCCCCTCGCGGTGACCGTGGAGGTCCACGAACAAGCAGCCGTCCGGATAGCGCTCCCGCATCGCACGCGCGGCGCGCACCACCAGCGCGGTCTTGCCGACCCCGGCCATGCCGTCCACCGCGCGGACCGTCACCACCTGCTCATCGGCCGGTGCGCGGAGTATGTCGAGTTCACGGTCCCGCCCTGTGAAGCCGCCGACATCGACCGGCAGTTCATTACGCACGCGTCGGAGTGGGCGAGCGGCTGCGGGCCGTCGGTCCGTCGATCGGCGCGGCCGTGGCGATGCGTCGTCCGTCGACCGGCCCGGCCGTGGCGACGCGCCGATGAGGAACGTTTCATCAGCGCGCAGCACCGCCTCGTGCACCCGCCGTAGTTCACCGCCCGGCTCCGTCCCCTGTTCCCTCACCAGACGACGGCGCACTGTGGCGAAGACAGCCAGCGCATCGGCCTGCCGGTTGCCGGCGTAGAGGGCACGCATCAACAGGGCGGCCAGGGACTCGTTGTGCGGATGCGTCTCGGTCAGAGCGAACAGCTCGCCCACGACCTCGGCGTGGCGGCCCAGCCGCAGCTGGCACTCCACCTTGTCCTGCACCAACGCGAGCCTGTGTTCCGTCAGCCGGAAGCGCTCTCCCTGGGCGAACGGCCCGGGGATCTCGGCCAGGGGATCGCCCAGGAACAGCTCCAGCGCGGTGGACCACGCGCCCACCGCGGCGTCCAGGTCACCGGAGTCCCGCGCGGCGTGCGCCTCGGCGACGATCTCCTTGAGCCGAGCCACGTCCATCAAGACGTTCTGCGGGTCGAACCGGTAGCCGCCCCGGTCAGTGACGATCACGGAGCCGGAGGTGCGTGCTCCCTCAGTGCCCAGACGTCTGCGCAGCTGGTGCACATAGACCGGGATCACCTTGGCACCTGTGCCCGGCGGCTCCGGACCCCATACTCCGTCGAGCAGCTGCTGTCGGCTGACGGTCGTGCCCGGCCGCAGCAGCAGCGCCGTCAGCAGAGCCTGCTGGCGAACCGGACCGAGCTCCAGCTCCACGTTGCCGCGCCAGGCCCGGAGCGGACCGAGCACAGCGAACCGCAGCCGGCTGCCGCCCGTTGATAACTCCCCCCTCGATGACACGCAGGGGAGTATAGGCCCAGGATCCCCCGTTCCCCGGGTACACGGTCGTCAAATGGACGGCCAGTCTCCCGTTCGTGCGACCGCGCGGAGGGCGCGGGCCAGCGCCAAGGCGCTCTTGCCGTCGAGACGATGCATTCCGACGACCAGGTGCACATGGCCGGTCCCGTCGTCGATGTCCTCCTCGGTGCCGTCGGACGGCAGCGCCAGCCGACGTCCTGTGTACGATGCCCCGCCGGTTGGGCCGGCCCTGACCGACGGTCGTCTGGGGCGCTGCCCCGGGCAGCCGGGCGGCATCTCGGCGAGGTCTTCTTTCAGTCTGTGCGCTGGTCGGGGTCGTGGGCCGGCCCGGACACCGCCTCGGCGCGCTCCTCGCCGACCACGGCTACGACCACGACACGTACCGCCGCCTGCGATGGGCCCGCGGGATCCGCCCTGTCATCGCCGAACGAGGACAGGAAAACGGCAGCGGTCTGGGCATCTTCCGCTCTGTGGTCGAGTGCACGATCGCCGTGCCGCACAGCTTCCGCCGCCTGCGGATCCGCTGGGAAGACGAATGTGGATGGCTTCTCAGCCCAATGCGGCCGGGGACTCGGATTTGGGGACCAGTAGGCGAGGTGCGCCGGACCCGTCAGCGGGCACGGACCAGACATCAGGGTCGCCGCTGCTGTCTCGCACCGTGTAGGCGAGCGTGGCGTTGTCGATCCAGGCAGCCTGGTCGTCGATGCTGCGGGTCTCTGCCAGCGGCGTCAGCCGCATGGAGCCCAGTTCGAGCACGGACAGGCGCCAGCCGCGGGTGGGATCGGCGCCGATGGCCTCCTTGATCGCGATGCGGGTGCAGTCCGGTGACAACGACGGGCATTCCACGTTCTCCTTGAACGTGCGGACTGTTCTGGCGGCGAAGTCGCCCTTGACGAGGTATCGGCGGCCGGCCGTGGACATGGTCGCGTAGAACCGGTTGTCGTCGGCGGCGAAGGTGACGCCCCAGAAGTTGAGGTCGGCGGCCTGGTAGGGCCGGCCCTGTCTGGTCACCGCGAACATCTCCAGTGTGCTGACGAGGGCGCCGGTGCGCGTGTCGAGGATGCCGGCGCGGGTGGAGAAGCCGCTGGTGTTGTAGGAGTCGCCGCCGATGAAGGTCGTCCATGCCACCATGCGGCCACTGGCGGACACCCGTGCCCGGTTGGGTAGACCGGGGACCGAGAACGCACGCTTCTGACGGAGGTTCTGGTCGAGGACAAGGAGGTGGTAGGACCACGGGGAGTCGGGATGGATGCAGACGCCGGTGCCTGCCGTGGCGTAGACGCGGACGCACTCCAGCGGGGCGGTCTTCCGCGGGCCCTTCGGGTCATCACGGGAGACGGTGACGAGATGGCGGTCGTTGACCACCAGCAGGCGTCGACCGGGAGCAAGCATCGCGCGGCCCGCGGTGGTGGTGCCCCGATCAGCTAGGGCGTCGGCCGTTGCCGCCCGGTCGGCGGCCAGCCGGATGTAGCCGATGGAGAGGGCGGGCGGTAGCGGTGATCGCCGCGACGACGCCTGCGGCCGCCACCCTGCTGGCGGTCCCTGGACCCCATGCCTGCCAGGCCATCCCGAACAGGAGCGAGGAGACGAGGTAGGCAAGTGCTTGGCCGGTCTGGGCCCCCTGAGTGCAGCCGGATAGGGAACCGACGAGGTTCCCCTGCCGGTAGATTGAGATTTCGAACGCCTCTCTCAACGCCGCGGAAGCCTGCTGTGTTGCGGATCGGTCTCACCGTGCGTGGACCGTGCATCCTGTTCCAGCGGGCGGCGGCGGGCGGTTGGCGTCGAGGACTTGCATGTGGACGCCGCTCGGGGAGGGGCTGTAGTAGATGTCCATGGCACAGCCTTCGCCCTTGGAGATCCCGGTGCGGTACTCCTCGAACAACTTGACTGGCTCCTCTGAGACCAGTCCGCTGACCAACGATTCCAGCGCGCAGTGCGGGCATGCCTGCAGCGCTGCGTAGCGGCGCCGACCCCATCGGCCGTTCAGTTTCACCGCGACCAGCAGGTCACCGCTCAGATCGAGCTTCAGGGTCATCCCCGGATGGCTCAGGCGGGGATCGCGCAGCCACCCGAGCAGGTCCTGCCCGATCCCGTTTGGGTCGGCTTCGACGCGTGGTATCCGGTCCCAGAGCTTGGCCTCGTAATACGGGGCGAGCGCGGGGCTGTGCGCAGCCTGCAGAATCGACAGGACCAGGAGCCAGTCGGCCACGTACCACACCAGTCGCCAGCCGTGCATGTCGCCGCCGGCGTAGAGCAGGACACCCAGGAGGACGAACAGCACGGGCAACAGGACCCGCCCCCGCCACTGCTGCGTCACAGCGAAATAGGAGACCACCGGCATGCCGAGCAGGCCCAGCAGTTCCAGAACCAGCATCACGCGCCTCCCCGATCGGCGCCCCTGGGCGCGGTCGATTGCCATGCGGTGAACAGGGGTATCCCGCCGCCGTCGAAGACCACGACGCCGAACGGTCGGTCAAAGGCGATGTGCCGGATCACGGGAGGACGGTCGGAGACGCTGAGCACGTGGCTGTAGCCCGTCGCCGCTGCCGCTTCCAACCCCCGCTCGTTCACCTTCAGCAAGCACTCCTGCGCTATCTGGCTGATCATCAGAGATTCGGGCGACATGCCGGAGAAGTCCGCGAGTTCCGAGACGGCCTGCCTCACCCCGAGCTCCGCAAGGTGTCGTGTCACATCAAGTCCCGTACGCAGGCGCAGCCGTGGGAGTGCGAGAGTGACCGCGTCCGCCTCCACGGGCCGCCGCAGCTCGTGCGGCGCCCAAGCGGCGGGCAATACGTCGGCAGCGGGCAGGCCGGGCTCACCGAGAACGAAGCGCACCTGCACGGGCTCCTGGCCCTGCCTCGCCTGACAGCGCAGCGCCACCACATCCACCGGGCTCCCGGACCTTGCGGGAGCTGTCCACGCGTGGGTCGCCCGGGGCAGCGTCTGGAACATGGTCGGCACCTGGTGCTCAATCCCGCGCCCGTCGGTGAAGGGCAGGTCCGTTGTGTCCTGCGGCCGGAAGGGGGACACCCAGTCCGCCTTCAGGGAAAGCGCGTTGACCAGGACGAGCAGTACTTCCTGGTTCACCGCGAGCGGCAGCGTGCCGATCAGCCCGCGCGTCGCCTTGCGTACCCAGGCGTCCACAGCCGCCAGGGCATCCAGGCTGTTCGGGTCCAGGTGCCCGAAGCTGATGTGAGGCAGCGATTCGCGGTAGTCCCGGTACAGGGGAGTCCGAGCCCACATCCCGGTGGCGACCGTCAGGCCGCCTGTCCCCGCCAGCTCACTTGTCACGGAGGTGGCCGTCGCGCCGGCGTCCGGCCCGGCCATCCCCAGCAACGACCGCAGCTCCTTGGCCGTCCCCGCACGGGCGCCCGCCGCAGCAGCTGACAGGGCGAGCCACAACCCTGCCGGTGAGCACACGAAATCCCCGTCCCCGGCCCCCACCACCGGGTCACCGGCAACCTGAGTCTGCCAGCGCTCGGCCAGCTCGCGGATTGCCGGAACGTGCTGCGGCAGCCCGGTTTTTGTCACACGTTCCCCCAGGCTCCAGCCGTCGATAGCACCGATTCGTGCAAACGTACCAGTCCGGTCGGACGACGCTCGGCGAATCGGCATCTACACCGCCTCCGGTGACACCGTGAACGCATCCACTGTCAGCGGCCCGTTCACCCTCACCACCACCGACCACGCCGACCACACCCCGTGGACGGGCTGGACTCAGGCGGACGACTCCTGCGACAGCAAGCCGACCACTTCCCGGCGACCTCACCGCACAGCGGTCGCCGCGTGTTCTGACGTGAGGCTCGGATCTTGACGTGCTCCCTGGCCTGAAGTCCAGGGATTCCGGCCCCGATCGTCTGGCCCTTCCGGTGGCTTCCTGCTTCAACGCGCTGTGCGGGCACGTGTGCCCGTCTTACCGGCACTCCACAGGCGTTTGGCGTCTCCACCCGTCCGGCGGCGACGATCGAGTGTGGAGCGGTGTCCCGAGGTGCGGCGGGTTGTACCGCTCGACGGCCCCGGCCTGGTCGGTCGCGATTACCGCACTCGGCCAGGCGGCACCGATAGGCGGCCGAGTTCGACGACCTGTCGCTGCGACACCGCATCCTCCTCGGATGAGATCACGCTCAGCGACCACTGGCATTGCGCCAGATCCGTTCATTTGACAGGCCCCGTCGACCGGGTCGGCAGGGCGAGGGCGGCATTCAGGTCAGGTTGCGTGGCATGCGGGACCTACGGATTGGTCTGGCAGGAAAGCGGCCCGTTCGTCCGAAGTGAGATTCCGGTTCACGTTTCGACAGATGGTGCGGATTGCTGCGTCGGGCTTGGGCAGGGCCGAGTCCCATAGCCGTACGGTCTTGTCGGAACTTCCGGTGGCGAGGATGCGTCCGTTGGGGCTGAACGCGACCGACAGGACCCAGTCGGTGTGGCCGGTGAAGGTGGTGAGGGTCTTGCCTGTGGCTACGTCCCATAGTTGTGCGGTGCCGTCGGAGCTTCCGGTGGCCACGGCGTTTCCGTCCGGGCTGAACGCCACCGACTGCACTGAATTGGTTGTGAGGGTAGTGCGGGTTTTGCCGGTGGCTACGTCCCACAGCCGGGCCGTCTGGTCAGTGCTGCCGGTGGCGAGGGTGTGTCCGTCGGGGCTGAACGCCACGGAGTTCACTGCGTCTGTGTGGCCTGTGAGTGTGGTGCGGGTCTTGCTTGTGATCACGTCCCACAGTTGGACAGTGTTGTCGATCATGCCGATGGCGAGGGTGCGCCCGTCGGGGCTGAACGCCACCGAGGTCGCCGAGAAGCCCGCCTCTTGGTTGACACCGAGGGTGGTGCGGAGGCGACCGGTGGCGACGTCCCATAGCCGTACCGTCTCGTCATTGCCACTCGTGGCGAGGGTGTGCCCGTCGGGGCTGAATGCCAAGGATGTCACTGCGTCTGTGTGGCCTTTGAGGATGGCGCGGGTCTTGCCGGTGGCCACGCCCCACAGCCGCACCGTGCGGTCGGCGCTGCCAGTGGCGAGGGTGCGTCCGTCTGGGCTGAACCTTACGGCCCAGACCCCATCTGTGTGGCCTGTGAGTGTGGTGCGGGTCTTGCCTGCGGCTATGTCCCACAATCGGGCGGTTCTGTCGTCGCTGGCGGTGGCGAGGGTGCGTCCGTCCGGGCTGAACGCCACCGACTCGACCCGATCTGTGTGGCCAGCTAGGGTGGTTGGGGTCCTAGAGTTGACTGTGGTCAGGTCCCACAGCCGCACGGTTCTGTCGTCGCTGGCGGTGGCGAGGCTGCGTCCGTCCGGACTGAACACCACCGCTTCTACGGCGCCCGTGTGGCCTGTGAGTGTGGTGCGGGTTTTGCCGGTGGCTACGTCCCACATTCGGACGGTCTCGTCGTCGCTGGCGGTGGCGAGGGTGTGGCCGTCTGGGCTGAACGCCACCGCCAAGGCTTGCCCCGTGTGGCCCGTGAGTGTGATGGTCTTGCCGGTGGCCAGGTTCCACAGCCGGGCTGTCTGATCAGAGCTGCCGGTGGCGAGGGTGCGTCCGTCAGGGCTGAACTTTACGGCCCAGACCGCATCTGTGTGGCCGGTGAGGACGGTGCGGGTTTTGCCGGTGGCTACGTCCCACAATCGGGCCGTGTGGTCCTTGCTGGCGGTGGCGAGGGTGTGTCCGTCGGGGCTGAACGTTACCCAGCTCACCCAGTCGGTGTGGCCGGTGAGGACGGTGCGGGGTTTGCCGGTGGCCACATCCCACAGTCGCACCGTTCTGTCTTCGCTGGCGGTGGCCAGCGTGCGTCCGTCCGGGCTGAACGCCACTGACCACACAGCTCCATGGCCCTTGAGTGTGGTGCGGGTTTTGCCGGTGGCTACGTCCCACAGCCGGGCTGTGTGGTCAGTGCTGCCAGTGGCGAGCGTGCGGCCGTCAGGGCTGAAGGCCACCGAATACACCTGACGCACGTGACCGACCAGACGCCGGTGCGTCGGAAGAGCTGCGGCGTCTTGCAGACTCGCAACGGCTTCCGGAGTATGACTTGTGCGGTATGCGTGGATAGCCAGCAGCGATGCCAGGTCCGGGTTTTTGTCAAAGAGCGCGTTTGATTCTGCGGCGAGCTGCCGGGACAGGCCGGCTCGTCGTTCGGCTTCGGCCGTCCGCCATTGCCACAGGGCGCCTCCTGCGGCGACGAGCGCGACTACCAGCAGGGAAGCAAGGACAGTGTTGAGGCGCCTACTACGCCGGATAGCAGCCTGTTGGCGCTGCTTGCTGGCAATGAGAAAGGTTGCCATGTCGCCCGGCAGCCGACGCTGCCGTGACCATTCCAAGCCCTCCGCGAGTGCAGTTCCGCCGAGTAGGTCGCCCGGATCGGATGTCGCAGCCCAGCGGGCCCGCCGTTCACGGGTGTTGTCCAGCCAGCCCTGGAAACGATGGTCCTGGCGGACCCACTCGTGCAGTGCGCCCCAGTCACGGATGAGGGCGTCGTGAACGAGTTCGGCCACTGGGTCCCCCGGAGGAGCGTCGGCACAACCTTGAGAGGGGCGGTGCGTCTGAGTGGTGATGATGCGGTGGCCCGTGAGAGTGGCGATGACCTCGTCGATGGCTCGGCCGCTGTCTGGTCCGTCACCGGGGTCAGCGGCCAGGTCACGTAGTTCGCAGAGTGGGACCTGCGCACGCACGGCGGCAATGTTTCGACCGGGTTCAGCGGGGTGCACCAGGGACGTCAGGACCCGGCGGGCGATGAGCTGTTGCTCGGGGGAAAGGTCATTGAGGGCGCTGTTGCACCAGGTGGTCAGGCTTCCGCTGACCGCTCCGATGCGCCGGTAGGCCTCGTGGGTGAGGTAGCCGTCTTCCCGCCGGAGCCATAGCTGGCTGAGCGTCATTTCCAGTAGGGGCAGCACGGTCGCGGGTGCCCTCCGGGCCGTCGCTTCCTCAGGAGTAGTGGCCAGGACGTCCGCGATGATCTGCGCCGGCAGCCCCGGCTGGAACCGCAGTCCAACGTCCTGGGCGGGTAGGACGATGATGTCGTGCAGGTCCTGCTGGCTCAAGGTGCCTGGCACGTTTAGGAGCCCCGGCATTGCGGCTTCCAGCAAATGGGGCGCCTGTGAAGCCAGGTGGGGGTAGAAGTCGTCGCGCATGACCAGGATCAGGCTGAGGGCGGCGTGTGAGTCGGCTGTTGTGGCGATCTGGTCTGCAACGGCTGTGCGGTGGTGCTCTTGGCCGTTGGCGGTCTGGGAGAAGAGCTCTTCGAACTGGTCGACGACCAGCAGGACACGCTGATAGTGGGGCTCGGCCGCGAGCCTGCGGTCGACCGCCGCCGCGATCCCTTCACTGACCGCCCCGGCCAGGCCAGCGCGCTCGATCTCCGCCAGCAGATCCTGCCTCGGCCTGGCGAGGACGAGCAGCCACTGGTCACTGCCGGGCAGCTCCCCCTCTGCCAATGCACGCAGCACACCGGCCTGGATCAGGGACGACTTGCCCGACCCGGACGGCCCGAGCAGCAGCGTCAACCGCCGCTGCTGGGCCAGGTTCGCCACGATCTGCCGAACCGCGTCCGTCCGGCTCTGGAACCACCGGGCGTGTTCCGCGGTGAACGGCTCCAACCCCCGGTAGGGACACAGCTCCCGCTCGGTGAGCTCCGGCATGATCTGCCGCAGGGCCTGCGTCGGCGTGACGTAGGCGACGCCCTGCCCGCGCTCGAACGCGTCGGGTGCGGTGATCTCGGTCAGCATGCCGATAACCAGAGCGGTCACCTCATCCAGCACCGGCCCGCCGCTGAACCCGGTCGTGAGATCGTTGGCGGCCGTCAGCTGCAAATGCGCACCCCTGCCCGCGGAGGCCGGCAGCAGCTCACCTGCCACGCCGAAGCCGTAGTGCCCCTCCGTCGGGGCCTGGGCGGGAAACCCGAACGAGCGCACCTGATGACCCCGGCACCCCTCCGCCGTGCCCAGCGGCAGCGTCCGCATGCCCGCCGTCGTCCGGCTCAGCCGGATGAACGCGACGTCCTCGTTCTCCGGGGCGCACCACAGCCTCTCCACGACGAGCCCCTCCAGCCCGTCGGCACCCTCCACATGGGGGAACGCCAGCCGCATCCGCTGGCCGGGCCCAGCCCCTGCCGCCTGGACGACGTGCGCACAGGTGACCACCACGCCCTCGGCCACCAGGAAACCGGCACCGGCCGCTCGCCCGTCCCGCCCGAGGATCTTTGCCACGGCGGCGAGCAGATCCGGCGCCATGCCGTCGTACGAACTCTCCTCCGCGCCGCTCATCGGATCAGCCCGGGCTCTGCCAGGACACGGTCACCTTCAAGTGGCAGCCGGCCTGGCTCCTGGTGATCACGGCCCCGGCCTCGAAGGCGAGGTCGACCCCGAACTCGACCATGACCTCGTCAGGCCGGGCCTTGCGCAGCTGGTCCAGTGCCGCACGGGCCGCCTCCGTCACCGGTTCCAGAGCCTCCTGCAAAGTCCCCGGTACGTCGCGAATCGCATCGCCGATGCGCCCGGCCTTCACCGGCCCTTCCACGGCAGCCGCTGCCTCGACCAGAACCCAGCCGCCACCCTCCAGCGGAATCCGAGTCAGAGGTGCCACGACGCCTCCTCTCCCTGTCGCGCCCGATTACCTGGAACTCGCGCAGCAATCTCATTTCCGGCATAGGCCGGATCCCGGAGTGGGGCGTACGGCAGCGGTGCAGCCTTGAGTGCGAGGGTCCATGCGCGCTGGGCAGTTCCTGACCACGTGGAAGGTCTTAGCCGATGACGCTTGAAACCGCGGTAGTGGATCGTTTCTCTGCAGGCAGGTCCACTCTGCTGGCTGCATTGAGCAGGGGCGGAAAGAGTGCCACGAGATGCCGCAGCAAACGCGGATTCCGTGCTCACACGGCCCCACGCGCTCATCCGCGGCACCGTCCCTCGGATGCGGTGTGTTCCCAGCCTTGGAGTGACAACTTATCTGCTCCGGTTGGCGTACAGGCCAGATGGCGCCCCCAAGGGGTGTCGGCCGGGCGGCCTTTACAGTGCGGAGGTGAGGTGGCGCAGTTGGCGGACGAGGGCGGGCTGGGGGAGGGGGACGGTGCCGCTCTCGGGGTGGTGCCGGCGGGTGATGTGGGGGTGGACCTGGTTCATGTCGGGAGCATTGAGCAGGGGTGCGGTGTGGCGGTCTCCGCACAAGCACATCCGGGCGGCATGGCGTACGGCCGAGGAGTACGGCGCGGACGCCGACGAGCACGGCATCCACTTCGGGCCGGACCAGACCGCCACGCACGTCATCTCGACGTACACCGACATGGACCAGCACCGCCGAGCACTGGACACCGCCGATGATCTGATCCGGGAAGGCACATCACTGCCTGCCACCCGCATCGGACCGCTGCACATGAATCTGGGCCGGTCTCATCTGGCCCTGGGAGACCGGGACTCCGCCCTCGAAGCCCTCGAAGAAGCCTGGAACGTCGCTCCCGAGATGGCCCGGGTCCACCCGACAAGCCAAGAACTGATGCGAGTGCTGACCTCACTGCACCGGCGCAGCAACCCGCGGCTGACCCGCCTGGCCAAGCGAGCTGGTGTGC
This sequence comes from Streptomyces olivochromogenes, assembly GCF_021538895.1. Classification (GTDB taxonomy): domain Bacteria; phylum Actinomycetota; class Actinomycetes; order Streptomycetales; family Streptomycetaceae; genus Streptomyces; species Streptomyces olivochromogenes_A. The sequence goes on along the minus strand of NZ_JADDRL010000070.1, from coordinate 6,598 downwards.
CTTTCTGACCACAGGAAGCCAAGACTGTATGAACAACCGTTGACGAACGCGGCCCATCCCGCGTCATACACGGACTTGGCGAGCCGGGTGCGGCCGAGACCGGACACCGCGAGGTCTTCCACGTACACCGCTTGGTTGTCGCGAATGATCTGCGTGGATGCCTTGTGGTGGAAGTCCCGGCGCCGGTTGGCCACCTTGGCGTGCTGGCGTGCGACCTCGATGCGGGTCTTGGCCCGGTTCTTGCTGCCCTTGGCCTTGCGGGACAGCTCCCGCTGAAGGCGCCTGAGTTTCTTCTCCGCCCGGCGCAGAAAGCGCGGGGCACTGATCTTCGTCCCGTCGGACAGGACCGCGAACGCGGACAGGCCCAGGTCGATGCCGGACTCCGCTGCCACCTGCGGGAGGATGTCCGGCTCGGTGCCCACGACGAAGCTGAGGAAGTACCGGCCGCAGCTGTCCTTGGTGACGGTCATACGTGGGCGCTGCCGGAAGCCGGCGCGACCACTTGACCTTGAGGCCGCCGACCTTGGCCAATTACACCCTGCCGTCGTCCTTCAGGGAGAAGGCGTTGGTGTTGAGGCGGATCGACTGCCGGGTGTCCTTCTTCGACTTGTAGCGGGGAGGGCCGACCTTCCGGCCCTGCCGCGTGCCCTGGAGGCTGTCGAAGAAGTTCTTGTAGGCGGTGTCCAGGTCCCACAGGGACTGTTGCAGGACGACCGCCGACACGTCGGCGAGCCAGGCGCGTTCCTCGGTGTGCTTGGCCTGGGTAATGCGCAGCCGGGACAGCTCGGCCGACTTCACATACGGCAGCCCGGCCGCGTGCGCCTCCTTGCGGTCGCGCAGGCAGTCGTTCCACACCCCCCGGGCACACCCGAACGCACTCGCCAGCTCACGGCACTGGGCAGCGTCCGGATAGGCCCGGAAGTTGTAGCGCAGCTGCACACCCGAGATCCTAACTAAAATTGGTCTCATGGATTAGCAGAACGACTACAGGCCACCACCCGCCCAAGATGGCCGTCTCGAAGCTGGTCAACAGCCTCAAGGGCGACTCCGCTCGCCGGATACGGCAGGAGTTCACCGGGCGGATCAACCACGCCATCACGCCCGGGCACCTTTGGTCCCCTCGTATTTCTCCGCATCGTGCGGCGGAGCACCGTCGGCGATCGTCCACCAGCACATCGAACAGCAACAACGTCCGCCCCAAGGCGCACGTCAGAGCAGCCTTGAGACGCATTCATCCCCGGCGTGAACGCCGGGGCTTTCTGCAAGAGTCCCGGTAACTCACTGCCGTACTGCAGCAGTACGTGCGCTCAGAATCGCCAGATCGGTTCAGAACTGAGGCAGCGTTGCCGTGGCCCTCTTGCCTGCCTGGATCTGTGCGATCCGCTCCGCGAACATCGTTGCACCCTGTGTCAGCATCGGCTCGCTCACACCGCCCTCTACGCAGGTAGTGGCGACCACCGTACCGACGCGCATGGTGATGTACTCGCCCGTCAGCCCTCCGCCTTCCTTGGTGTAGGCCTGGCTCTCGTTCCCGAAGGTAGGCTTTGAAAGAGGGGGATTCCTACCAACCTCGAACTTCAGGCCGTCCTTGGCGTCCTGCTTGCTGGTGTAGGTGGTGATTTCGAAATTGACGTAGTGCGTGCCGCCGGACAGAGCGAACTTGTCGTGGCCAAACCACTTGCCCTTGCACTCCTGCAGACTCGGACAGTTGAGATGCCCGTCCGCGGTGCCGACGTCACCACTCACGCCCTCAAGGCCACCCATCGCTCCAAGGTCCGGAAGCGCGTTCTTGACCTGGGCCTTCTGACTCAACACCGTGCTGGAGTCTGGTACGGCGGACGACCGCTCCGGCGCTGGGCTGCCGGTCGCACCGGCGTGCCCGCCGCCTTGCCCAGAATCGTCGGTATCCCCGCCACTACACGCTGTAACTGTGGCGCACAGCAAGCCGGTCAAGACGGCCGCCGACAACGTGAGCCGTCGTGACGTCTGGTTTGTTCCTGCCACGGTCCGTCTCCCCCTGTAGAGATCAACTCATCAGGTGGATCATAGAGTTAGCTGACGGTTCGCCTGGACTGGGATCGGTGCTGGTCGGCTCAGACCAGGGCTGAGGTGATGGCCGACGTCCAGCTCGCGGTGGCGCGGCGTGCCAGTTGGCTGTCGGGGGCGTAGCCCTCGAACAGGTGGAACGCTCCTGGTACCACGTGCAGCTCGGTATGGACGCCGGCGGTCATGAGCCGCCGCCCGTACTCCAGTGCCTCGTCGCGCAGGGCGTCGGCCTGGCAGATCTCGAGGTATGCCGGGGGCAGGCCGGCAAGGTCCTGCGCGCGTGCCGGGGCGGCGTACTGGTCTGCGCCGGCGGAGCCCAGGTACAGCTTCCACATGCCGCGAGCGACCCGGCCGTCGACGATCCGGTCGTCGATGCACTCGCCGATCGAGGGCAGCTTGCAGCGGTCGTCGAGGGCAGGGACGAGCAGAAGCTGGAACACGAGGTCGGGTCCGCTGCGGTCCCGGGCCGCCAGGGCGACGGCTGCGGCGAGCGCGCCACCGGCCGAGCGTCCGGCGACGGCCAGGCGGGTGGGGTCCACGTTGAGGGCGTCGGCGTTCTCGGCGGTCCAGCGCAGGGCGGCGTAGCAGTCGTCGAAGGCGGCCGGATACGGGTGCTCGGGGGCGAGCCGGTAGTCGACGGAGATGATCACCGCCCCGGCGGCCAGGCAGATGTCGCGGCAGTTGCCGTCGCCGGTGTCGAGGTCGCCGGAGACGAAGGCGCCGCCATGGAAGTACAGCACGCCCGGGCGCGGGGTGGAGTCCTGGCGGGTCGGCCGGTAGATCCGGACGGTGAGATCACCGGCCGGCCCGGGGATCGTGGTGAGGCTGACGGCGATCTGCGGGTCGTCGGCCGGGGAGGCGGCGGCCAGCAGGCAGCGTACGTATGCCCGGGTCGCTGCTGGGTCGGCCAGCGGGTCGAACGGCGGGATGCGGTCCAGGGCGTGGGCTATCTCGGGGTGCAGGTGCATCGCCGACTCCATAGTCTCAGTGATACCGTGGTAGCGCGGGAGACGCTAACGGTCCTAGTGATACGGTGTCAAAGAAATTATGTGAGAGGAAGGGGAACGGGACCATGGCGAAGGATCTGACGCCGCCCCAACTGGTGGTCCTCGGCCTCATCGCCCGGCACGGTCCAATGACGCCCTATGACCTCAAGGCCAAGGTCGAGGCCTCCGTCGGCCGCTACTGGCCGATCCCGCACGCCCAGCTCTACCGCGACCCGCCGCGCCTGGCCGAACTGGGCCTGCTGCGCGAGGAAGCCGAGGAACACGGCCGCCGACGCCGGGTCTTCCACCTAACCGGAGCCGGACACAAGGCCCTGAGGGACTGGCTCGCCGACCCCACGACACTGGAGCCGGAAACCCGGAACCCGGCCCTGCTCAAGCTGACGTTCGCGGACCTGGGCGCCCCCGGACAGGTCGCCGAGCTGGCCGCAACCCAAGCGGCGCAGCACCGGCGGTGGCGCGACACATATCAGGACCTTCGCACCCGGCTCGATCCGCAGGCCCCGGACACTGCGGCTCGAACCCGGCTGCTCACGCTCGGCATCGCACACGAGCAGAGCTACGTCGCGTTCTGGGAGGCCCTAGCGGCCGACCCGAAGGGGACCGGCGAGGCGAGGTCAGAGCCCGGCGGCTGATGAATCTACGGCTGGGCCTTGCGCAACCGGAACGCACTCATGCCGAGCCGCGAGCAGCTGCGCCGTGCGTCGGAGACGGTGGAACGGTGGCGGGAGCGGCTGGCCGGTCGCGCCGAACTCGTCTGGGTGGTGCCGAACTACGTCGACGGAGTCGCGAAACCGTGCATGGGCGGCTGGGGAGCGGTGTCGCTCACGGTCACTCCGGACGGCACCGTGCTGCCCTGTCCGGCCGCGGCGACCCTGCCCTGCCTCGATCCGCCCAATGTCGCGGACCGGCCGCTCGCGTGGATCTGGGAGCACTCCAGTGCCTTCAACCAGTACCGCGGCACGGACTGGATGCATGAACCGCGCCGCAGCTGCCCGCGCCGTGACGAGGACTTCGGCGGCTGCCGCTGCCAGGCTTTCGCACTCACCGGCGCGGCCACCCGCACCGACCCGGCATGCGGCCTATCCCCGGACCACGACCTCGTGGAGAAGGCGGTGGCCGCGGAGGGCAGCGGGTCCGGCTATGAATACCGGGCGTACGCGGACCGCACGACGCGCTGACGACACACGAATGTTCAGATCTCCATGACGGCATCGCAGTCGGGGCAGACGATGGACGCGGACTCGGTGGGGTACCAGGGAGCCCCAGGCTGCTCGGACGGCTTCCCACGGGCCTTCTCCATGGCGAAGGTGTCCTTGCCGCAGAGTGTCCGCGGTCCGGCGGTATCGGGCCTGCCAGGGGCGGCCGGCGCGGCGTGCACTCGGCGGGGGAGCCGTTCCGCATCAGCCGAGCCGACCGCGGACGTATGCGCCGGCACCGGCTTGTCGAGCTCGTACACGACGACGATTTCGCTCATGTGTTCACGCCAGACGCTTCGCGGCTGAGCCGCTGCGCAGCGCGTTCACCCGCGTCCGGCGCCGGGGAGGGTGAGTTCACGGCCGCGGTAGAAGCCCTCGTTCTCCTCGACGACGTAGGGGGCCATGGCTGCCCGTCGCTGGGCCTCCGAATCCGAGGTCCGCCATGAATCGCATGCCTCCTGGGACTCCCAGAACGACACCCCGGTGATCTCTTGTCCGTCCGCGGACCAGTACGCGAAAGCGCGGAGAAGCCCCTCCGGGACGGGGGCCGGGCGCCAGGCCCGCTCGAACTCCTCCAGCGTGCCCTGCTGAAGGCGGCGCGTCGTCACCCAGACGTAGTGCTCCTGCATTGCGGCTTCCTTCGTAGTACGCGGTTCGGCTTGCCCCCTCTCAGATTCACCGTAGGTCCGATGCGCCACTTCTGCCGCCCGGCGATCGCCGGGCGGCTGGTGAGGAACGTGCCTGCCGCACCGCGGTCCGGGTCAGCGCGTCCTGGACGACCATGTGAAGACGAGTCGGCTGTGCGGCTTGTCCAGGGTGTGGCCGTGAGGCAGCTCCTGGGTGGGGCTCTCCGCGGGGTGCACCTGCAGGCGGGGGCTGCTGTTGCGGGCGTCGAGGTCCCATGCGGTGACCACGTCGGCCATCGCGTCGGTGAGGGCCTCGGCGTGCGGGCCGTAGGCATGGATGCCGAACTCCGAGAGGCGGGGGCCCGAGCCATTGGCGGAGAGCGTGCGGGTGAGGAGGTGGGCGAGGGAGTCGTCGCGGGTCAGGGCAGCGGTGTTCCAGCCGCCGGAGTGGTGGGGGAGGGCGGTGTCGAGGTCGGCGTCGACGGCGAGGCGGGCGAACCCGTCACCGACATTGTTCGCCAGCCACAGCAGGAGCATGTTGAAGGGCACGTCGCCGGGAATGGTCACGCCGGTCCAGCGAGCGTGCGCCTCGACGCCCTCGAACGGGCCCGATGGCCTTTGCCGTCGGTCGCCGTCCTGGTCGGCGTGATCGGCCTCGTACTTGCTGTGTGGCAGTACGCCGTCCGCGCGTGAAGAACGCCCCTTGTACGGCCACCTATAGCCGTACAAGGGGCGTTGTTGTGCATCCGGCGTCTACGCTGCGGCGATGCCTCTGTGGCCGGTCCATGACTGGCACGCCTCAACCATGGCCTTCAGCCAGTCCGCGTCCTTTTCCGCTGGGCGAACGTGCTGTACATGCGCATGTTGGCGGCGGTGAAGGCGTTGATCGCCCCCGGCGTGGCCTTGTGCCATGCGGGCAGCTGGGATGCCCACTTCTCCGCGCCGGCCGGGGTGTGACCGGCGGCGATGAGTTGGACGACCAGAAGTGCAGGATCGATGAAGCCGGCCCCTCTGGTGGGCCATGCCCAATCCACGGCCCACGCGCGCCGTCCCGCTACGGGCAGGTTGTGCGGGTTGATGTCCGTGTAGAGAAGCGAGTCACCCCGGAACAGCTCGGCTTCCGAGCTGTCTGAGGCGAACCAGTCCACCGGGTCTCGGTCCAGTCCCGGGCGTCAATCGTTCAGCGTCACTCCAGAAGGAGCACGAGGACCGTGCCCGCTGTGCCTCCCTGCTCCATCAGGTGAAGCGGACCGTGCAGCCGATTCACGGTGCACGACCGCCGCCGCTCATTCCAGAGGGCGATCACGTATTCGAGCCCTGAGTCGGTTCCCGACACCAGACCCCTACGGGTCGCAGATACGCCGTGATCCCGTCGTCGGCGAATCAGAGGCCTCGGTCCATCGACACCTCGTGAAAGAGGCTCGCGCGGGGGGCCTCGGCAATGAACCCGGGTCTCGCGGGGTGGCGGCATTGACGGTCGAGCGGCCGAACTTGTGGGTCTGCACATCCCGGCAGCCCTAGGCTGGCGGGTTGTCAAGTGCGTAACGTGGAGTAGGCGGAAACCATGGGCAGTCTCACCGAGGCCAACCTCAAGAAGTGGGCTGGTGCCCGTTCTTTCGAGCGCGCGCTCGGATACCTGGACGCGGTGTCCGGAGTCGAGGTCGGTGACGGATGGATCACCGCCAGCGTTCACGGCACGGAACGGTACGAGGTAGAGCTGACC
>NZ_JADDRL010000007.1 GCF_021538895.1 Streptomyces olivochromogenes | reverse complement strand
CGCCCGGGGGCGGCGGCCGGCCGCCCGGACCGCCCCAGGGCGGGGGTTCGCCGCCCTGGCCGCCGGGCGGAGTACCGCCGCCGGGCGGGGTGTCGTACGGCGAACCCGAACCCTGGCCCGACGGGGGCCGTTTGATGAACGGGTCGTCTTCCGGGGGCTGCTCTCCGGAGCCGGGGGGCGGTTCGGTACTCATGGCCCGAGTGGACCGCGAACCCTCCGGCTCCGCATCCCACGGGCATCCGTACGGGGGACGGGACTCAGTCGGCGACGAAGGTGTGCGCCGCCTTGTCGTGCCAGCACTGGTGCCAGGGGCGGTCGAACAGGCACCAGAGGATGCCGACGACCCCGATGCCGAGCAGGCCGGGGACGGTGTACACGAACCAGCGGCGCAGGGACAGGCCGAAGGTCGGCGGCTCATGACCCTCGATGTCCCGCACCGCCACACCGCACAGCTTCTTGCCCAGGGTGCGGCCCCACTTTGCGGTGGGCAGCACCTCGTACAGGAGGCCGGTGACGAGGAGGACGGCGAGGACGATGCCGAGGTACGCGCCCGTCGTGCCGTCGAGCAGCCAGACGGTGACGGTGCGGCCGGAGAGCTTGGCCGCGTCGATCTTCTCCTGGACGTGGTCGATCGTCCGGCCGGCGAACGGCAGGGCCGCCGCCGCGGTCACCCCGCCGACGACCAGGGTGTCGATGAGCCGGGCGAGCAGTCGCTTGCCGAGGCCCGCGGGCCGCGCCGCCGCCTGCCGCCGTGCCATCGCCTGGAACGGGTCCTCCACCGGCGGCTTCCACGGGGCCACGGGCTGCTCGTCGCCCGCGCCCGCGAGCCGGTGCACCTGCTGGGCCCAGGACGACTGCCCGCCACCGGAACCGGAGGTCACGGGCGTGGCCGAACCGGCCTGCGCGGGAGCCCCGGCACCGGCCTGCATCGGGGCACCGGCCCCTGACTGCAGGGGAGGCGCCGTCGCCGACTGCTGGGGCACGGACGGCGCGGCGGGCGACATGGGCGACGCGGCACCGGAGGGCTGCCCGGCCTGCGGGACTCCCCCCGCCACCTGCCCCGGCATCCCGGGCTGTGCCTGCCCCGGCGCCGCCTGGGCCTCGGGCTGCGCCTGGGCCGCCGCGGCGCGGGCGGCCGCCGCCTTCCCCGCTCCGAAGCCGGGCCGACCGGCGTTGCCCGCGGCACCGCCGCCGCCCGAGCCCGCTCCGCCAACACCCCCGGTACCGGCCGCGGTTCCCGGCGCACCCACCCCGACGGGCCCCTGCACCGGCCCGCCGGCCGCTCCCGCCGCCCCCTGGCCGGGGACGCCCGCGGCACCGGAGCCGGCGCCCGGGACGGGGCGGCGGAACACGAACGTGCCGTCGGAGGGGACGTCGGTCGGATCGGCCGGCGGGATCGTCGCCGTGCCGTCCGTGCGATGGGCGTGGCCGTCCGGGTGGGACGGCAGGTCCGCGGGGATCCTCGGGTCGGCGCCCCAGGAGACCCGGCGATCCTGCTCGCCGCCGAACCCGGCCTGCTGGGACCGGTCGGCCGCCCAGGCCGAGGCCGGTTGCTGTCCCGGGGACGCGGGCTGCGGGTCCTCGTCGAAGAAGTGCGGGCCCGTCTCCTCCACGACGGGAGCCGCCGGCCGCCTGCCGGGCGGCGGGGCGAGCGGTTCGCCGTCCGTCGGCGCCGGCCGGCTCGTGCCCGGCACCCAGGCCGCGCCGTTCCAGTACCGGACATATCCAGGAATGGACGGGTCCGGGTAATACCCTTCGCGGGGTCTGTCTTCGCCGGGGGCCGGGGTTGGGGCGCTCATGTCCGTCGTCCCGTATCTGCTCGGGGGTCGTCTGGGGGCCTCCACATCTATCAGACCCGCACCTCCCCCAGCGCCAGTCCCGCCGTACCCACTCCTTTCCGGGCAACGCCGTACACCTGCTTCACAGGTCCGACAGGTTCGGAAACCGGCTCGGAAAAAAGTTCTCCGATTCCGCGTAATGCCCGCGCTCCCACCCCCTCTCACTCGTACGGGCCCGCCCACGGGACCCGTACACCCGACCGAGAGAGGAAACCCACGCCATGGACTACAAAGTGGTGGAGCGCGAGCTCGAACTGCGGCTCGTCCTGTCGCCGGAGCGCAGCGTCCCGGTCCCGGCCCGGCTGAGCTACCGCACCGACGACCCGTACGCCGTCCACGTCACCTTCCACATCAACTCCGAGCACCCCGTGCACTGGACGTTCGCCCGCGAGCTCCTCGTGGAGGGGGTGTTCCGGCCGTGCGGGCAGGGGGACGTACGGGTGTGGCCGACGAAGGTGGACGGCCGCAGCGTCGTCCTGATGGCGCTCAGCTCACCCGACGGCGACGCCCTCCTGGAGGCGCCCACCGCCCAGGTGTCCGCCTGGCTGGAGCGGACGCTGCGGGCGGTGCCCCCGGGGACGGAGGGCGAGCAGCTGGGAATGGATCACGTGCTCGACCAGCTGCTCGCCCAGTGAGGCGACGGGCAACAGAGCCGGATTCAGAGCCGGCGTCAGAGCCGGAGTCAGAACAGCTTGCCCGGGTTCAGGATGCCCAGCGGGTCGAAGACCTGTTTCACCGCCCGCTGCATCTCCACCCCCACCGGGCCGATCTCCCGCGCCAGCCACTCCTTCTTCAGGACGCCGACGCCGTGTTCGCCGGTGATGGTGCCGCCGAGTTCCAGGCCGAGGGCCATGATCTCGTCGAAGGACTCGCGGGCCCGCCGCGACTCCTCGGCGTCCTGGGCGTCGAAGCAGACGGTGGGGTGCGTGTTGCCGTCGCCCGCGTGCGCGCAGACGCCGATGGTGAGCCGGTACTTCTCGGCGATCCGCTCGACGCCTTCGAGCATCTCGCCGAGCCGGGACCGGGGCACGCACACGTCGTCGATCATCGTCGTGCCCTTGACCGCCTCCAGGGCGGTCAGCGACAGCCGCCGCGCCTGCAGCAGCAGCTCGGACTCGGCGGCATCGTCGGCCGGTACCACCTGGGTGGCGCCGGCGGCCTCGCACAGCGCGCCCACGGCGGCGAGGTCCGGGGCCGGGTCGGGCGTGTCGAAGGCGGCCAGCAGCAGCGCCTCGGTGGACTCCGGCAGGCCCATGTGGGCGAAGTCGTTGACCGCCTTGACCGTCGTACGGTCCATGAGTTCCAGGAGCGACGGCACATGGCCGCCGGCCATGATCCGGCACACGGCGTCGCAGGCGGCGGCCGCGGAGGGGAACTCGGCGGCGAGCACCAGCTGTTGCGGCGGCTTCGGCTTCAGCGCCAGGACGGCCCGCACGACGATGCCGAGCGAGCCCTCGGAACCGACGAACAGGCGGGTCAGGTCGTAGCCCGCGACGCCCTTCGCCGTACGGCGCCCGGTGGACATCAGCCGGCCGTCGGCCAGGACGACGTCCAGACCGAGCACGTACTCGGCCGTCACCCCGTACTTCACGCAGCACAGCCCGCCCGAGGCCGTCCCGATGTTGCCGCCGATCGTGCACATCTCCCAGCTGGAGGGGTCCGGCGGGTAGCACAGGCCGTGCTCCTCGACGGCGCGCGAGAGGGTGGCGTTGACGACGCCGGGCTCGACCACCGCGATCCGGTCGACCGGGCTGATCTCCAGGATGCGGTCCATCTTGGTGAGGGACAGCGCGATGCAGCCCTCGGCCGTGTTGGCCCCGCCGGACAGACCGGTGCGGGCTCCTTGCGGGACGACCGGGACGCGTAGCTCGTTCGCCGTGCGCATGACGTGCTGGACCTCTTCGACCGTGCGCGGCAGGACGACCACGGCCGGGGCGCCGGCCGGGCAGAAGCTCGCCATGTCGTTGGCGTACGAGACCGTGACGTCGGGGTCGGTGACGACCGCCTCGGCGGGCAGGCCGGCCCGCAGCCGGGCGACGAGGTCGCCGGTCACCGCAGTGTCTTCATCGCGACGCGCTTCGATACGGCTCATGATCACAGCGTCGCACCCGGGGCCATCGGTGTGAACCCCGTCGGCCCCCGCCTTCGGCTGACGGGATGAGCTCGCCGCCTTGGCGCACAGTGAGCGCCATGGAGAACCAACAGTCCCAGCCGGGTACCTCCCTGGTGACGGAGCGGGCGCGGCCGCGGCGCTCCCGTCTGCTGCGGCGCGTGGTGCTCGCCTCGGCCGCCGTCGCCGGCGCCGGTGCCCTGGTCGGCGGGGTGCTGATGCTGCTCCCCGGGAAGCCGCCCGCGCACAGGCCGCCCGCGCCGGCGCCCGCGCCCGGACCGCCGCGGGCGCTGACGGCGGTGACCGCCGGGGTGCCGGCCGCGCTGTCCGCCCTCGCGGCCACGATCGGGGACCGCGAGGCCCGTCTGCGGACGCATCCGGCGGACGCGATGGCCTGGGCCGTGCTGGGGACGGCCTATGTGGAGCAGGGACGGCTGACCGCCGACGTCACGAACTACCCGAAGGCCGAGCGGGCGCTGCGCAGCTCGCTGCGGGTGAAGGGCGAGAAGAACGCCGAGGCCCTGGACGGGCTGGCGGCGCTGGAGAACGCCCGGCGGGACTTCGCGGCGGCCAAGGACTGGGGCGAGCAGGCGCTGAGGGCGGCGCCGAAGCGGTGGACGTCGTATCCGCCGCTGATCGAGGCGTACAACGGGCTCGGCGACTACGAGGCGACCCGCAAGACGCTGGACAAGCTGATGGCACTGAAGCCGGGAGGCGCCGGGCGGCCGGCCGTGATGGCGCAGGCCGCCGCCGTCTACCGGGACCGCGGCTGGCGCGAGGACGCGTCGGCCCAGCTGTCGGACGCGGCGGCGATCGCGCGCACGCCCGCCGAGCAGGCGGGCTATCTGGAGCGGTCCGGGCAGCTGGCCTGGGAGCGCGGGGACCGGGAGGACGCGCTGCGGCACTTCGAGGCCGCCGTACGGCTCGACCCGGAGCAGTCGGCCGCGCTGGCCGGGCAGGGGCGGGCGCTGGCGGCGCTGGGCCGGAGCGGGGACGCGCTGAAGGCCTACCAGGCGGCTCTGGCCAAGCGGCCGAGCCCGCAGTACACGCTGGAGCTGGGCGAGTTGTACGAGTCGCTGGGCATGGGGCAGGAGGCGCGCGCCCAGTACGAACTGGTGCGGGTGCGGGCCGCGCGGGACACGGCGGCCGGTGTCGACGACGAGCTGCTGCTCGGCCAGTTGGAGGCGGACCACGAGGATCCGGCGGACGCGGTGGAGCGGCTGCGGGACGAGTACGAGTGGCAGCCCGGTATCGAGGTGGCCGACGCGCTGGGGTGGGCGCTGCACCGGGCGGGGGACGACACTCAGGCGCTGAAGTTCGCGGTGATCGCGACGGACAAGGCGCACGGGGGCGGGGTGCTCAGCGCGCTGTACGCGTATCACCGCGGGGTGATCGAGCGGGAGCTGGATCTGGACGGGTCCGCGCGGCGGCATCTTCAGCAGGCGCTGCGGATCAATCCGTACTTCTCGCCGTCGCGGGCGGCCTCGGCCCGGGAGCTGTTGCGGGAGCTCGGAGAGCCGGGTGAGGACGGGATGCCGCCGGACGTCATGTGACCGTCGACCGGCGATCGTGATCGGTGGGCGCGGGGTGTTCCCCCGTCCTGCGGGTGCCCCTCCGTGGCACCCGCAGGACTGCTACGAGCTCACAGGTTGCCGCGTCGCTCCTGCTCGCGCTCGATCGCCTCGAACAGGGCCTTGAAGTTGCCCTTGCCGAAGCCCATGGAGCCGTGCCGCTCGATGATCTCGAAGAAGACGGTCGGACGGTCCTGGACCGGCTTGGTGAAGATCTGGAGCAGGTAGCCGTCCTCGTCGCGGTCGGCGAGGATCTTCAGCTCGCGCAGCGTCTCGATCGGCACCCGGGTGTCGCCGACCCACTCGCCGAGGGTGTCGTAGTAGGAGTCCGGGGTGTCGAGGAACTGGACGCCGGCCGCACGCATGGTGCGGACCGTGCGGACGATGTCGTTCGTGTTCAGCGCGATGTGCTGGACGCCGGCGCCGCCGTAGAACTCCAGGTACTCGTCGATCTGGGACTTCTTCTTGGCGATGGCGGGCTCGTTGATCGGGAACTTGACCTTGAGCGTGCCGTCGGCGACGACCTTCGACATCAGCGCGCTGTACTCGGTCGCGATGTCGTCGCCCACGAACTCCTTCATGTTCGTGAAGCCCATGACCTTGTTGTAGAAGCCGACCCACTCGTTCATCCGGCCGAGCTCGACGTTGCCCACGCAGTGGTCGATGGCCTGGAAGGTGCGCTGGGCCGGCGGCTCGACCATCGGCTTCGCGGCGACGAAACCGGGGAGGTAGGGGCCGTCGTAGCCGGAGCGGTCGACGAGGGTGTGGCGGGTCTCGCCGTAGGTGGCGATGGCGGCGAGGACGACGGTGCCGTGCTCGTCCTTCACCTCGTACGGCTCGGTCACCGAGCGGGCGCCGTGCTCGATCGCGTAGGCGTACGCGGCGCGCGCGTCCGGCACCTCGATCGCCAGGTCGATGACGCCGTCGCCGTGCTCGGCCACGTGCCGGGCGAGGAACTCGCCCCAGGCGGTGGTGGCCTTGATCACCGAGGTGAACACGAAGCGGGCGGAGCCGTTCTCCAGGACGTAGCTCGCGGTCTCGCGGGTGCCGTTCTCCGGTCCACAGTAGGCGACCAGCTTCATGCCGAAGGCGGTGGAGTAGTAGTGCGCCGCCTGCTTGGCGTTGCCCACGGCGAAGACGACCGCGTCCATTCCCTTGACCGGGAAGGGGTCGGCCTGCCGGGCGGTCGTGGCGGGAGAGAGGTCTGTGGTCTGCTGCGTCATAGCCGAAGGGTGGCCCCGCTCTGCAAGGTGGGCAATAGTTTGCGTCTTCGCTGGACAATGTGTTCAGCGGCACGGCCGAGGCGGCGGCCTATCTGTACAGGATGACCATCCGGGAGGCGTCGTGGCGATCGATCATCTGGACGGACGCATCATCGTGCTGCTGGCCCAGGAGCCGCGCATCGGGGTCCTGGAGATGTCGCGGCGGCTGGGGGTGGCCCGGGGGACCGTGCAGGCGCGGCTCGACCGGCTTCAGTCGAACGGAGTCATCCGCGGCTTCGGGCCGCAGGTGGACCCGGCGGCCCTCGGCTACCCGGTCACGGCCTTCGCCACGCTGCAGATCCGGCAGGGGCAAGGTCCCGACGTCCGGGCGCATTTGGCGACCGTACCGGAGGTCCTGGAGCTGCACACCACCACCGGCACCGGGGACATGCTGTGCCGTCTGGTGGCCCGCTCGAACGCCGATCTCCAGCGTGTGATCGACCGGGTTGTCGGTTTTGATGGCATCGTCCGGGCCTCCACGGCGATCGTCATGGAGAACCCCGTTCCGCTGCGGATCATCCCGCTGGTGGAACAGGCGGCGGAGGACCGGGAGAGGACCTGACCGACCCGGCCGACCTGGGGTGAGGGCGCGTGAGCTTCTGGGAGTACCTGGTCGATCGGCACCGGCAGTTGCTCACGGACGCCTTCCAGCACGCGAGCGTCGTCTTCCAGTGCATGGTCGTGGCGACCGTGCTGGGCGTGCTGATCGGTGTCCTCACCTACGGCCACGAGTGGGCGGGCACCCTCGCGACCACGACCACCTCGACCTTCCTGACCATTCCCTCGCTCGCCCTGATCGGCCTGCTCATTCCGCTCGTGGGGCTCGGCGTGCCGCCGACGGTGATCGCGCTGACGCTGTACGGGCTGCTGCCGGTCGTACGGAACGCGATCGTCGGGCTGCGCGGCGTCGATCCGGCGCTGGTGGACGCGGCGCGCGGCATCGGGATGTCCCGGCCGATGCGGCTGGCGCGCGTCGAACTGCCGCTGGCCTGGCCGCCCATCCTGACCGGCATCCGGGTCTCCACGCAGATGCTGATGGGCATCGCCGCGGTCGCCGCGTACGCGTCCGGGCCCGGTCTGGGCAACGAGATCTTCCGCGGGATCGCCTCGCTGGGCAGCGCGAACGCGCTCAACCAGGTGCTCTCGGGCACGCTCGGGATCATCGTCCTGGCGCTGCTGTTCGACGCCGTGTACGTGCTGATCGGGCGGCTGACGATCTCCGGGGGAATCCGTGCCTGAGCCCCGCGGCGCCGGCGGCGCGGGCATCGGCGCGGGCAAGGGCAGCGGCAGCGGCAGCGGCTCGCACGGCGCCACGATCGAGCTGGACAACCTGACCAAGCGCTACCCGGGCAGCCCGGGCCCCTCCGTCGACGGCGTCAGCATGGCGATCCGGGCGGGCGAGACGGTCGTGCTCGTCGGGCCCTCGGGGTGCGGGAAGTCCACGACGCTCAAGATGATCAACCGGCTGATCGAGCCGACCGGCGGCCGCATCCGGATCGGCGGCGAGGACGTCACCGGCATCGACCCGGTGCGGCTGCGCCGCAGGATCGGCTACGCGATCCAGTCGTCCGGGCTGTTCCCGCACATGACGGTCGCGCAGAACATCGCGCTCGTACCGCGGACGGCCGGCTGGCCGAAGGGGCGGATCGCGCGCCGGGTGGAGGAGATGCTCCACCTCGTGGGGCTCGACCCCGGCGAGTTCCACGACCGCTATCCGCGCCAGCTCTCCGGCGGACAGCAGCAGCGGGTGGGCGTGGCCCGGGCGCTGGCGGCCGATCCGCCGGTGCTGCTGATGGACGAGCCGTTCGGCGCGGTCGACCCGGTCACCCGTGACCGTCTGCAGGACGAACTGCTGCGGCTCCAGGGCGAGCTGCACAAGACGATCGTGTTCGTCACGCACGACTTCGACGAGGCGATCAAGCTGGGCGACCGTATCGCCGTGCTGCGCGAGCGCTCGCACATCGCCCAGTTCGACACCCCGGAGGCGATCCTCACCCAGCCCGCCGACGACTTCGTGTCCGGGTTCGTCGGCGCCGGGGCCGCGCTGAAGCGGCTCAACCTCACCCGCGTACGGGACGTGAAGCTCACCGACTGTCCGACGGTGACCGTGGACACCCCGCTGCAGGAGATCTTCGACAAGCTGCGGACCAGTGGCCCGCGCGAGATCCTGGTGCTCGACCGGCACCGCCGCCCCTACAAGTGGCTGCGGCGGGGCGACCTGCTGCGGGCCGGGGGCTCGCCGGCCCGCGCGGGCGCGCTGGTGCGGGACACCGTGCCCGGGGACGCGACGCTGCGGGACGCGCTGGAGGCCGTGCTCACGGACAGCTCGGGGCGGGCGGCGGTGACCGGGCCGGGCGGGGAGTACGCGGGCGTGGTCGACATGACGACGCTGACGAACGCGGTGCACCGACTGCTGGAGGCCGACCGGCTGGAGGCGCTGGAGCACCGGCACACCCCGGCCCAGGAACGGGCTCCGCAGACCCGCGCGGCGCAGGAGGGCGACGGCGGGGTGAGCACGGGGTGACCGCTCCCGACCTGGAGGAGATCGCCGAGTTGGCCCAGCTCCCGGAGGCGGGGCCGGCGACCGGCGACCCGCCCGCGCCCGGCCCGGCGCGCCCGCACCTCACCTGGCAGAAGCTGACCTTCCTGCCGGCCGCCCTGGTGGCCCTCATGCTGGCGACCTGGCTGTGGTTCGAGCGGGCCGACCTGGACGCGATCTCCCGGAACGCGCTGGCCGGCGGGCAGGTGTCCAAGGCGCTGTGGCAGCACATCGAACTCACCGTGATCTCGACCTTCTTCGTGCTGGTCATCGCGATCCCGCTGGGCATCCTGCTGACCCGCCGAAGGTTTTGCCGGGCCGCCCCGCTCGTCCGGGCGCTGGCCAACATGGGCCAGGCGACCCCGGCGATCGGTCTGCTGGCCCTGCTGGTGATCTGGCTCGGCACCGGCATGACGCCGTCCCTGATCGGCATCACCGCCTACGCCGTGCTGCCGGTCCTGTCGAACACGATCGCCGGGCTGAAGGGGAACGACCCGACCCTCCTTGAGGCGGCCCGCGGCATCGGTATGTCACCGCTGGGCGTGCTCCGGCAGGTCGAACTCCCCCTCGCCGTCCCGCTGATCCTGGCGGGGGTGCGTACGGCGCTGGTCCTGAACGTCGGCACCGCGACCCTGGCGGCCTTCGGCGGGGGCGGCGGCCTCGGTGTGCTGATCACCGCGGGCATCACCGCCCAGCGGATGCCGGTGCTGGTGCTGGGCTCCGTCCTCACCGTGACCCTGGCCCTGCTGGTCGACTGGCTGGCCTCGCTCGCCGAACTGCTGCTGCGACCGCACGGGTTGAAGGTGCAGACGTGAGACGCGCCGCGGGTCTGCTGCTGGCCGGCGTGCTCGTCGGCGGCTGCGGGCTCTCCAGCGGCTCCCCCATGGCCGACTCCGTGCAGCCCGGCTCGATCGGGCGGGGCGAGCCGCTGAAGGGCGCCCGTCTCACGGTCACCTCGAAGGCCGACACGGAGAGCCTCGTGCTCGGCTCGATCATGGGCATCGCCTTCCAGGCGGCAGGCGCACACGTCATCGACCGGACCGGCATCCAGGGCTCGATCGGGGCGCGGGAGGCGGTCCGCAGGGGGGACGCGGACGCCATGTACGACTACACGGGCACCGCCTGGATCTCGTACCAGGGCAACAGCGAGCCGATCCCCGATCCGTACGACCAGTGGGAGGCGGTGCGCAACGCCGACGTGCGCAACGGGGTGAGCTGGCTGCCGCCGGCCCGGCTGAACAACACCTACGCCCTCGCGACGAACCAGTCGCTGATCAAGAAGTACGGCATACGGACCCTCTCGGACGTCGCCGCGCTCGCCAAGTCCGATCCGCGGTCCGTGACGCTGTGCGTGGAGGGCGAGTTCGCCAACCGGACCGACGGGCTGCGCGGGATGGAGAAGGCGTACGGGATGAGCGTGCCCGCGTCCCGGGTCACGCAGATGGACACCGGGATCATCTACACCCAGACGGCGAAGGGGAGTTGCCGCTTCGGGGAGGTCTACACGACCGACGGGCGCATCGACGCCATGAACCTGACGGTGATGGCGGACGACAAGCAGTTCTTCCCCAACTACAACGCGGCTCCCGAGATCAACTCCGAGACGCTCAAGAGGTGGCCCGCCATCGCCGACGTCCTGAACCCCGTCACGGCCAGGCTCGACAACACCGTCGCCCGCAGGCTCAACGCGAAGGTGGACGTCGACGGGCAGGACCCGCACCAGGTGGCACTGGAGTGGATGAAGCAGCAGGGGTTCGTGAAGTAGGTAGAGCCGTAGGGCCTAGCAGCTCGGTACCGAGCCCTTGCCCTTCTCCAGGGCCACGAGGGAGTCGACCGCGCCGTTAAGAGTGGTCACCGGGATCAGCCGGAGGCCCTTCGGCAGCTCGGAGGAGGCCTCGCCGCACTCGGCCTTCGGCACCAGGAAGACCGTCGCCCCGTCCCGGCGCGCGGCCTGCGTCTTCAGGGACACGCCCCCGACCGCGCCGACCCTGCCCGCGGCGTCGATCGTCCCGGTGCCGGCGATGGTGCGGCCGCCCGTGAGGTCGCCGCCGCTGCCGTCACCGTGCAGCTTGTCCACGATGCCGAGCGAGAACAGCAGTCCCGCGCTGGGCCCGCCGACGTCGGCCAGCTTCAGCGTGACGTCGACCTTCTGGTCGCTCAGGTCGAGGTACTTCAGCGCCGCCTGGGTCGCCGCGTCCTGGGACTGCTTCATCTGCTCGGCGTTGTGCTGCTCGATCTCCTTGACGCTGTTGCCGCTCGGGTAGACCGCCTCGTGCGGCATCACGGCCCGGTCCGTACGGAACCAGTTGCCGATCACGTCGGCGAGCGTGACGTCCGTGTCCGGGCCGGTCGCCTCGATCGTCGTCATGCGCAGCTGCCCGTCGGTCGACCGGGTCGGCGCGCCGGAGATCGTGATCACCTCGGTGCCCTTGTTCTCGCCGAGCACGTTCGCCGTCATGCCGGGCTGCGCCACCGCGAAGGGCAGCGGCGCGAAGGCCGCCGTGGCGATCAGGGCCGCGACGGGCAGGGCGCAGACGGCGACGGCCTTCGGGCGCGTGAGACGAGAGAGCACAGGATCAATCTAACGTGACGCCGACTTCCGGCCAGGTGCCGGTCGGCGCGGGTAGGTGCCCGGCCGGTCACCCGTCGTACAGGTCCCGTCGGTGCCGGGTGAAGCGGCGCAGGGTGTCCGGGAGCGGCTCGACGCCGATGCCGGGGCCGGCCGGGACCGGCAGGTGGCCGTCCTGGAGGACGAAGGGTTCGGTGAGGTCCTCGGCGAAGTAGCGGGAAGACGCCGAGGTGTCGCCCGGGAGGGTGAAGCCGGGGAGGGCGGCCAGGGCCAGGTTCGCGGCGCGGCCGATGCCCGTCTCCAGCATGCCGCCGCACCACACCGGCAGCCCGTGCGCGCGGGCCACGTCGTGGACGCGGCGGGCCTCCAGGTAGCCGCCGACCCGGGCGGGCTTGACGTTCACCACCCGGCAGGCGTCCATCGCGATGGCGGAGGCCGTGTCGCGCGCGTTGTGCAGGGACTCGTCCAGACAGACCGGAGTGGCGATGCGCTGCTGGAGCCGCGCGTGCGCGTGCGGGTTGTTCTCCTCCAGCGGCTCCTCGATCAGCAGCAGCCCGAAGTCGTCCAGGCGCCGCAGGTGCTCGGCGTCGGCGAGGGTGTAGGCCGTGTTGGCGTCCACCTGGAGGGGCAGCTCGGCGCCGAAGCGCTCGCGGACCGCCCGTACCGGCTCGACGTCCCAGCCGGGCTCGATCTTCAGCTTGATCCGGACATAGCCCTCGGCGAGGAAGCGCTCGACGTCGTCCAGCAGCTCGGGCACGGAGTTCTTGATCCCGACCGAGACACCGGCGGGCACCCGGTCCCGTACGGCGCCCAGGTAGGTCGCGAGGGGCATGCCGTGCGCGCGCAGCTCCGCGTCCAGGACCGCCGTCTCCAGCGCGGCCTTCGCCAGCTCGTGTCCCTTGATCTTCGCCGTCGCGGGGGCGAGCGCGGCCGTGGTGAGGTCAGGAAGGGCGGCGACGCGCGGCAGCAGGAAGTCACGGAGCACGATCTCGGCGCCGGCGACGAACTCCGAGCAGTACAGCGGCTCGGGGTCGGCGGCGAACTCCGACCAGCCCTCGGCCGCGTCCGTGACGACGCGGAGCAGGAAGGTGTCCTTCGTGGTCATCGTGCCGAAGGAGGTACGGAAGGGGGTGACCAGGGGGATCGCGACGTGGACGATCTCGACGCGTTCGAGCTTCACGCCACGTCCTCCTTCCGGCCGAGCGTGTACCAGCCGTCGCGGGACATGCCCGCCGCCACGAACCCCTCCACGAAGGCCTCCGTGAACACCTCGCGGACGGCGTGCCGCCAGCGCAGCGCCGCCAGCGGGTCCGCGGCCCGCAGCCGCACGATGTCGCCCGGGACCCGGCAGTACATGTACCGGTCGGCGCGGTCACGGCGGACGAGGGGGCCGCCGTCGGGGGCGAAGGCCATGACGGGCGCGGCCTCGCGGTCCCCGGTGTCGTACGACCGTGGCCGCGCCGTCAGGTCCCAGGTCGCCGTCAGCCGGTCGCTCTCGTCGCCGTCGTTCACGCCGTCCGTCATGGGGCCGTAGAAGTCGGTGAGGTACTCGGTGCCGACGGCGCCCAGCTTGACCAGGTTGAAGCGGGCGTTGCGGCCGACCAGCGGGTCGAAGGTCCAGCGCATGGTGAGGGCGCCGTGGTCCAGGGCCCATTCCCGCTGGGCCTGCTTCACCGCGTACCCGAGGCCCCGGTCGGCGGCGGCGACCAGCGAGTAGATCTCCTGGCCCGGGCCGAACACCGCCACGGACGCCCCGGCCAGCCGGTCCCCGTCGTGGGCGGCGTGCACGGCGCCGCCCGCGTGGACGAGGCTGTGCAGGACCTCGGCCGGATACGGGGGCGCGTCGTGGGGCGTCTGCCAGACCTCGCAGAAGTAGCGGGTCACGGCGGCGATGCCGGCGACGTCGTGGACGGTACGGATGGTGACTCCTGTCATGGTCCGAGTGTCGGAGGCGGAGGTCGGCCTCGTGTTGTGCGAGCGGCCAACACGCGCGTACGTTCGTTTTCAGATCGGCCAATCGCGAAGCCTCGGCCCCTCGCGAAGGTGAGAACCATGGATGCCTGCACGCTCGGCGACCTCCTCGACGTCATCGGCGGCCCCTCCGTCCGCCTGCACACCGCCCCCGCCGGGCTGACCGTGCCGGTCGCCGAGGTGCTGCTGTACGACGCCCACGCGCCGCTCCCTCATCTGCCCGGCGCGCTGCTCCTCGCGGTCGGGGTGCGCGCGGCGGCGGCCGGGCCGCTGGTGCGGGCCGCCGCGGAGGCGGGGATGACCGGGGTGGTGGTGCGGGGTCCGGACGGGCCGGTCGGCGAGGCGGCGGCCCGGGGCATGGCGCTGCTGTCGGTCGACGAGGACGCGGCCTGGCACCACGTGCACCTGCTGCTGGCGTCCGCGATCGGAGCCCGGCCCGCCGCGTCCGGCAGCGGCCTCGGCGACCTGTTCGCGCTGGCCGACGCCATCGCGGCGGCGGCCGGCGGGGCCACCGCCATCGAGGACCCGCGGCAGCGGATCCTCGCCTACTCGACCGTCGCCGGCCAGGCCGTCGACGAGGACCGCCGGCAGGGCATCCTCGGCCTCCAGGTGCCGGCCAGCTCGGAGAACACCGAGCAGTACCGGGTGCTGTTCGCCGCCGACCGGCCGGTGCGGCTGCCCGCGCTGCGGGACGCGGACCTGCCCCGGCTGGCGATGCCCGTCCGCGCGGGCGGCGAGACGCTCGGCTCGGTCTGGGTGGTCGACGGCGGCACGCTCGCGCCCGACGCCGAGGAGACCCTCGCCCAGGGCGCGTCCACGGCGGCGCTGCTCCTGCTGCGCGCCCGGGCGGCGCAGGAACTGGCCCGCCACCAGAACAGCGACCTGTTGCGCCGACTGCTGGACGGCACGGCCGACGCGTCGACGGCGGCCCAGCGGCTGGGACTTGAGGGCTCTCTGCGCGTGGCCGCCTTCGTCCTGGACTCCGCGGCGAGCGTGCCCGACGCCGAGCGGACCGCGCTGCGCCTGCTGGACGTCGTACGCCTGCAGTGCGAGGCGCGCTACGGGCGGCACGCGTGCGTGCTGGTCGACGGGGTGGTGTACGCGCTGCTGCCCGGACCCGGCGCCCGGCATCGGGCGCTCGCGGAGGACATCGTGGCGCGGGCCGGGCAAGCGCTGCGGGTGCCGGTGCGGGCCGCGCTGGGCGAAGTGGTCCCGGACGTCGGTGGGGTGGTGGACTCGCGGGCGGACGCGGACCTGGTGCTGCGGGTGCTGGACAGGGACCTGCCGGTGGCGACGGTCGACGAGGTGCGCCCGCGCATCACCTTGCTGCGCCTGACGGAACTGCTCTCGGAGCGGCGGGAGTTGAGCGCGGGCGCGTGGCGGCGGGTGCTGGCGTACGACGCGGAGCACGGCACGGACTACGCCCGCACCCTGGTCTGCTGGCTGGACGCGGGCTGCGACATGGCGGGCGCGGCCAAGCTGCTCGCCGTGCACCCCAACACCTGCCGCTACCGCCTGCGGCAGGCCCAGCAGCACACCGGGATCGATCTGGACGATCCCGATGAACGTCTGATGTTGTGGCTCCAGTTGAGGGTCCTCGCGGGCCTCAGAGGAGCCACTTCCTGAGGCGCTCCTCGCACGCGCGCAGGTGCGCCACCGGGACGTACTCCCCCGCCGTGTGGGCGAGGGAGGGGTCCCCGGGCCCGTAGTTGAGCGCGGGTACGCCCAGCGCCGCGAACCGGGCCACGTCGGTCCAGCCCAGCTTGGGCCGGGGCCGCGCGCCGAGCACGGCGACGAGGTCGGCCACCCGCTCCAGCCGGGGCAGGGCACCCGGCACGACCTCGGTGACCCGGACCTCGTACTCGGGGAAGAGCCCGCGCACGTACGCCTCGGCCTCCTCGGCCGAACGGCTCGGCGCGAAGCGGGCGTTGACGGTGACGACGCACTCGTCGGGCACCACGTTCCCGGCGACCCCGGCGCGCACGGCGACCGCGCCGAGCCCCTCCCGGTACTCCAGGCCGTCGATGACGACCCGCTCCGGTGTGTGGTCGTCGAGCCGTTGCAGAACCCGGGCCGCCTTGTGGGCGGCGTTGACGCCCTTCCAGGCGCGGGCGGTGTGCGCGCGTTCGCCCCGGACGACGACGTCCGCGCCGAGGATGCCCTGGCAGCCGGCCTCGACGCCCGCGTCGGAGGGCTCCATGAGGACGGCGAGATCGGCCTCTTCGAGAAGTCCGGGCCGCTCGGCGGCGATCCGGCCGAGCCCGTTGCGGTCGCCCTCGACCTCCTCGCACTCGTAGAAGACGTAGGTGAGGTCGAGGGCCGGGTCCGGGACGGTGGCCGCGAGGCGCAGGGCCACGGCCACCCCACCCTTCATGTCGCAGGCGCCGAGTCCGTGGACGCGGCCGTCGGCGAGCCGGGAGGGGAGGTTCCCGGCGGCCGGGACGGTGTCCAGATGGCCCGCGATCACCGCGCGCCGGGGGCGGCCCAGGTCGGTCCGGGCGATCACGGAGTTGCCGACGCGCTCCACGGTGAGGTGACGAAGCCCACACAGGGCGCCCTCCACGGCGTCCGCGATCGCGGCCTCCTGCCCGCTCTCGGAGGGGAGGTCGACGAGGGCGCGGGTGAGGTCGACGACGTCGGCGGTCAGGTCGAGGAAGGTCATGCGCGGTCCTGCGGGAGCGGGTCGGACGGGGCGGCGAGCTTGGAGTGCCGGATGCCGTAGAGGCCGTAGACGACGAGCCCGACCGCCATCCACGCCCCGAACGCGATCCAGGTGTCGGCGCCGAGGCTGAACAGCATGTAGACGCAGAAGGCGACGCCGAGCAGCGGCGTGAGCGGGGAGAAGGGGACCCGGAAGGAGCGGGAGGCCTCGGGGCTGCGCCGGCGCAGGATGACGACCGCCAGGTTGACCAGCATGAAGGCGAAGAGGGTGCCGATGCTGGTGGCGTCGGCGAGGCTGCCCAGCGGGACGAGCGCGGCGAGCACCGCGATGAAGCCGGAGACGATGACCGTGTTGGCGCGCGGCACCCCGGTGCGCGGGTGGACCTTGGCGAACAGCGGCGGCACGAGACCGTCCCGGGCCATCGCGAACAGGATGCGGATCTGCCCGTACTGCACGGTCAGCACGACGCTGGTGGTGGCGACGACGGCACCGACGGAGAGCAGGATCGGCCACACGTTCCCGCCGCCGACGGCCTGCACGAGCACCTGGCTCAGCGTGGCCTCGGTCCCCTCGAACCTCGTCCACGGCATGGCGCCGAGCGCGGCGACGGCGACGAGGACGTAGAGGGCGGTGACCAGGACGAGGGACAGGATGATGGCGCGCGGCAGGTCCCGCTGCGGGTTCTTGGCCTCCTCGCCCGCGGTGGAGGCGGCGTCGAAGCCGATGTAGGAGAAGAAGAGGGAGGCGGCGCCGGCACTCATGCCCGCGGCGCCGAGCGGGAACAGCGGCTGGAAGTTCCCGGCGTGGAAGGCGGTGAACGCGACGGCGCAGAACATCACCAGGGCGGCGATCTTCACCGCGACCATGATCGTGTTGGCGACGGCGCTCTCCTTCGAGCCGCGCAGCAGCACGACCATCGCGAGCACGACGATGAGGGCGGCCGGGATGTTGAGCGTGCCGCCGAGGCCGGGCGGCGCGCTGAGCGACTCGGGCAGGGTGACGCCGAGGGTGAGGTCGAGCAGTTCGTTGACGTACTGTCCCCAGCCCACCGCCACCGCGGCCACGGACACCCCGTACTCCAGGATCAGACACCAGCCGCACACCCAGGCGACGAACTCCCCGAGCGTGGCGTAGGCGTAGCTGTACGAGGAGCCCGAGCCCGGGATCATGCCGGCCAGCTCGGCGTAGGAGAGGGCCGAGAAGAGCGCGGTCACCCCGGCCAGCACGAACGAGACGACGATGGCCGGGCCCGCCTCGGGGACGGCCTGCCCGAGCACCACGAAGATGCCCGTGCCGAGGGTCGCCCCCACGCTGAGCAGCGTGAGTTGGGCGACCCCCATGGTCCGCTTGAGCGGGCTGCCCTCGGCCTCACCGACGAGCGCGCCGACGGCCTGTCGCCGGGTGAGGCGGGCCGCCGTGCTCGTCTCCTGTCCGGCCCGGGGCCGTGTTCCGACTGTCTCCACCGTGTCGTTCCCTCCGCCGTGGGGCTGTTAGGCCCCTGATGATGCGGAGGGACGGCGAAGCCGGGGTGAGGGAATCGACCAAACCTGAGGGGAGCCGATTTACGCATCGGCCAAAGAATTCGGCGGCTAGCGCAGCGCTTCGGCGACCTCGCGTGCCGCGTCCACGACCCGTGGCCCCACCCGCTCCGGCACGGCGTCCGCCAGCATCACGACGCCGACGCTGCCCTCGACCCCCGTGACCCCGAGCAGGGGCGCCGCGGCCCCGCTGGCGCCCGCCTCCAACTCGCCGTGCGTGAGGGTGTATCCGGGCTCCGCGAGCGGGGAGTGCCGCGCCGAGAGGATCGCCCTGCCCGCGGCGCCCCGGTCCAGCGGATGCCGGAATCCGGCCCGGTACGCCACGTGATAGTCCGTCCAGGTCGGCTCGACCACCGCCACGGCGAGTGCCTCCGTGCCGTCCACGAGCGTGAGATGAGCGGTCGCCCCGATGTCCTCGGCCAGCGACCTGAGCGCGGGCAGCGCGGCCTCCCGTACCAGCGGATGCACCTGGCGCCCCAGCCGCAGCACACCCAGTCCGACCCGGGCCCGTCCGCCCAGGTCACGGCGGACGAGCGCATGCTGCTCCAGCGTGGCGAGCAACCGGTACACCACGGTCCGGTTGACGCCCAGTTTGTTGGACAGCTCGGTGACGGTCAGGCCGTGGTCCGTGTCGGCCAGCAGCTTGAGGACACGCAGTCCCCGGTCGAGCGTCTGAGAGGTCTCCGCGGTCACGACGCCCACTCCTTAGGTGGTGAGGTCGGCAACCCCCTTCGCGGCGGATGCGTCGCCGAGTCCCGTCAGCGACGCGCTACAGAGGCCGCCGATCGGCAGGACGGCCCGGCGGCTCCGGGCCCAGTCGCTTCACGGCTGCGCTCCGCGGCGGCGCTGCCACGGGGCGTGTGCGTAGCGGGACAGTAGCGAAGCCGGTTCGCTGAGCGGAAGCCTCCGTCCAGAATCCGGGCAGTGGCAGAGTTGAACTGCCAACATTCGTCCGCATACGTACATCGCGCGAACGCAACTGACACTCCACGGCCCGAACCCGGCGGAGCGTCACCGCATGCGGGTGGCCCACTCCTGCACCTTGGCGATCCGCTGCCTGAGCTGTCCCGGTGTCGCCTCGGCGCTCGGCGGTCCCCCGCACACCCGCCGCAGCTCGGTGTGGATGACCCCGTGCGGCTTGCCGCTCTGGTGGACGTAGGCGCTCACCATGGTGTTGAGCTGCTTGCGCAGCTCCATCATCTCCTTGTGGCTGACCACCGGCCGCCGCTCGGCGGGCAGTTCGAGCAGGTCGGCCTCGGTGTCGGGCTTCTTGCGGCTGTGCGCGATCTGCCGGGCCTGCCGCTTCTGCAGCAGCAGCTGCACCTGCTCGGGTTCGAGTAGGCCCGGAATGCCCAGATAGTCCTGCTCCTCCTCGCTGCCCGGGTGCGCCTGCATGCCGAACTCGGCGCCGTCGTACAGCACCCGGTCGAAGACGGCGTCGGACTCCAGGGCCTCGAACGGGAGCATGTCCTGCTCTCCGGTGTCCTCGTCCTGCTCCTTGTTCGCCTCGTCCATCTCCTTCTCGGACTCGGCGTACGGGTCCTCCTCGCCCTCCTTCTTCGGCTTGTCGAGGGCGTGGTCCCGTTCCACCTCCATCTCGTTGGCGAAGGTGAGCAGGTCGGGGATGGTCGGCAGGAACACGGAGGCGGTCTCGCCGCGCCGCCGGGACCGTACGAAACGGCCCACGGCCTGGGCGAAGAACAGGGGCGTGGAGATGGTGGTGGCGTACACCCCGACGGCGAGCCGGGGCACGTCGACGCCCTCGGACACCATGCGGACCGCGACCATCCAGCGGTCGTTGTTTCCGCTGAACTCGTCGATCCGGCCGGACGCGCCCGCGTCGTCGGACAGCACGAGCGTCGCCCGGGTCCCCGTGATCTCGCGGATCAGCTTGGCGTAGGCGCGCGCGGACTCCTGGTCGGAGGCGATGACGAGCGCGCCCGCGTCCGGGATGGCCTTCCTGACCTCGGTCAGCCGCTGGTCGGCGGCGCGCAGCACGCTGGGCATCCACTCGCCGCGCGGGTCGAGGGCGGTGCGCCAGGCCTGGCTGACGGCGTCCTTGGTCATGGGCTCGCCGAGCCGGGCGGCGATCTCGTCGCCGGCCTTGGTCCGCCAGCGCATGTTGCCGCTGTAGGAGAGGAATATGACGGGCCTGACGACGTGGTCGGCGAGCGCGTTGCCGTACCCGTAGGTGTAGTCGGCGGCGGACCGCCGGATCCCGTCCTGCCCCTCCTCGTACGCCACGAACGGGATGGGGTTGGTGTCGGACCGGAAGGGCGTACCCGTGAGCGCGAGCCGCCGTGTCGCCGGCTCGAAGGCCTCCAGACACGCCTCGCCCCAGGACTTGGAGTCGCCGGCGTGGTGGATCTCGTCCAGGATCACCAGGGTCTTGCGCTGCTCGACGCGGTTGCGGTGCAGCATCGGGCGCACGCCGACACCGGCGTAGGTGACCGCGACCCCGTCGTAGTCCTTGCCGAGCGGCCCGGCGCTGTACTCGGGGTCGAGCTTGATCCCGATCCGCGCCGCCGCCTCCGCCCACTGCTTCTTCAGGTGCTCGGTGGGCGCGACCACGGTCACCTGCTGCACGACGTGGTGGTGCAGCAGCCAGGAGGCGAGGGTGAGGGCGAAGGTCGTCTTACCGGCGCCGGGGGTCGCGACCGCCAGGAAGTCGCGCGGCTGCTCCTGGATGTACCTCTCCATCGCCCCCTGCTGCCAGGCACGCAGCTTGCTGGCGGTGCCCCAGGGGGCGCGGCCCGGGAAGGCCGGTGACAGGTGGTGGGAGTGCGAGGAGGAAGCAGACATGGGGGCGGGCCCGGAGGGCACTCCGTTGAGGGTGGTGGCGGGTGACGGGCGGGCAGTAGTCACGGTCTCCGTGGGTGGGTCGGGTCGCTCGCCGTTCGGGGCGGCGGCGGGTGGCTCGGCTACGTATGACAACCGGGCCACCCTACCGGCGGCACGGTGGTGTCAACGCGTGGTCGTGGCCGGGTCGCCCGCGGGTGGGATCCACGTCACAGACAACGCAGCCGTCCCGCGATCGCGCCCACGTCGCTCTCCTTGCCGGAGGCCACGTCGATGACCAGGTCGTACGCCGTGTCCTGGTCGACGTCGGCGAGATCGACCCCGTTGACCGCGAGGAAGGTGGCCGCCGCCAGCCAGGCGGTGCGCTTGTTCCCGTCGACAAGGGGGTGGTTCGCGGCGATGCCGTGCAGCAGCGCGGCGGCCTGCTCGTACAGGTCGGCGTAGGCCGCGGTACCGAACATCCGGGCGCGCGGCCGGTGCACGGCCGAGGCCAGCAGCCCGGGTTCGCGGGCCTCCGGGGCCCCTCCGCCGAAGGCGACCTCGGCGAGGGCGGTGACCTCGGCGACGGTGAGGTGACGGGTCATTCGCCGAGTCTCCTCAGCAGGTCGGCGTGGGCCCCGGCCAGCCGCTCGGCGGCGGCCCGCACGACCAGCCCCTCCTCGATCAGATACCTGCGCACGGCCTCCAGGACCAACTCCTCCGGCGCACGCCCCTGGGCGTCCGCGAGGTCGTCGAGGCTCTGCCGGGTGGCGGGGTCGAGGGGGAGGGTCAGCCGGTGCATGAGGGGAGGGTAGGTGCCGGGGCCGACGGGCGGCGAACGCTTTTACGACGCCAGCGTCTGGCCCTCCCGCCGTGCGCCGCGCCCGTTGCCCGGGCGGCTCAGCGCACCCGCACCCGGGTGGTCACCCACGCCCCGACGAGCGCCACCACCGCCATGGGCAGGAACACGGCGGCGAAGGCGGCTGGATGGGCGCCGGAGCCGGCGTCCGCCGCGGTGGAGGCCGCCGTGCCGCCGCCCAGGGCCGCGAAGGCGGCGCCGGTCGCGGCGAGGAGGACGACGTTGGACAGGGCGTCGGAGATCTGGAGGGCGGCGGAGTTGGCGCCGGCCTCCTCCGGGGCGGAGAGCCGGAGCAGGAGCACGCCGGCCGAGGCGATGACGAGGCCCATGCCGAAGCAGCCGAAGGCCCAGGTCACGGCGACGATCCAGACGGGCACGGAGTGCACGAGCACGCTGGGCGCGGCGGCGATCGCGCAGGCGACCAGCACCATCCCCAGGGTCATCAGGCGCTCCCGGTACGGCTCCACCCGCGGCCGTGACTGCACCCACGACCCGAGCGCCCAGGTCGCCCCGCCCGCGGCCAGGGAGAACCCGGCCAGCGTCGGCGACAGCCCGCGCTGGGTCACGAGCATCAGCGGTACGAAGGACTCGGCGGCGATGAACGACCCCGCGGCCACGCCGCGCAGCAGCACGACGGACGGCAGCCCGCGCGCGGCCCGGTAGGTACCGCGGGGCAGCAGCCCGAGCACGGCCGGTACGAGCAGGGCGGCGCCGGCGACACCGGGGAGGAGGGAGGCCCACCGCAGGTCCTGCGCGGCGTACTGCAGGAGCCCGGCCCCGAGCGAGATGCCCAGGGCGAGCCGGATGCGCCGCCGGTCGAAGCCGCCCGTCTGAGCCACCTTCACGGGCCCGGCCGCGCGGCGTCGTATCTGCGGGAGCGCGAGCGCCAGCGGGAAGACGACCAGCACGGGTATGCCGAGGAAGACCCACCGCCAGCCGAGGTGCTCGGTCACGGCTCCCGCGGCGAGCGGCCCGACGATGGACGGTACGACCCATCCGGCGGCGAAGGCGGCCAGGATCGCCGGCCGCAGCCGCTCCGGATAGGCCCGGCCGACGATCACGTACAGCGCGACGATCACCAGCCCGCCGCCGAACCCCTGCACGGCCCGCCCCACGATGAACACCCACATCGTCCCGGCGGTCCCGGCGACCACGAGCCCCGCCGCGAAGGCGCCGATCCCCGTGGTCAGGGCGCCCAGCGGACCGCGCCGGTCCGACCACTGACCGCACAGCACCATGCCGAACAGGCTCGTGGTGAAGTACCCGGAGAAGGCGAACGCGTACAGCGACACCCCGCCCAGTTCCCGGGCCGCGACCGGCATCGCGGTGCCCACCGCGGTCGCCTCGAACGCGATGAGCAGCACGACGGACACGATCCCGACGCTGAGGGCCCGGTACGCCCGCCCGAGCACACGCTCGTCGGCTCTGTCAGCAGGCTCTTCGGCGACTTTGGCGTCGCGCGGCTCAAGGGCGGTCATGGTCGCCAGAGTAAGTCCCACGAGCCCGTTTCGCCCCTGTCGCGAGTCCCCCTCCCGCTGAGACCTTGGTCGTAGTCCCCCGCCCCTTCGTGAACGCGGCATGGCAGTCCTGTTGCAGCCCCGCCCCACCTCTTGAGCCGCTCCCCCACCCCTCCCTACGGTCGACCCATCAACACGGCCGTGTGCCCGAGTGGCTCAGGGACTCGCCTGCAAAGCGGGTTACGCGGGTTCGATTCCCGCCACGGCCTCTGGACGCCTGACCAGGCAGAACGAAGGGGCGGCACCCCATACGGGTGCCGCCCCTTCTGGTTGTCCGTCTCAATTACCGTCTCAGTTGGCCGGTACGAACCGTCCCGCTTCCGGACCCTGCCGGCTCGCCGATGGCAGCTACGGTTCGATGGCTGGCGGCTCACTCGGAGCCTCGATGACGAACGTCGGCTCCGGAAGTCGCTGCCCTCGCTGCCTGGAAATCCAGTACGCACGCTTCCGAGGCGGCTGGAGAGCGTATTCGAGCGTGCTTGATCCAGAGTCGCCGGAAAGATCACTGCCAGCCACGACCCAGATCCCTTGTCTGTCCTCAACAGGCCTCACCGGACAGCCAGTCAGCTCGATTTCCCAGGTGTCCGTTACGCCGTTGTCGCGGTCATCGTGCGCAGTAACGGTCCCCGTAACACGGTGAGGCAGTGGTTCTCCTGCTTGGCGAGCCTCGTAGTTCTCGGACAACTCCTTGATGGTGAAGTCCCTTTGCAAGAAGAGAGGGATAGACGATTCAGGGAAGAGCATGTTGGACGTCGCGGCGCGCGGGCGGCGTTCCACCGCGAAGTACAGGTCACCTTCGAAGTTCAGGGTGATGTGCGACCGCCCATGATTCTGGACCGTGATGCCCGCCTGGAG
The DNA here is from genome assembly GCF_021538895.1 of Streptomyces olivochromogenes. GTDB lineage: Bacteria > Actinomycetota > Actinomycetes > Streptomycetales > Streptomycetaceae > Streptomyces > Streptomyces olivochromogenes_A. Next base: position 127,389 of record NZ_JADDRL010000007.1, on the reverse strand, counting down.
GACGATCCGCTGATCCTGCTTCGCCGGAAAGTGCCACTCGTGCCCGTTCGGCCAGGGATTCACAGGCATACCGGACGGCGTCCAGGCGTACGGGGGCCACGGCACGTCATGGATTCGGACGCTGACTGCCGGAGCTTGCTCATCCAGCCGTGCGCGGGCGGCGTCCAGCGCCACGGCCTGGGAGGCGACAAGAGCTTGGTCCGCAGTGACAAGGGCCCGCTGGGCTGTGACCACAGCGCGGCGGGTCAGAAACGATTGTGCCGCGACCGCGCCGAACGCGGCCGTCGTGGCGCATGCAGAGAGCGCGGTCCAGAAAGTATCGGACATGGCTCGTGATTGTCGTACTTCACCAGCTCTTACGCCAATCCCCTGGTCACTGGCCCTACTTGACCAGGAATTGGCTGCACGACGAAGACCAGAGGGCAACCGGCCGACCATCATGGAGAACGCAGAACGGGGTGACGCCGCAGAAGGGCGCCACCCCGTGGCATGTCGTCGGGCCCCGGTCAGCCAGCCGGTAGGAGCACGCCGGCCGCCCCATCGCCGTCGTCCGGCCGGTCCGTTTCGGGTTTCCAGATCAGGCCGTCCACCTGCCGCGCGATGTCCGTCCGCACGGCATCCACCATGTGCTGATAGCGGGCGGCCATGGCTGTGGTCGACCACCCCATGAGGCCCATGACGGCCCGTTCGGGGACACCGAGGATGAGTAGGACCGTGGCGGCCGTGTGGCGCGCGTCGTGCAAACGCCCGTCCCGGACTCTCGCCTCTATCAGGAGAGCCTTCCACTCGTTCCAGTCCCGGCGGTGGGACGGGCTACGGCCATACTCATCCGGGAAGACCAAGCCGTTGTCCTCCCAGCGCTTCCCGGCCCTCGTTCGCTCCGCTCCCTGCGCCTTGAGGTGCGCACGGAGTAGGTCAACGAGCTGATCGGGGAGACCCACCGCGCGACGGCCGGCGCGCGACTTGGTGGTGGACAACTCGGGGTTGGTTCGTCGCCTCTGGGGGCAGTACCCGGCGGCCTTGCGTCCGCAGGCCTCCGTGCACCCGTGGGCGTACTGCGGGCGGTGGCGACTACGGCGAACAACGAGGAATCCGCCCTCAAGGTCCACGTCGTCCCACGTCAGCCCCAATACCTCGCCTTGACGCAGTCCGAGGGCCAGCGCGACGGCCCATCGTGCGGAGTTGCGATGCTGGTCAGCGGCCTTCAGCAATCGCTGTACCTCTTGGACACTGTAGGGCTCCACCTCGTACTCCCCCGTTTTCGGGGCCTTGGCCAACTGAACGGTGTTCTTGCCGAGATGGCCGCGCCGTACGGCCTCATTGAGGGCGGTGCGGAAGGTTCGGTGCACCTGGTGAGCAGTTGCGGGCTTGCTGCCGTTGGCCTGCATCTTGGCGTAGAACGCCTCGATGTGCTCGGGCTTGAGCCTGTCGAGACGGTGGGCGCCCAAGCCGGGGATGAGGTGCTTCCGGACCGCAACGCCGTACCCGACCATCGTGTTGTCGTTGACGGCGAGGGGCGCGACGTTCTCGATCCAGTGCGTCAGCCATGTGTTGACTGTCCACGCCCGGCCGGGCTTCTTCACGGTCTTGGCGTCGCGCTGTTTCTCCAGCTCGCGCACGGCGGCGGTCACTTCAGCACGGGTTTTGCGTTCGACGTGACGGCGGTCCGGCGTGCCGTCGTCGCGGATGCCCACGGTGACACGGCCGTGCCACTTACCGTCCTTGCCGAAGTAGATCGAGCTGCGGCCGTTCGGCTGTCGGGTGCGCTTCTTTTCCTCTGCCACGCGGGCTCCTTCTGAGGTGCGGAGAGAGCCGGAGCGCCGCCCCCACGTAGGGGCGGCGCTCCGGGAAGGCGATTTCAGGCGGCGCGCTGCTGGGCGCGGCGGCGAGCGACGTATTCGGCGGGTGCATCGGCGGGGATGCGTCGGAGACTGCCGACCGGGATGGATTCCAGCTCCCCCAGGCGGATGAGCTGGTAGCAGGTGGTTCGGCCGATGCGGAGGCGGCGGGCGGCTTCCTCGACGGTGAGGAGCACAAGGGTGTTGTCGAGTTCGTCGACGCAGGGCTTGTCCATGCAGAGATCTCCCAGGGACCGAAGGAGTGTTGGGGGCCATGTGGAGGTAGCGCGCCTGTCCGAGGTGCGGATTTCTGCGTCATCGCGTCAGGCACGTCATTTGAGGCTCTGACCTGTGGTTATGCGGTGACGCGGGCAGCTCGGGGCGTGTCACGGGGCGGGGCGGGGCTCTGTCACCCGTGACGCGGGTGACGCGGGATGACGCAGGTTTAGCCGTCTGCGTCATGGCTGTTGCCGCTGGTCAGGGACCGGTTTGGTGTGGCTGGTGACGTGGGTGACGCAGCGTCTCTTCTCTTAGGAAAGACAAGGGGTGGTGTCTGTGGTGGTGCGGCTCAGGGCGTGAAGAAGGAGCCGCTTCGCGGCGCGCCTTGTGCAGCGGCGGCGCTGCCGCCGGAACAGCAAGAGGAGCACGCCAGGCCGGGGTGCTCCTCTTGCTTGTTCGGTGCGGTGCCGGGTGGCGCGGGTCAGAACGCCTCTTCCTGCTGGTGTGGGGGCGGGAGCGGGGGGCGGGTCATTTCGATGTAGCGGGCGGCGCTGGTGCGGCCCCAGTCGATGAGGACGCCGCGTGCGGCGAGGGTGGGCTGTAGCCGCTTGAGCCGGTCGGAGAGCACCTTGCCGGTGGTGGGCCAGCCCTTGGGCAGGGGGCGGCAGTCCTCGCCGCTGTAGAGGCTGGTGAGGCAGTGCAGCCACTCCGATGACGTCATGCGGACTTCCGTGCCTGGGTCGAGCGTGGCGGCGTGCTGCAGGACTGTTTGTGCCAGGAGGTCGCCTTCGATGACGTCGTCGTTGAGGTCGTCGAGGCTGGCCCGGTAGGCCTTGAGTGCGCCGAAGCCGGTTGCCGCGTCGAGCTGCGCGCACAGGTGGGCGAAGTCGGCCATCCGCAGGTCGGTGGGGGTGTCCGCCTCGGCGGCCCGCACCTTCACTGTCAGGTCCAGGAGGGAGCCGAGGACCACCGGCAGGATTTCCGCGTACTCCGTCCACAGCTCTGCCTCGGTGCGCCGTACCCGGGGGCGGACGAGGCGGAGCGGGAGGAGGCGTTCGGCGAGGTCGGGGCGGATGACGCCGACGTCGATTCCGGTCAGGAGCATGGGGCGCCGGTAGCGGGAGCGGACGACGTCGCCGTCGGTGAAGAGCGCGCGTTTGATGCTCTCGGCGCCGGTGACGATGCAGCACATGAGGTCGGACAGGTCCGGGGGCAGGTGGGAGAGGTTGTCCAGGGCGGTGACCCATCCCGCGGCGACGGCCGTGATCATGTTCTCCTCGTCCTTCGGGGCCCGACGCAGGTCGCCACTCATCCCTTCGATGATGCGCACCAGCATCCGGCCGCCGGTGGACTTGCCCGCCCCCTGCGGCCCGGTGAGGAACGGTGCAGGGACGGGGACGGACGGTTCCAGGCAGCCGATGAGCCAGGCGAGGGCCAGGCACTCGGTCTCGGCATTGGCGAAGTTGCACAGGCGGAGCAGGAGGTCGATGCCCTTGCCCTCGGTGTCCTTGGCCGGCAGCGGCAGTTCGCCGGTGAGCTGGGTGCGCCGCCAGCAGACTTCCTTCGGGTTGGGGGTGAGGATGTCCCAGCCGGTGGGGTGGATGCGGACGCACTGGCCGTCGTCGCGGCCCAGGTCCAGCCACGTCGCTCCGTCGAACCCGGGCGCCACGCGGATGTGGGTGGGCTGTACGCCTTCGGTCAGGGCGAGTGCTTCGATCAAGTCCAACGCCTCCTTGAGTGCCGTGCCGTTGAACACGCCGATGCCGTCTTTGAAGAGGCCGACCATGAGTTCCTGACGGTGGCTCCCGGTCGTGCCCTGGGAGCGGATGGGCCGGGCGACGGGGTGGCCGTTCTTCTGCGCGTAGACGGTGCCGTCGATGGTGCGGAAGTACCGGAAGTGCGCTTGTGCGTAGTCGGTGATGATCTGGCGGGCCGGAGTCTTCTCGTCCTCGGGCATGGCTACATCCCCAGTGCGGTGCGGGCGTTGATCCACGCATCGGTGCAATGCCGGGCGGATTCGCCCTTGGACTGGGCGGCGGTGAACAGCCGGGCCACGTGGGCGTCGGTGAGGCAGCCGCACCGGCCATGCGTCGATAGCACGGCGAGGAAGGTGCGGTAGACCGTGGCGTGCACGGCGGTGGAGGCCGCGGTGATGCGCTGCTCTGCCATCGCGATGCCACGGTCCAGGTAGGCGGGCGTGCGGTGACGGCACTCCCCGCCACCGGCCCGTGCGGACACGGTGAGGGCCTGCGGCGCCGGCCGGACAGTGGCGGGTACCTTCACGGTCAGCGCGCGCACGACGTCCGGCAGCGCCGCCATGGTGCCGGTCCCCCATCCGAGCCAACGGGCGTAGGCCATGCGGGACTTGATGTCCACGCCGGGCCGTACTGCGTTGACGGACCGCATCGACCCCAGGTAGATCCAGTGCTCTCCACGGTTGGTGGGCACGGTTCGTGTGGCGGGCAGGTTCTCGCGTGCCCACGTGACCGCGTCGGCGTCGTCGAGGTCCACGACCGTCAGCCCCGCCCCGCCGGGGTGGTAGGCGACCGCAGTCGCCCGCACCCACGCGTGGCGCCAGATGCCGGAGCGGATGACGGTCGGGTCGGTGGTGGCGGCGGCCCAGGCGTGGCACGGGCCAACGCAGGTGCAGGGCCCGGGGGTTTTCATGTTGGGCCTGCCGCCGCATGCGTTGTCGGCGCACCTGCGGCAGTTGCCGAACGGCACCTTGCCCACCCGCAGCGGCAGGACCGGAATCTGGGAGGCGGCCAGGTCGAGGGCGGTGTTCTGGTGCTCGATCATGCCGCCACCCCCAGCCCGGCGCGGGAGACACGAAAGGCGCGACCGATGTACTCGGTGTAGGCGGGTGGGATGGCCTCAGTCAGCTCCTCGCGCACGTTCGTCCACGTGATGCCCATGGCCGCTTGCAGCTCCGGGACGGTCGGCTTGCCGCCGCCGTTGCCGTACGGAGCGACGTAGGGCCCCTCGTGGTACTCGCCGTGGCGGTAGCCACGCACCCGCCCCCGATGGCGCGGGTGGACGGGTTGCGGAGCGGTCCAGCCCCCCAACTCGAAGTTGCGGTGCCGGAGGACGCCGAGCCCGTACATCTCGCCGCACAGCCAGAGGTCCTTGCGGATCTCGGCACGGCCGTTGGGCTGCTCGATGACATACGGCAGGCCCGTCCTGTCGAGCAACTCCCGTGTGGGGGCGACCAGGTCGACGTGCGTTCCGCCCCAGCCCTTGGCCTGGTTGGTGCCGATGCTCAGGGTGCACTTGGCCTGGCAGGGCGGCGAGGCGTGCACGAACGCGTACCGCTCGATCTCCCCCGTGGTCATCAGGTGGGCAAGGTGCTCCAAGGCGTCGCCCCGGTGGTACGGGAACGGGTAGTTGGACCGGTCGGCGATGTCACAGCCGTGCACGCGGAAACCGGCGCGCAGGTATCCCATCGCCGCGCCGCCGGCGCACGAGAACAGATCCAGCAGTAACGGCCGGTGGCCATCTCGCCGAATGTCGGTGGATTGGGTCATGCTGGGAGACCTCCAACAGGTCTGTTGAGGACGGTTGGGCAAGGGCGGCCCCGATTCATTGGCGTGAGGCGGGGGCCGCCCTTGGCGTCAGTGCTGGTTGTTGGTCTTGGCCCACACCCCGGTGGTTCGGCTGTGGACGGTGCGCCGGTCCTGGTGGACGGGTCCCTGGTAGTGGTGGTGGACGTCCGGGGCGGGCTTCGCGCGCTTGGCGAGCCGGGCGAGCGCGAGCACGAGGGCGGTGGGGGCGCCGAACGCAAGGCCGCACACGACCGGGTCGGCGAACTGGGACACGTACATGAGCGCGGCCGCCGTGCCACCGACCATGGCGGTGGCGGCGCCGCCCGCGAGCATGAGCACGCTGGCATCCGTGGCGCCCTGGCTCATCGGGGGCCGTCCGGGCTGGACCACGGGCGGGGTGTCGCCGTGGGCGGGCACCGGGGTGTCGTCGCGATAGGCGGTGGGCCGGTAGGCGTCGGCGATGATCCGGCGAGCCTCAGCCTCGGCCTGAGCCTCGCTCAGTCCGGCGCCCGCGGCCGCCGTGGTGGAAGCATTGTTGGGCTGCATGCAGAACCCCTTCCGGGGGTGGGTGAGCCAGGCTCGGGCACCCCTTGGTGCCCGAGCGGGATTGCTGAGGCCGGTTACGGGTTGGGGATGGCGTGGACGATGGCGGTGGCCATGTCGTTGATGGGTCCGGCGGCGCCGGTGGAGGCGAGGAAGAACCCGAACATCACGGCGGTGAACGCGGCTCCGGCGCTGAGGCTGTGGGAGCGCAGCAGGAAGAACAGGACGAGGCCGAAGAGGAAGACGAGTGAGACGGTCACGGCCATGGGGTGAACTCCCCGCCGGAGTCGTGGCGGTGGGGGTGTCGGGTGCCGGCGCGGTGGATGTCGCGTCCGGTGTTGAGCAGGCGGCGGCCGATGCGGAGCCGATACCGGCGCCCGTGGCAGCGGCGGCACAGTTCGACGGTGCGACGGGCCTGCCGGATGCCGGTGCCGGAGCACTTCCGGCACCGGGCGAAAGGCCAGATCGCACATAACACTGCGTAACCGGCGAGGAGTAGCAGGAGGGCGAGGCTAGCGAGAGCCACCGGGGCTCACATCCCTTCCAAGGGCGGTTTCGGGGTGTTTCCGCAGGTGGGCCGCTAGACGCTAGTTGGCTGATCAGCGGCCGTGCGGGGTGCTAGTGGGAGTGCTAGACCTAGCGATGGCGGCTGCTAGGTCTAGCACCGCTGCTGGGCCTAGGCGGCGGCCCGGTCGGCGTTACGCCGTGTAATCGCGGCGGTGATGTCGGAGCGCTTGATGCCGCGCCGGTTGGCGCCCTCGCCGTCGTCGGTGGTGCCCCAGACCTGCCCTGTCTTGATGCCCCAGGGCTTGAGGGCGGTGGTGACGTTCTCGCCGGTCCATCCGGCGTAGGTGTCGGGGTGGGCGGCGGTGAGCCGGGCGGCGATCCGCTCGCACCACACGGCCTTCTCGTCGGCGGCGATGACGTCGAGGACGTCGGCGAGGATGTCGGATCCGGTCCCGGCGGTTTCCGGGCCGTTGCCGATGGCGTGGCCGGTGATGTTGCCGTACTCCTCGCGCATCTTGCGTGCACGGAGGACGACGCGTTCGGCGTCGACCGCGTCGACGAACGCGGAGGCGACGATGCGGGCGTCGTCGCCCTCACCGGCCATCCAGCAGATTCCCCGGTCTGAGCGGGAGAACATCGTGGCGCGGATGCCTGCCTTGTAGGCGCCGGTGCCCAGGACCATGTCGTTGGCGGTGTGGCCCATGACCTTCAGGCAGAACCGGAGCACGGCGTTGGCGCTGATGCCCGGGGGCAGGGACTTCGCGTCGGGGCGCTGGGTGCCGAAGATGCCGATGATGCCGAGGGCGGGCCCGCGCTTGGTGATGTCGGTGCAGATCTCTTCGACTTCCGCGCCGTACTTGTCGTGCTCGAAGGGCACTTGGCACTCGTCCGATGCCACCACGATCGGGTGCAGTCCGAGGCTCTTGTCGTTGGCGAGTTCGGGCGTGACCTTCGACTGCGGGCACCGGGTGCGGGGAAGGGACTTGATGACCTTCGCGCGGCGGCGCAGTTCTTCGCGCAGTTCCCTCAGCGACTGCACGACGTATTCGATGTCGTCTTCGTCGTCGCCGGCGCGGTAGCGGTGGCAGATCGGTTCCAGGGCGCCGAAGTCGCCGGTGCCTTTGAAGTCGAACGCGTAGATCTGGGACCGGGGGTCGAGGGCGGCGATGAGCAGCAGCAGCCGCATGAGGAAGGTCTTGCCCATGCGGGGCACCGAGGCGATGACGATCGAGACGAACATCAGCGTCACCTCGACCCAGCGCATGCGCTGGTCGTTGCCGAAGACGACGGGCTTGAACAGGTCCACGCTGCCGTCCTTCAGCAGCGGCCACGCGGGTTTCGTCGTCTCGTTCATGGGCCGGTCGCCGACCCACAGCACCAGACGTCCTTCGTGCTGGTCGGGGTCGGGCGAGGGCCACACACAGCCGACCTTGCGGCGCAGGCCGGAGGCGAGCGGCTTGCGTGCGTCCATGATGTCCTCGGGCGTGACGCCGTAGGGCAGGTCCAGGTCGGCGCGGTAGCCGGGCCCGTCACGGACGATCTCCGAGACGAACCGCAGCCCGTTCATGTCCCCGCCCTTCTTGATCGCGGCCGTGATCTTCGCGTTCCCGATCGAGTCCAGGCCGCGCAGGACGATCGAGCCGGTCAGCTTCTGGACCTCGGTCTTCAGCACCGCCGGCCCGACCACCGGGGCGTCGGGCTGCTGCCCACCGATTCCGAGGAGCAGCACGCCGCCGGCGGCGAACGCGTACAGGTAGGCGGGGGCCAGCACGTACAGGTACAGGGCAAAGCCCAGACCGAACACGGCCGCAACGAGGGTGACCAGGCCGCGCAGGCGGATGCGGCCGGCGCGGAGCCGGGCCAGGCGCATGTACTCCTCGACGTCCTCGGTGCGGACCGCGAACTCCCGTAGCGGTGCGGCCTCGCGGTCCCACACCCATCGGTTCGTCGTCGCCACGAACCGGCATGCGCCGCGGGGGGACATGAGGGCGAGGCGTCCGGCGTACACCGGGATCCGCACCCCGTGATACAGGGCGGCGTAGCCGACGTTCGCGCCCGCGTGGCGGGCGGTGGCGAGGAAGTCCCGCCGGTTGGTGAGCCATCCGGCAAGGACCGGTTTGCGCTTCTCGATGGTCACCTTCGGGTCCGGCAACGTGGGGTTGTCGACCGGGACGGGGGCTGCCGGGGCGTCGTCGTCGGGGCCGGTGTCGGGCACGGGCCGCAGGTGCGGGCCTGTCGTGCTTTCCGTCATGCTGAGAACTCCCTGCTGCTCAACGGGTGGTGGGTGGCCCGGGGGCGGCCTGTTTCCTTGGCCGGGACGACCGCCCCCGGGGCGTTGCTACGTGCTGCCCTTGCTGTTCCTGGCGCTTGCGGGCCGGGGCGGGCTGCAGGGCGCGGCGGGGCAACAGCGGTCCACGCTCACCACCAGCTCGACTTCTTCTTGGGCACGAGGTAGGGGTGGCCGTTGACCATGTGGTCCACGCACTGCGGGCAGTCCTCCCGCGGACCGAGGCTGCGGTGTGCGCGCCGGTCGTGGGCGTGCTGCCAGCACTGCGGGCACTCGCCAGGCGGCGTGTCCCTCCCCGCCATGCTCACCACCACCCCGAGGACTTCTTGGCAGCCTTGGCGGTAGCGACCTCGCGCACGACCCGTTGCCGCTCGGTCTGCAGGGCGGTGATCTCCGCGATCAGCCGCGTCTCGGCGGACAGCCACGCGGACTCAAGGCGCCGGTCGGCGCGGTCGGTGCTGCGGCCCCGGAGGGTCTTGTACGAGCCGCCGGCGGCGGCCCGCAGGATCGCGCGGCGTTCGCGTCCGTCCAGCGGCCACATCTCGCGATTGCGGACGGCCTTCAACTTGCGTTCGTTCTGCTGGATCGTCTTGTCCAGGCGGCGGGTGTCGGGCTTGCCCATGGTCAGGCACTCCTCAGGGACTCGGAGGGTTCAGGGAAGGCGCAGGGTGCGCAGGTGCCGAGCGTCGGGGGGATGACGTAGCCCGCATCGCGGCGGCACTTGGGGCAGTGGCGGCGGGCGGCGTTGGCCTTGGCCAGAGCCGCCCACTTGGCAGGGGTCATCGGCCGCACGGGCTTGGCGTCGTCGATGCGGTAGAGGTAGGCGACCAGCGGCCCACGGCGCCGGCGTGGCCGTTCGAGCTGCGCGGCCACGCCCTGACCGCCGGGCCGCAGACCACGCGCCCGGAGCTGCCGGTAGGTGGCGTATCCGTCCGGAGCCATGCGCCAGCGGTAGACCGGCAGGCTGCTCATGCGACGCTGCGGCGGCGGCCGGGCCGCATGCCGGTGATGCCCGTCAGCAGCCAGCCCAGCCGGGCCCGGCGCACACGCGAGGGGCCAGCCTTCGCCGCGTACATGGCCTCATCGGCCCGCCGCAGCAGTCCCGACAGGTCATCGCTCAGGTGGTCGCCCTGGCAGACCCAGCCCAGCGACACCGTGGTGCGCACCTGCGGTGCCGTGTCGAGGGGGCGGGCCAGGACCCGGGCGAGTGTGTCGAGGCGTTCTTGCACGGTGCCGTCGCGGTCGACGAACACGGCGGCGAACTCGTCGCCGCCCAGCCGCCCGACTACGGCGCCGGGGCCGACCCCGTGGGTGAGGCGCGCGGCGGTGGCCGCGAGCAGGGCGTCACCGGCGGCGTGCCCGTGGGTGTCGTTGACCTGCTTGAAACGGTCCACGTCGGCCAGGACGACGACGGTGCGGCGGTTGCGCAGCAGGCGCCTAGCCCGGCGGGTGAAGGCATCACGCGTCCACAGTCCGGTCAATGGGTCCCGCCGGGCGGTGTGAAGCCGGCGGACCATCCATGCCGCGTGGACGCCCCACGCCACGACGGGAGCTCCCGCGGCGGCCGCGAGGGTGAGGGCGCTCATGCCTTCACCTCCGCGCCAGCGGTGCGCTCGGCGAGCAGTGCATCACGCAGCATGCGGGCGTTGACCGGGGAGACGTGCAGTTCCTTGCGGATCCGCTCCCCGGTGATGTGGATCTGGGGCCAGTTGGCCGTCAGGGTCCGGGCCTCGTCGAGGAGTTGTTCCGGGGTGCGTTTCACACGCGGGGTCTTCGCCGACTCCGGCACTCGGTACGTCGCCCGGACCGCCGGGCGGGCCGAGTCAGCCGCCACCGACCGCTGCTCGATCGACCCCGACGGGGTCGATCCGATCGGGGCAGTGAGGGCCGGGACCGGCTTGAGCACGAGACTCGACTTGCCCGCGTCGGCCGGGACCGGATCGGGCACCGGCAGCCGGGTCAGCGTGACCGTGACCGGGGTCGATTCCGGCAGGTCAGCCGTCGACCGAATCGTCTGAGTCTGCTCTGGTTCCTCCGTATTCGCGGAGTCGACGTCGGGTGGGTCGATCGAGGGTGTTGTGACCGGCTCGGTGGGGCCCCAGACCGGGAGCTCCCAGCGGGGCGTGACACCGGGCACGGTGCGGCACGCCGCGCTGGCCAACGCCCTGCCGGTGTCCTCACTGGCCTGAGCCGTCTCCAGCTTCGACCATGCCTTGGAGAGGGTCTTGGCGGTCTTGGCCTGGACGCGGGCGACGTTGGCCCCGGCACCGGTCACCGCGGTCAGCCGGGTGACCTCCGTGCCTGCCGTGGCCCGGAGCCGGGCGCGGTCCACGGCCGCCTGGTCGCGGGCCTCCTGCTGGATACCCCGGATCTCGTCTAACGCGTCCGGGGTGAGCGCGGTGCGCTCCCACAGCCCGTGGACCAGCCACAGTGCCTTCGCCGCGATGGGCAGCCAGGCCACGGCCAGCCACGCGGCGGCGGAGCCGTCGGCGGTGAGCAGCGCGTGGGCCACCAGGACGCCGGCCGCGATGAGACCGAAGCACCAGCCGACGCCGGTCACCACGTTGCTGTGGTCCCCCTGCGCGGCGAGACGGCGTTCATAGGCCAGAGTGGCCAGCCAGCCCCCGTCAATCCCAAGACCGACGACCAGCGCGACACCTTCGTGAATCGACGGGCCGAGCCACATCACGACCACGGCCAGCGTCAGGACCATCGACACCGCCGTCATCGCGACAGCAGGCAACACGGTCTTCGCACCGGCAGGCAGCTTGATCCGGGCCTTCATGCCGCACCCCCATCCGCACCGTGGTGGCGGTAGGTGGTCGGCGGCTTCGTCGCGAGCTGCTTACGCAGGTACTCGGTGTGCCAGCCAAGCCCCCAGTCGGAGGCCGACGGCTCGCCCAAGGCGCCGTTCAGGGCGACGACCGCGTCCAGCACACGGTCTTCCAGCAGGCGCATGAACGCCTCACGATCGCCGATGGTGGCCGGAGTGGGAATGTCGATGGCCTCCCGAACCGCGGCCAGGAACTCGCGAGTGTCCGGGCTCACGCCGCACCCCCGAAGGTCAGCAGGGCGGCCAGGACCAGCAGGGCGCCACCGGTGAGAGTGAGGTCAACCGCGCGGCGCAGGCAGGTGAACTTGCCGACCGCCAGCCGGGACAGCCCGGCAATATCGGCGGCCAGGTCCTGGGAAAGAGCCTCGGTGACCTGCTCGGGGGTCAGGGTGGCCCACAGCGGGAAGCCGCGCCCCCCGCCCAGGTTCGGGCGAACCGAGCGCAGCAGTAGACCGGCCGCCGCCAGCAGCAACCCCATGCCGGCCACGCCAACGACCAGTGCGGGCCGGGTGAGCGTCATACCGTGACCGACACTCCAGGCACCGGCGAGAACCGCGCCGACGAACGCCAACAGAAAACTGGTCTTACCGTCCGTCCGTGCGATCTCCGCCTTCACTTCGGCGTGCGCAGCCGTAAGGCTTTGCTCGGTGGCGGTGCTCACGCGGCACCCCCCGGCGCGATGCGAGCGGTGGCGCGGTTGACGAGCCTCGTGCGCTCGGCCAGGACCCGGGCCAGAGCGCGGCGGATCCGGCGGGCGTCCAGCTCGCTCGGCGTGCGGTCCAGGGTCATGATCTGCGCGTCGATCAGTTCGACGTCCGCCAGGATCAGCGGCATCTCCGACTCGATCGCGTCCAGCTCCGCGTTGGTCGGCTCCATCCAGGGCTCGAACGCGGTAACAGCGTCCTGAACAGTGACGATGGGATTCATGGGTCGTGGTTCCTTCCAGAGGTGAACGGCCCAAACAGCGGCACCCGGGTGGCCGCCCGGGTGCCGCGCGCCGTAGTGGGTAGGTGGGGTCAGCCGCGCTGGGGCTTCGTGCCGTACGCGGCGTGCAGCTCCGCGCGGGCGTCCTTGCACTCGCCGGACACGATCCGGTCGTAGACCGCCTCGCCCTTCTCGAAGTTCTCCGGGCTGGTCAGGTCGGGCGCCTGCTGCGTCTTCTCGCCGAACATCCGAACTCCTGACGTGTCGTCGTGGGTGACGGACCCGGGCCGGCCGACGCCGGCTCGCGGCTCCCCACACCCCGCCCGTACGACCGAAACAGCCAGACGGGCAGGGGAGGCAACCGGCCGCAGCGCACGTCAAGACGCTGCGGAGGGATCGAAGAGTGCGCGGGCCTTTCTCCGCGCGGGCCGCCTTCTTGGGGCTGAGGACAGGCGGTGGATCCTCGATAGGCACGCTATTGAGTTCTCAACCAACGGACGCTGCCTTGGTACTCGCCCCCGCGGGCTTTCCTCCGGGCGTTGCAGTACCTGTTTTACAGGTACTGCATAGGGGGCCGTCAAGAACACGGCCGGATCCTCTTGGTTTTGCACCGGGACTTCTTGGCGCACCATCAGAATCGCTGCAGCTCAGGGGAGTTGGTTACCCCCTACCTGGACAGCTCCGGCTCAGCTGACTACCGTCAAGAGCTCCCTAGATGTCCCACGAGGGGGTACAGATGCCCAACGAGCGGTTACGGTCGGCCCTGCTAGCCCGCGGCATGACCGCCCAGAGCCTCGCGGACGAGATCAAGGTCAACCCGAAGACCGTGGAGCGCTGGATCACGCAGGGCAAGGTGCCGTACCGACGCCACCAGTACGCAACGGCAGCAGCGCTCAACATCGACGTGACAACGCTGTGGGACGACTCCCGAACACAGGACTCAGCAGCCGACCTGAGCAAGGCCGAGATCCAGGCCGTCTACCCCCATCGACACGTCGTGCCGTTCACCCTCTGGCGGGAGATGTGCGAACGCGCCACCGAGTGCATCGACATCCTTGTGTATGCCGGTATCTACCTGGCGGAGGACCCTCTCTTCTTCTCGACCTTGAAGGAGAAGTCCAAGAGCGGCGTCCGCATCCGGGTGCTCATGGGCGATCCGGAGTGCGAGGCCGTCATCCGACGCGGCATCGACGAAGGACATCGCATCATGGACGGCAAGATCCGTAATGCGCTGGTCAACTACCGCCCGCTGTTCACCAGTCACCCTGAGATTACCTTCCGCCTGCACGACACGGTGCTCTACAACTCGATCTACCGCGCCGATGACGAGATGTTGGCCAACACGCATGTCTACGGCATTGGCGCCTACATGGCGCCCGTGCTCCACCTGCGTCAACTCCCCGGAGGCAGTCTGTTCGACACCTTTGCCAATAGCGTTCAGCAGACCTGGGAAGGCGCCAGGCCAGTAACCGAACACGACATCACGGGAGCTTGAGTATGGGACGTATCGACTACTTGCACGACCCGGACGCCCCGCCGGCCAACTCAGTCGTGCCGTCGGTCGTCGCGTTCGTACAGAACGACGCAAGGCAGGTGCTCATGATTCAGCGATCCGACAATGGACGCTGGGCACTTCCGGGTGGCGGCCATGACGTGGGCGAGTCCATCAGCGACACGGTGGTCCGCGAGGTCTGGGAAGAGACCGGCATCAAGGCTGAAGTCGTCGACATGTCCGGGATCTACACAGACCCGGGGCACGTCATGCAGTACGACGACGGCGAGGTACGCCAACAGTTCAGCATCTGCTTTCGTGCCCGGCCGGTGGGCGGTGACCTGCGGACGAGCAACGAGACAACGCAAGTGCGCTGGGTTGATCCAGCGGACCTAGCGGAGCTCGACGTCCACCCCACCATGCGTCTTCGCATCGAGCACGCGATGGACCAGACCCGTCCGACTCCCTACATCGGCTGACGCTTGGTGGCAGCGACCCGTTCGAGTACGCGCGCCGTGCTCGCCAGAATCTCCGGTTCAGCGCGACGGATGAACGTACCGATGAGGCTCTCCGGCCCGTACCGCCCGGCAATCTCGTTGACTCGGTCCACGGGATTCGTCGGTGTGCCATCTGGTGTGGTGTTCATGTCGCAGTAGCAGAGCGCGTCGTTCAGGTGCGTACTCTCGCGTGGGAACTCGCCCTCAAGCTCCTCGCGCAGACCTCGCGCTTCGGCTTCCATCCACGCGCAGGAGTGATGCGCCACCAGCTGCACCACCCGTTCGTCAGCATTGGCGACGTCCCGCAAGTACCGGGCACCGTCAAGCGGATG
The DNA here is from genome assembly GCF_021538895.1 of Streptomyces olivochromogenes. Classification (GTDB taxonomy): domain Bacteria; phylum Actinomycetota; class Actinomycetes; order Streptomycetales; family Streptomycetaceae; genus Streptomyces; species Streptomyces olivochromogenes_A. The sequence continues at coordinate 112,375 of NZ_JADDRL010000007.1, read as the reverse complement.
GAATCCGGTCTTCGCAAGGTCGGGCGCGTAACCGATGTCGTGCAGTACGGCCGCAGCTTCCAGCAACTCGGCATCGTCCCCGAGGACAAAGGCAATGGTGCGCGCCCTCTCAGCCACCCCGAGGCAGTGCTTCCAGCGACGCGGCAGCGGCTCAGCCAGCAGGGACTCGGCCAGGTGGTACGCCCACTCCATCAGTTCCGACAAGCTACGAACGCTCCTCTCGATTCGGCACGGCGCGGACGGTCCGCACCTTGCCCTGCCCTCCACTCGCGAGCATGCCAGCGGCCTCCAATTTGTCGAGAGCCTTGGTCACGGTGGGGCGTGAGACTCCGAACCGGTCAGCCAGAACGGAAGCACTAGGAAACGCTGCCCCGACTTCCATGCCTTCATCCGCGATGATTTCCGCGATGCGCTCTTCCAGTGGGCGCCGGTCAGTCCACTCGCCTGCCCGCACGACACGCCAACGGCCACCCGGCACCGGTTCAGCGATGCCGTCTTTGTGGAGAACTTCGAACGCGCGGAGAGCGACCCCCCGCGAGATCTTGTAGTCGCTCATGAGGTCGGTGGCAGACGGAAGCACCGTCATGCTCGGGTCTGCCTCGATCCGCGCCCTCACTGCATCCGCGATCTTCAGGAAGGTCCCCCGAGGACTGGCCTGTTGCGGCACTCGTACTCCCTCTCTGCTCACCTGTCGTCGTCCTCAAGGGTCGCATGTCGGCTGCTCCGGAGAGCAGTGCGTGGCGCCATGCACAAGTTCGCCATCCGCCTCATTAGCCCACAGGTAGGAAGGGCGCGGGACCGGTCTCTCTGCCCTGCCGTCACAGGCCGCCCGCAAGACCTCGACATGGAGGACCTTGCCTTACTTCAGATGGTTCGCTGCCCGAATCAATTCAACGAGGCTTGATACACGGTCGGCTAGATCCAACACATCCCACACCGCATCCGATCCATTTATCGCGGCACGAGCAATCTCTACCTTATCCGGCGCCGTAACGCCAGGAGTCTCACCCTTTCGTCGCTTCACGCCAGTGAACATGTCACCAAATATATCCCTTGGTTTGACTGGACTTGCGGACGCATGCACCCTTTGTGCTGCCGAATTGAATTTTTCCACGGGCACATAGTTCTCAATCTCTCGCCCAGCAGTGACCCATGCGAAACCTCCATGTTCGGAAAATTCTTTCACGATCCTAACTTTCGTTTCCCTGAGAACCCCCTCCGCGGACTTAAGGTCAGAGTCGATAACGATCGCCATATTTCTGTTTATCTTGAGCAGCAGGATGAAGTCTTGCACTGCACCCGCCGGCGCAAGCCACTCCCCACCACTAAGGTGAGAAAGCAGCTTCCCCCCATAAAACATCACACTGTAGTGAATCCCCTCCGTCAACGACGGGTCTGTGACGCGGATCCAATGGTTTATGTAAATTCGATCCGAAGGCCCCTCAACCCAAACTATGAAGTTGGATTGCAGGATGTCCGATGCACGATATCCCAAACTTTGAGAGATGCGGGCACGGTTATCTTCGGTTACCGCCGTTCTTATTTTCGTACCATGCTCGTACGTGTGGGATATTTCAACGACCGTCACCTGAGGATTGTCCATTAGGCTCGTCGAGTGCGTGCTCAATAGGTACAGATTATCCGTCTCTTCCATCAGATAGCGGGCAAGCTTGCGGAGGAGAATGGGATGTAGATGAACTTCGGGCTCTTCAATACAGACAAGGGCGCCTGAATGCCAAGTCGAGGCTGCGGCGAGCATCACAACTTGCGAAACCCCTGCCCCAAGACTCTCGATAGGGAGAACTCGACCCCCGACGCTCACGTGGACCGTCGTACTGTTGTAAGGAATCGCGATCTGTGCATCGTCTTCCTCAAGCACACTCTGAAGGAACTTATTGATCCTTTGAAACTTCTTCGAATCCTCGCGATAACGCTCGGCTGAAGGCGAGTGCAGTGCGTGCAAAAAGCCGGGCAGACCTCTTCCATCCAAACGAGTCAGATTGGGTTCTGGACTGCCATCGGACACGATCTCCCGGAAAGCCGGGATCATGACCACCGTCGGGTAAATCAATGATTGAGGAAGGCGTTGCACGATGCCTTGAATATTCTCTTCCAGGCCTGAGGAAACGCCCGTGAGCTTGCCAGCGGCGTCGGCAAGCTCCCGTTCCCTCCCTCTCAGATCTACAAACGCCGCCTGTAGGGAATCGCGACTAAGGACGGGCGCCCCATTGGGCAAACCTCGCTCAAATCGGAACCAAAAAGCCTTATCCTCCTCGCTGTATAGAGCCGGATGCCTAACGAGGATTTCCAAGGCTTCTTGAGTCGCGATGCCAAGACGTGCACGATATTGAAATACACTTTCCAAGTGATCCAACGGGTCATCACTCGCCAGAGCAACCCCGAAGCCAAACGGAGGCACTTCCGTCCCCTCGGGAAGAATCGGAACATCGAGAGGGGATAGGTCTGAAATTGATGTCCCTCCTCCAGATAGCGGGGAGATGAATTTTTCTGCGAACCTGAAGATGTTACTCTTGCCGCTATTGTTTGGTCCGGCAATCACAGTCATCTTGCCCAGCGGAAAAATCCGCTGCGGTTCGGCGTAAAAGCTTCGAAAACCCCGGATCTCAATACCGGATATCTCACTCATGTTCTCACTCCCGGAAGAGAATACGGAGGTGCGGTCAGCTTGTAGACCATGGTGGTACAGATCGACGTCTGTGGTGGTGAGGACTGTGAACTTCATCCGAGAACCCGCTGGCGACGCTCATGCCCACCGCGGCTACGCGCCAGTGCCTGAGGCAGGAAGGGAGCTCGCCCCTCCGCCCCGTTGACCACGGTGAACTGAGACGGGTGCGGCCTCAAGTGAGGCCGCACCCGTCTCAGTTTCCGTCTCGTTCATGACCGTACGAGGCCGTCCAGGACCGTTCGCTGTGCAACACCGGACGCAGCGTCAGTACGGGACTGAACGCACACGAACACGTCCGGACCATGCTCTGACCAACCCGGACAAACCTGCAAAGCGGCTGCGCACCACCCAGTTTGACCACTCCTGTCAGCCTCTGGGAGAGCTTGCATACCTCTCAACTTCTTCAATTCGTCACCGCGTCGGACGGGAGGTCGCCAAGCTGATCCCCAAGCTCAATCACAACTCGGGGGATCGATGAAGAGTGGAGTTTCCCCGGCCACGCTGATCACCGTCTCGCTGATCACCGCTGTGGCCACCCTGCTGGCAGCGGCCCTGGCTGCACTGATCACCAGCTCCGTTGCTAAGCGCAACCTCAAGCACGCTGCTGAAGAGGCCGAGAAGGACCGTCACGCCAAAGCAAAGCTAGACGTGCGTAAGACACGTAGGGAGGCGTACGCAAGCTTCCTGACAGCGTGCCTGAAGGCACTCAACAGGATCGTGACTGACCCAGAGGACGACAGCCAATGGGGGGTGGATGGGGACCCCTGGAACAGGTACCGGTCCGAGACACGATCATCACTCTACGAGGTGTTGTACTCCCAGAGCTTGGTGGCAGTGGAGGGTCCGCGCGAAGTGATCAAGGCATCAGAGGAGGCCAGGCGGGCGGTACAGGACTTCCGTAACGCGAGGCAGGATTACCTCAAGCCCGGCCTTGAGGACAAGGCCAAGGAGGAGGCGTTGGTGCAGGCGAAGGACGCTAGGAGTGTTGCAACGCGGGCGGTTAACAACTTCGCCAAAGTTGCTCGGGAGCTACTCGGCAGCTGATCTTGGCCGGACATTGTCATGGCAACTCGGCCATCAGAGTGCGGGGCTCCCGTCTCAGTTTCCGTCTCGTTCATCGCCGTACACGGCCGTCCTGAGCCGTTCACCCTGCCCTGCGACCACGCCGTCCGTACGGGGCTGAACGCCGGTGAACGAGTCCGGATCATGCCCTGACGAGCCCGGACAAACCTGCAAAGCGGGTTACGCGGGTTCGATTCCCGCCACGGCCTCCAAAACAGTCTCTGACCTTTCCCTTACGGAATTAACCATAAGGGAACTCTTTATTATCCCCTATAGGGCTGGAAGCTCTATGCCTCCCTGAGAGCCTCCGATTGCTCCTCTGGCAACTCGGGACCAGGCGCAGCAGATAGGCGCTCAGGGGGGCACACAGGCGCCTTTGCGGGCCATTCTCCGGGGTCGGCCGGCTCGGGGTCACTGGGGGGCTGGATAATGCATTTCCACAATCCGCCATGTCTTCACAACCATCTTAGGCATCTTGTACAGACTCAGGATCAGACACTTCCCCCCCACCTGGTTGGTTGCTGACTCTATCGAGAGCACTTCCACGGTCTTACCGTTCCAGAGCTTCAGGTGATCCCCTGCTTTCAGCTTGTCGGCCCTCTTACGTGCTGGCTTGTCAATGCTTCCTCCTCATGGGACGTCGATTGCTTGAGCCATGACTGTCCCATGAGGCACTGACAAACGAGATGGAGTGATTCCGCTTACGGAAAAAGAACCACCCGTCACACGGATGGAGATGACAGCCCGAGTTCCGGGTAGTAGCCGTTGATCCTGTTGATCTGGTCGCCCAGCGCGCTGCGAGAGATCCGCTTCCCATGTACCTCTTCACCGTTAGTCAGCCGCACTACGACCGTCACTGAGCCCCAGCCAGGGGGAGGTGAAGTGGTTTCGAAGTCATACGGAATCTCCCAGTTCAATCCGCCAAAGGCTGGAAGCTCCATGTTCGGCGCCTTGGCGGGGCGTGTAGCCCCAACGCGGGGGATTTTGATCTCTTGGCGGACCGGAACGCGCCTCTTTGGCCAAGGTTTGCGAAACATCTTCTTGAGTGGATAACGCAGCGGCATCCAGCCCACCACGTAGACGCTCTCCACCTTGGCGGCTGTGGGGCTGAGATTCTTGACGTGCAGACGGAAACCGAAAGTGTTCTTGCCCTTCCTGGGGCGTTCAAAGTCTCCTAGCAGTCCCCACCTGGAGTCGACTTCGACTCGTGGCCTTACGCGACGGTAGGTCAACGCAGAGATGACCATGTTGGACCCGGTGAACACCGCACTGACGGACGCAATGATGATCGCGATAACTGGAAGCGACATGGACCAAGGATCCCCAGTAGCAAGCCCGTTGGACCCTGACTTGAGGGATAACAGAGGAACGGATACGAGAGAGCCCCTGGACGCCGTACAGAGGTATCCAGGGGCTTCCTGAGGGATGACTGCTACTCCCCGCTCTCCTCGTAGTCGGGAATCCTCTGCCCCCGGCTCTCAGCGATGTGCAGTACGTCCGTCAGGCTCTCGATGAGACGGCTGGCAATCCACCTCAGCTCATCTGCCGTCAGCTTGGCTTCCTCTCCGACCATGGGTCGTGCCAACTCCACGATGACGGTTGCCGTTTCGATCTGCTGGCTCTCGATCCTGTCTGCCAGCAGAGACAGCATGGTTGGGCTTCCGTCAGTGATCAGGTGTGCCCGCTTCCCCTCTGGTCCGCTCCAGGGCAACAGCCGTACGACGCTACGCTCTGCCATATCGACTCCTAGCAGTCGGTCACGCCCCCGGACAGTTCGCCCTGTCGCGGGGGTCCTTCCTCGGCCGAGGATACGCGCATACGCGTATACGCGGTCGCGTGAATGCGCGTACTCACGGATGCTCGGTTGTATGGATCTTGACCGCAGCAAGCCCGTATGGCCTCAGGTTGCTGCTGAGCTACGCCGACGGCTGGACTCAGGTACATACGCCCCTGGGGAGCGATTCCCTGCCGTGGTGGAGCTTGCTACCGAGCTGGACGTAGCTCCGTCGACCGTCCAGAAAGCCGTAGCGGCTCTCAGGGAAGAGGGCAGGCTCTACACCGTGCTCGGGCAAGGGTCGTTCGTCTCCAAGAGCTGACGTGCTTCTCTGCCCAGCAAGAAGCCCCGCTACGCGGACCGCCATCGGGGCGTTCCAGGTCGCAGCGAGGCTTCTTGCACGTTCTGGTGTCGGGTAGCGCGTGAACGATCTCTACAGAGACACGGCTCCCAGAGTCGGCTACTCGGTGCTGAACTGCCTCCATGCGTCGCGAATCTCAGCGAAGGAGTTAAGCGTCAGAGTTGTCGCCGTGCTCAGATCGTGAGCCACGATAGCGATCCCCAGCAAGACAGCGCTCACCACGCCAAGGATCTTGAACAGCTTCTTCATCCCGTCTCCGGCTTCCCAACTACTCGATGGGACCGGTCCGTGCGGGTTGCTCGAACCGGGTATTACCGACCGGCTCGGGCATGCACAGAGACATACCGCGTCCGGCCAAACCTCTGGCCTTCCATGGTCATTTCCTGTCTCTGTCTCATTTCCTTTGTCACGTTCGACTTGAAGAGCCCTGCCCGCTGTATGTCACGGACCAGATGGGGCTACCGCTCTCGGAGCGGCCCGAACAACGTGTCCAAATATACCTCGTTGCCGGAGTCTCCCGTACGGCCGTCAGTGCCCGCTGTTGGGTAAGTCACCTCACCTCATCTGAGCCGCTTGACCGAGGGGGCGAGCCTGGTCAGACTCGGTACGAGTCCCTGGCTGCGTGAGTAGACTGCAAAGCGGGTTACGCGGGTTCGATTCCCGCCACGGCCTCCACTACTCCGAGCAGGCAAAATGCCTCGCTCACCTGTGGTTCTCAGCCCCAGATGTCGTAGTACTGGAAGCCGTTGCCGACCGATACCCGCGGGGCGAAGATCTCGCTGGTGGCCTTGGCGGTGCCCTTGTAGAGGTAGAGCGTGCCGCCGGGGGTGCGGGCCAGGAAGTCGGCGATGCCGTCGCCGCTGATGTCGCCGACCGCGTCGAAGGCGTTGTAGCCGGTCCAGGCGCTGCGCACCTTGATCCGGGAGGAGAAGGCCGCGGAGCCGGTCTTGCCGGTGCCCTTGTACAGGTACAGGTCGCCGGTGCCGGCCTGGCGGGCGAGCAGGTCGGCCCTGCCGTCACCGGTGAAATCGCCGTGACCGCGCACGGAGTTGTACTGGTTCCAGCCGGTGCGCACGGAGAAGCGGGCGCCGAAGGTGCCGTTGCCCTTGCCGGGGTAGATCCACATGGTCCCGCCGGAGTCCACCGACAGGAGGTCGGGCAGGTAGTCGCCGGTGACGTCGCCCGGCGCGATGATCCGGGTGCGGGTCTTCCAGCCGGTGAAGATCTTCGTGTCGGTCCAGGAGCCGCCCGTGCGGGCACTGTTGAGCACGAAGTGCTCCCGGTACACGTCACCGGTGGAGGCGACCCGGTGATCGCCGCGCGTGACGGAGGCGTCCGGTGGGGGGGGCAGAGCCGAGCCCCACCGTGATCAACACCCCCTCATCACGGCAAACGGTAGCCAAACAACAAGCCACGCTGGCTGAAAGTTGACGTAAAGATCATTTAAACAGTAGGTTCCCGCCGATCCACCCGGAAGTGATCATGGAAAGCATGGCGCCGGGTGGAGGACTGGGGAACCCGTATGTCGGGCACATCAATCAAGCGCGTCTCCACCGTGGCCGGCCTGGCCGCCGCCGCCGTTCTTGCCGCGGCGCCGGGCGCCTGGGCCAACTGGTCGAGCTACATCAACTCTTGGACGGACGGCGACACCTCCCGCACCTGGGCCGACGAGAGCTACAGCCAGGTCCAGTTCACCGGGTGCACGGCTCAGTACGCCACCACGAAGCAGGTCGTCGTCCAGCTGTGGGACTACGACGCGCTGTCGTCCAACGACTACTACGGCTCCAAGACCTTCACCAACTGCTTCAACGGCGCCTCCTACACGAGCAACGGTGAGTGGACCGGGCTGCCCACCGAGCCGGACTTCTACTTCGAGACCTCCAAGGTCGGTCAGGGCGGGAGCTGCTGCCTCCTCAACGTGAAGTCGGTCTACGTCGACACCACCAAGGCCGACAGCTGACCTTCGGTCCGAGGCGCGGCGCTGCCCCGTGGGGCACGCCGCGCCTCAGCCCGTCCCGAGCCCCACGAGGAACCCCTTGAAACCGCTCGCCCGAATCCGGTCCAGCAGCGCGCTGTGGGTGTCACCCGTCGTCCTGCTGCTCGTGCTCGCCTATTACTTCACGGACATCACATCCGACCTGCGGCTCGATCCGATCGACTACGCGCCCACCGTCGTCGACGCGGTGCTGCGCAACCTGATACCCGTGGCCTACGCGGTCGCCGCGGCGCTGGGTGCCTGGGAGGCACGCAAGCTCGGCAACGCGGACGTCTGGCAATGGGGCGCCGTGCGCTCCCGCTACGCCATCGCCGCGCACAGCCTCGTCCCTGTGGTCGCGCTGGCCTGGCTGGTCCTGCTCCTTCCCGTCCTGTGCGGGCTGATCCAGACGGGAACCCCGCTGGATGTGCCGGGAGCCGGACTCGTGGTGTTCGCCATGCTGCTCTGCGCGGCCCATGCGGTGATCGGGTTCGGCTGGGGAGTCGCGATCCGGCACATCGCGGCGGTTCCGGTGATCGCGGTCCTCGACTTCCTGGCCCTGGGCTGGTCCACAGGACTCACCGTCGCCTGGCCCCGGCATCTCACCAGCCTCTACCCGGGCAGGCTGCTGTTCGGCGAACTGCCGACCGCGCCGGCCATCGCGGCACCCCTGCTCGTGGGCGTCGGCGCCGCCGCGGCGGTGGCCCTGCTCTGGTCGGGGATACCCCGGCCGTGGTTGCGCGCCGCCCTCGCCGGGGCGCTGGCGCTGGCGTGCTTCGGCGGCGGGTACGCCATCGTCAAGGACTGGAGCTACATCGGGCCCCGGAGCACGGGTCACGGATCGATGTCCTGCACGAACGGCAGCCCGCGCATCTGCACCCCCTCGGCCTACGCCGCAGAACTCCCCGCCTTGCGCGAAGAGGTGACGGCCGCCCTGCGAAAGCTCCGGAAAGCGGGTATCGACGCCCACCCCGCCACGTTGACGGACACGCTCGCCGCGGTGCGGTACCCGGCGCCGTCCACGACCACCGACTGGCACTTCCCGCTCGGCGAGAGCCACGCGGCGGGTACGACGCCCTACCAGGTCGCCCGCGCGGCGGTTCGCTTCGAGTGTGCGCCGCCCGCGACGGAGCCCGCCCGCCTCGTCTACTACTGGGTGTCCATGAAGGTCGGCCAGGGCGATGTCTACCTCCGGCGCCTGTCCACCGAACCCGACTTCACCGCGCGGAAGCGGGAGCTGCTGCGCGCGCGGGTGGGCAAGGTTCTCGACCTGGACGTCGCGGACCAGACGAACTGGTTCCGGCGCACCGTCGCCTCCGCGTGCGAGCGGACGTCATGACCTGGTGGCTCAAGGCGCGGCGGGTGCACACTCACCTGCCGGCCGGACTCCTGTTGTTCCTCCTGCTGGCCGCCGTCGTCCAGGACGGCCCGGTTCACCTGCCGTCGATATCGCTGGGCACCTCGGAAGGGGTGCAGGCCATGATCTTCGTGCCGCTCGTACCGGCGGCGATCCTGTTCAACTGCCTCGGATCACGGTTCGGCTCGGCGGAGGACTCGGGAACCCGGTGGGTGCGGGGGTACGACGCTCTGCTCGCGCTCGGCGTCGTCGCGCTCACCTCCCCGGTGGGTTCCGCCGTGGCAGCCGCGACCGGTTCCCGTGCCGCCGAGTCCCTGGGCCGCAACACCGCTTTCCTGGTGGGACTCACCCTGCTGTGCGGCGCCCTCTTCGGCAGCTCCGCCGTGCTGATGCCGGCGGTGTGGCCGCTGTTGGTGGTCATGTTCGGTCTGCGCCGCCCGAACGATCCGTATCCGTGGACCGTGCTGCTCGAACCGGCCCACACCTGGTACGCCACCGCCGGCGCCGCACTGATGCTCGCCGCCGGGATCGGCGCACATCTCATCTTCGCTCGGAGGTCCGCATGACCGTCGTACTGGAATCCTGCAGCTATGGGTACGGCCGCCGTCGGCGTCCCGTGCTCTCGGACTTCGACTACCGGCTGCCGGGCGGACTGACGATCCTGCTCGGGCCCAACGGCGCCGGAAAGTCGACCCTGCTGAAGCTCGCCGCGGGGGTCACCTCCCCCCGAAAGGGGACGGTGACGCTCGACGGCATCTCCGCGCGGTCCAAGGACTACCGCCGTGCGGTGGCCTGGATGCCACAGACGATCACCCCGCTGCCCTCACTCACCGTGCGGGAGTACGTCGCCTACGCGGGGTGGCTGAAGGGGATGAACCGGCGCACCGCCTGGGACGAAGCACCCCGGGCGTTGGCCCGTGTGGAGATGGGCAGAAACGCGAGGGAAAGGACGGACCGGCTCTCCGGAGGGCAACTGCGCAGGGTCGGCGTGGCCTGTGCCCTCGTGCACGAGGCGCGCGTACTGCTCCTGGACGAGCCGACGGCGGGCATGGACCCGCGTCAGCGCCGCGTCTTCCGGGACCTGCTGGCGAGCCTGAAACAGGACGTGAGCGTCCTGATGTCCACCCACGACGTGGCCGATCTCGCCAAGGAGGCGGACCACGTGTCGATCCTGGCGTCCGGACGGCTGGTGCTCAGCGGCACGACCGCCGAGTTCCTGTCCCACACCCCCGCGGGAACGGCCGAGGGCAGGAGCGCGGAAGGAGCCTACACAGCACTGCTCCAGTCCCTCTGACGCAACCACGGGACGAGTTGGGCGGCCCCGAAGGCTGTCTCCAGTGCGAAGAAGGGCCACAGGAGGGCGGGGAGGCCCTGGGTGGTCAGGGCGTAGGCCTGCCACAGGGCGAAGAGGGTGCGGGCGGCGCCGTCGTAGAGGCCGTGGACGGGGAGGGGGCGGGTGATCCGCAGGAGGGACCAGATCACCACGACCGAGCCCATCAGGTTCGCGTAGAGGGTCTGCATCGGGTCGAGGGCGGGCAGGGTGCCCAGGCCGGTGGCCTCGCCCAGGGAGGAGAGGGCGTCGTGCAGCAGCGCGTAGGTCCACGGTGTCGCGAAACCGGCGGTGACGACCAGGTCGTACCAGGCGCTGGCCCGGACGAGGCGGAGGTAGGCGGGACGGGAAGGCGAAAGGAGTCGGTTCACGACGCCCGACGCTAAACACTGGAGTACTGTCCAAGGTCAAGCCCACGATCCGACGGGGGATCATGCGTATCGGTGAGCTGGCCGAGCAGACCGGGATGACCAGGGACACCCTTCGCTTCTACGAGAAGGTGGGCCTCGTCGAGGGGCGGCGGCTGGCCAACGGCTACCGCGACTTTCCGCCGGAAACGGTGCCCTGGCTGCTGTACGTCCGCACCGCCCAGGCCCTCGGCTTCTCGCTGGCCGAGATCGCCCGGCACGGTGCGGAACTGCGGGACGCGCCGGACTCCGCCACGGCGCTGTCGGCACTGTTCGAGGACAAGATCCGGGTGATCGACGAGCGGATGGCCGAACTCGCCGCCCTGCGGGACGAGCTCGGTGCGCGGGTCGGTACCGGGTGCCCGCTACGGGCGGACGACGCGACCGACGGTCACAGGACGCCGCCCGCCTCGTCCTGGAAGGTCTCCGTCCAGTAGTGGCACGCGGCGTCCGTCGTCGCGGCGGTGGGGTCGACGGCCACCAGGGTGTGGAGCATCGTGGCGGCCAGCTGGGCGTAGGCCTCGGTGGTCAGCTCATGGCCCAGGTGGGCGTCGATCGTGCGCTCGTGGTGCAGGAGCCAGAGCGTGTACGCGAGCGTGGAGACGTCCGTGTTGAGGGGGTTCAGGCTCGCCTCGGGCTCGCTGAAGTTCAGGACGGCGCCGGTCCTGCCGTCGACCACCAGGCTGTTGTCCTCGACCAGGTATCCGAGGCGTATGAGGTGGTCGGCGTGGGCCGGGAGGGCGTCCAGGGGGTATTCGCCGGCTCGCTCGTCCTCGTAGTACTCCGTCAGGGTCGGCAGGGGGACGTCCGTGTCCAGCCGGAAGAGGACCGCGTCCTCGGGCAGGCCGGTCTCGCGCAGGAAGCGGCGGGTCGGCTCGTGGGTGAGCGTGGCCGGGAAGTCGACGTCCTCGAAGCGGGCCACCCGGCCCTGTCCGAACTCCTGGTCCAGGAGGCGGGCCGGGACGTCCAGGGTCAGGCCGAAGTCCCCGCCGGGGCCCGCGGCCAGGGCGAGGGGGCGGATCAGCGCGGCCGCCTTCCAGTAGGGCGGCACCCGACCGTCGGCGTCCTCCTCGAAGAGGGCGAGGAGCCGGCGGGACACCTCGCTCGCCACCTTCGGGCCGTACTGCCCGGCGAAGGAGGCGAAACGGCCGCGCAGACCGGCCAGCTCCTCCGTGACCGCCGCGAAGCGCAGCAGGGTCGCCAGGGACGACGCGAGAGGCAGCGGGTCCGGGGCGAAGAGGTGCGCGGTGCTGATCTCGCCCGTGCCGCCGTCGAGCAGGACCGCCTCGCGCAGCATGCCCGCCGGGCCGACCAGTTCCCCTATCACCAGCCGGTCGCGCAGCTCCTCCGCCAGCCGTGAGGGGCCGTCCGTCGCGTCCGCGAGGGTGCGCAGGCCCGCCGTGCGCAGCGGCTCGAAGGTCAACAGGCCGCTGCTGCCGGGCAGTCCGGGACCCGTGAGCAGGTCGCGCGTCGGCGCGTGTGTGACGTACAGACCGAGTTGGTCCTCGGTCAGGGTGATCGCCGCGACACCGGCGTCGGTCGTGCTCATCGCTCCCCCCGATTTCGGTCGTACCTCGTCGTGCACAGTCCCCGGCGGGGCACGTCACGGCCGGCGTCCGGCCTCCCGTCGGAAGCGGCCGTCCCCCACTGACCAGAACACTACGCCGCACCACTGACAACGGGCCCTCGGCACAAGACGCCGGGTGACGCCCATCCGTTCCGCCCCAGGGTGACCCGCACGAACACGCCACCGGACGCGCCGCCGGACACGGGGGGCTCCCGCGATCGCCCGCGGGGGCTCACTGGCCGGTCGTCACCACCGCCGCCTGCGGGCGGATCGGCAGGCGGTTCACCGGGCGGCCCGTCGCGGCGCGCACGGCGGAGGCGATGGCCGCCGGGGAGGTCACGACCGGGACCGCGCTGACCGACTTCGCGCCGAAGGGGGCGACCACGTCCCGCTCCTCGATCAGCCTGACGATCCGGATGTCCGGGGCGTCCAGGGCCGTCGGGAGGGCGTAGCCCGTGAGGTCGGGGTGGCGGATCAGGCCGCGCGGGGTGCGCAGATTCTCGGTGAGCGCGATGCCGACGCCCTGGGTGACGCCCGCCTCGATGCGCGCGGCGAGCTGCGTCGGGTTGAGGATCCGGCCCACGTCCTGGGCGACGGCCAGCTCCACGACGCGCACGGAGCCGAGCTCGATGTCGACGTCCACCACCGCGCGGATCGCGCAGAAGGCGAGGCCGACGAAGGCGTCGCCCTGGCCGTCGGCGTTGAGCGGCTCGGTGGGGTGCGGGCGGCACTGCGCGGTGGCCCACAGCTCCTTGCCGTCCAGCGCCTCGGTGACGGTGGTCGACAGCACGCCGTCGTACGAGGTGATCTTGCCGTCGGTGATCTGCAGCAGTTCGGTGGACATGCCGAACTTGTGCGCCAGGGGCTGCAGGAGCTGCGTGCGGACCATCTTCGCCGCCCGCTCCACCGCACCACCGGACACCCAGGTGTGACGGCCGCGGCAGCCCGCGCCCGCCGGGGGCTGGTCGGTGTCGACCGGCGCCACGTGCACCTCGTCGATGCCCAGCGTGTCCTGGACGATCTGCCGGGCGAGCGTGGTGAAGCCCTGGCCGCTCTCCACGGCCGCGCACAGGACGGTGGCCACGCCGTCGTGGACCTTCACCGTCGCCGTCGAGACCTCGTCGGCGCCCTCCGCGCCGAGCATGTGCACCATGCCCAGGCCGTAGCCGACGCCCCGGCGCACCGCGCCCGGCTCGCCCGCGCCCTCGGGGCCGCCGGGCAGCAGCCACTCGTCCTCGGGGGTGTCCTTGGGAAGCTGCGGGAGCGGGAAGTCCCGTACCGCCTGGAGGAGTTCGGCGACGGGGGCCGGGCAGGTCACCGTCTGGCCGATGGGCAGGACGTCGCCGGTCGCGAGGACGTTGCGCAGCCGCAGCTCGGCCGGGTCCAGGCCGACCTTCTTGGCGAGCTTGTCCATCTGCGCCTCGTAGGCGGCGCACACCTGCATGGCACCCTCCCCGCGCACATGGCCGGAGGGCGGGTTGTTGGTGCGGACGGCCCAGCCCTCGATGAAGGCGTTCGGGACGACGTACGGACCGCAGGCGAAGGAGACGGCGGCGGCCAGGGCCTCGCCGGAGGTGTCGGCGTAGGCGCCGGCGTCCAGCAGGATCTGCGCCTCGACCTTGACCAGCTTGCCCTCGGCGTCGGCGTGGTGGCGGTAGCGCAGGAGGGTCGGGTGGCGGTGGACGTGACCGAGGAAGGACTCCTCGCGGGTCGCCGTCAGCTTCACCGGGCAGCCGGTTTTCAGGGCCAGCAGGCCGAGCGGGATCTGGAAGCCCTGGTCCTCGCGGTCGGCGGTGGCGCCGGGCACACCGGTGACCACGATCTTCACCCGTTCAGGCGACAGGCCGTAGCACGCGGCGGCCGAGTTGCGGTCGGCGTGCGGGTCGGTGGAGGCCAGGTACAGCTCGACGCCGCCGTCGGGGCGGGGCACGGCGAGGCCCGCCTCGGCCCCTATGGGGGCGGGGTCTTGGCGGCCGATGCGGTACAGGCCCTCGACGACGATCTCGGCGGCCGCCTCCGGGTCGCCGTGGTGCAGCGGGATGTGCCGGATCAGGTTGCCGTCGGGGTGCAGCGGTTCGGCCTCGAAGGCCTGCTCCGGGTCGGTCACCGGGTCGAGCACCTCGTACTCGACGATGACGGCCGCGGCGGCCATCCGCGCGGTGTCCGGGTGGTCGGCGGCGACGGCGGCGATGGGCTCGCCGTGGTGGCGCACGACCTCGGAGGCGAACACCGGGCGGTCGGGGGTGCCCCGGCCGTGGCGCGGGGTGCCGGGCACGTCCTCGTGGGTCACGACGGCCCGTACGCCCGGCATCTCGCGCGCGTGGGAGGTGTCGATGGACACGATGCGCGCATGCGGGTGCGGGGAGCGCAGGACGGCCGCCCACAGCAGGCCCTCGGCCCACAGGTCGGCCGCGTACGGGAACGTGCCCTCGGTCTTGGCGCGGGCGTCGGCCGGCGGCAGGGAGGAGCCGAGGCCGTGCGGCGGGCCCTCGGGGGCGTCGGGGGCGTCCGCGGTGGCGGCGTCGTTGCTCACGCCTGGCCTCCGTCCTGGCCGTAGTGCCGGTCGTGCGCGACGGGTGAGCCGTGTGCCTCGAACGCCGAGGGGTTGACGCCGCCGGCTCCGGGACCTGCCTGGTGCGGGATGCGTGCCCCGTCGGCGTCCGTCTCGGCGTCCGCCGCGGCGGACGCCTCGCGTTCGGCGACGACCTCCTGGACCGCGTCCAGGACGCCCCGGTAGCCGGAGCAGCGGCACAGGTTGCCGCACAGGGCCTGGCGGGCCTCCAGTTCGGTCGGCGCCGGGTTGCCCTCCAGGAGGTCGTGCACGGTCATCGCCATGCCCGGCACGCAGAACCCGCACTGCACCGCGCCGCACTTGGCGAGCGCCCGCTGCACGTCCGAGGACTGTCCGTCGACGGCGAGTCCCTCGACCGTACGGACCTCGCTGCCGGCCGCGGTGACCGCGGGCACCAGGCAGGAGGCGACGAGCCGCCCGTCCACCTGGACGTTGCACGCCCCGCACTCGCCCTGCGAGCAGCCGTCCTTGGCGCCGGCGAGTCCGAGCCGCTCGCGCAGCACGTACAGCAGGGACTCGCCGATCCAGGCGTCGGAGACGGGGCGCTCGACGCCGTTGACGCGCAGGACGTAGGCGGCGAGGGGGTGGTCGTCGTGCGGCGGGACGGAGCCCGCCGCGTCGTCGGACTCGGCGTCCGTCGCAGCCGTTTCCCCGGCCTCCGGGGCGAGTTCGGCATCCGGGGTGGCATCGGGGTCCACGGGGCGCCCAGAGGGCCCCTCAGAGGCCTCCTCGGCCCCGCGGGCGGCGTCGGCCTCCCTCGCCGCGAACGCCTCGCCCGACTCGGCGTCTTCGGCCGGCTCGCGCGCCGCGTCCGCCTCGTGCACGGGGTGCCCGGCGACGACGCCGGCTCCGCGTCCGGCCAAGGTGTCGGAGCTCCGCCCGGTCAGGGTGTCGTGACCCTGCCCCGCCAGAGTGTCGTGGCTCTGCCCGGCCGGCGTGTCGTGACTCCGCCCGGCGAGGGTGTCGGAACCCCGGCCGCCCAGCGTGTCGGAACCGCGTCCGGCCAAGGTGTCGTGGCTCTGCGCGGCCGGCGTGTCGTGCCGCTGGCCGCCCAGCGTCTCGGAACCCCGGCCGCCCAGCGTGTCGTGGCTCCGCCCGGCGAACGTGTCGTGGCCCTGCCCGGCCGAGGTGCCGGTGTCGTGCCCGGGCATCGTCCCGGTGGCGTGCCCGGAGAGCGTCCCGGTGTCGCCGTCGGTCGGCGGTTCCGGGTAGCCGCCCGCGAACGGGGCGCCGGTGCCGGGGCGGTCGGCGCCCGATGCGGGCGCGTGTTCCTGGGTCCGGGCCTCGCCCGGCCGTGTGTCCGCCGGCTGTCCGCCCGCGCGCGGGTGTCCCGCCGGCGCTTCGGACTCGGTCCCCGGACCCGTCTGCCGGTGGTCCCAGGACCGGTCCGCCGGCTCGGTCGCCCAGGGCGCGGACGCGCCGCCGGGGAGGGTGGCCGGCGGGGTGCCGCCCCACTGCTCGACCAGCGAGGACGTGGTGAACTCGCCCGATTCGTCCGGAAGGTCGCCGCCCGCGACGGGGATGGACCACTGGCCGGTCACGTCGTGGCCGGGGGCGGGCGCCGGCGCGGGCGGGGGCTCCTCGAAGGTCCACTGCTGGGTGGCGGCGGGGTGGTACGTGAACCGGTCGTCCGCGCCCGCGTCCTGGGGCACGGCGTTCGGGTCGGGCCACTGGGTGCCGTCGGCCGGCATGGTCCAGGTGCCCGTGGCCGCCGGATCGGTCCCGGCGTTCGTGGCGGGAGCCACCGTTATCTGCGGCGGCACGTACCCGTGGCCGGGCGCGGCGAGCGGGCTGTCGGCGGCCAGGAGGGCGTCGATGCCGCCCTCCGGAAGCTTCACGAAGGCGGTGGCGCCGTCGTCGTAGTCGCCCTGGGGCAGCGGATCCCAGCGCCCCCGCGACGTGCCGTCCCCGTGCTGGTCGTCGGTCACGACAGCGCCCTCCCCAGTGCTCGTCGGGCCAGCGCGGCGACGGTGCGCCGCAGGTGCAGTACGGCGGGCGGAAGCGCCGGCACGGATCCGTCCTGCTCCGGGGCCGGGTCGGGGATGCAGGCCGAGGCGACGTACTCCCCGAAGGCGTTCAGCGCCTCGGGGACGATCGCCCGGTCGTTGTCCCAGTCGATGAGCTGGGCGACCCACTGCTCGGCCTCCAGGGGCCTGAGCGGCATGGGCGCTATGGCGCCGACGGCGCACCGCACTCCGCGCCGGGCGGGATCGAGGACGAGGGCCACGGAGGCGACCGCACGGCCCGGCCCGGTCCGGCCGGTCGCCTTCAGGAAGACCTGCGGAGCGTGCAGCAGCGGCACGCGCACGTAGCCGATGAGTTCGCCGGCGCGCAGCATCTCCACGCCCGCCAGCAGGTGCGACACCGGGATCTCCCGGCCCGTACCGCCCGGGCCGGCGATGATCAGCGCCGCCTCCAGGGCGGCCAGCACCGGGAGCGCGTCGCCGGTGGGCGCGGCGGAGGCGATGTTGCCGCCCAGGGTGCCCGCGTTGCGGATGTGCGGCGGGCCCGCGGCGCGCGCGGCGGCGGCGAGCGCCGGGATCAGGGCCGCGAAGTCGGGGCGGCCCATGCGGGCGTGCGTGAGGCCGGCGCCGAGCAGCGCGTGGCCGTCCTGGTACTGCCAGCCGCGGATCTCGCTGATCCGCCCGAGACCCACCAGGGCGGCGGGCCTGAGCTGTCCGGAGTTGACGGCGGCCATGAGATCGGTGCCGCCCGCGACGGGAACGGCGGCGGGCATGGCGGTGAGCGCCGCCACGGCCTCGTCCAGAGTCGTGGGCAGCGTGACGGCCTGCGCCGCCTGCGGTGCGTGCGTGGTCAAACCGGCTGCCCCTTCCCGCTGCCCCACCTGGTCCCACCTGTGTTGCCGTACGGTACGTGCTGACAGGGCGGACGTGGCAACTCTGGCACATCATCGCAACACTCGAACGCGGGGGTCCGCTAGGAGGCATTCGCCCACCTCATCAGGGAGATGGTCCGATTTCGCCCATCATCACCGGAGCATGGCGATTGACACTCTTCGGTGACCCTTGAGGTCTTTTTCCATTACGTGTTCGGAGGCAGCCCCTCGATGGGACGCCCGAGCACACCGGGGCGCCGCTGCCAGGGGCGCGGGCCGGCGGGCCGCCGGTAGGCGACCCCCAGGGCGTCGAGTCGCCCGTAGTGGGCGGCCATGCGGCGTTCGAAATCCGCGAAGTCCCGTTCCGCGGGGGCGGGCAGGGCGCTCCAGGCCACCTCGGCGAAGGCGGCGAGCCGGGGGAACGCCTGGTAGTCCACGCGTGCGTGGTCCTCCATCACCTCGGTCCACAGGTTCGCCTGGGTGCCCAGCACATGGCGGATTCCCGGTTCGTGCAGTTCCGGTGGAACCGGCTCGAAGCGGTAGACATCCTCCAGGGTGCGGACGTACCCGATGGGGACGGGTTCGTCGTCGCCCGCGGCCTGCCGGTAGTCCAGATACACCTGCTGCTGGGGGCACATGACGACGTCGTGTCCGGCCCGCGCGGCCGCGATCCCGCCCTGGTAGCCGCGCCAGGACGACACGGCCGTGCCGTCGGGGAGGCCACCTTCGAGGATCTCGTCCCAGCCGATGAGTCTGCGCCCGCGCGCGGACAGCCACTTCGCGAAGTGACCGATGAACCAGGACTGCAACTCGTCCTCGTCCGCGAGCCCTAGTTCCTTGATGCGCGCCTGCGCGGCGGGCGACCGCCTCCACTGGTCCTTGGGGCATTCGTCGCCGCCCACGTGAATGAACTCCGAGGGGAACAGGTCGAGGACTTCCTCGAACACCCCCTCGTAGAAGCGCAGGGTGTTGTCAGTGGGGGCGAGTACGTTCGTGGAGATCCCCCAGTCGTCCAGGACGGAGAGGGCGGTGGTGTCGATGACGTCGGTGTTGCCGAGTTCCGGATACGCGGCGATGGCGGCCTGCGAGTGGCCCGGTACGTCGATTTCGGGGACCACGGTGATATGCCGCTCGGCGGCATAGGCGACGATCTCGCGGATGTCGTCCTGGGTGTAGTAGCCCCCGTGCGGCTTCTCCTCCCACAACGGCGAGGCCCGGTGGCCGAATTTCGTGCGCGTCCGCCAGGAGCCGGTCTCGGTCAGCCTCGGGTGGCGTGCGATCTCGATCCGCCAGCCCTGGTCGTCCGTCAGGTGGAAGTGGAAGACATTGAGTTTGTGCGCGGCCATCAGGTCCAGGTAGCGCAGGACTCCGTCCTTGGGCATGAAGTGCCGGGAGACGTCGAGCAGGAGACCGCGCCAGCGGAATCGGGGACCGTCCTCGATGCTCTGGTGGGCGATTCCGTGGGTGATGCCGGATCGTACGGGGGCGCGTCGGAAGGCCTCGGGGCCGAGCAGTTGGCGCAGGGTCTGGGCGCCCCAGAAGACCCCGGCCGGGTCGCCGCCGCGGATCCGCACGCCCCAGGTGGCGACGGCGTCGAGCCGGTAGGCCTCCGGCTCCAGCGCGTCGTCCAGCTGCAGTTGTACGGAGTTGGAGGCGTCCCGCGGACCCGGCCGCAGCGGCAGGCCGAGGGCCGCGCCGAGGGTGGAGCGCAGCCAGCGTTCCGTGGTGTCCGTGCCCGGGGCGGCCCACAGGGTGGTGTCCCGGTCGAACAGGAAGCCACAGCGCATCGGGCCCTCGACGGCGCGCGGCGCCGGAATCAGATCCATCACGTCAGTCCTTTACCGCCGCACCCAGTCCCGACACCGGTCGTCGCTGGACGAGCACGAAGAAGATGAGCTTGCAGAAGACCAGCAGGGCCATCGGCTGGGTCGGTCGACCGCGAAGTGCCGCCGATGATGAAGGACTTGGAAGAGCAGCGAGTTCGTGCGCGGTCCGGAAACGGAACCGGAGGCGGAAGCGGAATCCCGGCGCGGCGGTCACGACGGCCGCGGCGAGAAACGCGATCAGCGTCGAGGCGATCACCACTTTGCCCGCCAAGAGAAAGCCACGGGAGAAGTAACGGCCGAATTACTGCTGCCCGTTTCATGGAGTGCCCCTCCTGGAGGTCATTGCAACATGCGCAACAGCAGTTTCACTCTGCACAACACACAGAGGCTAGGGACAACATGAACATGCCGACAAGAGGTCTCGACCACTCTGTGACCGGCGGACGCACTCCACGCAACGCCACACCATGACAAAGGCCCCCGGAGCACGCCGAAGCGTGCCGGGGGCCCTGCGAGTCTCAGCCGGAGAGGGACCGGTTACTTCTTGTCGTCGCCGCCCTCGTCGCCGCTGCCCATGGACTCGTAGATCTCCTTGCACATGGGGCACACGGGGTACTTCTTCGGGTCACGACCCGGCACCCACACCTTGCCGCACAGCGCCACGACGGGGGTGCCGTCGAGGGCGCTCGCCATGATCTTGTCCTTCTGGACATAGTGGGCGAAGCGCTCGTGGTCGCCGTCGCCGTGGGACACCTGTGGCGTCGGCTCTACGAGGGTCCCCGTACCAGTCCCGCGCTCGGGCTCAAGAGTGCTCATGCCGCCAAGGGTACTGAAGCCCCGGGACATCAGTTGAGTGTCGGGTCGTCCGGATAGGTGGCCACCATCGCCAGCTCGCTGCGCTGCCGGCGCAGCACCTCGCGCCACAGCCGCTCCGGCGCCGGGGAGGACACGTCGCCCGGCTCGGACTCCACCACGTACCAGGCGCCCTCCACCAGCTCGTCCTCCAGCTGACCGGGGCCCCAGCCGGCGTATCCGGCGAAGATTCGCAAGGAGCCGAGGGCCGAGGCGAGCAGCTCGGGCGGGGCCTCCAGATCGACCAGGCCGATCGCTCCGTGCACCCGGCGCCAGCCGAGCGGGGTGCGGTCGCCGGAGGCGCCGCCGGGGATGACCGCGACACCGAGTGCCGAGTCCAGCGACACCGGACCGCCCTGGAAGACGACACCGGGCTCACCGGTGAGAGCCGCCCAGCCCTCCAGGATGTCGCTCACGTCCACCGGGGTCGGACGATTGAGGACGACACCGAGGGAGCCCTCCTCGTCGTGGTCGAGAAGGAGCACCACCGCACGGTCGAAGTTCGGGTCCGCCAGGGCGGGCGTAGCCACGAGCAGCCGCCCTGTGAGCGAGGACACCTCGGTCATGCCAGACATGATCCCGCATCTTCCCCCCATGTGGGGAGCCAATGCGGGTACGGGAGTGAATGCAGCTCAGGGCGCACCGATGCGCCCCCACGCGCACGCCCCGGGCCGGTGACCGCACGTGCCCGAGGGGAAACGGTTCGTGTTGTGACACAGCTATGACGTAGCTGAGTGGTACCAGGGCTTACTGGAGGGGGGCGGTCGGCGATTACCCTGTCTCTCCGGCCCCTGCCCAACTCCACGGAACGCGAGATTCATGACCGTCAACGACGATGTCCTGCTTGTCCACGGCGGAACCCCGCTGGAGGGCGAAATCCGTGTCCGCGGTGCGAAGAACCTCGTGCCCAAGGCCATGGTCGCCGCCCTGCTGGGCAGTGCGCCGAGTCGACTGCGCAACGTTCCGGACATCCGTGACGTTCGTGTCGTACGCGGTCTGCTGCAGCTGCACGGGGTGACCGTACGTCCCGGTGACGAGCCCGGTGAGCTGGTGCTCGATCCGACCCATGTGGAGAGCGCGAACGTCGCTGACATCGATGCGCACGCGGGTTCGAGCCGTATCCCGATCCTGTTCTGCGGTCCGCTGCTGCACCGCCTCGGGCACGCGTTCATCCCGGGCCTCGGTGGCTGCGACATCGGCGGCCGTCCGATCGACTTCCACTTCGACGTGCTGCGGCAGTTCGGCGCCACGATCGAGAAGCGGGCCGACGGCCAGTACCTGGAGGCGCCGAAGGGTCTGCGCGGCACGAAGATCCGGCTGCCCTACCCGTCCGTCGGCGCGACCGAGCAGGTGCTGCTGACGGCCGTAATGGCCGAGGGCGTCACGGAGTTGTCCAACGCGGCCGTCGAGCCGGAGATCGAGGACCTGATCTGCGTTCTGCAGAAGATGGGCGCGATCATCGCGATGGACACCGACCGGACGATCCGCATCACCGGTGTGGAGAGCCTCGGCGGCTACACCCACCGCGCCCTGTCGGACCGGCTGGAGGCCGCGTCCTGGGCGTCGGCGGCGCTGGCGACCGAGGGCAACATCTACGTCCGCGGCGCCCAGCAGCGCTCGATGATGACGTTCCTGAACACCTACCGGAAGGTGGGCGGTGCCTTCGAGATCGACGACGAGGGCATCCGCTTCTGGCACCCCGGTGGTCAGTTGAAGTCCATCGCGCTGGAGACGGACGTGCACCCCGGCTTCCAGACCGACTGGCAGCAGCCGCTGGTGGTCGCCCTCACCCAGGCGACCGGACTGTCCATCATCCACGAGACGGTCTACGAGTCCCGGCTGGGCTTCACCTCCGCGCTGAACCAGATGGGTGCCCACATCCAGCTGTACCGCGAGTGCCTCGGCGGCTCCGACTGCCGCTTCGGCCAGCGCAACTTCCTGCACTCCGCGGTCGTCTCCGGCCCCACCAAGCTGCAGGGCGCCGACCTGGTCATCCCCGACCTGCGCGGCGGCTTCTCCTACCTCATCGCCGCACTCGCCGCCCAGGGCACGTCCCGTGTCCACGGCATCGACCTCATCAACCGCGGCTACGAGAACTTCATGGACAAGCTCATGGAGCTGGGCGCCAAGGTCGAACTGCCGGGCAAGGCACTCGGCTGACGGTCGGGGACTCCCCGCCGGCGGTACGTACAGCGATGGGGCGGCACCCGGAAGTCCGGGTGCCGCCCCATCGGCGTTCTTACGTGCCGTACACCGTCCCGTGATGCACGGACGACAAGGTCACTTGCCCTTGGCGGCTTCCTTGAGCTTGGAGCCCGCGGAGACCTTCACGCTGTAGCCGGCCGGGATGTTGATGGGCTCACCGGTCTGCGGGTTGCGCGCGGTGCGAGCGGCACGGTGGGTGCGCTCGAAGGTCAGGAAGCCGGGGATGGTGACCTTCTCGTCGCCCTTGGAGACGATGTCGCCGACGACCTCGGCGAACGCGGCCAGCACGGCGTCGGCGTCCTTACGGGTCACCTCGGCGCGGTCGGCCAGCGCGGCCACCAGCTCACTGCGATTCATGTTGTTACTCCCGTGTTCTTCTTGCTGTTGGGGCGTGCCACGCGGCGAAGCCGCGGCACAGCGAAGCCGATGCGCTCGCGCCCAGGGACGCATCCTGCCCCTACCTGCGGCGGGAAAGCCAATCCGGCACCCGTAGGAGTCGTGAGAACACCCTAGGGAGTCACACGAAAAGCGCCTGCTCGGCCGTCACCCTAGAGGGCGCCCGACGCCAGGGGGTTCCGCGACGCGCCGGGGCGGGGGCCGCCGTGGTGATCCTCACAGCCCCCGCACATCAACGGTACGCCGTGGTCACGACTGCGCGGCGACCGCCTTCGCGGCCTCCCGCACCGCACCCGCCACCGCGCCCGCGACCTTGTCGTTGAAGACGCTCGGAATGATGTAGTTCGGGTTCAGCTCGTCCTCGGTCACCACGTCCGCGAGGGCCTTCGCGGCCGCGAGCATCATCTCGGTGTTGACCGTGCGGGACTGGGCGTCCAGCAGGCCGCGGAAGACACCCGGGAAGACCAGCACGTTGTTGATCTGGTTGGGGAAGTCGGAACGGCCGGTGGCCACAACTGCGGCCGTCTGACGGGCGATTGCCGGGTCCACCTCGGGGTCCGGGTTCGCGAGCGCGAACACGATCGCATCCTCGGCCATGGCGGCCACGTCGTCGCCGTCGAGCACGTTCGGGGCGGAGACGCCGATGAAGACGTCGGCGCCGTGCACCGCCTCCTTCAGGGTGCCGGTCAGGCCCTCGGGGTTGGTGTTGTCGGCGATCCAGCGCAGCGCCGAGTCCGGCGCCGCGTCCACCAGGTCGCCGCGGCCGGAGTGCACGACGCCCTGGATGTCGGCGACGACCGCGTTCTTCACGCCCGCGGCGATCAGCAGCTTGAGGATGGCCGTACCGGCCGCGCCGGCGCCGGACATGACGACCCGGATGTTCTCGATGGCCTTGCCGGTGACGCGAAGTGCGTTGGTCAGGGCGGCGAGGACGACGATCGCGGTGCCGTGCTGGTCGTCGTGGAAGACGGGGATGTCGAGGGCCTCGCGCAGCCGCGCCTCGATCTCGAAGCAGCGCGGCGCGGAGATGTCCTCCAGGTTGATGCCGGCGAAGCCGGGGGCGATCGCCTTGACGATCTCGACGATCGCGTCGGTGTCCTGGGTGTCCAGGCACAGCGGCCAGGCGTCGATACCGGCGAAGCGCTTGAAGAGGGCCGCCTTGCCCTCCATGACCGGCAGCGCGGCCTTCGGGCCGATGTTGCCGAGGCCCAGCACCGCGGAACCGTCCGTCACGACCGCAACGGAATTGCGCTTGATCGTCAGGCGGCGGGCGTCCTCGGGGTTCTCGGCGATCGCCATGCAGACGCGGGCCACACCCGGCGTGTAGACCATGGACAGGTCGTCACGGTTGCGGATGGGGTGCTTGGACTGCATCTCGATCTTGCCACCGAGGTGCATGAGGAACGTACGGTCCGAGACCTTGCCGAGGGTGACGCCCTCGATGCCGCGGAGCTTCTCGACGATCTCGTCGGCGTGCCCGGTCGAGGTGGCCGCGATGGTGACGTCGATGCGCAGCTTCTCGTGGCCGGACGCGGTGACGTCGAGGCCGGTCACCGAGCCTCCGGAGGACTCCACGGCGGTGGTGAGCTGCGAGACGGCGGTTCCGCTCGCGGGCACCTCCAGCCGGATGGTCATCGAGTAGGAGACGCTGGGCGCCGTTGCCATGGCCGACTTCCTCTGCTTTCACCGTGTCGCGAATTGTGCCGTCCGATCGTCGCACCTACCCCCGAGTAGGCGTTAGCCGCATGGGGTTGCGGACGTTTTGTTCACGGACCGATCCGATTTCGGAAAGAGACTTCCACCATACGAGAGCGGAACGGTCAATGAAAGAGGCCCACGTCACGATGTGACGTGGGCCTCTCGTACGTTCATGACACCGACCCGCCATGCTCGCCTCGCGGCAAGTGGTCGCTCGTAGCGACGAAGGTTGGGCCCGGGGGCTTGGATCGAGCCGGTGCCGTACCCAGGCTAACAAACGGATCCGGCACGGCCATTCCCGTCCGGAAGGTTCACAGGATTCCGTCCCCCGGTCAGTCCCGCAGGAGGTCCGGAATCCCGGCCGGGTCCGGCTCGTCCCGGTCCGTCGAGATCACCGTCAGCTGCTGGGTCGCCCGGGTGAGAGCGACGTACAGCACGCGCAGGCCGGCCGGTGACTCGTCGGCGATCTCCGCGGGCGAGACGACCACCGTGGCGTCGTACTCCAGGCCCTTGGCCTCCAGACTGCCGAGCGCCACCACCCGGTCGCCGAGCCCGCCCAGCCAGCGCGCGGCCTCCGCGCGCCGGTGCATCGCGACGACCACGCCGACCGTGCCGTCGACCTGGTCCAGGAGCCGCTCGGCCGCCGCGCGCACGGTCTTCTCCAGCGACTCCCGTACGACGCCGAAACGCGGCTCGACCCCGGTGGACCGAACGGCGGACGGCGACTCGGAGCCGGGCATGGCGAGGGCCAGCACCTTCGCGGCGAGCTCGGCGATCTCGGCCGGGTTGCGGTAGTTCACGGTGAGCCGGAAGCGGCGCCGCGGGCGGGTGCCCAGGGCCTCGTCACGGGCCTCGGCCGCCTCGTCCGGGTCGGACCAGGAGGACTGCGCCGGGTCCCCGACGATGGTCCAGGTGGCGTGCCGGCCGCGGCGGCCGACCATGCGCCACTGCATCGGCGTGAGGTCCTGCGCCTCGTCGACGATGACGTGCGCGTACTCGACGCGCTCCTGCGCGAGCCGCTCGGCCCGCTCGCGCTGCGACTCCTCGCGCACGGGCATCAGCTCGTCCAGGCCGGAGAGCTGGTCGAGCGGGTCCAGGTCGCGCTTCTTGCGCGGGCGGGCCGGGGTGCCGAGGACGGCCTGGAGCTCGTCGAGCATGGCGATGTCGTGCACCGAGAGGCCGTCCCGCTTCAGGGAGCGGGCCACCTTGCGCACCTCGCCGGGGTTGAGGATCCGCCGGGCCCAGCGGCCCAGGCGCCGCTCGTCCGCCATGGCCGCCAGGACCGCCTTCGGCGTCAGCTCGGGCCACCAGCCGTCGAGGAACGCGAGGAAGCTGTCCTCCGTGGTGATGTCCTCGTCGAAGGAGGAGCGCAGCTCGGCCGCGAGCTCCGGATCGCTGTGCCGGCCGGCCGCGCCGGACCGCTCCCACAGGGCGTCCAGGAGCAGCTTGCGGGCGCGCGGGCGGAGCAGGTTGACGGGAGCGGTGCCGCCCAGGGTGTTGCGGCGGATACGTTCCAGTTCGTTCGCCTCCAGTTCGAGCCGGCGCCCGAAGGCGACGACCCGGAGCCGGGTGGGCGGCCCGGCCTGGACACGTTCCGGTCCGGCGCCGCCTCCGCTTTCGCCGCCCTCATCCCCGAACGCGAGCTGCCCGGCGGCGGCCCGGGCGCCGTTCACGCCGGGGCCCACGCCGCCCGGTCCCAGTTCCAGTGCGCCCCGGGCCGCCTTGCGGAGCACCTTCAGCATCCGGTACGACCCCTTGGCGCGGGCCACCGACGGGGAGTCGTACAGCGTGGCCTCGGCGCCGTCGACGAGCGAGCCGATCGCGCGGATGGCGACCTGGCCCTCCTCGCCCAGGGACGGCAGCACGCCCTCGGTGTACGCCACCAGCAGCGGGGTCGGCGAGACGATCAGGATGCCGCCCGCGTACCGGCGCCGGTCCTGGTAGAGGAGGTAGGCGGCCCGGTGCAGCGCGACGGCCGTCTTCCCGGTGCCCGGTCCGCCCTCGACGTACGTCACGGAGGCGGCGGGGGCGCGGATGACCAGGTCCTGCTCGGCCTGGATGGAGGCGACGATGTCCCGCATGGTGTGGCCGCGGGCCTGGCCGAGGGCGGCCATCAGGGCGCCGTCACCGATGACGGGCAGCTCGTCGCCGTGCAGGGTGGCCTTGAGCTCGGGGCGCATCAGGTCGTCCTCGACGCCGAGGACGCGGCGCCCCTTGGAACGGATGACCCGGCGCCGTACGACCCGGCCCGGGTCGACCGGGGTGGAGCGGTAGAAGGGCGCGGCGGCCGGCGCCCGCCAGTCGATGACCAGCGGGGAGTAGTCCTGGTCGAGGACCCCGATCCGCCCGATGTGCAGGGTCTCCGCGATGTCGGCGGTGTTGTCGGGGCGCACCGCGCCCTCGGCCGGCTCCACGGCGGTGTACGCGCCGTCGGGCCCCTTCTTCCCGTCCTTGCCGAGCAGCAGGTCGATCCGCCCGAACAGGAAGTCCTCGAACTCGTTGTTCAGCCGGTTCAGGTGGATGCCCGCCCGGAACACCTGGGCGTCCCGCTCGGCCAGCGCGCCGGGCGTGCCGACCTGGCCGCGCTTGGCCGCGTCGTTCATGAGGAACTCGGCCTCGTGGATCTTCTCCTCAAGGCGCCGGTACACCCGGTCGAGGTGTTCCTGTTCGACGCTGATCTCTCGGTCCCGGACGGAATCCTGAACCGAGCCGACCGCGGATTGCTGAGCCTGAGCGGCCACCGGGCCCCCTTCTGACGTGCTGGGCAGCCGTCAACCGTACGCGAAGGGGGCCCGCGGAAGCTATGTGTCGGCGTTACGCGCCGACGTCGACCAGCTTCTTGCCGTCGAAGGTCATCACCTCGAAGTGATCGATGTCGCCCGGGTTGAAGGCGGCACCGCCGTGGACGTAGAGCGGCTTCTTGGCCTCTTCCGTCTTGGCGTTCTCGATGCCGTAGCCCCAGTTCGGGACGGACCAGGAGGTGACCGTCTCGCGCTCGCCGTTCTTGCCCACGGCGATGAGCGAGCACTTCTTCGGGCCGGTGACGTTCTTGAGCTGGAGGACCGCGTGGGTGCCCCACTCCTTCTTCTCGACGGCGACGGTCGCGGTGACGTGGGTCGCCGGATCCGTGGCCGTCTTCTTGTCGGCCATGGTCTGGAACGCCGTCTGGGCGGGCCCCATCGCCATGTTGTTGTTGCCGCTGTCCGAGCCGCCGCTCGCCGCGAGGACGGCCAGCGGGCCGCCGACGATCAGCGCGGCCGACGCCGCGAGCATGAACAGCGTGTGACGCCGCTTGACCGCGCGGCGCTCCGAGACCTCGACCACCAGCTTCTCCGCGAGTCGCGGAGAGGGCTTCGCGGAGAGCGACTCGCCTATCGCGGGCGTGCTGCCGGTACCCGGCAGGTCCGCCAGCGCGGCGAGCATGGGCTCCATCCCGGCGAGCTCGTCGAGCTGCTGGGCGCACCATTCGCAGCCGGCGAGGTGAGCCTCGAAAGCGGTTGCCTCGGCATCGTCGAGAAGGCCGAGGGCGTAGGCGCCGACGGTCTCGTGCTCGTTGGGCACCGGAGATCCCTGCCTGGGGCTCATGGGTCCAGACATACCCGGACCTCCCGCGCTGAATCCGCCGTGTCCCCCGTATCCACTCATCACGCCGTCACCCCCCGCTCCTCCAGTGCCAGCTTCATCGACCGCAGGGCGTAGAACACCCGTGAGCGCACGGTGCCGCTGGGTATACCCAGCGTTTCGGCCGCCTCATTGACGGTACGCCCCTTGAAGTAGGTCTCGACGAGCACCTCCCGGTGGGCCGGGGTCAGGTCGTCGAGCGCGTCCGACAGCGTCATCAGCCACAGCGCCTTGTCGATCTCGTCCTCCGCGGGGATGACCTCCAGCGGCGACGGATCGACCTCCTGCGGCCGGGCCTGCCGGCTGCGGTGGCCGTCGATGACGATGCGTCGTGCGACCGTCACCAGCCAGGGGCGTACCGAACCGGTCGCTCGATTGAGCTGGCCGGCGTTCTTCCAGGCACGGATGAGCGTCTCCTGCACGACGTCCTCTGCTCGCTGCCGATCTCCGGCGACCAGCCTGAGGACATACGCAAGGAGAGGTCCGGCATGCTCTCGATACAGAGCACGCATCAGCTCCTCGTCAGGTTCCGAGGGCTGGGACATGCGATGTCGGGCCCTCGATCCACGTTCATTGGCCACGGCCGCATCCTTGCGCACGCCTACCTCCGGTGTCCGGGGGTTCCCCCAGTCGGTCGCTCGCCCACGGGTACGGACAGGGGGTGCGATGCGTTCAAAGTGACGCGACAGATTTCTTGGAGGTGGCATGACGAGAGGGACATGGATGCACATTCCTCCCGCGTGATCTTTACATTTCCGACACATTGGCCGGAGCGCCGCAGGTGACCGGGCCACTCGGAAGGCAAACGCGGTGTTGCGGAAATCACTCCGCGACCGAATCGGTGATCCCGCCTCAGAAGTGGTGTACCGGACACTTGGTGATTCCGGGTCGGGTCCTCTTTCAGGCCCTATTTCGGACTCTGTTTCGTTCCCTTTCCGGGTTCCGTTCCGGCACTCGGCCGGGGTCCCGGTCGGGGTCCCGGTTCGCGTCCACGGCCGTGCCGGACCATCGGCTCACGCCCGCGCGAGAGCCGCCCGCCGCCGATGACGAGCCACCCGTTCGCGGTTGCCGCAGACCTCACTGGAGCACCAGCGCCGCCGGCGCCCCCGGGACGTGTCCAGGTACACGATGGGGCAGTTGTCCCCTTCGCACTCCCGCACGGCCGCCCAGGTCACCGGGTCGGTGAGCAGCTCGACGGTGTCCCGGGCGACGGCCCCGAGCAGCGCCGCGCACTCCGGCGGACCGTCCAACTCACGTACGAGCGTGCCGTCGTCGCCGCGCACGGCACGCGGGGCCGGCGGCGCGGTGCGGGCGATCTCGTTGACGCGGGCGAGCGCGAGGTCGTACGACCGCCCGTCCGCCGCGAGCTCGTTGTGCACCAACTGTCCGATCTGCCCCCGCAATTCGCGGAAGGCCACGAGCCAGGACGCGTCGGCGTGCGCCAGCGGGGTGCCCGCCGGGACCAGACCGGAGCCCACGATCCAGGCACGCAACGGCTCGACCGAGTCCAGCCGTTCCTCCGGATGGGTCGTCGTGAGGAGGTCCAGGCAGATCCGCCCGGCGTCGAACCGCAGCTCGTAGGGGGCCGTGGCCGTACCCAGTGCCATGTGCCTGTCACCGCCTAGGGGTCACCCGGGTCAGGAACCGTTTCCCTCTCTCACAGTGCCTGCCCGCACCCGCCTCCGGAACCCCTCGTACCGGCGTGGACGCACACGTATGCGGGTGCGCGCCTCGGCCATGTCCAGGACGCGATCACGTCGGTTGACTGGAGACATGACGAAGGACATGACACTGACACGGAACAGCACGACGGGACGCCGGACGACCGCGGGTCCGGTACTGGGCGCGGCCACGGTGGCCATGGGCCTGATCGCCGGGGTCTTCTACATCTTCGCCTGCGCGGTGATGCCCGCCCTGCACCGCAGCGGGGACCGGGTCTTCATCGAGGCCATGCAGAACATCAACGACGTGATCCAGAACCCGGTGTTCTTCCTCAGCTTCATGGGCGCGCTGCTGCTGACGGCGGTGTCGGCGTGGCAGCTGCGCGGCACGGCGGGCGGCCGCTGGGTGTGGGCGGCACTCGCGGCGTACGTCCTGGTCTTCCTGATCACGATCGCCTTCAACATCCCGCTCAACAACGACCTGGCCGACGCGGGGAACCCGGCGAAGATCGCCGACCCGGCCGCGGTGCGCGACCACTTCGAGAACACGTGGGTGGCCTGGAACGTCGCACGGGCGGTGCTGTCGACGGTGGCGCTGGGGTGCTTGGGCAGGGCGCTGGTCCTGTACGGCCGCGACTCGGCGGCGGCCGGCACCGTCAGTCTGTCCGGCGCGTGAGGACGGGGCCGCTCAGGCCGAGGCTGTGCCGCTGCTCCAGTGCGGCCACTCCTCGGCACCGGCCCACATCATCAGCCCGTCTGGGGGTACCCCCTGCTCGTAGAGCTTGGGGGAGATTGAGGACGAGGCCGTTCAGACCGAAGCGGGGGTCTGGGGGCGGCAGCCCCCAGGGACGGTCACACCAGTACCGGGTGCCTGATCACGCGTCGGAATACTTCGCGTCCGCCGCCGGATCCAGAGCCAACCGGTACCCCCGCTTGACCACCGTCTGGATCAGCCGCGGAGCCCCAAGCGCGGTACGCAGCCGAGCCATCGCCGTCTCCACCGCGTGCTCGTCCCGCCCCGCCCCCGGCAACGCCCGCAGCAGCTCGGACCGGGCCACCACCCACCCCGGCCGCCGCGACAGCGCCCGCAGCAGGGACATCCCGGCCGGCGGCACCGGCTTCAGGGCACCGTCCACCAGCACCGCATGGCCCCGGATCTCCACCCGGTGCCCGGCGATCGGCAACACCCGAGTCCGTCCCGGCAGTTCCTTGCACAGCAGCTGGACGAGCGGCCCGAGCCGGAACCGCTCGGGCTGCACCGTGTCGACGCCCCGCGCCTGCAGCGGCAGCGCGGTGACCGGCCCGACGCAGGCCGGCAGCACATCGTGCTGGAGGGCGACCAGCAGCTCTCCCAGCAGCCCCCGCTCCTCGGCCCGGGAGAGAAGGGACGCGGCGGCCGGTGCGCTGGTGAAGGTGAGCGCGTCCAGTCCGCGCGAGACGGTCGCGTCCAGCAGCCGGTCGACGGGGCCGATGTCCTCGGGCGGCATCCACCGGTAGACGGGCACCAGCACCACCTCCGCTCCCCCGGCCCGCAGCGCCTCCACGAACCCGGGCAGCGGCTCGCCGTGCAGCTGTACGGCGATGCGGCGCCCGTCGATCCCCTCCTCCAGGAGCCGGTCGAGCACCTCCGCCATGGACTCGCTCGACGGCGACCACTCCTCCGTGAGCCCGGCGGCCCGGACCGCTCCCTTGACCTTGGGCCCGCGCGCCAGCAGCTCCACCCCGCGCAGCCGCCTGAGCAGCTGCTCGCCGAACCCCCAGCCGTCCGCGGCCTCGATCCAGCCGCGGAAGCCGATGGCGGTGGTGGCGACCACGACGTCCGGGGCCTGGTCGATGATCTCCTTGGTGGCGGCGAGGAGTTCGCCGTCGTCGGCGAGCGGCACGATGCGCAGGGCGGGCGCGTGCAGGACGACGGCACCCCGCCGCTGGAGCAGCACGCCCAGTTCGTCGGCCCGGCGCGCGGCCGTCACGCCCACGGTGAACCCTGCGAGGGGTCCGTGTTCCGTTGACTGGTCTTCGTCGTACATGGCTGTCGTCCCGCGGTCGAGTCGGCGTCCTGGCTGCGGATGTGCCACCTGGATGACGAACGAGCCTGTCAACGGCGCGTGACAGGCTCGGTTCGACTTGATGTCACCGGTGTTACGTCACACCTCGGCGTAGCTGAGCTGCGGCTTCGCCTCGGAGGCAGTCTCGGTCCGAGCCTGTACGGCCGGGCGGCGAAGGTATACGGCCCAGGTGACCGCGAAGCAGACGCCGTAGAAGGCCAGGAAGGCGACGAACGCCCCGGTGCCGGTGCCGTAGGAGAGGAAGGACTGCCGGAAGGCGAGGTTGATACCGACGCCGCCGAGCGCTCCGACGGCCCCGATGAGCCCCATGGAGGCCCCGGACAGGCGCCGCCCGTAGCGCGCGGCCTCCTCTCCTTCAAGCCCCTTGGCCAGTGCCTTCGCCTGGAAGATGCCGGGGATCATCTTGTACGTCGACCCGTTGCCGAGCCCGCTGAGCACGAACAGGACGACGAAGACCGAGACGAACAGCGGCAGCGACTTCTCCATGCTGGCGAAGATGAGGACGGCGGTCGCGGCCGCCATGCCGAGGTAGTTGTACAGGGTGATCCGCGCGCCGCCGTACCGGTCGGCGAGCAGGCCGCCGACGGGCCGGATGAGCGAGCCCAGCAGCGGGCCGATGAAGGTGAGGTACGCGGCCTGCAGCGGGGTCCGCCCGAACTGGTTGGTCAGCACTTGCCCGAAGGCGAAGCTGTATCCGATGAACGACCCGAACGTCCCGATGTAGAGGAAGGACATGATCCAGGTGTGGGCGTCCTTCGCGGCGTCCTTGGCCGCGCCGGTGTCGTTCTTCACGGACGCGAGGTTGTCCATGAAGAGGGCGGCGAGGACGGCGGCGACCACGATCAGCGGGACGTAGATCCCGAGCAGCAGGCGCGGCCCGCCGCTCGCCCCGATGATCGCGAGGGCGACCAGCTGGATGACGGGCACGCCGATGTTGCCGCCGCCGGCGTTCATCCCGAGCGCCCACCCCTTCTTCCGCAGCGGGAAGAAGGCGTTGATGTTGGTCATGGAGGAGGCGAAGTTGCCGCCGCCGATCCCCGCGAGCAGCCCGACGAGGAGGAAGGTGCCGAAGGACGTCCCCGGCTCCATCACGGTGTACGCGGCGACGGTCGGCACGAGGAGCAGCGCGGCCGAGACGATCGTCCAGTTCCGCCCGCCGAAGACCGCGACGGCGAAGGTGTACGGGACGCGGACGACGGCGCCGACCAGCGTGACCATCGACGTCAGCAGGAACTTGTCGGCCGGCGTCAGCCCGTACTCCGGCCCCATGAAGAGGACGAGCACGGACCACATGGTCCAGATCGAGAACCCGATGTGCTCGGAGAGGACGGAGAAGAGGAGGTTACGGCGGGCGACCTTCTCCCCGGACGCCCTCCAGAACGCCTCGTCCTCGGGATCCCAGTGCTCGATCCAGCGGCCTGACCGGCCGCTCCGGGCGGGGGCAGTACTCGGGGCTGTCATGACGCCTCCACGGTTCAGGGTGCTCTGGCGCTCGGGTGGTTCGGGGCGATGAGCGGTGATGAGTCCCGAAGGTAGGGAGGGCGCGTTTCCTGACTGTGCCTGTGAGTGACCGGAAGGGAACGTTGCTCTCACTCGGCCGGGGGGCCGACGGTGAGGCCGATTCCGCGCGCGAAGACGTTGGGCTAGGGCTAGGGCTAGGGCTAGGGCTAGGGCTAGGGCTGAGCTTGCCCGTAACCACCGCCGTAGGGCCCACCCCCGTACGACCCACCGCCGTACGGCCCACTGCCGTAGGGCCCGGAGCCGCCGTACGAAGGATCGCCATACGGACCACTGCCATACGGCCCCGCCGGCCACCCCTGCTGCTGCCCGGGCACCTGGCCCGGATGCGGCATGGGCACATGAGACTGATGAGGTGGATGGGGCTGCTGAGGTTGCTGAGGTTGCTGATAAGGCGGATGAGACAGCTGAGCCGGGCGAGATAGCTGAGCCGGGTGAGGCAGATGGGGCAGATAACGCACCCGCCCACTGGCATCGGTCACCGGAACGAAGCCGGCGGCCTGAAGCCGTCCGGCGAACTTGGCATTGCGACGCCGAGTCACCAGGACCCCGATCCCCATGATGCTCATGAAGATGACCCAAGCGCCCCCGGCGACGGCGAAGTCGAAGGCACCGCCGCCCTTCCGGACGGTGTAGAGCAGCAGGCCGACGGTGATACCGCCGGCGCCGTACAGGACCCGCTTCTCGGCGTTCTTGCCGGTGAGGTCGAACTGGATGCGGGCCTTGAGGAGTTCGAGCGCGTCGGGCACGACGGGCGGCAGGGAGACCCCGTCCCCGGCGTTGGGATACTGCGCCCGGTTCTGCGCGGCACGCGCCTGGGCCTGCGGGCTGTGATCGGGCACGACGACCATCTTCAGCACGTTGTTGCGCGACCCGCTGTACCCCGCGTCGGCGTACTCGTACCCGAACTGCTGGGCGATGAAGGCGAGTCGGGCGAGCTTCTTCACAGACCCCATTGAATGGGTGAGCTCGACGGGCCCCCCGCCGGCCATCAACTGCAGCATCTTCCGCACTTGTCGCTTACTCACCGCACGGCCCCCGCTCCCACTGCCGCTCCACCCCACGACTTCACGCTGTTCACTTACGCAACTCGGGCAGTGTTCCACGACCAAGAGGCGCCACGTCCAAAGGGGGACACCGATTGACGCAACCTTGGCAGAGCTTTGAGCAAGCCACGCCCGCCAGAATGCCCGCATGGGAACAGACATCCACGGCTGGATCGAGTGCCGCACGTGGGGCTCGGACCTGGAACCGGGAGAAACGGCGTGGCAGCCGGCCATCACCCTGTCGATGCTGGGAATGCCGAGGGACTACGAAGCCTTCGCCTGCCTCTTCGGCGTCCGGGACTTCAGCGGTCTCTGGCGCCCGATCGCGGCGAATCGCGGCCTCCCACCCGACACATCGCAAACGATCCGCACCGAACTGGAGTCATGGGGCGATGCGGCGTTCGGCACCACATGGCTCGACTGGCCGGAGGTCGAGTCCATCGACTGGACCGAACCGGCCGTCCCCCGCACGACCCGCATAGCCCAGTACCGCCGCCACGAGGACGGCACCCTGCACCTGATCCACCCCTCGATCTGGACCAGAGCCTTCGCCCGAGCCACCGGCATCAACACCCTGACACTGGGCCCCACCGACATAGCCGACCTCCACCCCGAAGGCACCGAGTGGCAATCAGGCACCACCCTCTACCGAGCGGAACGAGACCGCCGCCAAGACGCAGTCCCCAAAGACGGCCCCTGGCAACCGGTATGGACGGTCATGAAAACCCTCGCCACCATCCATGGGTCCGAGAGCGTCCGCTTGGTGGCTTGGTTCGACGAGTAACCACTGCAAGCGCCCCGCCCCGAACGTAGCCCACACCACCCAATCCACCCGATCGATTCTCCTATCCAGCCAGTGGATTTTCGAAGCTAACCATCTCTGCGATCTGCCGGAGGATATTGCGGTACTGCTCTCGCCGATGCGTAGCGGTCGTATTCAGCATAAGGATCGCCATGCGCTTGCCATCGGGATGCGGAAGGTAGGCATGCACCTGGAGCAAGGGATCTTGCGGAACGTCGGATCCAGCGGCCGGCGTGCGGACTGTCTCACTGATCGTTGCTGGCCCGGAGGGCAAGTCCAAGTACTCGATGTGCACGTGCCTTTCGCCGGACGCCACAGCGCGTACCGCGCTCATGGCTCGCGGGGACCAGGCGATCTGCCGCCAAGAGACGGTGAGCATGGAGAACAACGTCCGCCCGTCCCCCGCCTCAGCATCGTCTCGGTGCAGCCCGAGAGAGCAATGGACAGCGTCAACCTCGTTCAAGGCCAAGAGTAGTTGTTGAGCATTGGCGAGTTGCCCGATGAATTGCTGGCGCGCGACACCATACGGCACCGCCTGCACCATCGGTGCGAGCGCGTCACGCAGGGCATCGGCTTCGATTGAGTCAGGGGCGGCAAGAAACGCACCCAGGGGCAACTCAATGAAACTTGCAGGAACGGCGAACCAGATACTGGCATGCGGATCCCTGACAGAGTCGTCCAGGACGAAGGGAGTCAACGTCATGAGTCCGTTTCCAAATTGCAGATCAGCGGGCATCGGGACGGATGCCGACGCGTCGCCCCCGTTCGATGTCGTCCGCGGTCACTCCCCAGTCAGCGAGGGTCCGGGGCCCGCCTGCTGACCCCATCTGCTGGTGGAGAATGCGCATCCGGCGCGGCGCGACACCGCTGGCAGTGGGCGCCGCAATAAGACCGACGAGACGGGGGTCACCCGCAAACCACACTGTGCCAATCTGTGCTTTCAAGTCGGCATTCGCCCGTGGCGCCATACGTCGATGCCACCATCCAACCTGCCGGTGATCTGGGAAGACCATCACCAATCGCTGCTCGGAGCGGGCAGGGTTAGGAAATTCAAACCACCCGCACTGCCTGCCAACGACCTCAGCGCGCTTACTCAACCCATATGAGGCACTCTCGAAAATCACCCATGGATACTCACGCAAAATGCGCCCCGCACGCAGAGCCAGTGGGACCGAAAAGGCTTGAATCAAAGCTCGATAAAACGCATAAATCAGAAGTGGAACAAAGAGGACGGTGAATCCCGGACTCATGAATCGTACAAGGGCAGCCAGAGAGCCGACCCAAAGGGCAATCCACCCCAGGAGACCGACCAGGTTCATCACAACGTGCCTGACCCACGCCTGACGCGTGGGTGAGTGATCCCACGCCACGATACAGTCTGCCGGGTTCATACAGTCTCTCTCACCACCCAAACTTAGAACACATGGCCCGCAAGGTCGAAAATCCCACCGATATCGATAATCGATCGAACGCCGTCAACTCCGGCGGAGCTGCCCTTTACATCATCATTGTCGATCGCGTCCACCGCACCGGACACGAGTCCATACCCTGCCGTCGTAACACCTAGCGAGGCCGATGAAATCTCCACCACTCGGCCGGCCTTTACGGGATCCCTCGCCCCACGCACAACGAGATCCAGTGCCTTGTTGTCCAGATTGGAAATAGCCCGAGCTTCACTCATGGTCTTCGAACCGAGAGTGGCCACTTTCTGACCGAGCGACAACACTTCTTCACCTGCTCTGGCCGAGGTCACCGTCTCCCGGATACCCATCCCAATTGCGCCAACGCCGGGAAGGGATCCGAGGACATCTCCTCCGACACCCACCAGGTTCCCCCAGAAATCGGAGTCGAGTTCGCCATGGAATAGACCATCCACCAGTGAGGATCGGACCTCGGGATCAGAAAGCCTCATCGTGAGCGCTCCCGCGCTCAGTGCGGCCGCGGCCAGGAGCAGGACAGCCGCCGCCGTGCCACCTGAAACCACGAACAGCGCCACCAGTCCGATGACCCCCGCCGCGAAGCTGAGGATGTCGGGCAGGTTCTCGGTAATCCACTCTCCGAGGTCCTCCAACCAGCCGGGCTCATGCGGCGTCAACTTCTGCGTAGCATCACGGATCTTGCGAGCTCGCTGCTGCGCCTTATCCTCATGCTCCTCAGCAAGCTTCTTCGCCTTGCCGATGATCCTGTCAAGATCGGCCTGGGCGTTGTCCACTGCCGTGTTCGCATGAGTCAGTGTCGTCTGCGCGTCGTCATGGCCGACACCCTTCTTATGGAGGGCTGGGTCGTTCTCAGCTTTGACGGCATGGCCCTTCGCCGCGTCCAGCGCTGCACGCGCATCCTTGGCATCGTCATCCAGACGTTTGGCCCGACGCTGGAAGTCGTCGAGTTCACCCTCCCAGCCGTCCAGTTGTTTGGCCACCTTGCGGATGGAACGCGCCGCATTCTTCAGATTCAACGGCAGAGGGCCCCCGTCCAACTGCTCGCGAAAGGCGACAGCAGCGTCTCCCTTCCAATAGCTGCCGTCCATCAGTTTGGTTACCAGGCCGTGCGTCTCCTCCAGCACCTTGGCGCAGGCAGCAAGCTTCTTGTGGAGGTCGCGGACTGTTTCGACGTCACCCGGCACCGGATTGAATCCCAAGTGAGGATGGTCGGGGTTGGGAATACGAGGCGCTGACTTGAGTCCCTGTGGCTTGTCAAAGTCCGCGCGCGACTGTGGATCAGGCGCAGCGCCCGACTGCTCGATTCCGGGTGTGTAGGTCACTCCGATCCACGCGCCTTGCCCTTGCCGCCGCGCGACCGCTTCAACGCCTCCTCCAGCGCCCTGTCGACTTCTCGGTAGCTGTCCTTGCTCAGTCCGATGATCTTTGCGAGGTCATCGGTCTGCTTGCCGATCTGCTCCGTGCCGTACTTCCAGTCATCCTGGAAGTCCTCGCAGGCGCTGTCCAAGTCGTCGGTACCGAGCCCCGTGACGGTTGCGCCTTCCAGCGCTTTGCGCAGACCCTTCAAGGAGTCACTGGACTTCTTCAGCAACTTCATGAAGTGCGCAAGCTCATCGCCGTCAACGGCAAGCCGGTCGGCCATGTACGCCTCCCCCACTCTCCCGTCCAGAAGATGTGGAACGAAGCTAACCCGCTTCCTACAGGGGTCCGAACGTGCCATCAGGCAGGTCGTCACCGTTGCCATAGCCGCCGATCCAGTGGATCGTCCAGGTGATCGTGGCTTTGAGCGGGCATGAACCGGCGTCGGACGAGCGCAGGTATTTCACTCCACCGGGTGGCGTCTCATCGGCCTTGTCCTTGGCGTACGGATCGCCCATGCAGCCACTGTCGATCTTCAGGGCATCTTCCTCTGGCCGGTGCTCAGGGCTGGCACTTGGAATTCCCCCTTACTGCCATGAGCTTCTGGATCACCCAGACACCCTTGTCGTTCTTGTACAGCTGGCTGCTGTAGAGGACATAGCTGTTCTTGGTGACGGGGGTCTTGTCGACCTTCTTCGTCTCCAGATAGAGGTCGTACGCCTTGCCTTGGTCCTCGCAGTAGACGAGCGACGCGTTGCCGGAACCGCTGATGTTCACCACCGGCTCGTAGTAGCGGTAAGCGCCCGTCGTACGGGCCTTCGCCTTGACGTATGCCTTGATGAACTGCTGCGTCTGGGCTGCTGCTCCGCCCTCGTAGTAAAACCGGTACGCCTTGTCCAGCGGATCCTGGTTCAGGATCGCCAGGTCCACCGCCTTGATCGACTGCTCGCTGTCCGACAGGACCGCGTCCTTGTCCTTGTTGCCGGTCTTGGGCCAGTCGAAGGTGTAGGACAGGTCGGCGGGCATCTCGATCTTCGGGCGGTCAGCGGTGGATGGATCCGGAGCCGTCGGTGAAGGCGACGCCGTGTCGTCCGTGTCCGCCCCCGCAATCTTGTCCTTCGGCTTGGACGCGTCGTCGTCCCCACCCCCGCCGCAACCAGCGAGCAGAAGTGCGGACATCGCACCGGCGGCGGCTGTCGTGAGCAGGCGGGGGCGGCGGGTCACGGTGGGCTCCTGGTGGGGCTGTTGAGGGTTGAGAAGCAGCCGATACGGTATCGGGGTCCGTCCTGGCCGCACCAGAGCGAATTGCTCACCCCGCTATCGCGAATCAGGCATAGCGGGGCAGACAACAGTCAACTGGCAGGGGCTAGGCGGGCATTGGTTGCCGTCCCGTGACATTGCAACGGGGCCCGGGCGGGAGCGCGTTGGCCCGTGCAAAGCGCCGGGGTGTGCTCCGTCGAGCCCGTGCCGGTGACCGGGTGTCAGGCCTTTCGGCGGCTTCCACCCCTCCTCACCCCGTTCGGCCACAGCCGCGGGCTCCGCTTCGCCGCTATGTCCTCGATCCAGCCGAGAGCAAGGATCGTCAGGCCGATCAGGGGCCAGACCAGGAGGAACATCCAGATCATGTACGTGGAGTCGAGTGCCCCCACCGCTCGATCGCTCTGCATGAAGGGCAGGTTGTACACCTGGTCGATGATCGGGACCGTGGCCATGATGAGCATGTTGTGCCACAGGTAGATCGTCACCGCGCGGTTGTTGGAGAGGGTCACCAGTTTGTCCCAGCGACGCAGGCGGCCCGGCAACTCCCGCCACGACGGTGAGTACTGCAACAGGATGACCACGAAACCGAAGGACCAGCTCGCCTGGGCCAGCGGGATGTCGTTCAGGTCCCAGCCGTCGGGGCCCAGATGGCCCGACGCCCACCACAGGCCGAACGCCATGAGCAGCGCCGAACCGGAGACCGCGACATAGCGGGGAATGCGCGACAGCAGGCCGTCGTGGTGGGCGAAGCCCAGCACCCAGCAGCCGCCGTACACCGCGAAGTCCGTCACCGCGTTGCCCGTCTCACCTGGGATGGTGACCAGGCCCGTACCGACGATCGCCGTCAGGCCCAGCGGGGCCAGCAGCGTCGGCCACGGCGCCCTGCGGAAGGCCCACAGCAACAGCGGCGACGCGATCACGAACCACAGGTACGCGCGCAGGTACCACAGCGGCCCCGCCGCCTGCACCGCCCACGTGTCCTCCAGCAGGCCCGACTTCGAGCCGATGTGCCAGGGGAAGGGCGGCGCACCGACCGGGATCACGTAGTCGATCAGCTTCAGTACGCCCCAGATCCCGCCGTTGTCCGGGTCCTTCACCGGGTTCCAGCCACCCGCGAACATCAGCGCCAGCGCCACCGCGCTGAACGCCCACAGCGGGGGCAGCAGACGACGGATCCGGCCGCGGATCACGCTCAGCGCGGGGCGGCTCAGGGAACGCGCCATCAGAGAGCCCGCCAGCGCGAACATCACGCCCATGGAGGGGAAGAGGACCGTCAGCCACGCCCAGCCGAAGAGGTGGTAGACCACCACGCGGACCAGGGCCGTCGAGCGGAGGAGGTCCAAGTAGCGGTCCCGGCCCGATCCCCCGCCGGCCGTGACAGGGGCAGCAGCCACCTCCGGCTGCCAGCCCCCCACGCCCGCAGAACCCGCCGCGCCCCTCGAGATCGCCGCGCTCGTCGGATATCCGTGCGCCGTCATCCCACCGGCCTCCGATCCCCGCTCCCGGCCCGTGTCGGCTGGCGCGGGATCAGGCCTCCGGGGGCCTCCACGACGCCCGTACGGCGGAGTTTCTGCCAGCGCAGGCGGCCGCCGGTGAGGGCCGTGATCCAGGACTGGAGCAGGACGACGTACATGAGCTGGCGGTAGAGGATCTGCTGCAGGGGCAGCGAGACGAGGTGGGTCATGCGTTCCCGGTCCAGCCGGAAGGCGTAGGCCGCGCAGACGACCTGGATCGCCAGGACGCCCAGCCAGGCCAGGATCGTCTTCTGGGTGGGACCGAAGATCACTCCGTACAGGAGGAACACGTCGATCAGGGGGGCCAGCAGCGGGGCCACCACCATGAACAGGGAGACCAGCGGCAGGCCCACCCGGCCGAAGCGGCCCGACGGGCCCTTGTCCACGAGGGCGCGGCGGTGCTTCCAGATCGCCTGCATGGTCCCGTACGACCAGCGGTAGCGCTGGGACCACAGCTGCTGGACCGTCTCCGGCGCCTCGGTCCAGGCGCGGGCGTTCTCGGCGTAGACGACGCGCCAGCCGTCGCGGTGCATCGCCATCGTGATGTCGGTGTCCTCGGCGAGCGTGTCGTCGCTCATGCCGCCGACCCGTTCGAGGGCCGAGCGCCGGAACGCGCCCACCGCGCCAGGGATCGTCGGCATGCAGCGCAGCAGGTCGTACATACGGCGGTCGAGGTTGAAGCCCATCACGTACTCGATGTGCTGCCAGGCGCCGATCAGGGAGTCGCGGTTGCCGACCTTGGCGTTGCCGGCCACCGCGCCGACCCGCGGGTCGGCGAAGGGCTGCACCAGTTCCCCGACCGTGGCGGGTTCGAAGACCGTGTCGCCGTCCATCATCACGATCAGGTCGTGACGGGCGTTCGCCAGGCCCCGGTTGAGCGCGGCCGGCTTGCCCGCGTTCAGCTGCCGGACCACCCGTACGTTCGGCAGGCCCATCGCCTCCACGACGCGGGCCGTGCCGTCCGTCGAGCCGTCGTCGACGACGAGGATCTCGATGGGGTGCTCGCTCGCCATCAGCGAGCGGACCGTGTTCTCGATGCACTTGGCCTCGTTGTACGCGGGCACGAGGACCGAGACCGGTTCGGTGACCGGCGGGCCCCAGCTGAAGCCGCGCCGCCGCACCCGGCGGGCGTGCGCCGCCGACAGCACCAGCATCAGGACGAAGCGGCCGATGACCAGGGACCCGATCACCGCGAGGGCGACCACCAGCACTCCGGTGACGTTGTCGGAGGCCTGGACCAGGAAGATCCACGCCTTGCCCTGCCACAGGTCGAGGCCGGTCACCGGGGTGTGCGCGCTGGGCGCGTCCAGGGCCTCGGTGAGGTTGTCGAACTCGTAGCCCTGCCGCTGGAGCGTCGGCAGGAAGGTGTCGAGGGCCCGCACGGTCTGGTGCCGGTCGCCGCCGGAGTCGTGCATCAGGACGATGGCGCCCTTGCCGCCGTGCGGGGTGGCGCGGCGGATGATCTCGTCGACGCCGGGCTTCTTCCAGTCCTCGCTGTCGGTGTCGTTGACGACGGTGATGTAGCCGCGGGTGCCGATGTACTCGGTCACCGGCCAGGACTTGTCGTCCATGGCGTCGGCGAAGGAGGAGTACGGGGGCCGGAAGAGGGAGGTGCGGATCCCGGCGGCTCCGGTGATCGCGAGCTGGTTCTGGGACAGCTCCCAGTCGACGCGCTTGGTGGACTGGTAGGAGAGGTCGGGGTGGTTGAAGGTGTGCAGGCCGACCTCGTGGCCCTCGGCCACCATGCGCTTGACCAGGTCCGGGTAGCGGGAGGTCATGGTGCCGGTGACGAAGAAGACGGCGTGCGCGTGGTGCTTCTTCAGGACGTCCAGGACCTTCGGGGTCCAGGTGGGGTCGGGGCCGTCGTCGAAGGTGAGGACGAGGTGGTGCGCGGGGACGCGCAGGCTGGTCGTCCGCCCGCTGCGGGTGTCGATGACCGGGCCGCCGTCCAGGATCTTGTCCGGCACCTTGGCGGCGGAGGCCTCGGGCCGGACGCGGTGGTCGGCGAGGATCTCGCTGTGGACGTAGCCGCGCAGCATCAGCATCGCCATC
The DNA here is from genome assembly GCF_021538895.1 of Streptomyces olivochromogenes. Lineage (GTDB taxonomy): Bacteria > Actinomycetota > Actinomycetes > Streptomycetales > Streptomycetaceae > Streptomyces > Streptomyces olivochromogenes_A. The sequence continues at coordinate 69,133 of NZ_JADDRL010000007.1, read as the reverse complement.
AGGGCGAGGAGGACGAGCAGCGGCAGCAGCAGGCGCATGGGCAGGCGTCGGCGCGGGGAGCCGTCGAGGGCTCCGGGCGCGGAGCCGTGACGGCTGGTGCGGGATGCCATCAGAGGGTGTGCTCCCTGGACATGGGGCCGGAGGAGGCGGAGGCGCCCGGCTCCTCGGCGATGGGCGTCAGGGGGACGGCTGCCTCGGCCACCGAGCCGGTGCCCGCACCTGTTCCGGCGCCGGAGCCGTCACCGGCCGGGGACTCCGAGGGGCTGATGGAGCCCTCGGCCGGACCGCTCGGGTCGGGCGAGGCCGAGGTGGTCGGGTCCGCGGAGGGCTTGGGGTGCGTGGACGAACCGCCGCCGATGCCGCTGCCGCCCGTTCCGGCGGTGGTCTTCGTGGCCGTCGGCCGCGGCTCGGTGGTGGCTCCCGGGTCGACCGCGCCGGCGCTGATGCCGGGCGCGCTCGCGTCGGAGCCGGCCGACGGGGTCGTACCGTCGCTCAGGACCGGGCTCGCGCCGGGCGAGGCGCTGCCCCTGTCGGACGGCCGGGCCGAGTCGGTGGGCAGCGGGGCGTTGTCGACCTGGCTCGCGGGCTTGTCCTCGTTCTGGCCCGGCACGGGCAGCCAGGGCGCGTCGGAGCTGCCGGAGAGGACCGTGACGACGATGACGACGGCGTAGACCGCGCAGGCGCCGGCGATGGCCATGCCGAGCCGGCGGAAGCGGCGGCTGCGGCGGCCGGACTCGTCGACGAAGACCGGCCCGTCGGAGCCCTCCTGGCCCACCGGGCGCGCGGCACCCTCGGCCGGGCTCAGCCGGACGTCCCCGAGCTCCTGTACGTCCCCGAGTTGCTGTATGTCCCCGATCTGCACGGCGTCGAGCTGAACGGTCACTTCATGCGGGTCGTGGTTCGGCGAGCCGGCGGTGCCGTTGGCGGCGGGTTCGTCCCAGGGATCGCGGAGGGACCCCATGGGCCGGGTGGTGACCGTGGCGGACCGTCTCAGCTCGGAGGCGTTACGGCTGTCGGAGCCAAGAGGTCTGTCGGAGCCCACAGGTCTGTCGGAGCCAAAAGGTCTGGCCGAGCCAAGAGGTCTGGCCGAGCCGACAGGTCCGTCGAAGCCAAGGCGTCTGTCGAAGCCCAGGATCTCCGTCTCCGGAAGGGCTCCCTCCCCCGTCGGCCCAGGACCCCGTCCTGGCCGAAAGGCACCGGCTCCTCCGGTTTCCGGGACCGCCCGGGTGTCTCCACCCGTCACCGGCATGTCCGGGGTCCCTGATGGATCATCGGGCCATTCCGGTTGGGCGTCTTCTCGCCACTTTTTCACGCGCGCACATCCCCCCACGGGACCGTTCCGGGTGCGCTGACGACACCGAGCACCCGTCGACCGGACCAGGCCCCCACCCGGCCCGAGCGCCCCCCTTACCACACCGTGCCCGGGCCAAGAATGTATCGCACGTGAGGGACGCGCCGTCGCCGTGTCTCATTTGTGGACCGACATCACACTTTCATCGGTGTCCGGAATCCATCCCTCGGCGGGCCGGTCAAGCCACCCCTCGGCGAGGGCGATCTCGGTAGCTGCCCGTCGAAGCGCATCGAATCCGGGATGCACCAGCCCCTTTCGCCACACGAGTGACACGGGCGACAAGGGGACCGGGTCGACGAGGGGACGCTGGACGGTCCGCGGCATGGCCGGAAAGTCCACCACGGTGAGGATCGGGTTCCGGGTCTTCGCCATGATCCGCTCGAACTCCTCGCCCCCGACGGCCAGCGGAAGGGGTGACGCGACGCGTATGCCACGTCCCTCGAAGAGGCGATGGGCCAGGTCGGTCCACTCGGGGGTGCGCGGGTTCCCGGCGCCGGCGTACACGGACTCCCCGGCGAGCGCGGCCAGCGGCACCGCCTCCAGCGACGCCAGCGGATGGTCCTCGGGCAGGACGACGGCCATCGGCTCGTACCGGACGGGCTGGTGCGCGAGGCCGGCCCGCAGCGCCGGCGCCAGGCCCGCGAACCGTCCGAAGGACGCGTCGAGGCGGCCCGCGAGCAACTCGGCCGCCGCCCCGGTCAGACCGCTCTCGTAGCGGGCCATCAGCTCGCAGTCGGGGGCGAGTTCGCGGGCTCGGTACAGCACCCGGCGGCCGGTGGCCAGGCCCGGGGAGTTGAGGTCGACCAGCAGGGGCCGAGCCTGCCCGAACGCGGCGAGGAGGTCGTCCTGCGCGTCGAGCACCCGGCGGGCGTGCGGCAGCAGCCGCTCGCCGTCGGCGGTCAGCGTCACCTGCCGGGTGGTGCGGACGAACAGCTCGGCGCCCAACTCCCGCTCCAGCCGCCGCACGTCCCGGCTGAGCGCCTGCTGGGCGAGGTACATGCGGGCGGCGGCCCGGGTGAAGTGGAGCTCCTCGGCGACGGTGACGAAGGCGCGCAGGAGGCGGGGATCGAGGTGAGCGGGCGCAGGCATGCGGGCGAACTTACAACAGGAGTGCGTGAATCGGTACGGAGAAGGTGTTGGACCCCTTGATCCACTCGGGGCGACCGTGGATCCATGTCCCAGCTGCGCATGACTCCGTACCGACGCCTCTTCGCCCGCCCCGGCACCCGCGCGTTCACCGTCGGCAATCTGATCGCCCGCCTGCCCATCGGGATGTTCGGCGTGAGCGCGGTGGTGATGATCGCTGGTGCGCGGGGGTCGTACGCCCTCGCCGGCGCCGTCACCGCGACGGGGCTCGCGGCGATGGCGGTGGCCGGGCCCGCGGTCGCGCGGCTCGTCGACCGGTACGGGCAGGCCCGGGTCGCCGTGCCCGCCACGGTCATCGCCGTGCTCGCCAGCCTCGCGCTGCTGCTGTGCGTGCGCTACGACGCCCCCGACTGGACCCTGTTCGCCGCGTACGTCGCCACCGCGTCCACCCCGAACATCGGCGGCCTGTCCCGCGCCCGCTGGGCCCATCTGCTGCGGGACGACCCGGACGCCCTGCACACCGCGAACTCCTTCGAGCAGGCCGCCGACGAGCTGTGCTTCATGCTCGGGCCGGTCCTGGCGTCCTTCCTGACCGGGACCTTCTTCCCGGAGGCGGGGACCCTGACTGGGGCGGTGCTGCTCCTCGCGGGAATGCTGGTGTTCACCGCCCAGCGCGCGACCGAGCCCCCGCCCCGGGCACACAGCCGGGCCGCGTCGCCGCTGCGCAGCCCCGGCATCCCGCCGCTGCTGGCCTGCTACGTCGCCACCGGCGCGGTGTTCGGCTCGATGGAGGTCGTCACGATCGCCTACGCCGACGGGCAGGGGCACCGCTCGGCGGCCGGGGCGGTACTCGCGCTCCAGGCGGCCGGCTCCTGCGCGGCGGGCCTGCTGTACGGGGCACTGAAGCCGGCCGACCCCCGGCTGTCCCGGTGCCTGCTCGCGATGACGGTGCTGATGTCGCTGCCGCTGCTGGCCGCGCGCACGGTCGGTTCCCTGTGGGCGCTGGCGGCGGCGCTGCTCGTGGCGGGGATGGCGACGGCCCCGACGATGGTGACCGCGATGACGCTGGTGCAGCGCCGGACACCGCAGGACCGGTTGAACGAGGGCATGAGCCTCGTCGTCACCGGTCTGCTCGTCGGCATAGCCTGCGGTTCGGCGCTCGGCGGGTGGACGGCGGAGCATGCCTCGCCGGCGACGGGCTTCGCGGTACCGGTCGCGGCGGCGGCCGCGTCCTTCGCGATCAACACCGCGGCGGAGAAACTCCGTTCGCTCAAGCCAGGGCAGCCGGGCCGGCCACAGCAGCCCGGCCAACGAAGCCGTCGAGGCCTTCGAGACCATCAAGAAGTCCGCAGCCCTCGCTGAGGGCGCACACGCCGAGGGCCCGGTGGTCTGTACGACCACCGGGCCCTCGGTTACATGGGAATTGTGGAGATGGCGGGAATCGAACCCGCGTCCAACGGTGCGGAATCAGGGCTTCTCCGTGTGCAGTCCGCTTCGATTTTCTCGGCCCCGGAGATCACGCGGACAAGTCTCCGACGGGCCCAGTCACTGTTTGATTTCCCTCTTCACCCCGTGACCGGGATCAAGGTTTAGTCCCCTAGCTGATGCCAGGATCCGGGTCGGGAACAGCCCCGGGCTGACACTCCCCTGAGTAAGGGGCAGTCGCCTAACTACCTAGATCAGGCAGCGAGGGCGAACTGCGTCGCCTTGGGAGAATCGCTCTTAACAGTGGCGATTATTTTTTTCGGCCTGTGGTTTACGAGATCATGGCCGCTTCCTCGACACGCTTCCCCTGCTTCGACAGCCGCTGTCGAAACCGATCATCCCCATGTTGTTTTTTCAATCCCTCCGGAGAGGGCGCGCACCCTCTGTGGAGTGCAGGGCCATCCTACGTGAACAACGCAGGTCCGTGCCAGCGTATTCCTGGCGACCCGTACGCGGCTACGCGCCCCGCTGCTTGCGCTTCGCCGCCGCGATGGCGCGCGCGGACTCCCGGCGGTCCTGCTGCTCACGCAGCGTCTGCCGCTTGTCGTACTCCTTCTTGCCTCGGGCGAGGGCGATCTCGGCCTTGGCCCGGCCGTCCTTGAAGTACAGGGCGAGGGGCACGATGGTGTGGCCCGTCTCCTGCGCCTTGGCCTCCAGCTTGTCGATCTCTTCCCGGTGCAGCAGCAGCTTGCGCTTGCGGCGCACCGAGTGGTTGGTCCAGGTGCCCTGGCTGTACTCGGGGATGTGGGCGTTGTGCAGCCACGCCTCGTTCCCGTCGATCTGCACGAAGCCGTCGACCAGCGAGGCCCGGCCCTGACGCAGCGACTTCACCTCGGTGCCGCTCAGGACGAGCCCGGCCTCGTAGGTGTCAATGATCGCGTAGTCGTGCCGCGCCTTCTTGTTCTGCGCGACGATCTTGCGCTTGCCGCCCTTCTCGCCGTCCTTGGCTTTGGCGGCCGTCCCCTGCTGCTTCTGCTGGGACTCTGTCGGTACGTACATTCCCTTGGCCATAGTGCCGTCCATTTTCGCACTACGGACGGGGTGCGAGGGAAGCAGATAAACCCGGGAGCGGCGCTACGACGGGTCGCCCAGGCCGCTCAGCACCGTCTCGGCCCGCTGCATGGCCGCCCGGTCGACCTCCAGGTCGGGGGTGATGCCCCGGCCGTCGACGCCGTGGCCGGAAGGGGTGCGGTAGTGGCCCACGGTCAGTTCGGCGACGGAGCCGTCGGGCAGCCGGCTGGGCATCTGGATGGAGCCCTTGCCGAAGGTGCGGGAGCCCACGACGACCGCGCGGCCGCGGTCCTGGAGCGCGCCGGTGAGCATCTCGGCCGCGCTCATGGTGCCGCCGTCGACGACCGCGACCAGGGGCCGGGTGATGTCGCCGCCGGGCTCGGCGTGCAGGGCGCGCTGTTCGCCCTCGACGTCGTAGGTGGCGACCAGGCCGCCGTCGAGGAAGGCGGAGGCGGTGGTGGCGGCCTCGGTGACCAGGCCCCCGGAGTTGCCGCGCAGGTCGAGGATGATCCCGGCGCCGGCCGGGGCCTGCCGTACGGCGGCGCGGACGACGTCGCCGGAGCCCTTGGTGAAGGCGGCGATCTTGATGACGGTGACCGCGCCGGGGAGCTTGCTGACGGTGACGGAGCCGGTGGACAGGCGGGCCCGGCGCAGGGTCTCGTCCCACGCGCGCGTGCCGCGTTCCAGGCCGAGCCGGACGGTGGTGCCGGCGGGGGCGTCCTCGGCGTCACCGCGCAGTAAGGAGACGACCTCGGTGACCGGGCGCCCGTCGACGCTGCGGCCGTCGACGGCGCGCAGCCGGTCGCCCTTGCGGATCCCGGCGGCGGCCGCGGGCGATCCGGACTGCACCCGGGTCACCTGGATACGGCCGTCGCGCTCGCGGCGGGCCCACAGGCCGACGCCGGTGTACTCGCCGTCGAGGGCCTCCTGGAACTCCTCGTACTCGCCCTCGGAGTAGACGGCGGCCCAGCGGTCCCCGCTGCGGCTGACGGCGCGCTCGGCCGCCTCCATGGGGGACGTTCCGTCGGCCACGGCGTCGGCGGCGGCCTTCTCGACGGCGTCGTGGCGGCTGGCCGCACGGGCCGCGCCCGCTTCCGCCCGCCGGTCGGTGTGGCCGGGGTCCGGGAAGGCGCCGGTCGCGGCGCCGGTCACCAGCACTCCGGCGAAGACCAATGTCAGGGCGGCCCCGCGGCTCATGCGGCGGGGCTGACAGAACAGGTCACGGCCTGACATGCGGGTGAGTCTAGGACAACGCGAAGGGCCGTACGGTCGGTTGACCGCACGGCCCTCTTGGCATGCGTCACACCTTCAGGTACTTGCGCAACGCGAAGAATGCGGCAAGCGCGGGCATCAGCAGGCTGGTGGCAAGAATCAGCGGCAACTTGGTCAACACGGCGTCCCAGCCGATGAAGTTGATCAAGTTCAGCTTTTCTGACAGGGCCAGGCCGTGGTCGATGATGAAGTATCGCGCCAGGACCAGGAATCCGCAGGCCACGGTGCCGCCGATCAGTCCGGCGACGGCGGCCTCCGCGATGAACGGCGCCTGGATGTAGAAGCCGGAGGCGCCGACCAGGCGCATGATCCCGGTCTCCCGCCGACGGCTGAACGCGGACACGCGCACGGTGTTGACGATCAGCATGAGCGCGACGACCAGCATCAGCGCCATGACCATCCGGGCGGCCCAGTTCATGCCGTTGAGCAGCCCGAAGAGGTTGTCCAGGATGCCCTTCTGGTCCTGCACCGACTGCACACCGTCACGCCCGTCGAAGGCGGTCGCGATGACCTGGTACTTCTCCGGGTCCTTGAGCTTGATCCGGTACGACTCCTGCATCTGGTCCGGCGTGAGGGAGCTGGCCAGGGGGGAGTCGCCGAACTGCTCCTTGTAGTGCTTGTAGGCCTCGTCCTGGGACTCGTACGTGACCTTCTCGACCACGGTCATCTTGCCGAGGTCGGCCTTGATCTGCTTCCTCTGGTCCTCGGTCACCGCGCCCTTGGCGCAGTTGGGGTCCGACTCGGCGTCGCTCTTGTTGCAGAGGAAGATCGAGACGTTGACCTTGTCGTACCAGTAGCCCTTCATGGTGGTGACCTGGTCGCTCATCAGGAGCGAGCCGCCGAAAAGGGCCAGGGACAGGGCGACGGAGACGATCACGGCGAAGGTCATCGTCAGATTGCGGCGGAGACCGACACCGATCTCCGACAGTACGAACTGGGCGCGCATGGCGTCTGGTTAAGCCTTTCCGTGGACGTCTGCGGGGTCGGTGGCGGTCAGTGCTGGTAGCCGTAGACGCCGCGGGCCTGGTCGCGGACGAGGCGGCCCGCCTCCAGCTCGATGACGCGCTTGCGCATCTGGTCCACGATGTTCTGGTCGTGCGTCGCCATCACCACGGTGGTGCCCGTCCGGTTGATCCGGTCGAGCAGCTTCATGATGCCGACGGAGGTCTGCGGGTCGAGGTTGCCGGTGGGCTCGTCGGCGATCAGCAGCTTGGGCCGGTTCACGAAGGCCCGCGCGATGGCCACGCGCTGCTGCTCACCACCGGAGAGCTCGCCGGGCATCCGGTCCTCCTTGCCGCCGAGCCCGACGAGGTCGAGCACCTGCGGCACGGACTTGCGGATCTCGCCCTTCGACTTGCCGATGACCTCCTGCGCGAAGGCCACGTTCTCGGCGACCGTCTTGTTCGGCAACAGGCGGAAGTCCTGGAAGACCGTCCCCAGCTGGCGGCGCATCTGCGGCACCTTCCAGTTGGAGAGGCGTGCGAGGTCCTTGCCCAGGACGTGCACCTGGCCGTGGCTGCACCGCTCCTCGCGGAGGATCAGCCGCAGGAAGGTGGACTTTCCGGAGCCGGAGGACCCCACGAGGAAGACGAACTCGCCCTTCTCCACTTCCAGGGACACGTCCCGGAGGGCTGGACGGGTCTGCTTGGGGTAGACCTTGGAGACATTGTCGAATCGGATCACGGATGCACCACGGGTCGCCGGGGGTAGATGTGCGTGACCATACGCGAAGCAGGCGCGCAAGCGCAGTCGCCGGTCTGGGTTGGATAATGCTTGTCCCTTTTTGTCCCGGGTAAGGATCGCGCCCGGGAGAGGCTCGGGGAACCCCGCGGACACCCGGATCCGGCCCGCGGCCGCCTGAGCCCGGATCCACCCCTCTTCGAGCGACCCGCGCAAGCTCCGCGGGAACCTGGCAGAGTGGAGGGGGGAACGTTCTCGTTTCCGGAAGCGTTGTATGTGTGATGGCCGGTGCAAGGAGGGCGAGCGCATGACGTACGACCGGTTGGTGTGCGCGAACTGTGCGGCGCCCGTGAACGAGGGCCGGTGCCCCGTGTGCCGCGCCAACCGCGAGCGGCTGCAGCAGGAGAACTTCTTCGCGGGACTGAACCCGATGGCGCTGATCGCGCTGCTGGCGGTGCTGATCGCCGCGGTGGCGCTGCTGGCGCACCAGACCGCGTAAGAGCGCCGTGGAGCGGTGAAGGGCCCGGAGCGCCAAGCTCCGGGCCCTTCACCGTATGTCCGCTGTACGTTGCGTACAGAGCCGGCTACCGTCAGGCAGCCGCTCCGCCCCGGCCGCCCACGAGGCGCGGCAGGATCCGGAAGCCGATGCCACCGGCGATCATGGTGGCGGCGCCGACGATCAGGAACGTGGTCTGCGCGGCACCCGTCTCGGCGAGCTGCTGACCGTTGCCCTGGGCCTGGGTGCCCGACGAGGTGTTGTTCGAGCCGGTGTCCGTGAGGGCGGAGGTGCCCTCCTCCTGGGCGGAGGTGCCGGAGCCGCCGTCGGGGTCGTTGTTGTTGCCCTGGCCGTTGCCGTGGCCGTGGCCGTTCCCGTTGCCCCCGCCGTTGCCGTTGCCGTGCGTCGGGTTGGAGGTGGGCTTCTCGGAGGGCTGGGCCGTGGTCGGGTCCTCGGTGGGCTCGGTGGGCTCCTCCGTGGGGTCCGTCGGCTCGTCCGAGGGGACCGTGGTCTGCGACGGCACATCCGTCGGCACACCCGTGTCGGTCGGGCCCGGGTCCGGGGTCGGGTTCTCGTCGGCGCACAGGACGCCGAGCAGGCAGTCGTCCGACTCCGCGGCCGAGGCGGCGCCCGCGGCGGTCAGCGAGGCGCCGGCCGCGATCACGCCACAGGCGGCGATCCGCGCGATCCGGATCCGCGTCTTCTTCGTCATATGGTTGCTACCCCCAGTAGCTAATGGTCACCAAGCGGCGCTTAGGGGGCCGTGATCGACGGGGGTGGCTGACGACGAACTCGTCTTTCACTTCCCCCGGTTCACATGCGCCCCAGAGATACGCATGCCACTCTTCACCCTTCCGATTTTTCAAAGCATCGTCAAGGCCGTTGCGTGTGCAATGTCCGATGCTGGGCCTTATGCCGGGAGTTACGGGTGTGAGTGTGATGTAGAACCCAGACAAAACACAACTGCCGCCTCGACGGCGGCAGTTGTCATGTCGACAAAGTTACTTCTCTTGCTGCTTGCGCCAGCGAATGCCGGCCTCCAGGAAGCCGTCGATCTCACCGTTGAACACGGCCTCCGGGTTGCCCACTTCGTGCTCGGTGCGCAGGTCCTTGACCATCTGGTACGGGTGCAGCACGTACGAACGCATCTGGTTGCCCCAGGAGTTGCCGCCGTCGCCCTTGAGCGCGTCCATCCTGGCCTGCTCCTCCTGACGGCGCCGCTCCAGCAGCTTGGCCTGGAGGACGTTCATCGCGGTGGCCTTGTTCTGGATCTGCGACCGCTCGTTCTGGCAGGAGACCACGATGCCGGTGGGGATGTGGGTGAGGCGCACCGCGGAGTCGGTGGTGTTCACGCCCTGGCCGCCGGGGCCCGAGGAGCGGTACACGTCCACCCGCAGCTCGGACTCGTCGATCTCGATGTGGTCGGTCTGCTCGACAACGGGCAGCACCTCGACGCCCGCGAAGGACGTCTGGCGGCGGCCCTGGTTGTCGAAGGGCGAGATACGCACGAGACGGTGCGTGCCCTGCTCGACGGAGAGGGTGCCGTAGGCGTAGGGGATCTGGACGGCGAAGGTGGTGGACTTGATGCCCGCCTCCTCCGCGTACGACGTCTCGTACACCTCGGTCTTGTAGCCGTGCTGCTCTGCCCAGCGCAGGTACATCCGCTGGAGCTTCTCGGCGAAGTCGGCGGCGTCCACGCCACCGGCCTCGGCGCGGATGTTGACGAGCGCCTCACGGGAGTCGTACTCGCCGGACAGCAGCGTGCGGACCTCCATCTCGTCCAGTGCCTTGCGGACGGCGGCGAGCTCGGACTCGGCCTCGGCAAGGGTGTCCGGGTCGTCCTCCTCCTCGGCCATCTCGAAGAGCACGGCGAGATCGTCGATCCGTCCGCGCAGCGCCTCCGCCTTCCTGACCTCGGCCTGGAGGTGGGAGAGCTTGCTGGTGATCTTCTGCGCCTCGTCCGGGTTGTCCCACAGGGACGGCGCGGCCGCCTGCTCCTCGAGCACGGCGATGTCTGCCCTCATGCTGTCGAGGTCCAGAACGGCCTCGATCGACTCCATGGTCGAGGAGAGGGACTTGAGCTCTTCGGATACATCGAGGACTGCCACGCATCCAGCGTAACGGCTCCGCCGGGCGACCAGTGCCGGGCGGCTGCGCCTGGCTTTGGCCGGTGATCGTGGTGTCCGGCGCCTGTGCGGTACCCGGTGTCCGTGAGGGCGCGTCTGGGGGCTGTGCCCCCAGGGCCCCCCTTCGGCCTGGACGGCCTCGTCCTCAAACTCCCCCAAGCTCTACGAGCAGGGGGTATCCCCAGACGGGCTGAGATCACGGTGTCGACGACGTGTGCGTTCCCGGTGGGGTGTCCGAGTCGTCGCCCGAGGTGGCCAGCCAGGCGCCGATGCCGAGGGCCGCGGCCAGGACCGCTCCCGCCACGGCCAGGGTGATCCTGCGGCGGCGGGCCACGGCCCGGTGGCGAGCCGAGCCGGGGCGGGGTGCCCCCGCGGGGCGCGGCACCCGGGCCGTCCCGCGCGCACCGCCGGCCAGCTCGTCGGGGCCCGGCACCCGCATCGACGTGTGCGTGTCACGGTTGGAGTCCGGCTTCGCGCCGGGGACCAGGGGCACCGCGCCGCGCCGTACCTGCTCCCCGGAGGCGGACGGCGCCGACGGGGCAGCCGGTGTCTCGTCCACCCCCTCCTCGGCGAGGTCCGCGTCCGGCTCGTCCACGTCCAGCGGGGGCATCCCGGCCAGCGTCGGCAGCTGCTCCTTGAGCCGCGCCGCCAGCTCGGACGCCCGCAGCCGGGAGGCCGGTGCCTTGGCGAGGCACTGGACGATCAGCTGCCACAGCTCGTCCGGGATCCCGGGGAGCGGGACCACGGTCTCCGTGACGTGCCGGCGCAGCACCGCGCCGGGGTGGCCGCCGCCGAAGGGCGTGAACCCGGCGAGCAGCTCGTACAGCACGGTCGCGAGGGCGTAGATGTCGACCGCCGCGCGCGGCGGCAGGCCCTCCACGATCTCCGGGGCCAGATAGTCCGGCGTGCCGATGATCTTCGTGGCCCGGGTCCGCTTCGGGGAATCGATCAGCTTGGCGACGCCGAAGTCGGTCAGGAGGGCGGGGTGCGCGCCGCCGGGGCCGAGCGGCCCCTGCATGTCCAGCAGCACGTTCTCCGGCTTCACGTCCCGGTGCACGACCCCGGCCGCGTGCGCCGCGGCGAGCCCGTCCGCCACGTCCGCGACGATCGCCACCGCCGCCTCGGGCGACAGGCGCCGCTCCCGCTCCAGCCGGGTGCGCAGGTCCGTGCCGCGGACCAGGTCCATGACGAGCGCGAGGTCGTTGCCGTCCACGACCAGGTCGCGCACCGACACGATGTGCGGGTGCTCCAGGCCGAGCAGGGCCGTGCGCTCCTGCACGAAGCGTCCGACGAGCTCCTGGTCGGACGCGAGATCCTCGCGCAGCAGCTTGATGGCGACGGGCCCGTCCGGCCCCTCGCCCAGCCACACCGTGCCGGCGCTGCCCCGCCCCAGGATCTGGTTGGCGGTGTACCGGCTGCCGATCTTCCGTGCCAAGACTGCTCCTACCAGACGCGTGTTGCCGCTAAAAGTACGCGTCCGACGAGCCAACCTTCACCACGGAGGCGGAAATCACCCGCCAGATATCGACAAATCAACAGGCCAATCGTCAGTTACTGCCGGTAGCGTTCCCGAGCTCCTTGACCCAGTCGCTCACGGTGCCGGCCCAGTGGGTCAGCTCCTGCCAGTAACTGCGGCCCGTTCCGAGCCAGTGCTGCAGCGGACTGAACTCCCAGATCAGCCATCCCGCCACGAACAGGATGACGATCGTGAACAGACAGCCCTTCAGGCAGCCGAGCCCGGGGATCTTCATCGGGTTGGCGCTGCGCTGCCTCGGCTGCCGGGGCTCGCGCACCGGCCGCTGGGGCTCCGGCGGGGCGGCGGGCGGCGCGTACCGCTGCGGCTGCTGACGCTGCGGGGCGTACTGCTGCGGCTGCTGCTGTTGCGGATAGCCGTAGCCGGGCGGCGGGCCCTGCTGCTGCCGGCGCGGCTGCTGTTGCTGCTGCGGCCGGGCCACCTGCCGCTGCGGGCGGCGGCGCAGCGGGTCCTGGTCGGGGTCGAGGTACTGGATCTGCGTCTGCTCGTTGCGGTCGCGGGCCGCGGCCAGCTGGTTCTGCCAGGGGTGCGGCTGGTCGGGCCGCTGTCCCTGCGGCAGCACGGCGGTGGGGTCCGCCGCGCCGGTGTTCGGCAGGACGGCGGTCGGGTCGGCCGCGCCGGCGGGACCGCCGGTGTGGGGCATGACGCTGGTCGCCGCGTTCGGGTCGTACGCGCCCTGCGGCGAGCCGGTCGGCAGCACCTGGGTGGGATCGGCGGCCCCGGGCACGCCCGGTACGGCGGTCGGCGCCGGGTCGGGGGCCAGCAGGGCGCCGACGCCCTCGGCGGCGGCGATCTGCGCGGAGTTCGCGTGCACGCCGATGCCCTCGGCGACGACACGCAGGCCGCGCGCGAGGTTCTCGGCGCTGGGCCGTTCGTCGGGGTTCTTGCGCAGGCAGCGCTCTATGACCGTCCACAGCGGGTCGGGCACGGTGGAGGGGCGGCGCGGCTCGGCGCTGAGGTGCTGGTGCAGCACCTCGAGGGCGCTGCCGCCGGAGAACGGCGGGCGGCCGGTGACCAGTTCGTACAGCAGGATGCCGGCGCCGTAGATGTCGACGGCGGAGGTCTGCGGGCGGCCCTCGGCCGACTCCGGGGCGATGTACGCGGGCGTGCCCACGAACTCGTGGGTGCGGGTGAGGCCGGGGGAGTCGGCCAGGCGCGCGATGCCGAAGTCGGTGAGCAGCGGGTGCAGCTGGCCGTCGCGCTGCTGGAGCAGGACGTTGGCGGGTTTCAGGTCACGGTGCACGACGCCGTCGACGTGGCTGGCCGCGAGCGCGTCGGCGATCTGCGCCGTCATCAGCGCGGCGGCGACGGGCGTGAAGGGGCCGTTCTCGCGCAGGTAGCGGTGCAGGTCGGGGCCGTCGACGAGGTCCATGACCAGCGCCAGCAGTTCGCCCTCGACCACCAGGTCCCGGACCCGGACGATGTTCGGGTGGGTCAGCCGGAGCAGAACGGACCGTTCCCGCAGGAACCGCATCACGATGTCCGCGTCGCTCGCGAGCTCCTCCTTGAGGACCTTGATCGCGACGGTCTCACCGGGCTGCCCGGGCACGGCCGCCTCGGCGCCCGCGGTCTCACGCTGGCGGGCTCGCCAGACGGTCCCGGTGGCGCCGCGTCCGAGCGGCTCCTCCAGGAAGTACTTGCTGCCTACCGGCCGCACGTCATGTGCTCCCTGCTGCTTGCTGGTGTTCCGACCACTGTAGTGCCGCTCCCCTGGGCACTACGTACGCGTTCCCGAGCATGTTCGAAGGAAAGACGCTCGCCTTGGTCTCGTGGTTGCCGAAGCCGGACGTGACCGATCTCAAGTGATCGTCGACGCGGTACTGGTCAGGCACTTTTAGGGGCAGAGCTGACCAATCAAGATCACTTATTACCGGGTCGCGGGCGCGTTGTCAGTGACAGGTGCGAGGATGCCTGCAGTACTGGCCGACGTGCTCGTGGGGTGGGGGGTAGTCCGCGCCCGCGCAGAAGGGACCGCTGACGCCGATGCAGATCCGGCTGACCGTCGTAGACCCGCTCGGCCCGTCCCCGCAGCGGGGCCGTGCCGCGAGCCGCGACGTGCTGGTCACGGCGCCCGCGGGCACGGACCTGGCCGCGGTGACGTCGGCACTGTCCTCGGCGGTCTCCGGGGACGGGAGCGTGGGCCGGGAGGCCGGCGGCGCCCCGGTCGTCCTGTACGCGGGCGCGGAGCGACTCGACGCCCGCCGCAGCACCCTGGGCGAACCCCCGCTGGTCGACGGCGCCGTGCTGTCCCTGGGCGCGCCCGCCGATCCCGAGCCGCATCCGGAGCTCGACGACGCCCCGACCCAGCTGCACGTGGTCGCGGGCCCCGACGCGGGCGGCGTCCACCTGCTGCACGGCGGCCAGGTCACCATCGGCCGTTCCGCCGACGCCGACGTCCCGCTCGACGACCCCGACGTCTCCCGCCTGCACTGCGCGGTGACGGTCGCCGCGGACGGCCGCGTCTCGCTCGCCGACCTCGACTCCACGAACGGCACCAGCCTGGACGGCACCCGTGTGTCCGCCCGCCCCGTGCGCTTCCCCGAGGGGTCCCTGCTGCGGATCGGCGAATCCGCCCTGCGGCTTGCTCCGTCCGGGGGACCGGGCGCCCGGGTGGAGACGGTGCCGGACGGCGAAGGGTGCGTGCGGGTGGCCCTGGACGAGGCCGCCGCGGACGACGCCGCGGAGCCCCACGCGCGCGCGGCGCACACCGCGAGCGGCGCCACCCCGGCCGGAACCACGCACCACGCGTACGGCTCGGCGGGCTGGGAGGGCCCGGACGCCCAGGAGCACCTGCCGGTGGAGGCGCCCGTGGTCCCCGGTCAGGGCGGCGCACCGCGGATCGAGACCCGGGGCTCCGTGAGCGGCGGCGTGGACACCCATGCCGGCCGCTTCGGAGTCGGTGGCCCGGGCCATTCCTTCGGGGCCACGCCCCCGGGCACGACGGCCCACGGCACGGCACCGGACGACGGCCTCTCCGAATCCGACGCCCGCGCGCGCGAGGAACGCGACGAACACCGGGAAGCCGCCCCCGGCGGCCGCAAGGGCACCCCCCTGCGGGGCACCGACGTCCCCCCGGGCGTGCGCAGGCGCGGGATAGGCAAGTGGGCACGCCGACTGGCCGGCGGGCGCGGCGAACAGCCGGCGGCCGACGCGGAGGCGTACGGCGAGGAGGGCGGCGTCGAGATCGGCGCCCCCGCCGAGGGCCCGCCGCGGCTGCCCGAGACCTGGCCGGACCCGGCGGCGCTGCTGCTGACGGCGCTGGGACCCGGACCGCGGCTGTGGGAGCGCGGACCGGCCCACCCGGAGACCCTCACGGTGCGGCTGGGCACGGCCGACCGGGCGGTGCCGGGCGGCTCGGGCCTGCTGCCCGCCGTGCCGGTGACCGCGGATCTGCGCGAGGCCGGGTCGCTGGGCCTGGCCGGGCCGCGCGCGCGGCTGTCGGGGCTGGCCCGCGCCGTGCTGGCCCAGCTCGCCGCGCTGCACTCCCCCGACTCCCTGGAGCTCGTCCTGCTCAGCGCGGACCGCTCGCGCACCCTGGAGGAGCGCACCGCCGAGTGGTCCTGGCTCGGCTGGCTCCCCCATGTCCGTCCGGGCCACGGCCAGGACTGCCGCCTTCTGCTCGCCTACGACCGCGAACAGGCCGCGGCCCGCACCGAGGAACTCCTGCGCCGGCTCGAGGAGCACCTGGCCGACGGGACGGCGGCGCCGCACCCGTCCCCCGCGGCGCACGGCGATGCCGCCGACGGCGAGCGGCGAGCCGCCCGCCGGCCCTCCTGGGCCCGGGACGAAGCGGGCGGGACGGACGGCTTCGCGGGGCCGTACACGGTGGTCGTCGTGGACGGCGACCCGGGCGGCGCCGGTCTGCGCGAGTCGGTGGCCCGGCTGGCCCTGGAGGGGCCGCGGGCCGGGATACACGTCGTGTGCCTCGCCGAGACGGCACCCGCGTCGCCCACCTCTCCGGTGACCGAGACGTACGAGGCCGCGTGCGCGGTCGCGCCGACGTTCCGCGCCTGCGGGGCCGTGGCGCTGCTCGGCGGTGACGTCGCCACGGCGCTGCACCTGGTGCGCGTCGCGCGCGCGGACGCCCACGGCGCCGCGGGGCACCCCGTCGGCCCCGGCACCGTCGCCGCCGTCGACGCCGTCTCCCCCGCCTGGGCCGAGCGGTTCGCGCGGGCGCTGGCGCCGCTGCGCACGGACGGCCCGGCCGGCGAGCGGCACACGCGCGTGGCCGCACCGCTGCCCCAGTCGGCGCGGCTCCTGGACGAGCTGGGCCTCGCCCGGGCCACCCCGGCGTCGCTGATGGCGCGCTGGGCGGACGCCGCCGACGACACACAGTCGCTCGGCGGGCGGGCCTGGGCCGTGCTGGGCGCCGGCCCGCGCGGCCCGCTCAGCGCCGACCTGGTGGCCGACGGACCGCACCTGCTGATCGAGGGACCGCCCGGCAGCGGCCGTACGGAGTTGCTGCGGGCGGTCGTCGCCTCGCTCACCGCCGCCGAGCGCCCCGACCGGCTGGGCGTGGTCCTGATCGACGGCCGGGACGGCGTCGGCACGGGCGCCGGGCACGGCGAGGGCCTGCGCGTCTGCACGGACATACCGCATGTCACGACCCACCTCACCGCCAACGACCCGGTCCGGATGCGGGAGTTCGCGCAGTCCCTGAGCGCTGAACTGAAGCGGCGGGCCGAACTGCTCGGCCGGTCCGACTTCGCCGACTGGCACGCCCACCGCGAGGTGTCGGGCCGCATGGTCCCGCAGCGGACGGCCACCGCGCGGCCGGCCGCGTCCGGGAACGGGGACATAGAGGCGCCGCCCAGTTCGACGCTGCGGCTGCGGCCCTCGGCGACGGCCCGTCAGCGGACCGAGGCCGCACCGCCGTTGCCCCGGCTCGCGGTGGTCGTGGACGACCTGGACGCGCTGGTCTCCCCCGCGCTCGGTTCGCCCGGCCGGCCCGCCGCGGGGTCCGTCATACGCGCGCTGGAGGCGGTGGCCAAGGAGGGCGAGCGGCTCGGCGTCCACCTGGTGGTGGCGGCCGGCACCGGCGGCCGTACGGCGGAGACGGAACCGGCACGCCGGGCCACCCTGCGGGTGACGCTGGAGGCCCCGACCGCCGGACCGGACGAACCGGCACCGGGGCGCGGGCGTCTGGCGTCGGCGGACGGACGCGTCACCGCCTTCCAGGGGGGCCGCGTGACGGGCCGTATCCCCCGCACCGCGACCCAGCGCCCCACGGTCGTGCCCGTGGAGTGGCACCGCATGGGCGACCCGCCGGCCCGCCGTCCCGTGCGCGAACTGGGCAACGGGCCGACCGACCTGGCGCTCCTGGCGAGCGCGGTGGAGCGGGCGGCGCGGGAGGTGGGCGCGGCGGAGGTTCCCTCGCTGCTGTAAGCCCCTCATCGCCCCGCATACACCCCTGGTCACGAGCCGGTCACGATCACCCGGTTGACAGCGCGGGTGCTCTTGCCGCCTTCGAGGCGCCGGGCGTAGACCGGACCGCACGGGACAGCGCTCGGACGTTCAACGGAGAACGAAGAACGGGGCAGTGATGCGCAGCAGCAGCAACACCATCCGGACAAACAGGGCCGTCACGACACTCGCCACCCTGCTCGCGGGAGCGCTCGCGCTCACCGCTTGCTCAAGCAACGACGACAAGGACGGCACCGAGAGCCACAGCACCACCGCGACCGGTTCCGGCCTCAGCCTTCCCAAGCTGGACGGCACGAGCCTGGAGGTCGCCGCCGTCTGGACCGGTCAGGAGCAGAAGAACTTCAAGCAGGTCCTCGCGGAGTTCGAGAAGCGCACGGGGGCCAAGGTCACCTTCGTGCCCGCCCAGGACCCGATCATCAACTTCCTCGGTTCGAAGATCGCCGGCGGTCAGCCGCCGGACGTCGCCCTGCTTCCGCAGCCGGGCGCCATCAAACAGGCCGTGCAGAAGAAGTGGGCCAAACCCCTCGGCGCCGAGGCGCAGGCCGAGCTCGCCAAGAACTACTCGCAGGGCTGGCAGGACATCGGCAAGGTCGACGGCAAGCAGTACGGCGTCTACTACAAGGCCGCCAACAAGTCGCTGATCTGGTACAACGCCAAGGCCTTCGAGAACGCGGGCGCCAAGGAGCCGAAGACCTGGCCGGAGCTGCTGACGGCGGCGCAGGCGGTCTACGACTCGGGGGTCACCCCGTTCTCCGTCGGCGGGGCCGACGGCTGGACCCTGACCGACTGGTTCGAGAACGTCTACCTCTCGCAGGCGGGCCCGGAGAAGTACGACCAGCTCGCCCAGCACAAGATCAAGTGGACGGACCCCTCCGTGAAGGCGGCGCTCACCACGCTCGCCCAGGTCTGGGGCAAGAAGAACTACGTGGCGGGCGGCGCGGACGGCGCGCTGCAGACGGAGTTCCCGGCCTCGGTCACCCAGACCTTCACCGGCGGCGACCAGCCGAAGGCGGCCATGGTCTACGAGGGCGACTTCGCCCAGGTCAACATCGGTGAGACCAAGGCGAAGGTGGGCACGGACGCGAAGGTGTTCCCGTTCCCGGCGGTGGGCTCCACCGCGCCCGTGGTCTCCGGCGGCGACGCGGCCGTCATCCTGAAGGACTCCAAGGGGGCCCAGGCGCTGGCCACCTTCCTGGCCTCGCCGGAGGCGGCGACGATCCAGGCGAAGCTCGGCGGCTATCTCTCCCCGAACAAGAACGTGCCGGTCTCGGCGTACCCGAACACGGTGCAGCAGACGATCGCCAAGGCCCTGATCGCCTCGGGCGACGACTTCCGCTTCGACATGTCCGACCAGGCCCCGCAGGCCTTCGGCGGCACACCCGGCAAGGGCGAGTGGAAGGACCTCCAGGACTTCCTGAAGAACCCGAAGGACGTCGCCGGCACCCAGGCGAAGCTGGAGAAGGACGCGGCGGCGGCGTACGGCAGCGGGAGCTGATCCGGCAATGACGTCGGCAGCGGCGGCAGGGGTCCCACCGGCCCCTGCCGCACCGAAGCGCCGCAAGAGCGTGACCGGCACCCGCAGGACCGTGGCAGCGCTCTTCCTGCTGCCCGCCCTGGTGTTGCTCGGCGCGCTCGTGGTCTACCCGATCGGGTACTCGATCATCCGCAGCTTCTACAACGCCTCGGGCGACGGTTTCGCCGGGGTCGACAACTACAAGGCGCTGTTCACGGACGACGGCATCCGCACCGCCCTGAAGAACAACATCATCTGGGTGGTGTTCGCGCCCACGGTCTCCACCGCCCTCGGCCTGATCTTCGCGGTACTGACCGAACGGGTCAGCTGGGGAACGGCGTTCAAGCTGGTCGTCTTCATGCCGATGGCGATCTCGATGCTGGCCGCCGGGATCATCTTCCGGCTGGTGTACGACCAGGACCCGGACAAGGGTGTCGCCAACGCCGTGTGGGTCGGCGTCCACGACACCTTCGCCCAGTCGTCCGCGTTCCCCAAGGCCCACCCGGGCCGCGAGTCGCCGCTGGTCGCGCGGGACGGCGGGTTCATCACCAAGGCGCCCGTGCACACCGGCGAGGTCGTCGCCCTCCCCCTCGTCGGCGTGGCCCCCGACCAGATGCCCGACGGCGCGCAGAAGGCCGCGGCGGCGAAGCCGGACCCCGCCGGGATCACCGGCACCACCTGGCAGGACTTCACACGGGGCAAGGGCGTCGGACGGCTGGGCGCCCCCGACCCCACCGAACTCGGCTACTCCGGGATGAAGATCGAGGCGGTCCTGGACGGCAAGGTGGTGGCCACGACGAAGGCGGCCTCCGACGGCACCTTCACCCTGCCGGCCAAGGCCGACGGCGCGCTGCTGCGGCTTCCGGCGGGCAACTTCAAGGAGCCGTACAACGGCGTCGAGTGGCTCGGCCCCTCGCTGGTCACCCCGGCCATCATCGGCTCGTACGTGTGGATGTGGGCGGGCTTCGCGATGGTGCTGATCGCGGCCGGGCTCGCCGGCATCCCCCGGGAGTTGCTGGAGGCGGCGCGCGTCGACGGGGCGAACGAGTGGCAGGTGTTCCGGCGGGTCACGGTCCCGCTGCTCGCGCCGGTCCTCGCGGTGGTCGCCGTCACGCTGATGATCAATGTGCTGAAGGTCTTCGACCTGGTGTTCATCATCGCGCCGGGCTCGTCCCAGGACGACGCGAACGTGCTCGCCCTGGAGCTGTACCGAAAGGGCTTCGCGGAGGACCAGCCGGGCATCGCGAGCGCCATCGCGGTGTTCCTGCTGCTGCTCGTGATCCCGGTGATGGCGTTCAACATCCGCAGGCTCAGGCGGGAGGTCAGGCGATGACGACCCATGCCGGAAGCATCGGCAAGGTGGCTCCCGCGCAGACGGTGAAGGCCCGGCGGTCGCTCGGCTCGCGGATCGCGGAGAGGCTCAGCGGCGGGCTGGTCCGGGTGTTCCTGATCGTCGTCGGCCTGTTCTGGCTGGTGCCGACCATCGGTCTGCTCGTCTCCTCGCTGCGCACGCCCGAGGACATGAGCGCCAGCGGCTGGTGGAAGGTGTTCACCGAGCCCTCCCAGCTCACCTTCGACAGCTACCAGAAGCTGCTGGAGAACAGCGACATCACCGACTCCCTGGTGAACACGCTGCTGATCACCGTCCCGGCGACGATCCTGGTCGTCGTCATCGGCTCGCTCGCGGGCTACGCGTTCGCGTGGATGGAGTTCCCGGGCCGCGACTGGTGGTTCCTGGGCGTGGTCAGTCTGCTGGTCGTCCCGGTGCAGGTGGCGCTGATCCCGATCGCCGAACTCTTCGGCAGGATCGGGCTGTTCGGGACGATCTTCGGGGTGATCCTGTTCCATGTGGGCTACGGCCTGCCCTTCGCGGTGTTCCTGCTGCGGAACTTCTTCGCGGAGATCCCACGGGAGCTCCTGGAGGCGGCCCGTCTGGACGGCGCCGGTGAACTGCGGCTGTTCGCCCGGGTGGTGATGCCGCTGGGCGGGCCCGCCATCGCGAGCCTCGGCATCTTCCAGTTCCTGTGGGTGTGGAACGACCTGCTGGTCGCCCTGGTGTTCACCAAGTCGGGCACCCAGCCGATCACGGTCGCGCTGCAGACGCAGGTACGCCAGTTCGGCAACAACATCGACGTCCTGGCACCCGGCGCCTTCATCTCCATGGTGATCCCGCTGGCCGTGTTCTTCGCGTTCCAGCGGCAGTTCGTCTCGGGCGTCATGGCGGGTGCCGTCAAGTAGCGGGCGGACCAACACAGCAGGGGCACACGAGAAGGGCGAGTCGGCCACCGGCTCGCCCTTCGGAGTTCACCCGGCATCCCCCACATGCCGTACGAACCGTAACCAATTCACTCCATCGGCCGTTCCCGGGCAGAACGCCCGCGCCGACCGACCCATGGATGTCCCTTGCCCAGGTTCAGTGTCATTGTCCCCGCGTACAAGGTCCAGGCGTATCTGTCCGAATGCCTGGACTCGGTGCTCACGCAGTCGTATCCCGATCTCGAACTCATCGCGGTGAACGACTGCTCGCCGGACGCCTGCGGGGCGATCATCGACGAGTACGCGGCGCGCGACGCGCGGGTGCGACCGGTGCATCTGCGCGAGAACCAGGGGCTCGGCCCGGCACGCAACGTCGGCATGGAGCACGCGAGCGGCGATTACCTGCTCTTCCTGGACAGCGACGACACGCTGACCCCGGACGCGCTGCGCGCCATCGCCGACCGGATCAAGGAGACCGACGAACCGGACCTCCTGGTCTACGACTACGCGCGCACCTACTGGTCCGGCGAGGCCGTCCGCAACCAGGTCTCGCTCGCGCTGACCGAGCAGGGCCCGGCCCCGTTCCGGCTGGCGGACCGCCCCGGGCTGCTGCGGGTGCTGATGGTGGCCTGGAACAAGGCGTACCGGCGGGAGTTCGTCGAGCGCGAGGGGTTCGTGTTCCCGCCGGGCTACTACGAGGACACCCCGTGGACCTACCCGGTCCTGATGACGGCGGAGTCGATCGCGACGCTGGACCGGGTCTGCGTGCACTACCGCCAGCGCCGGCAGGGCAACATCCTGTCCACCACCAGCCGCAAGCACTTCGACATCTTCGAGCAGTACGACCGTGTCTTCGCGTTCGTCGAGGAGCGGCCCGAACTCGCCCCGTGGCGGCCGGTGTTGTTCCGCCGCATGATCGACCACTTCTCGACCGTGTTCACCCGGCGCGACCGGCTGCCGCGCGGCACCCGCGCCGAGTTCCTGCGCCGGGCCCGCGCCCACTACCGCCGCCACCACGCCCCCGGCGCCCCGGTCCCGCTGCGCTCCCGGCTGCGCCACACCCTGGTCCGTCTGGGCCTGCACCGCACCTACCGCATGCTCCAGCTGGCCATGTCCGCGCGCCGCCGCGCCCGCAAGCTCGCCGCGAAGCTCGCCCGCGCCACCCGGGCGGCCGCCCTCCAGCTGCACTACCGCGTCCAGCTGCGCCTCCCGCTGCGCCCCGACCGCGCCGTCTTCGCCGCCTCCTGGGGACGCGGTCACTCCTGCAATCCGGGCGCCCTGGAGGCCGCGTTCCGCAGCCACGCCCCGCACATCCGCACTGCGTGGATCGCCCGCCCCGAGCATCACCACACGCTCCCGCCGGGCCCGCGCCGGCTGCGCGCCGGCACGGCCGCCTACTGGACGGCGCTGGCCCGCTCCAAGTACCTCGTCAACAACGTCAACTTCGACCGCCGGCTGGTCAAACGTCCGGGCCAGGTCTTCGTCCAGACCCAGCACGGCACCCCCCTCAAGCACATGGGCCTCGACCTCCAGGAACGCCCGGCGGCCGCCCGGAACACGGACTTCGCGGCCCTGCTGAGGGGCGTCGACAAGTGGGACTACCTGCTGTCCGCCAACCGGCACACCACCCTGACCTGGGAGCGCGTCTACCCGGGCCGCTACACCACGCTGGAGTACGGCTACCCGCGCAACGACGTGTTCCAGAAGGCCACTTCGGCGGACGTGTCCCGGCTGCGCGAGGAACTCGGCGTCCCGGAGGGCTCGGTGGCGCTCCTGTACGCGCCCACCCACCGCGACTACCGCCGCACCCAGTGCGCCGCCCTCGACCTGGAGCGCGTGGCGCGCCGCCTCGGCCCGCGCTTCGTGATCCTCGCCCGCGCCCACCTGTGGCACGCGGGCCCCCTCGCGCAGGGCCAGGGCCCGCGGATCATCGACGTGAGCGACCACCCGAGCGTCGAGTCCCTCTGCCTCGCCTCGGACGCGCTGATCACCGACTACTCGTCGATCATGTTCGACTACGCCAACCTGGACCGGCCGATCGTCATCCACGCCGACGACTGGGAGGCGTACGAGGCCGCCCGTGGCGCCTACTTCGACCTGCGCTCCTTCCCGCCGGGCGCGGTCGCGCGCGGCGAGGACGAGCTGATCGACATCTTCGCGACCGACCACTGGCGCGGCTCGCGCTCCAGCCAGCTGCGGGCCGCGTTCCGGGAGCGGTTCTGCCCGTACGACGACGGGCGCGCCGCCGAACGGGTCGTACGGCACGTCGTGCTGGGCGAGACGGCGGGGCTGCCGGCGTTCATCCCGCTCGCCGAGCGCCACCCCGTGCCGTCGGCGGCCTCGGCCCTCACCCGACCCCCGCTCGCAACCCTGTCGCAACCTTCTGTCCCTCTCCCCGTCACCGAGAGCCACTGAACGCCGTTTGGCCTATCGGGAGTTCCGATGCCCCCCAGCACCTCGCGGCCCACCCCGACCCGGCCCTCCACCTGGCGGCCGGCCGGGCGGCCCGGCCGCCTCCGTACGGCCTGAGCCCCAGGACGACAGGGCCTGGACGTCAGGACAGACACAAGAAAGAGCAGAATGCCCCGCTTCAGCATCATCGTCCCGTCCCATGGGGTCGCCGGGCGGCTGTCCCAGGCGCTGGACTCGGTCCTCGCGCAGTCCTTCGGTGACCTGGAGCTGATCCCGGTCTGCGACGCGCCGGACTCACCGGCCGCGGACGTCGCCGCCGGCCGTGCCGAGCGGGACTCCCGGGTGACCGTCGTGTACTCGCCGCCCTCCGCCGGGCCGGGCGGGGCGCGCAACACCGGGATGCGGGCGGCGACCGGCGCGTATCTGCTGTTCCTCGACGGCGACGACCTGCTGCTGCCAGGGGCGCTCGCGGCCCTGGACACCCGGCTCGCCGGGACCGGTGACGTCGACGTGCTCTACTTCGAGCACGAGCGGACGCCGTGGTGGGAGGGCGAGCCCACCAACCCCGCGGCGCCCCTGCTGGCCGGGGCGCCGAAGGGCGCGTTCCCCCCGGCCCGGGCGCCGCGGCTGACCGGCGTCCCGCTCCCGGCGTGGAGCGCCGCCTACCGCCGCTCCTTCGTCGCCGCACAGCACATCACCTTCCCCGAAGGACACTTCACGGACCTCGGCTGGGGCGGGCTGACCACGATCGCCGCCGAGCGGATCGCCGTCCTCGGCTCGGTGCTCGTCCGGCACCGGCTGCGGCGCGAGGGCAGCCGGCTCAACCTGCCGGGCGCGCACCAGCACCAACTCCTGGACCAGGTGGACCTGGTGCTGACCCGGGCCGCCGAACAGCGGCTCGACGCGGAGCGGTCGCGGCCGCTGTTCGAGCAGCTGTTCGCGGTCGTCCTGAAGACCGCCTCCCGCCCCGAGCGGCTGCCCTCCGGGCACCGGGCCTTCTTCCGCCGCGCCCGCCGTCTCTACCGCCACCACCGCCCGGCCGGCTTCCGGGTGCCGGGCGGGAGCGTGGGCGTACAGCACCGGCTGCTGGCGGCGGGGGCGTACACGGCGTTCCGCGCGCTGCGGGCCGCCAACCAGGTGGCGGCGAAGGCGGTCGAGCGCCTGCCGCGTCCCCGCATGCTGCGGACTCGGCTGCTCTACCGCGGTCAGCTGCGCCGCCCCCTCGACCCGCGGCTCGCCGTGTACTGCGCGTACTGGGGCCGCGGCTACGCCTGCAGTCCGGCCGCGATCCACGCCAAGGCCCGCGAACTCGCCCCGCACATCCGCTCGGTGTTCCTGGTCGAGGCCGACCAGGCGCACACGATGCCGCGGGACGTCGACCACGTGGTGATCGGCAGCCGCCGCTACTGGGAGGTGCTGGCCCGCGCGAAGTACCTGATCAACAACGCCAACTTCGCCGAGGGCGTGGTCAAGCGGCCGGGCAGCGTCCATCTGCAGACCCAGCACGGCACCCCGCTGAAGAAGATGGGCGTGGACCAGTCGACGTACCCGGTGGTGGCCGCCCAGACCGGCAGTTTCGCCAAGCTGCTCGGCCGGGTCGACCGCTGGGACTTCAACCTGTCCTCCAACCCCCACTCGACCCAGATGTGGGAGCGCGCCTTCCCCGGCTCGTACGAGGCGCTGGAGTACGGCTATCCGCGCAACGACGTCTTCTACACGGCGACCGCGGACGACGTCGCCCGGATCCGGCGCGAACTCGGCGTCCCGGAGGGCAGCACCGCCGTCCTGTACGCGCCCACCCACCGCGACCACCACACCGGCTTCGAGACCGGCCTCGACCTGGAGGCCTTCTGCGAGGCGGCCGGCGAGGACGTGGTCGTACTGCTGCGCGCCCACTACTTCTACGACCGGGGTCCGGGCCGCCACAGCGGCCGGATCATCGACGTCACCGGGCACCGCTCCTCCGAGGACGTCTGCCTGGCCGCGGACGCGCTGGTCACCGACTACTCGTCGATCATGTTCGACTACGCCAACCTGGACCGGCCGATCGTCGTGTACGCCGACGACTGGGAGGTCTACCGGGAGACGCGCGGCGTCTACTTCGACCTCATGGCCGAGCCGCCGGGCCCGGTGACCCGCACACCCGGGGAGCTGGCGCGCGTCTTCCACGACGGCTCGTACCGGGGACCGGAGTCCAGGGCGCTGCGGGCCGCGTTCCGGGAGCGGTTCTGCCCGTTCGACGACGGGCGGGCCGCCGAGCGCGTCGTACGGCGGGTGCTGCTCGGCGAGCCGCCGGAGGCGATCCCGCCCGTGATCCCGCTCGCGGAGCGCATCCCCGCCCCCGCCGCCGCGACCCTCGTCAGGAGCTGACCCGCCGTGCCCCGCTTCAGCGTCATCGTCCCCTGTTTCAAGGTGCAGGGCTTCCTGCGCGAGTGCCTCGACTCGGTCCTGGAGCAGTGCTTCCACGACATCGAGCTGATCGCCGTGAACGACTGCTCGCCGGACGGCTGCGCCGCGATCCTCGACGAGTACGCGGCCCGTGACCCGCGCGTGAAGGTGCTGCACCTGCCGGAGAACGTGGGCCTCGGCCGCGCCCGCAACGCCGGACTCCCCGAGGCCACCGGCGACTTCCTCTTCTTCCTGGACAGCGACGACACCCTCACGCCCGGCGCGCTGCGCGCGATCGCCGACCGCCTGGACGAGGCCGGCGACCCGGACGTGCTGGTCTTCGACTACGCGCGCACCTACTGGTGGGGCGGGACGCGCCGCAACGTCCTCGCCCATGTGCTGGCCGAGGCGGGCGACGGCACCTTCACCGCGGCCGACCATCCGGAGATCCTCGATCTGCTGATGGTGGTGTGGAACAAGGTCTACCGGCGCGACTTCGTCGAGGAGAACGGGTTCCGCTTCCCGCCCGGCTACTACGAGGACACGCCCTGGACGTTCCCGGTGCTGCTCAGCGCCGGGCGGATCGCGGCCCTGGACCGGATCTGCCTGAACTACCGGCAGCGCCGCCAGGGCAACATCCTGTCCACCACCAGCCGCAAGCACTTCGACGTGCACGCCCAGTACGAGCGGGTCTTCGCGTTCGTCGACTCCCGTGCCGAGCTGTGGAAGTGGCGGCCCTATCTGCACCGCAAGATGGGCGAGCACTGCCTCGACATCCTCGCCAAACCGGACCGGCTGCCGCCGGGCGACAAGGCCGAGTTCTTCCGGCTGACGGCGGAGCTGTTCCGCCGGCACAAGCCCGAGGACGCCCTGGTCGACGGAGAAGTGGCCCTGCTGGAAGGGCCGTACGCGGTGTACCGGGCGCGGCGGCAGGCCGGGCGGGCCGGCCGGGAGCTCGGGCGGCGGGGGCTCCAGGCCCGCGACGCCTTGGGCGGGCGGCTCGGGCGGGGCTGGTCCGGGCTGCACGGCCTGCGCCCCCTCGACCCCGAACTCGCCGTGTACTCGGCGTTCTCGCACCGGGGCGTGCTCGGCGATCCGGCAGCCGTCTACCGCAAGGCGCGGGAGATCGCGCCGCACATCCGGGGCGTGTGGGTGGTCCGGGACCGGGAACAGGCCGAGCAGCTGCCGCCGGGCGTCGAGCACGTGCTCCTCGGCTCCGCGGCGTACCACCGGCTCACCGCGCGGGCGACGTTCTTCGTCAACAACGTCAACTGGCCCGGCGGCCTGGTCAAGCGGCCGGGCAACGTGCACATCCACACCCACCAGGGCACCCCGGTCAAGTACATGGGCGCCGACCTGCTGGACAAGCCCGGCGCCCGGTACGGCTTCGACGTACCGCAGATGCTGCGCCGCGCCGACCGCTGGGACTACAGCCTGGTCGCCAACCGCCACTCCGAACTGGCCTGGGAGCGGGCCTACCCCTGCCACTTCACCTCGGCGCGCACCGGCAGCCCGCGCAACGACGCGCTGGTCGACCCGCCGCAGGACGCCGGGTGCCAGTTCCGCTTCCGCTACGGCATCCCGGAGGACCACCGGGTCGTGCTGTACGCGCCGACCCGCCGCGACTACCACCGCGGCGGCCATGTGGA
Organism: Streptomyces olivochromogenes; assembly: GCF_021538895.1. Lineage (GTDB taxonomy): Bacteria > Actinomycetota > Actinomycetes > Streptomycetales > Streptomycetaceae > Streptomyces > Streptomyces olivochromogenes_A. Next base: position 41,450 of record NZ_JADDRL010000007.1, on the reverse strand, counting down.
GCGCGTGGACCTGGCGCGGTTCGCCGCGGACCTGGGCGCGGGCCACACCCTCGTCGTCCGTCTGCACCCCGCGCTCGCGACGGGTCCCGCGCGCGGGCTGGGCCTCGCCGAACTGCACCGGCGCGGTGTGCTGGTGGACGCGACGGACGAGCCGCACGTCGAGGAGGTGATGCTCGCCTCCGACGTCCTGGTCACCGACTATTCGGCTCTGATGTTCGACTACGCCAACCTCGACCGGCCGATCGTCGTCCACGCCGACGACTGGCCGGCGTACACGGCGAGCCGGGGCGCCTACCTCGACGTCACGGCCGAGGCGCCGGGCCATGTGTCGTGCTCCCACCGGGAGTTGGCGTGGCTGTTCGCCTCAGGGAGCTGGCGGGACGAGGAGTCGGCGCGGCTGCGCGCCGCGTTCCGGGAGCGGTTCTGCGAGTTCGACGACGGACGGGCCGCCGAGCGGGTCGTACGGAACCTGATGCTGGGCGAGTCGATGCCGCGCCCGTCCTCGGCCGCCGCCGAGGTGCCCTCCCCGGTCACCGGCCGCGACGTGCTGACCTCGTCGTGATGCGGGCGCGCACCTGGGTCCTGGTCCTGGCCTCCGTCTTCGCGCTGCTCCAGTTCGCCACGGTCACCGGCCGGGACACCCCCGACTCCAAGAACTACGTCTCGTACGCGCTGAGCCTGAGCGGCGAGGACAAGCGGGCGGCGGCCGCCGCGACCATCGACTGGGTCTGCGCGGGCCAAGCTTCCCTCGCCCGGCGGACCCAGAGCGTGGACGTGGTGCGCTTCCACCGGCCGGACCCCACCCGGCAGGTGGAGAGCGAGTGCCGGGACGACGAGTGGCAGCGGGTGGACCGGCGGCTGCGGGCCGGACAGACCGAGGGGCACATCGTGCCGTTCGTGTCGCCGCGGCTGAAGCGGATCTTCGAGGTGCGGCCCGGCTATCCGGTGTTCCTGGTGCCGTTCGTGACGGTGCTGGGCGTGACCTGGGGCGTGTGGCTGGCGAGTGTCCTCGTCACCGTCGCGGGCGGGGTGCTCGCCTTCCTGATCCTGCGCACCCTGTCCGTGTCGGTGCCGTTCGCGCTGACCGGCCAGGCCCTGTTCTACGTGCTGCCGTGCGGGGCGACCGCCATGCGTCCGATGACGGAGGGCCTGATGCTGGCGCTGACCCTGGCGGCGGTGTGGGGCTGCGCGCTGGCCCTGAACGGCCGTCCCCGGGCCGGTACGGCGCTGGTCGGCACCTCGCTCCTGGCGCTGTTCGCGGTCAAGCACTCGCAGTCGCTGTTCCTCGGGCTGTGCCTGGCCGTGGCAGGGGCGGCGGTCGCCGTCCGGCGCCGGCGGCGAGGGCGGGCCGTGGGACGCGGGGTCCCCGCGATCGCCGCCGTGGCCTGCTGTGCCGCCCTGGGGACGCTGCTGCTGGCGCGGCTGCTGCACTACCCGTCCGAGTCCGAGAGCCTCCAGGACCTGCTGACGAACCACTTCGCCCGGCCCGACCGCGCGCGTCCGTGGCCGGAGCTGCTGCAGCTGGAGGGCAACTTCTGGCGGGAGTGGGCACGGCGGCAGCTGGGGCAGCCACTGTTCCCGGTCGCGCTGGCGGCCGGCGTCTGGGGCGCGGTGCGGCGGCCCGCGCTCGGCTGCTTCCTGGCGGCGGCCGCGTTCACCGGGATCCTGACCCAGGCCGGGCACCCCGACATCGGCATCTGGGGCGACCGGCTGATCGTGCCGGCCTGGCTGCTCCCCGTGGTCGGGCTGCCGCTGCTGCTGGAGCCGTTCGTGCGCCGGCCGCTGCCGCTGCCCGCGCAGGGGCACGGCGAGCGGCACGCTCACTCGTTGAGGTGAGCGGAGGCAAAGCCGCCGGTCAGGGCGGGAAGGATCTGGGGATGTCCCGCCTCGTCCCCTCCTCTCCCATCCCTCCCTTCCCTGCCGTCCCGGCCGTCCGGTGACCTCCGGTGTCCTGACCCGGCGTGCCGTGCGCGGAGCGACCGCCCTGCGCGGCGGCCGCGTCTGGCGGCCCACCCCGTACCAGGTCTTCGGTTTCCTGTTCTGGCTGCTGATGACCCTGGCCTTCTGGAGGGTGCCGCCGTGCTGCGACGCCGGGCAGCACGCGGGAGTGGTGGAGCGGCTGCGGGCGGGCCTGCCGGACACCGGCTTCCACTCGCCGTACGTGCTCGCGCAGTCCGCGTTCGCCCGGCTGACGGGGCTGTCGGGCTGGGAGGCGCTCCGGGTCTTCGGCCCGCTGAACCTGCTGGTGCTGCTGACGGGCCTCGGCCGTTTCGTCCGCGTCCTGACGCCCCGCCCGTGGGCGCCGGTGCTCGCGCTGGCCTTCCTGACCCTGCTGTGGGGCACCGAACCGACGGCGGGCGGCGCCCATCTGGCCCTGCTGCCGATGACCGGCAACCTCGCCTATCCGTCCACCTTCGCGACCGGCCTCGCCCTGCGGGCCTGGGCCCTGACGGGGGCGCGGGCGCGTGACGTACGGCCGGTGCGGTACGTGGGCCCGCGCGGGCTGCGCAGCTTCTCGGGGTTCGCGGCGCTCGGGGTGCTGTACGGGGTCGTCGCCCTGGTCGACCCGGTCGTCGGGCTGGGTGCGGCGCTCGGCGCGGTGGCCCTCGTGGCGGGCCGGCAGCGTGGCCGGTGCGCCGCGGTGGGCGGGCGGTGGGCGCTGACCTGCGCGGTGGCGGCGCTGGTGGCCTGGTACCGCCCGTACTCCGGCACGAGCGCCCTCGCCCGGGGCATCGACAGCGGGCTGCCCGGGCAGTGCTGGCTGGGGCTGCTCGGCGTGCCGGCGCTGTGGCTGCGGGCGCGGCGGGGCGGGTGGCGGGATCCGCTCGTGGTGTTGTTCGCGCTGGAGTGGCCGGTGCTGGTGTACGGCCGGTTCGGCGGGCTGCTCGGGCTCGCGCTGGCGGCGCCGCAGTGCGCGCTCGCGGTGGAGCTGGCGGCGGCACGGCCCTGGCCGGTGTGGCGGCGGGCGCTGGGCTGGGCGGCGGCGGGCGGGACCTGCCTCGGCTTCCTCACCGTGCACGCCGGCGCGGTGGTGCCGCGCTCGCTGGACCCGGTCGGCTTCGCACAGCCGCCGCGCTGGCCGTCGTACGACTGGGCGGCGGTGCACATGAGAGCGGGCGACGTGGTGATCACCGACGATCCCCACGCCGCCCGGAGCCTCCCGGGGTACGGCGCCGTTCTCACCGACCCGGGCGGCTATCTCTCACCGGGTGCGACCCGCGCCGAGCGCTTCGCGTACGTCCGCCGCCACCAGGTGCGCTGGCTGCTGCTCACGCGCCGGCGCAAGGTGCCCGAGGAGGCGGTGGTGGTGTCCTGGAGCCGGCGGACGGGGGAAGTGCTGGCACGGGTCGTTCAGGGGCCCGGTACCGGTCGGTGACCGGGCGTCGCCCGAGGGCGGGTGTTACTCGATGACGAGGTTGACCTCGATGTTGCCGCGCGTGGCGTTGGAGTACGGGCAGACCTGGTGGGCCTGCTCGACCAGCTTGCGGCCGGTCTCCTCGTCCACGGTGTCGGGCAGCTCGACGCGCAGCGTCACCTTCAGGCCGAAGCCCTCGCCCTGCTTGCCGATGCCGACCTCGGCGGTGACGGCGGCGTCGCTGACGTTCACCTTGGCGGCGCGGCCGACGAGGCCCAGGGCGCTGCCGAAGCACGCGGCGTAACCGGCGGCGAAGAGCTGCTCCGGGTTGGTGCCCTGGCCGTTGCCGCCCATCTCCACCGGCAGGCCGAGGGCGAGGTCGATCTTGCCGTCGGAGGAGACGGCGCGGCCCTCACGGCCGTGGGTGGCAGTGGCGACAGCGGTGTAGAGCGCGTCCATGGAAATCCATCCCTCTCAAGACTGAGGTTCACGTTCCGGCGGCCCGGTCCGGCCGCCCTCACGACCACAAGTAGAGCACACAATTCAATTGCACACAACTAACTGCCTCGCGGGGCTACTCTTGGAGCCATGACCGCCACGCCGACTCCCACCACGCCGACTCCGGCCGTCCCCGCTCCCGCCGCCACCGCTCCGGCCGCCCCCGCTCCGGCCGCCGAAGAGGACTGGCTCCGTCTGGACCACCAGATCTGCTTCTCCCTGCACGCCGCGTCCCGTGCCTTCAACGGCGTCTACCGCGTGGTCCTCAAGGACCTCGGGCTCACCTACCCGCAGTACCTGGTGATGCTGGTGCTCTGGGAACACGGCGACCAGCCCGTCAAGAAGCTCGGCGAGCATCTGCGTCTGGACTCCGGGACGCTGTCGCCGCTGGTCAAGCGGCTGGAGGCGGCCGGTCTGGTGCGGCGGGAGCGCAGCACCCGCGACGAGCGGTCGGTCGACGTCCGACTGACCGAGGAGGGTGCGGCGCTGCGCGGGCGGGCGGTTCAGGTGCCGCGGCGGATCGTCGCCTCGACCGGGTTCGCACTCGACGAGATCGACGCGCTGCGCCAGCGGCTCGACGAACTCACCACCGCTCTGGACGCGGCCGCGCTGCGGGAGACACCGGGCTGCGCATAGCGAGCGGGCCGTGGGCGGCGAGCGGGTTGTCGGCGGCGAGCGTGCGGCGGACGTAGAGCCGTACCGTCGACCGGTTGCGCACGGTCTCCTCGGCGAGCGCGAACTCCTGGTTCAGCACGGTCAGTTTGAGCCGCTCGGTGGGGCTGCGCGGCGGGTCGGCCCCGTTCACCATGTACCGCTCGGCGATCACCCACACCCGGTCCAGCCTGGCGAGCCTGCGCCGCAGGGCGTCCGGGCCGACCTCGGTGCCGTACAGGGTCCCCGACGCCGACGCCCCCACCGCCAGCGCCACGTCCCGCGTCCCGCGGAACCCCGCCGGATAGGTCAGCGCGGTGTTGCGCGCGTGCGAGGGCAGGAACAACACCGGGTCACCGGGCCGTAGTTGCCGCCCGGCGACCGCGGCGACGGCGCCCAGGTCGTCGGGCCGGTGGCCGGCGAGGCGGTCCTGGCGCAGGAGGGGCAGCTGGTGGCCGAGCGCGAGGGCGATCGCGACGACTCCGGCGAGGGTGAGGTGCGGGGACGGCAGCAGACGGCGCAGCGCCTCCGCCACCCGATCCGCCCCGACGGCCACCAACAGCGGTGCTCCGGCGAGCGCGTACAGCACGTACCGGTCGACGTACAGCGGCGAGAGCTGCGAGACGAGCATCAGCACCACCGGCGGCAGCACCGCCAACGGCAGTGCCACCCCCGCGCACGTCACCTCTCCGCGCCGCCCCACCAGGCGGGTCGTCCCCACCACGGCGAACGCCAGGCACGTCCAGTACACCCCGGGCGTCGGCCCCAGGAACGCCCGCAGCAGTCCCTCCGCGCGCTCCGGCGTCGGCGCCCTGAGCCAGGCGACCTGTGCCGACTGGGCGTGCGAGACGGCCACCATCGGCAGCAGCGTCAACACCACGACGACCGCCGCGCGCCCCCACCCCCGCCACACACTCCCGCTCACCCGCGCGAGCGCCAGCGTGGCCGCGTGGGCGACGAGGAGCAGCACCGCGAGTTCGTGCAGCCAGCAGGTGACGCCGAGGACCGTGCCGTACGTCCACCAGAGCCGGCCGCCGGCCGCGACGGCCCGGACGAGCAGCAGGGTCGCCCCCGTCGCGCCGGCCGCGACCAGGGCGTACGAGCGGCCCTCCTGCGCGTAGTGACCGGCCATCGGCGTGACCGCGTACAGCAGCCCGGCCCACAGTCCGACGCGCGGCCGCACGAGCCGGGCGCCGAGCGCGCCGATCAGGCCCGCGGTCACCGCCGCCGCGCACACCGAGGGGAGCCGGAGCAGGACCTCGCCGGGGTGGGGGACGAGGAGGACGTGCATGAGCAGGTAGTACAGGCCGTGCACCGCGTCCACGCCGTGCAGCAGCCGCCAGATCTCCGGCACCGTGCGCCGCGCCACCTGGAAGGTGACGGCCTCGTCGCGCCACATACCGCCGCGGTCCAGCCCCCACAGCCCGAGGACGAACAGCACGGCTGCCGGGACGGCGATTGCGGCGGCTGTCGCACGACGACGGACAGGGCTCGTCGACGGTCTCAGCGGCGCCCGCGCAGGCGGCCTCGACGGCGCTCTCAGCGGCGGTTTCAGCATGGGCCCGATGTTCACCACGGCCTGATCTTTTGTGATTAGCCAACCTTTGCCGGGTATTGACGGCGTATCAGCACGTATACACCATCCGGGCGGCTTACGCTCCTGAATGATGAATCGCCGTCAGTTCCCCCTCGTACCCCTCGTGTCCCTCGCCTTCCTCTGGTTCACCTCCCGCGCCCTGATGCTGTGGCTCCTCGCCCACAACAACGAGCCGTCCCTCGGCAAGGGAGCGGTCGCGCGTGAAGTGTGGCGGTTGTACTACCACTGGTACGGCGTCCTGTCGCACGGCACCTTTCCGGCGCACGACACGCTGTGGCAGTACCCGCCGGGCGCGGGCGCGGTGCTGCTCGCGCCGGGGCTGCTGCCGGGGCTCACGTACTTTCAGGCGTTCGTGGCCCTGACGCTCGCCACCGACGCGCTGATCACGGCCGTGCTCGTCCGCGCGGGCACGCGGCCGGGCCGCAGCCTGCTCGGCGCGACGCTGTGGACCGGCTGTCTGCCGCTGCTGCTGCACATCCCGCTCGCCCGGTACGACGTGGAGGTCACCGCGCTCGCCGTCATCTCCCTGTTGACGATGACGCGCTCCACGCGCGCGTGCGGCGCGTTCGCGGCCCTGGGCGCCCTGGTGAAGGTGTGGCCGGCGCTGGCGCTGCTCGGGACGCCGAAGGGGCGGGAGACCCGGTCGGCGTGGACATGGGCGACCGCGGCCGGGGCCGCGGCCCTGGGGATCTTCGCGGCATCGTTCAACAATCCTCTGGCCTTCCTGCGGCAGCAGGGCGGCCGGGGCGTGCAGATCGAATCCCTGGGCGGTACGGCGCTGAGCCTGGCGCGGCACGCCGGCTGGCGGGGAAGCGTGCGCTACCAGTACGGCGCGATGGAACTCGTCGGCCCGTACGTCTCCGCCGTCGCGACCGCCTCCCTCGCGCTCACGGCGGCCGCCTGCGCGCTCCTGCTGCTGTGGCGGGTGCGGGCGCGGCGCTGGAGCGAGGCGACGCCCTACGACGCCGCGTTCTGCGCGGTGCTGCTGTTCACCGTCACCAGCCGGGTCATCAGCCCCCAGTACATGATCTGGCTGCTCGGCCTCGCCGCCGTGTGCCTGACCTCACGGCGCACCACCCAACGCACGGTCGCCGCGCTGGTGGTGGCGGCCACGGCGATCAGCGCGGTCGCCTACCCCGGGCTGTACGGCGAGGTCGTGGGCTGCACCTGGACGGGCTGCCTGCTGATGCTCACCCGCAACGGCCTGCTGGCGACCGCCGCTGTCCTGTCCTTCACCCGGCTGTGGCGCTCGACGCGGCCCGTGGCCACGCGGCCCGTACCGCTCACGGAACCGCGCCCCGGCGCAGCCGCCCGCTCCCGCGCCCCGCAGGTGGCCGCCCCGCAGGTGGGCGCCGCCCTCCCCCGCTGATCGCCGCCTGCTCGACCGGAAGCCGCCTGCTTCACTGGAAGTGGACCGAACGTACTGAGGGGACGGCCGCACATGACCTGGCTGATCACCGGCGGTGCCGGTTACATCGGGGCGCACGTCGTACGGGCGATGACCGAGGCCGGCGAGCAGGCCGTGGTGTACGACGACCTGTCCAGCGGCCTCGGCGATCGCGTACCGGACGGGGTACCCCTGGTGATGGGCTCGACGCTGGACGGCGAGCTGCTCGCCCGCACCCTCGCCGAGCACGCCGTGACCGGCGTCGTGCACCTGGCGGCGAAGAAGCAGGTGGGCGAGTCGGTGGACCGTCCGCTGCTCTACTACCGCGAGAACGTGGAGGGCCTGCGCGTCCTGCTGGCGGCGGTGACGGCGGCGGGGGTGCCCTCCTTCGTCTTCTCCTCGTCCGCCGCCGTGTACGGCATGCCGGACGTCGAACTGGTGACGGAGGAGACGCCGTGCGCGCCGATGTCGCCGTACGGCGAGACGAAGCTGGCGGGCGAGTGGCTGGTCCGGGCCACCGGCCGGGCGACGGGCCTGGCCACGGCCTCGCTGCGCTACTTCAACGTGGCGGGCGCGGCGCGTCCGGACCTGGCGGACGTGGGCGTCCACAACCTCGTCCCCATGGTCTTCGAGAAGCTCACGGAGAACGCGCCCCCGCGCATCTTCGGCGACGACTACGCGACCCCGGACGGCACCTGTGTGCGCGACTACATCCACGTGGTGGACCTGGCCGACGCGCACGTGGCCACGGCCCGCGCCCTCCAGTCCTCGCCCGGCCTCGCACTGACGCTCAACATCGGCCGGGGCGAGGGCGTCTCGGTGCGCGAGATGATCAACCTCATCAACGCCGTCACCGGCTACGACCGTCCCCCGACCGTCACCCCACGGCGCCCCGGCGACCCCGCCCGCGTCGTCGCCTCCGCCGACCGCATCGCCATCGAACTCGGCTGGAAGGCCAAGCACGACGTCCAGGACATGATCACGTCGGCCTGGGAGGGCTGGGTGCACCTCCACCCGGAGGCGGCCCGCTCCTGAGGAACGCTGCTCCCGGCGGCGACACCGGCATCGGCGGCGGGACCGGGGGGAAACCGCGGGACCGAACGGGGAACCGGCGGGGGCACCACTCGTCCTCGTAGGCTGCCCGGATGACCGGTCCCCACCGCCCTTCCCGCATGGAGCGCGCCCTCGGCGCCGTCATCGGCTCCGCCGTCGGTGACGCCCTCGGCGCGCCCTTCGAGTTCGGGCCCGAGGGTGCCTTCTCCGCGCGCTTCCCGGAGCCCGGCCAGGGCGGGGAGATGTGCGGGGGCGGCGGCTGGGATCCGGGCGAGGCGACCGACGACACGCAGCTGGCCGTGCTGGTCGCCCAGTCGCTGCTGGAGCGCGGCGGGCTGGACCTGCCGGACGTGTTCCGGCGCTTCCAGCGGTGGGCGGCGGCCGACCCGAAGGACATCGGTCTGCAGACCGAGGAGGTGCTGGGCAGCGGAGCCCCCTGGGACCTGGCCGCCGCGCTGCATTTCCAGGCCAGTCAGCGGGGCGCGGGGAACGGGGCGCTGATGCGGGCCGCGCCCTCGGCCGTGCGGTTCGCGGACCTGGGCCGGGAGGGCACCATGGACGCCGCCCGCCGCATCGCCGCGCTCACTCACGGGGACCGGGCGGCGTGGGAGGGGACGGCGGTGTTCCACGAACTGGTCCGGGTCGCCCTGGACGGCGCCGACCCGCTCGCCGCCGTACCGGACGCCCTGGAGGCGGTGCACGCCGACCACCGGGAGCGGTACGCCGTCGTCCTGGCCCCCGACTGGCATCCGGACCTGGCCACCGAGTTCAACGGCGCCGTCTGGCCCTGCCTCGGCTCCGCCGTCTGGGCGCTGCGGACCACCTCCACCTACGAGGGGGCCGTCCGCGCGGCCGTCGACCTGGGCGGCGACACCGACACCGTGGCGGCCGTCACCGGCGGGCTCGCGGGTGCCGTGTACGGCGTCGACGCCGTGCCGGAGCGCTGGGTGGACGCGCTGCACGTGCCGCTGCCGGGGTTCGGTGACCGGGCGCTGCGGGCGGAGGAACTGGCGGGGCTGGCGCTGCGGCTGGCCGGGGGCTCCTCCCCGGGTGGGCTCTCAGGCGTCCGGGGATCCGGGTAGCGCCTTCAGGGCCTCGGCGGTGGCCCGGGTCAGTGCCTCCAGGTAGCCCTTGGGGAGCTTGGGGCTGCGGATGACGACCGAGCGCCAGTAGAGGGGGCCGGAGATCAGGTCGAGGGCGAGTTCGTCGTCGACGCCGTGGCGGAGTTCGCCGCGCCGCTCGGCCGCAGCGATGATCTTGATGGCGACGCCCTCCTGGCCGTCGCGCAGGGCCTTCTGCATGGCCTCGGCGATCTCGGGATTGCGGGCCGCCTCGGCCTGGAGGTCCGGGATGATCTGCGAGGCGACGGGGTGGCGCAGGGCGCGGGACGTCACCTCGTACAACAGGCGGAGGTCGCTCTCCAGGGAGCCCGTGTCCGGGACGGGCAGGCCCAGGACCGCGAGGGCCGAGACGACGTCGAGGACCAGGTGCAGCTTGGACTTCCACCGGCGGTAGACGGCCGTCTTGCCGACCCCCGCGCGGCGCGCGATGCCCTCGATGGACATCCGCGCATACCCGACGGACGCGAGCTCCTCGAAGACGGCGGCCCGGATGGCCTCGGTCACGTCCTCCCGGAGCACGGCGGCCCCGGCGGGAGCCCGTCGGCGCGGGCGCGTCTGGGGCTCGTCGGCGTTGGTCGTCATGCGGACAGCATAGGGGCGTTACGACGAAACGGTTGCGTTCCGACGTCAGATAGCTCTACGCTCCCGTTGCGACGATACGGTCCCGTCCCGACGTAAGAAAACGTGAAGAGAAGCGTAAGGAAACGCCGGGCGTCGGACCCGACAGCCGCCGGACGCACGAACCCCTCCCCCCGAGCGAAAGCAGCGGATGTGAGCCAGGTCCTCCACACACCGCCCCCGACACCGGCCCCCGCCCCGGCCGACGACGACCTCGCGGCGCTCGCCGCACGCCACGGTCTCTCGGTCAGCGGTGCGCGCCCCACCCTGGGCGAGTACATCGGCCAGCTGTGGGCGCGCCGGCACTTCATCACCGCCTTCGCCACCGCCAAGCTGACCGCGCAGTACAGCCAGGCGAAGCTCGGCCAGGTCTGGCAGGTCATGACCCCGCTGCTGAACGCGGCGGTCTACTACTTCATCTTCGGCGTCCTGCTGGGCACCAAGCAGCACGTGCCGGACTACATCCCGTTCCTGGTCACGGGCGTGTTCATCTGGACCTTCACGCAGAGCTCGATCATGGCCGGCACCCGGGCGATCTCCGGCAACCTCGGCCTCGTCCGGGCGCTGCACTTCCCGCGGGCCGCGCTGCCGATCTCGTTCGCGATCCAGCAGCTCCAGCAGCTGCTGTTCTCGATGGCCGCCCTGGTCGTCATCCTGCTCTGCTTCGGTGTCCCGCTCGCCCCGTCCTGGCTGCTGGCGATCCCGGTCCTGGTGCTGCAGTTCACGTTCAACGCCGGCGTCTCGATGGTCATGGCCCGGCTGGGCGCCAAGACCCCGGACATCGCCCAGCTGATGCCGTTCGTGCTGCGCACTTGGATGTACGTCTCCGGCGTCATGTGGAGCATCGACAAGCTGACCAAGAAGGACCACCTGCCGCACCTGGTGACGATCGCGCTGGAGACCAACCCGGCCGCCGTCTACATCGACCTCATGCGGTACGCGCTGATCGACAGCTTCCACGCGAGCCAGCTCCCCCCGCACGTGTGGGCGGCGGCGGCCGGCTGGGCGCTGATCACCGGTGTCGGCGGCTTCATCTACTTCTGGAAGGCTGAGGAGACGTACGGCCGTGGCTGAGAACCTGAACGACAAGTCCCCCGCCGGGATCCCCACCGTCATCGCCGACAGCGTCGACATCGTCTACCGGGTCAACGGCACCGGCGCCGGACGCGGCACCGCGACGGCCGCCCTCAACCGCATGCTGCGCGGCAAGAAGGTCGAGAAGGCGGCGGGCGTGCGCAAGGTGCACGCGGTCAAGAAGGTCTCCTTCGTCGCCTACAAGGGCGAGGCGATCGGGCTCATCGGCACCAACGGCTCGGGCAAGTCGACGCTGCTGAAGGCGGTCGCCGGCCTGCTCCCGGTGGAGAACGGCCACATCTACACCGACGGCCAGCCCTCCCTCCTCGGCGTCAACGCGGCCCTGATGGGCGACCTCACCGGCGAGCGCAACGTCTACCTGGGCGGCCTGGCCATGGGCATGTCCCGGGAGGAGATCAAGGAGCGCTACGAGGACATCGTCGACTTCTCCGGCATCAACGAGAAGGGCGACTTCATCACCCTCCCCATGCGCACGTACTCCTCCGGCATGGGCGCCCGGCTGCGCTTCTCCATCGCCGCCGCCAAGGACCACGACGTCCTGCTGATCGACGAGGCGCTGGCGACCGGCGACCGTTCCTTCCAGAGGCGGTCCGAGGAGCGCATCCGCGAGCTGCGCAAGCACGCGGGCACGGTGTTCCTGGTCAGCCACAACAACAAGTCGATCCGCGACACCTGCGACCGGGTGCTGTGGCTGGAGCGCGGCGAGCTGCGCATGGACGGGCCGACGGAGGACGTCCTCAAGGAGTACGAGGCGTTCACCGGCGACAAGAAGCCGAAGCCCGCGGCCAAGCCCCCGGCGCCGGCCCGGACGGCCGAGCAGCCGAAGGCCGCCGTTTCCTCTTGACCCCGGACTCCCCCGAGCCCCGGCCCGGGACGCGCTCCGCCTACGTGGTGCGGTGCGCGTCCCGCTGGAAGACCCAGGTGCGGTAGACGAGGAAACGGAACGCCGAGGCGAGGACGATCGACAGCGCCTTCACGGCATTCGATTCGAGCGGACTGTTCATACCGAGGACGCGATATCCGACGTAGAACAGTCCGCTTTCCATGACCACGCCCAGACCGCTGAAAACGAAAAACAGTACGATCTGGCGTCGGGTGCGCGAGGCCCGGTCCCGATAGGCGAAATAGCGGAAGCCCAGGTAATTCGTGGCCATGGCGATACAGCTGGCCAGCACCGTGGCGACCATGGCCGACCAGGCCAGGCCGTGCAGCAGCACGTTGAACACCAGGAAATTGACGAGGACTCCGCTTCCGCCGACGACCCCGAATTTCACGACTTCGAGGACGACGCGCCCGACCGGCCTGGCCGGTGCGGCGGTGGCGGCGGCGGTCACCACCGGGCGGGTCTCGGATACGTTCGCTGTCACGCGGCGACCCTATCCGAAACATCCGGATTAGCAGGAAACGGTAAATTCGCCGCCGGATTTTCCCTAAGCGACGGCAAGAACAGCGTTCGACCACGTACAGAAACACGCAAAGAAAACGGGGGCGCCCCGGACCGTCACGGCCCGGGGCGCCCCCGTCTGTGTACCGCTTACACGTGCGTCCGCAGCAGCGTCCGCATCGTGCGCATCGCCACCGACAGGTTGGCGAGGTCGAAGGAGTCCGAGTTGCGGATCTCCTCCAGGGTGGCGCGGGCCCGGCTCAGGATCGGCGCGTTCTTCTGCTCCCAGGCCGCGAAGCGCTGCTCGGGAGTCGAGGTGCCGTTGCCGACGGCGAGCACGTCCGCGGTGACGGCCGCGTGCGCCGCGTACAGGTCCTCACGGATGGCCGCGCGGGCCATGGACTGCCAGCGGTCGGAGCGGGGCAGCTCGATGATGCGGTCCATGAGCTGGGTGAAGCTGAGGCGGTCGGCGAGGTCGTAGTAGACCTCGGCGACGTCCAGCGGCTCCTTGCCCATGCGGTCGGCCACCGAGACGATGTCCAGCGCCGGGAAGGCCGAGGAGAACCCGGCCACACGCGTCGCCAGCTCGTCCGGCACGCCCGCGCCGGACAGCTCGTCGTACACGTGCTCGTACCACTCCACGTCCGCGCCGCGCAGCAGCTTCGGCAGCTGCTGCCAGACCTGCTCGACCCGCTCCGCGAAGAAGTCGACGGTCTCGGCGAGCTGCAGCGGCTGCGGCCGGTTGTTGAGCAGCCAGCGCGTGCCGCGCTCGACCAGCCGGCGCGAGTGCAGCCGGATCCGGGTCTGGACGGCGGCCTCGACCTTGTTGTCCAGCTCCTCGACGGCGTCCCACACCGGGGCCGAGCGGAAGATCGCCCGGGCCGCGGTCTGCGCCCGCACGATCTCCTCCAGCGAGGCACCGGTCTCCTCGCGCAGACGGTGCAGGTAGGTCGTACCGCCCGTGTTGACCGTGTCGTTGACCAGGACGGTCGTGGTGATCTCGCGGCGCAGCGGGTGGTTGTCGATGCCCTCGGGGAACCGCTCGCGCAGCGCCGTCGGGAAGTAGGTGTCCAGCAGGCTGCGCAGGTACGGGTCGTCCGGCAGCGAGGTCTGCAGCAGCTCGTCGGCGACCGTGATCTTCGTGTACGCCAGCAGGACGGCCGTCTCCGGGCTGGTCAGACCCTGACCCTGGTTGAGCCGCTCGCGGATCTGGCGGTCCGCGGGCAGGAACTCCAGGGCCCGGTCGAGGTGACCCTCACGGACCAGGTGGCGGATGAACCGCTGTTGGGCGTGGAGCATGTCCTTGGACTGGGCCAGCGCGTTGGCGAGCGCGGTGTTCTGCGCGTAGTTGTTGCGCAGCACCAGGGCGCCGACCTCGTCGGTCATCTCGGCGAGCAGCTTGTTGCGCTGCTTGACGGTCATGTCGCCGTCCGTGACCAGGCCGTTCAGCAGGATCTTGATGTTCACCTCGTGGTCGGAGGTGTCCACGCCGGCGCTGTTGTCGATCGCGTCGCTGTTGATCCCGCCGCCGTGCAGCGCGAACTCGATGCGGCCGAGCTGGGTCAGACCCAGGTTGCCGCCCTCGCCGACGACCTTGACCCTCAGGTCGCCGCCGTCGACGCGGATGGCGTCGTTGGCCTTGTCGCCGACGTCGGCGTTGGACTCGGCCGACGACTTCACGTACGTACCGATGCCGCCGTTCCACAGCAGGTCCACCGGCGCCTTGAGGATCGCCTTCATCAGGTCGGCCGGGGTCACCTTGGCGACGCCCGACTCGATGCCGAGGGCCTCGCGGATGTGCGAGTTGACCGGGATCGCCTTGGCGCTGCGGGGGAAGATCCCGCCGCCCGCCGAGAGGAGCTCGGTGTTGTAGTCGGCCCAGCTGGAGCGGGGCAGTTCGAACAGGCGGCGGCGCTCGGCGTAGGAGGTGGCCGCGTCCGGGTTCGGGTCGATGAAGATGTGCCGGTGGTCGAAGGCGGCGACCAGGCGGATGTGCTCGGAGAGCAGCATGCCGTTGCCGAACACGTCACCGGACATGTCGCCGATGCCGACGACGGTGAAGTCCTCGGTCTGCGTGTCGACGTCGAGCTCACGGAAGTGCCGCTTCACGGACTCCCAGGCGCCGCGGGCCGTGATGCCCATGCCCTTGTGGTCGTAGCCCGCCGAGCCGCCGGAGGCGAAGGCGTCGCCGAGCCAGAAGTTGTACGACATCGCGACGTCGTTGGCGATGTCCGAGAACGTCGCCGTGCCCTTGTCGGCCGCGACCACCAGGTAGGTGTCGTCCTCGTCGTGCCGCACGACGTCCTGCGGCGGCACGACCTCGCCGGCCACCATGTTGTCGGTGATGTCGAGCAGCGCCGAGATGAACGTCTTGTAGCTGGCGATGCCCTCGGCCAGCCACGCGTCCCGGTCCACGCTCGGGTCCGGCAGCTGCTTGGCGACGAAGCCGCCCTTGGCGCCGACCGGCACGATGACGGTGTTCTTCACCATCTGCGCCTTGACCAGGCCGAGGATCTCGGTGCGGAAGTCCTCACGCCGGTCGGACCAGCGCAGACCGCCGCGCGCGACCTTGCCGAAGCGCAGGTGCACGCCCTCGACACGCGGCGAGTACACCCAGATCTCGTACGCCGGGCGGGGCGCCGGCAGGTCGGGGATCGCCTGCGGGTCGAACTTCATCGAGACGTACTCGTGCGGCTGGCCGCCGAGCGTCTCCTGGAAGAAGTTCGTGCGCAGCGTCGCCTTGATGACGGTGAGGAAGGAGCGCAGGATGCGGTCCTCGTCCAGGCTCGCCACCTGGTCGAGGGCGGCGTCGAGCTCTTCGAGGAGGGCGTCGACGATCTCCAGCCCGGCACGCTGGCGCTCCGGCGACTGCCGCGCCTCGAAGAGGGAGACCAGCAGCCGCGTGGTGTGGACGTTCGTGCGGAGGGTGTCCTCCATGTAGTCCTGGCTGAAGGTGGAGCCGGCCTGCCGCAGGTACTTGGCGTACGCGCGCAGCACCATGGCCTGCCGCCAGCTCAGCCCGGCACCCAGCACGAGGGCGTTGAAGCCGTCGTTCTCGGCCTTGCCGGTCCAGGTCGCGGCGAAGGCGTCCTGGAAGCGGTCGCGGGCGTCGTCGGCCAGGATGTGGTCGCCGTTGCCGCCGCCCAGGGAGCGCGGGATGCGCATGCCGAAGTCGTAGATCCAGGCGGTCGTCCGGTCCGCGCAGCGCAGCTCGTACGGCCGCTCGTCGATCACCTCGACGCCGAGCCGGTTGAGGACCGGCAGCACGGCGGACAGGGAGATCGCGGCGCCCTTGCGGTAGATCTTGAAGCGGCGCTCGTCGGGGGCGGCGCCCACCGGCTCGTACAGGCTGAGGGCGAAGTCGTGGCCCTCCTCCTCGCTGAGCCGCTCCAGGTGCACCAGGTCGGCGACCGCGGCACGCGGGGTGTGGTCGGCCTTGTAGCCCTCGGGGAAGGCGTTGGTGTAGCGGCGCAGCAGCTCGGCGGCGCGCTCCTCGCCCAGCTCGGCGTTGAGCGCCTCGGCGAACCCGTCGACCCAGGAGCGGGCCGCCTCGACGAGCCGCGCCTCGATGCGCTCCTTGTCCGAGTCGGACAGCTCGGGCAGCTCGGTGCCCTGCGGGACACGGATGACGAAGTGCAGCCGGGAGAGGATCGACTCGGTGTTCCAGGCGGTGAAGTCGACGCTGATGCCGCCGAGCTCCTCCTTCAGGATGTCGATGATCCGCAGCCGGACGCCGGTGGTGTAGCGGTCGCGGGGCAGGTAGACCAGCGCGGAGTAGTAGCGGCCGTACTCGTCCTGGCGCAGGTAGAGGCGCAGTCGGCGCCGCTCCTGCAGGTACAGGACGGAGGTGGCGATCGAGCGCAGCTCGTCGGGGGGCGTCTGGAAGAGCTCGTCGCGCGGGTAGGTCTCCAGGATCTGCAGCAGGTCGCGCCCGTCGTGGCTGTTGGGCGAGAACCCGGCGCCCTTGAGCACCTCGTCCACCTTGCGCCGGATGACGGGCACGCGGCGCACGGACTCGGTGTAGGCGGCGGAGGAGAACAGACCGAGGAAGCGGCGCTCGCCGACGACGTTGCCCTGCTCGTCGAACTTCTTCACGCCCACGTAGTCGAGGTACGACGGGCGGTGCACGGTGGCGCGGCTGTTGGCCTTGGTCAGCACGAGCAGCTTGTGCTCGCGGGCCTTGGCGCGGGCGTCGGCCGGGAGCCGCTCGAAGGAGGGGCTGACCGGGTGGCTCTCGTCGGTGGCGTGGTGCGGGTCCGAGCGCAGTATGCCGAGCCCGGTGCCGGGGACGGCGGCGAGGGAGTCGTCCTCGCGCAGCTGGTACTCGCGGTAGCCGAGGAAGGTGAAGTGGTCGGTGGACAGCCAGCGCAGCAGTTCGCGGGCCTCCTCGACCTCGGGGCCGGTGAGGTCTGCGGGGCGGGGCTCGGCTGCGAGATCCTCGGCCATGCGCAGGGCCGTGTCCCGCATCTTCTCCCAGTCCTCGACGGCCTCGCGGACGTCGGACAGGACGCGCAGCAGGTCGGCGGTGATCTGCTTCAGGTCCGCGCGGTCGGTCTCACGGTCGATCTCGACGTGGATCCAGGACTCGATGTGCGCGTCGTGCGGGAGGTCGGCGGCGTTGGGCGGCGTGGGCAGGACCTCGATGAGCTTGCCGGTGAGGTCGCGCCGGACGACGAACTGCGGGTGGATGACCACGTGGATGCCGCGGCCCTGGCGGGTCAGCTCATTGGTGACGGAGTCGACCAGGAACGGCATGTCGTCGGTGACGACCTCGACGACGGTGTGGCTGCAGGTCCACCCGTTCTCCTCGACGGTCGGGGTGTGCACCCGCACGTTGGCCGTGCCCTGCGGCCGGGTCTCGGCCAGCCGGTAGTGCGACACTGCGGCTCCGAAGACGTCGACCGGGTCGCGGTCGCCGAGGTCCTCCGGGGCGGTGTGCAGGTAGTAGCGCTGGAGGAACGCGAGCACGGATTCCTGGTCCGGGGTGCCCGGAGTGCCCTCGCCCGTCGTCCCAGTCGGTAGGTGCCCCCCGACCGGGCTGTTCTCAGCTACCCGAGCGGCCCTCTCCAGCAGCTCGGCCTTTGCTTCGTCCAGCTTGGTCTGCATTGTCCTCTGGCTCCTGTCGCGCGCCGTTGCGTGACGTAGAAAGAAGTACGGTCTCTTCCCCTTCGACGTAACGCCACGGCCCGGGGTGTCCGGTCCGTTCCGACGCTATGCCGCAAGGCGAGATGAGCGGGGGGTATTCAGCCATTCTCGACGCGCCCGACGGGTGTGACGCTGCTCTCCGCGACGCCGGTACCCGGGGGATGCGCGGCGCCTCGGGGGCCCATGCGCCCCCGTCCCGCCCGCGAAGACCAGCGACCGCCGCCCGGTCACGGATGTGGTCCGTGCTCACCGGGCGCAGGGCAGGGGCGACATTGCCCCCGCGACATATCGCGCTGATCACGCCACCAAGGCTATCGCTCTCCACCCGGGGCCCGTCATGAGCCGTATGTGTACAAAACCGGGGGTGGAAGTTTGACGTTCTGCACAGGGGCGGTGGAGGCGCTGAGGGCGTATCCGGGGGCGCGACCGCCCGCCGCCCCGGCGTGCACCCGTAAACCGGCGGGTCCTCTTGGCAACCGGACCTGATCGGAGGCACGTTTGCCCAGACAGGTCATGTCCTCCCGAGAGGAGCCGCACGAGATGACCGCCAAGATCCTCATCGTCACCGGCGACGCAGCCGAGTCGCTGGAGGTCCTCTACCCCTACCAGCGCCTTCGCGAGGAGGGGTACGAGGTCCACATCGCCGCCCCCACCCGCAAGAAGCTCCAGTTCGTCGTCCACGACTTCGAACCCGGCTTCGACACGTACACCGAGAAGCCCGGCTACACCTGGCCTGCCGACCTCGCCTTCTCCGAGGTGGATCCCGGACAGTACGTCGCCGTCGTGATCCCCGGGGGCCGCGCCCCCGAGTATCTGCGCAACGACCCCGAACTCCGCAAGATCCTCAAGGCGTTCTTCGACACCGACAAGCCGGTCGCCCAGATCTGCCACGGTCCCCTGTTGACGGCCGCGACCGACAGCCTGCGCGGCCGCCGGGTGACCGCCTACCCCGCCCTCGAACTCGACATGCAGGCCGCAGGCGCCACCTTCCAGGACGCCGAGGCGGTCGTGGACGGCACCCTCGTCTCCTCGCGGGCCTGGCCGGACCACCCCGGCTGGATGCGCGAGTTCCTGACCGTCCTGCGCGCGAAGGCGCCGGTGACCTGATCCCCGCCGGCAGGCGGACGGCTCCCTCGGGCCGGGCAGCCGGGCGGCCTCCTCAGGCCGCCAGGCGCTCCGCCTCCGCCACGGCCTCCGCCAGCGTGTCCACCACCGGCACGCCGGTGGACTCCAGGCTGGCCCGGCTGTGCGAGCCCCCGGTGTACAGCACGGCCCGCGCCCCCACGTACTGTGCCGCCACCGCGTCGTCGGCGGCGTCGCCGATCACCACCGTGCGCGCGGGCTCCACACCGGTCAGCGCCCGCAGGTGGCGCACCATGTGCTCGGCCTTGCTGCCCCCGGACGGTCCGACCCGTCCCTCGACCCGTATGAAGTGCGTCTCGATCCCGAACCCCCGCACCAGCGGCACGAGTTCGTCGTGCACGTACATGCTGAGCAGTGACTGGCTGTGCCCCGCCGAGAGCCAGCCCCGCAGCAGCTCGGCCGCGCCGTCGGTGAGCGAGCACCGGACTCGGTGCTCCGCGTAGTACCGGTGGAAGATCTCGTCCATGATCTCCCACTCGGTCTGCGTGGGCAGCCGCCCCATCAGCCGCTCGTAGAACTTCGGCACCGGCACGCAGTACAGCGCCCGGTACTGGTCCAGCGTGATCGGTTCAAGACCCAGCTCGGCCGACGCCGCGTTCGTCGCCCCGATGATCGCGTCGTTGTCGTGGAACAGCGTCCCGTTCCAGTCCCAGACGATGTGCGCGCCTTTGTGCATCCCCATGCTCCACAACGTACCCGCCGCCACTGACAGTCATGGATGACAGCGGGTCGAGAAGGATCACCGCGGCCGTCCGGCCGTTTTGCCAGCCCAGGACTACTCCAGCCCGACCAGGTTGGGGATCTCCTGCGTGGCGTACCAGAGCAGTTCGTGGTCGTCGGCCCCGTCCACGACGAACTGCGCGTCATCGTCCCCGCCGTCCGCCGCCTCCAGCGCCTGCGCCGCCGCGGACACGTCCGCCTCCGCGTCGTCCGCGTCGACGTGCACCGCGGCCGCCTTGGCCAGCCGGACCGCTCCGGCCACCCGCACCTCGCCGAGCGCCACCGGGTCGAGCCCGCGGTCCGGGTCGGCGGTCGCCGCGCCGTCGGCCACGTCGACGGCGACCACGACCCGGCGGCGCGCCGCGCCGGGGTCGGCCGCGAGGAGCCGCAGCGAGGCCAGTCCGGCCCGGCTCAGCGCCGCGTATTCCAGTTCCTCGATGTCGTCGGAGAGGTACCACTCGCGCAGCGCGGGCGTGACGGCGTAGGCGACGAAGGGTCCGGCCCCCAGCTCACCCGTCTTGTACGCCTCGGCGAGACCGGAGAGGGTCAGGGGGACGTAGACGCGCATGGCTCGCCGCTCTTTCGTGGTCGAAGGCTCCGCTGGGGCTCCGGGAAGGGCGGTGCCGCGTCTCCCGGAGGGCCTTCAGGATACGTGCGGGCGTCCCCTTTCGGGTCCCCGACCGCACCCCCGGAGGCGTCCACCCGACGCCCCGCGACTCACCCGGTGCCGCCCCTTCCCCTCGGGCTTTCCGACCCTCCGGGCCACTCGGATAGGTGAACTTTCCCGGCCCCGCGACGCGCGCCGAGCTTCCTTGCCGCCGCCGTCCGCACCCCCGTACAAGATCCCCAACCGCAAGTTACCGCCCGGTACCCGCCGGGCCCGCCGAACGGGGATTCCCATGAACAAGGTCATGAACAGGACATCCCAGCGCCGCCCGGGCACCCGCCCGCCGGGCCGACGCGACACTCGCCGCCCCGGCGGCGCCGCGCCCCGGACGCCCACGACGAGCGGGGCGGTCACCGCACCCCGCCCCACCGACCTCTTCGCCGACCGTCTGCTCGCCGTGCTGAGCGGCCAGCGCCCCGTCCACTGGATGCTGCGGCACACCGCCGGCCGCGCCTACGACGAACTGGCCCACCTCGCCGAACGCGGCCCCCTGCGCGCCCGCGGCACCCGTCCCGTCGTGCGCGACATCGGCTACTACGTCCCGCGCGAGGGCGCCATCGAGGCCTTCGCCCGCATCGGCGCCGGCGACCAGTTGCGCGCCATGGCGTTCCGCCTGGAACAGGGCCCCGACCTCCGCTGGCGCTGCACGGCAGTGGAACTGGGCGGCCCGCGTGAGCCACGGACGGCGGACGAGGACTGACGCGGCGGGCCGCGGATCGACGGCGAGGGAGCGTTGTGCTCGTCGGGGTGGGTGCGCGGAGGAGTGGTCGGGCTCGGGGCCGGTGACGAGGGCCTGCGCACGTCGGGCGCGGGGGCACGGAGCAGTGATCGGCCTCGGGGCCGGTGACGGGGGCCTGCCACGTCGGGCGCGGGGGCACGGAGGACTGATCGGCCTCAGGACCAATGACGAGGGCCCGTGCACGTCGGGCGCGGGGGCACGGAGCAGTGGTCCGCCTCGGGACCGGTGACGAGAGCCTGCGCGGCTCCTCCGCGTCGCCCCGGCCCCGACGCCCCCGCTCCTCCGCGGCCTCCTCCTCGACGCTCCGGCGCGGCTCCGCCCGCCTCGGTGCCGCGCCCTCAGTGTTGCCGTCGCGGTCCGCGTACGGGCCGCGCACCGCGCCACGCACGCCGAAGGGCCGGGCACACCTCGGTGGCCCGGCCCTTCGTTCCGCTACGGCGCCTCAGGCGCCGGCACGGTCACTTCTTGCGGCGACGGCCGCCCTTGGCCTGCTTGCGGCGCTCCGCGCGCGTGAGGCCGTCGGACTCGGAGCGCACGGGCTCGTCGTCGTCATAGGTGAAGTCGCCCTCGACGATGCCGCCCTCACCGTCCACGGTGGCCGCGGAGAAGTGCAGGCCCCGCCGCTGCGGCGCGTCGAGCCCCTTGGCACGGATCTCGGGACGGGGGCCCGCCTGAGCCGGCACCGCGTCCTGGACGCCCTCGGCCACCGGCGCGATGTCCTCGACCGGAACCTCCTCGACCTGCTGCTCGACCTGAACCTCCAGGTTGAACAGGTAGCCGACGGACTCCTCCTTGATGCCGTCCATCATGGCGGTGAACATGTCGAAGCCCTCGCGCTGGTACTCGACCAGCGGGTCCTTCTGGGCCATCGCGCGCAGGCCGATGCCCTCCTGGAGGTAGTCCATCTCGTAGAGGTGCTCGCGCCACTTGCGGTCCAGGACCGACAGCACGACCCGGCGCTCCAGTTCACGCATGATCTCGGAGCCGAGCTGGGCCTCGCGGGACTCGTACTGCTCGTGGATGTCGTCCTTGATGGACTCGGAGATGAACTCGGCGGTCAGACCGGCCCGGTCACCCGCCGCGTCCTCCAGCTCGTCGACGGTGATCTTCACCGGGTAGAGCTGCTTGAACGCGCCCCACAGCCGGTCCAGGTCCCAGTCCTCGGGGAAGCCGTCGGCGGTCTCCGCGGCGACGTAGGCGTCGATCGTGTCGTCCATGAAGTGCACGACCTGCTCCTGCAGGTCCTCGCCCTCCAGGACGCGGCGGCGCTCGCCGTAGATGACCTCGCGCTGGCGGTTGAGGACCTCGTCGTACTTCAGGACGTTCTTACGGGTCTCGAAGTTCTGCTGCTCGACCTGCGACTGCGCGGACGCGATCGCGCGCGTGACCATCTTGTTCTCGATCGGCACGTCGTCCGGCACGTTCGCCATGGACATCACGCGCTCGACCATCTGGGCCTTGAACAGGCGCATCAAGTCGTCACCGAGCGAGAGGTAGAAGCGGGACTCGCCGGGGTCGCCCTGACGGCCGGAACGACCGCGCAGCTGGTTGTCGATCCGGCGCGACTCGTGCCGCTCGGTGCCCAGCACGTAGAGGCCGCCGCTCTCCTCGACCTCGTCCTTCTCGGCCTTGACCGCGAGCTCCGCACGCTCCAGGGCGGCGGGCAGGGCATGGGCCCACTCCTCGATGTGCTCCTCGGGGTCGAGGCCGCGCTGGCGCAGCTCCGCCTCGGCGAGGTCCTCGGGATTGCCGCCGAGCTTGATGTCCGTACCACGGCCGGCCATGTTGGTGGCCACCGTGACGGCGCCCTTGCGGCCGGCCTGGGCGACGATCTGCGCCTCGCGCTCGTGGTGCTTGGCGTTGAGCACCTCGTGCTGGATGCCGCGCTTGCTGAGCTGCTGCGAGAGGTACTCGGACTTCTCGACCGAGGTGGTGCCGACCAGGATCGGCTGGCCCTTCTCGTGCTTCTCGGCGATGTCGTCGACGACCGCCTCGAACTTGGCGACCTCGGTGCGGTAGATCAGGTCCGACTGGTCCTTGCGGACCATCGGCTTGTTGGTCGGGATCGGGACCACGCCGAGCTTGTAGATCTGGTGGAACTCGGCGGCCTCGGTCATCGCCGTACCGGTCATGCCGGAGAGCTTCTTGTAGAGGCGGAAGAAGTTCTGCAGGGTGATCGTCGCGAGCGTCTGGTTCTCGTCCTTGATGTCCACCCCTTCCTTCGCCTCGATCGCCTGGTGCATGCCCTCGTTGTAGCGGCGGCCGGCGAGGATACGGCCGGTGTGCTCGTCGACGATCATGACTTCGCCGTCGATGACGACGTAGTCCTTGTCCTTCTTGAAGAGCTCCTTGGCCTTGATGGCGTTGTTCAGGTAGCCCACCAGCGGGGTGTTCACCGACTCGTAGAGGTTGTCGATGCCCAGCCAGTCCTCGACCTTGGCCACGCCGTTCTCGTGGATGGCGACGGTGCGCTTCTTCTCGTCGACGTCGTAGTCGCCGGTCTCCTCGAGGCCCTTGAGCGGATTGCCCGCCTCGCCCTTCTTCAGGCGGGTGACCAGCTTGGCGAAGTCGCCGTACCACTTGGTGGCCTGGTCGGCCGGGCCGGAGATGATCAGCGGCGTACGGGCCTCGTCGACCAGGATGGAGTCGACCTCGTCGACGATGGCGAAGTTGTGGCCGCGCTGGACGAGCTCGTCCTTGGACCAGGCCATGTTGTCGCGGAGGTAGTCGAAGCCGAACTCGTTGTTCGTGCCGTACGTGATGTCGCACTCGTACTGCTCGCGGCGCTGGGCCGGCGTCATGTTGGCCAGGATGCAGCCGACGCTCAGGCCCAGGAACTTGTGGACGCGGCCCATCATCTCGGAGTCGCGCTCGGCCAGGTAGTCGTTGACCGTGATGAGGTGGACGCCGTCGCCGGAGAGGGCGTTCAGATAAGCAGGCAGGGTGCCGACGAGGGTCTTGCCCTCACCGGTCTTCATCTCGGCCACGTAGCCGAGATGGAGGGCGGCGCCGCCCATCATCTGGACGTCGTAGTGCCGCTGCCCGAGGGCGCGCTTGGCGGCCTCGCGGACGGTGGCGAACGCCTCGGGGAGCAGGTCGTCGAGGGACTCGCCGTCGGCGTAACGCTGCTTGTACTCATCGGTGAGGGCCCGCAGCTCGGCGTCGGAGAGGTCGACGAAGTCCTCTTCGATGGAGTTGACCTGGTCCGCGATGCGGTGCAGCTTGCGCAGGATTTTGCCTTCGCCTGCACGCATGATCTTCGAGAGGACGGACACGGGGGTTGGTCTCCTTGCCGGTCGGGCCTGGGACGGTCGGTTTCCATTGACGTACTGAGCAACGGCCATCGTATGCGAGGACCCGGCCACGCCGGGAGGGCTGGGCTGGCCGACGGCCTTCCTGCGCTCTTTTACCACTCGCTTCAATGGGGACAACGGACGGGAAGCGCGGATAGTGCCGCCCCGTTCCGAGGAATTGCGCGAATTGTGATCACGCGCTCACGCTCGGCGCCGAGCCGCGTCCCGCACCGATCGGAGGACGTACTCGGCGCATGCTTGGCGACCGCTGTGCCACCCGAGCAGAATCGGGCCGATGGAACCCGTCACTCTCACCACCGCCCGTCTCCTCCTGCGCGCACCCGGCCCGCAGGACACCGACGCCGTGCACGCGGCCGCCCAGGATCCGGATCTGCAGCGCTGGATCTCCCAGTTCCCCTCCCCTTACCTGTACGAGCACGCCCAGAGCTTCACCGAGCAGATGGTGCCCGACGGCTGGGCCGCCGACTCGATGTTCACCTTCGGCCTCTTCCTTCCCGAGGGGGAGCTGGCGGGCATGCTCGGCATCACGATGCGCGCCCTCGGCGTCGGCGAGATCGGCTTCTGGGCCACCAAGGAGCACCGCGGCCACGGCTACGTCACCGAGGCCACCCTGGCCGTCGCCCGCTGGGCCTTCACCAGCCTGTCCATGGACCGCGTGGAATGGCGCGCCGAGGTGGGCAACCGGGCGTCCCGCGCGGTCGCGGAACGCGCGGGTTTCACCATCGAGGGCACGCTGCGCTCCGCGACGAACAACAAGGGGGTCCGCCGCGACTGCTGGGTGGGTTCCCTGCTCCCGTCCGACCTGGGCCTG
Organism: Streptomyces olivochromogenes; assembly: GCF_021538895.1. Taxonomy (GTDB): domain Bacteria; phylum Actinomycetota; class Actinomycetes; order Streptomycetales; family Streptomycetaceae; genus Streptomyces; species Streptomyces olivochromogenes_A. The sequence goes on along the minus strand of NZ_JADDRL010000007.1, from coordinate 16,152 downwards.
CCGTCGGCGGCGCCCTACCTGCCGGCCCCGGACCGCAAGGCACCCTAGCTCCGACCGGCGCCCCACCGACCCCACGAGCCCCACGAACCCCACGAGCTCCGGCCGCAGCTCATCGACCCTGCCGTAAATCCCCAGCTCATCCCCCACTGTCAGTCCGACCGCCTACCCTCCGAACCCATGACGACCCTTCCGCGTCCGAGCACCACCCTCTCGGCAGACGACGCCCGCCGCATCGCCCTGCGCGCCCAGGGCTTCCTCGGCGCCCCCGACCGCCGGGCCGGTGTCCGCGGCGTCCTCCGCCACCTCGGCGCGGTCCAGCTCGACACGATCTCGGTGCTCGCCCGCTCCCACGAACTCATCCCGTACGCCCGCCTCGGCGCGGTCGGCCGCAAGACGGTCGACAACGCGTACTGGACCGACACGCACGCCTTCGAGTACTGGTCCCACGCCGCCTGCATCCTCCCCGTCGAGGAGTGGCCCCATTTCGCGTTCCGCCGCCGCGCCTACCGCGACCGCCCGCACTGGTCCCATGAACTCCCCGACGGCGCCTACGACCAGGTCATCAAGCAGCTGCGCGCCGAAGGCCCGCTCACCGCGACGGAGTTGGGCGGCGCGAAGCGCACCAGCGAGTGGTGGGACTGGTCCGGCACGAAGGTCGCGGTCGAACGCGCGCTGATGTACGGGGAGGTGGTGTGCGTGGAGCGCCGCGGCTGGAAGCGGGTGTACGACCTCGCCGAGCGCGCCGTCCCGGACGCGCTGTTGCACGACGACCTGGACGACGCCGAGTGCCTGCGCCGCCTGGTCCGCCTGGCGGGCCAGTCCCTGGGCGTCGGCACGCGCGCGGACATCGCCGACTACCACAGGCTCAAGGGCGAGCAGGTAGACGCGGTGATCGCGGACTCAGGTCTGGTCCCGGTCACCGTGGAGGGCTGGGGCAAGCCGGCCTGGGCCGACCCCGCGGCCCTGGAGACGCCGCCGCGCGGTCGTCATCGCACGACGCTGCTGTCCCCGTTCGACTCGCTGATCTGGGAACGCGCCCGTACGGAACGGATCTTCGGCTTCACCCACCGCCTGGAGGCCTACGTCCCCAAGCCGAAGCGGGTGTACGGCTACTTCGCGATGCCCGTCCTGTCCGGCGGCCACCTCGTCGGCCGCGTCGACCCGGCGCGCGAGGGCCGCACCCTGGTGGCCAAGCAGGTCACCCTGGACGGCGCGAAGGCGGTCCCGGCCGTGGCCCAGGCCCTCGTCGAGGCGGCGAGCTGGGTCGACTGCACGGACGTACGCGTGGAACGTGTCGACGCGCCCGAGCTGCGCGAGCCCCTTACCAGGGAACTCGCCCGCGCTCTCGCGTGACCCGACCCCGACCCGCTACCGGATCTCCAGGATCTTCTCGCGCATCGCGTAGACCACCGCCTCCATCCTGGAGTGCAGCTGCAGCTTCTCCAGGATGTTGCGGACGTGGTTCTTCACGGTGTTCTCGGAGATGAACAACTCCTTCGCGATATCGCGGTTGTTCATGCCCGTGGCCACGAGTTTGAGCACTTCGAGCTCGCGGTCGGTGAGCCGCGGCGCCGGCACCAGCCGACGTTCGTCGGTCCGCTGGATCATCGACTTGAACTCGGTGAGCAGTTTCGACGCCATGGACGGGCTGATCTGCGACTGCCCGTCGGCGACCGCGCGAATGGCGGTGGCCACCTCGTCCGTGGAGATCTCCTTGAGGAGATAGCCGGTCGCGCCCGCCTTGATCGCGTCGTAGAGATCGGCCTCTTCGTCGCTGATCGTCAGCATGATGATCTTGGCGCTGGGGGCCACTTCCTTGATGGAGGTGCAGGCCTCGATCCCGCCGCGCTTGGGCATCCGCACGTCCATCAGCACGATGTCGGGCAGGAGATCCGCGGCCTTGTCCACGGCCTCGGCGCCGTCCCCCGCCTCGCCGACGACCTGGATGTCCTCCTCGGCCGCGAGCACGATCTCCAGGCCGCGGCGGAAAAGGGCATGGTCGTCCACGACAAGGACTCTGATCGGCTCCTTGCGTGGTGAGCCCGCGTCCGGGCCCATGCCGACGACGCCGTCGTCGACGTCACCCTCCTGCATCGGTCCGAAGCTGTCCGCCATCGTTCCTCCCCCTGAAGGCTGCGGCTGGTCCTGTGCCATCGCCAACCCAAGGCAGCGGCCCACCGGTTGGGCCGGTGCGGCCATGATTTCATGCCCGGCCGACACTGGGGTGACGGAGAGGGGCGCGAAGTGGTCGCACGTAGGTGCCCCTGGGGGCGCACACGCGCGCTCCAGGGGCACCTGCTCAGTCGTCAGCCGGGCGAGTCAGCCGCCCAGCGTGCCGCCTGCCGCGGGGGAATGCGCCTGGGCAACCATCGGGTCCGTGCTGAGGTGGATGACACCGTAGTCGTAGGCGTGCCGGCGGTAGACGACGCTCGGTTCCTTGGTCTCGGAGTCGACGAACAGATAGAAGTCGTGTCCGACCAGTTCCATCTCGTAGAGAGCCTGGTCGAGGGTCATCGGGGAGGCGACGTGGGTCTTCTCGCGGACGATGAGGGGGCCTTCGCCCTGCACTTCCAGCGAGCCCATCTTCTTTGTGGGTACCGAACCCGCGTCTTCGTCGTGAACGGGGATGCCGTTCCCGTTGAGCGTCGCCGCGCCCGGAACGTGGTCGGGGACCTCGGCCGCCGAGATCCGGCGCGCACCACGGCGCGAGAACCGCTTGTCGTGCTGCTTGCGCAGCCGGGCGTCCAGCTTCTCCGCGGCCAGGTCGAGTGCCGCGTACGGGTCGCTGGCCGCTGCCTCCGCCCTGATCACCGGACCGCGGGAGCGGAGCGTGATCTCCACTCGGTCGCAACGGTCGGCCTGTCGGGGGTTGGGCTCCTTGGACACCTCGACGTCGAGGCTGATCACCTTGCCATCGAGCTTCTGGATCTTCTCCAGCTTCAGCTTCTCGGCCACGTGCTTGCGGAACCGCTCGGGCACCTCGGTCTTGCGGCCTTTGACGACGATGTCCACGCAGAACTCCGTTCCCGGATCGCTCCGCTCCAGCGGCGGAGCATCTCCCTTTTGCACCAGGTTCCGGGGAGCCCCGGAACCTCGGACTCGGTGACTTCCACCTCCTCCTCCCCCATGGGCAAGATCTGCACCCCAGCGCCGCGGGTGATTGCGGAAAACCAGCGGCACGGCATTCGGATATGAGAGGGATGGCCTGCGCCTTTCCCTCACACCGAACATATCTCGCCCGGACGGATGTCGTCACCCTCTACTGCGGCGTACCTCCATTCAGGCGAATAGGCCCTCTCACTACCTGCAACGATGCAAGTTCGCAGTCAGTTCCGGTTTATTTCGAAGGAATCCGGCGGTGCCGCGACCACGGCCGCACACCGCACCCCGTTGTCCCTCTCTCCCGTTGATCCGGCTGTCGGTTCCTCTCTTCCTTCCCGAGTTGCGCGCGCGTACACGGCCGTTGTCCCGCCATCCGGCCCGGCCGCCTCCCGCAAGGCCCGCGCCGCCTCCGTCAGGGAGGCGCCGGTGGTCATCAGGTCGTCGACCAGCACGACGCTCCCGCCGCACAGCAGCCGGACACCACCGGACACCACCTCCAGCGCACCCGTGAGGTTGGCCAGCCGCTGCCGGGAGTCGAGTCCCGACTGGTCGGCCACGACACGCCGCTGGCGCAGTACGGCAACCACCCGGGCGGGCGTACCGGTCCGCCGCAACTCACCGGCGGCCGCCAGCGCGATGCGCCGCACCGGGTCGTGCCCACGGGCCCGCACGGCCCGTCGCGCGGAGGGCACCGGAACGAGCAGCACGGGCGCGTCCCCGATGCCACCCCGCACGCCGTCGTCCCGCGACGACACGCACCGCGCGCGCCGGTCGCCGAGCGCGACCACACGAGCCCCGGCCACCACTGCTGCCCCGACGACCCCGGCAGCCCCGGCAGACGCGATCGGCGCCGCGATTCCCTGCACGTACCGACCGGCCGGTCCCGTCGCCGTACCGTGCTCGCGCCGACCGACTCCTCCACCACATCCACCAGGATCCTGGAGCCCCGCCCGCACCGCCCCCGCCAGAGCCGTGCCCAAGGGCCCGGCGAGTGCCAGCGCCCCGCGTTCCTTGTGGGCGAGGAGGATCGCCCGTACCTCGTCCACGTACGGAGCCGCCGCCTGGACCATCGGCAGTCCGGGCGGCTCCGGCACCGGTCGCACCCGGCCCGGTGCGGCCCCGCTCAGGGCGGCACGGCACTCCGGACAGAGCACCGTGCGAGGCCTCCCACAGCCTCCGCACTCGGCCGGCAGCACCAGGTCGGTGAGGTCCTGCCACCACCCCCGCATGCCCACCACTGTGCCCATGTCCGAGCGGACCGGCCACCCCTGTGGACAACTGCCTGTGGACAACTCCGCGCGACGGGCAAACCCGTTCACCCACTTGAGTGAACGGGCAGGTCGGCGGCCTCGGAGGATGTCCTCCGGATCCGCCACGTCACCCCGGATAGACCGGTGCGGATCCTTCCTTGGCGATCTTCTGCCACTGCGCGCCGGAGGGCAGCCGCACGATGCCGTCGTCCTCCGAGTAGGCCGCGAGCGGGACCCGGTCGTTCTCGGACGCCGCGACGGCCTTGACACCCGTGAGCGCCGCGGGCGCCGGGCCCTCCGGAGTGGAGCCGTCGACCTGGACGAACCGCATCTGCTGCACGCCGTCCTGCTCGCGCCCGACCACCACGAGCCGGCTGTCCCCGGACCACGACATGGCGGTGACCTGTTCCAACCCGGGCGTGGCGGAACGCAGTTCGAGGACGGAGACCACCGGCTGCTCGCCGGACTTCTCCTCGCGTTCGATCCGCCCGACGAGCAGCGACTGCTTGTCGCCCTGCTCCACGATGAGCGCTATCCGCACGCCGTCGGCAGCCACCCGCACGTCCTTGATGCGGCCGGACAGCGCCGGGGTCCGCACCTCGACCGGCCGGCCCCCGCCCTGTTCCAGCAGGAGCAGCCGCGGGTCGCGCCGGTCGCGGTCTGCCACCCACAGGTCGCCGCGGGCGTCCCAGCTGGGCGTCGTCAGCCGGTCGTCCGAAGTGGCGCCCTGGCTGTGCACGACGGGATCCCCGAGCGAACCGCCCGACGCGAGCGAGGTGACGTACAAGGACTTGCCGTCGTAGCTGACCCCGGCCGCGTCGTGCTCGTCGCGTGAGACCGCCACCGAGCGCAGCGGCTTGTCACCCTCGCCCAGCGCACCCGGCACCGGAACGACGCTGGTACTCGAACTGGCGTCGGCCATCCGCACCAGGCGGTGCTTGTCGTCCAGGAAGTAGAGGTATTCGGGGCCCTTCGCGGAGCCCCGTTCGCGGGTGAAGTCGCACAACCTCTTGCCGTTGGCGCCCTGGAGCTCGACCGCGTCCAGCGTGGGCGTCAGATCCTGCAGTGTGAGCAGCATCTGGGTCGCCATCTCGGTGCACTTGGCCGTCCCGACGCGGGAGGCGCGGGCGTTCAACGGCACCGTCAGCTTGTTCTGGTCGTCGGGCGCCAGCGAGTCGACGCCCTTCTTCAGCTCCGTACCGGTCGGGAAGCTGGACCTGACCACGGGCCCGAGCCAGCTCGTCGGCCCCTTGAGCAGCGAGCGCACCAGCTGGGTCATCGGGTCCACGCGTTCACGCACGAAGACCGGATCGGCGACGGTCACCGGCTGCCCGGTCGTCCCGGCCGAGGTGTCCGAGGCGAGGTAGTACTTGTTGACGGACGTGTAGTTGCGCTGGAAGTCCGACTTGCCCATGACGACACCCTCGGGCGGCGCGTCGATGCGCCACTGCCCGCTCTTGGGGTCCCTGGTCAGATGCACATTCCTGTTGTACGGCCCGTGGTCGGGCGAGTACGCCTGCTGTACGTCGACCGTGGCGACCCTGCTGCCGACCAGCGTGTAGGTGAGGTTGCCCGAGTCCTCCCGGCCGCCCGCCTTGGGGTCGGGCTGGGTGCTCGGACCGTCGGCGAGCACGGTGGTGGACCGCTCGGGTCTCCACTTCTGCGCGGCAGCGGCCGTCAGATACTTGCGCGCCGTGTCGTAGTTCGGATCGTCGCTGGTCAGGGCCTCCAGGAAGCCCTGCACGATCTCCCCGGGCGCGGCGTCGTCCCGGGGCGGCATCGCGAAGACCCGCACCTGGGTGTCCTGCCTCGGGGTGGACTCGACGTCCCGCAGGTCGCCGCTGTCCGGCATCGACGCACACCCCGCCAGCAGTACGACACCGCAGGCGCCGTATGCCACCGCGCGCCCCGGCCTGCGCCGGACGCCCCCCTCGCGGTCAACGCCCACGAAATGCCTCCCCTGGCTTGTTCGAGTCCCCCTCGCCGGAGGCCGCCCCGCCCGGCCCGTCTCCGGTCTCGTCGCGCGCCGCGTCGGCGGCGGGCGCGTCGTCCTGGCGTCGTGCGCTTCCGGTGGGCCGGGGCACCACGCGCGCGCCGTTGCCCGGCAGCGCCGTCGGGTCGGCGGCGGGAACGGCGGCCGTCAGCCGCTGTGCGATCGGGGCACGGGGCGGCAGCGGCGCATGACCGCCCGTCTGCTGCACCGGCACGGTGGCGCGCTTGTCCTCGCCTCCGCGCGGCAGACCGGCGTCGGTCAGCCCACGGTTGCGACGCGAGTCCTTCGGCTCCAGCGGTATCGGCGAGCCCCGCAGCGGCTCGTCGGCCGTGCGCGGCAGCGTGAGCCGGAACTGCGAGCCGCCGCCCGGCTCACCCCACGCCTGCAGCCAGCCGCCGTGCAGCCGGGCGTCCTCCAGGGCGATGGACAGCCCCAGGCCCGTACCGCCGGTGGTACGCGCGCGTGCCGGGTCGGCCCGCCAGAAGCGGCTGAAGACCCGGGTCGCCTCGCCGGGCTTGAGCCCGACGCCGTAGTCGCGCACCGCGACGGCGACCGCGCCGCCCGCGGAGGCGAGCTTGACGACGACGTCCTTGCCCTCGCCGTGCTCGACGGCGTTGACGACGAGATTGCGCAGCACCCGCTCCACGCGCCGGGCGTCCGCCTCGGCCACGACCGGCTGCTGGTCACCGACCACGCGTATGTGCGTGCCCTTGCGCTCCGCGAGCGGCTCGGCGCCGCTGACGACCCGCCGCACGACGTCCCTGAGGTCGATCGGCTCGGCCTCCAGCGCCGCCGCGCCCGCGTCGAACCGGCTGATCTCCAGCAGGTCCGCGAGCAGCGACTCGAACCGGTCCAGCTGGTCGGCGAGCAGCTCGGCCGACCGCGCGGTCACCGGGTCGAAGTCCTCCCGGGCCTCGTGGATGACGTCGGCGGCCATACGTACGGTCGTCAGCGGGGTGCGCAGCTCGTGCGACACGTCCGACACGAACCGCCGCTGCATTCGCGACAGGTCCTCCAGCTGCTGGATCTTCAGCTGAAGGTTCTGCGCCATCTTGTTGAAGGCCTCGCCGAGCCGCGCGATGTCGTCCTCGCCGGTGACCTTCATCCGCTCCTGCAGGCGTCCGGCGGACAACCGCTCGGCGATCCCGGCCGCCATCCGCACGGGCGTGACGACCTGGCGCACCACGAGCCACGCGATGGCCCCGAGGAGTACGACGACGAAGAGCCCTGCGGTCGCGAGCGTGCCCTTGACCAGGCTCAGCGACTTCTCCTCCTGCGTGAGCGGGAAGAGGTAGTACAGCTCGTACGGGTCACCGTTCGGGTCGTTGACCTGCTTGCCGATGACCAGCGCGGGCTGGGAGTCCTTGCCGTTCTTGTAGAGGATGCGGGTGTAGCTCTGGGCCGCCGTCGGGCTGCTGTTGACCCGGTCCCGCAGGGCCTCGGGCACGCTGGCGGACGGGTCGACGTCCCCGGAACCGCGCGGGCTGCGCCCGCCACCGCTGTCGTCGCCGGCCGGGAGGGTGACCACGTCGAAGGCGCCCTGGCCACCGCTGGAGAGCGACTCGACCAGGTCGCTCATCCACTGGATGACGTTCTGGGACTGCCGTCCGTCCACCGCCGACGCGTCGTCACCGCCGCCGCTCGCCGCCTCGTCGGCCTGCTGCTTGGCCACCGCGAATCCACCGGTGGCCTGGCTCTGCGAGGCCTTCACCTTGGCGTCGAGCAGGCCGTTGCGCACCTGCCCGATCACGACGAAGCCCAGCAGCAGAACGACGCCCAGCGACATCAGCAGCGTCGTGGCGACGACCTTGAGCTGGATGTTGCGCCGCCACAGCCGCATGACGGGCAGCAGCGGCCGACGCACCAAGCGCATGAACAACCGGAGGACCGGGCTGCCCTGGACTCCGCCCTGCAGCAGCCCGCCCTCGAAGAACCGTCCCCAGCGCGAACCCGCCGCCTTCCGGCCGACAGGCCGCTCCGGACGGGCCCCGGACCGTCCGGGAACCGAAGCGGCACTGTCCCCGGACATATCAGCTCGGTCCGGCCTTGTAACCGACACCACGGACGGTCACCACGATCTCCGGCCGCTCCGGGTCCTTCTCGACCTTGGAGCGCAGCCGCTGCACATGCACGTTGACCAGACGGGTGTCGGCCGCGTGCCGGTAGCCCCACACCTGCTCCAGGAGCACCTCGCGCGTGAACACCTGCCACGGCTTACGGGCCAGCGCGACCAGCAGGTCGAACTCCAGCGGCGTCAGCGCGATCGACTGACCGTCCCGCTTCACGGAGTGGCCGGCCACGTCGATGACGAGGTCACCTATGGCGAGCTGTTCGGGCGCCGGCTCCTCGGACCTCCGCAGCCGCGCCCGGATCCGGGCGACGAGCTCCTTCGGCTTGAACGGCTTCACGATGTAGTCGTCCGCGCCCGACTCCAGGCCCACGACGACATCCACGGTGTCGCTCTTGGCCGTGAGCATCACGATCGGCACCCCGGACTCCGCCCTGATCAGGCGGCACACCTCGATGCCGTCCCGGCCGGGCAGCATCAGGTCGAGGAGCACCAGATCCGGTTTGGTCTCACGAAATGCGGCCAGCGCCTTGTCGCCGTCGGCTACGAAAGACGGCTCAAAACCTTCACCACGCAGCACGATGCCGAGCATCTCGGCCAGTGCGGTGTCGTCGTCGACGACAAGGACTCGTCCCTTCATAAACGACATCATCCCATTCTCGTAACAGTGACAGGCGTGCTGGTGAGGAGGGTCACTGGCCCGTGACGATAGTCGTACCCGGCCGTCACTGTCTGCCCTCGTCCGCCGCGCGGCTGTCAGCCCCGGGACTCGCGCACCGGCGCGCGGTCCAGCATCCCCGCAAGAGCCTGTGCCGTCACGGGCGAGGCGACGCCCTCCTCGGTGACGATCGCCGTCACCAGCTCGGGCGGCGTCACGTCGAACGCCGGGTTGTACGCCTGTGTCCCCAGGGGAGCCACCGGTATACCGCCTCCCGCGCCCGCGGCGGCCGCCTGCGGGGCTGTGACCTCGGTCACCTCGTACCCGGGGCGCTGCTCGACCTCGATGGCCGCCCCGTCCGCCGTGCCCGCGTCCACCGTCGTCACCGGCGCCACCACGATGAACGGCACATGGTGGTAGCGGGCCAACACCGCGAGCGGGTAGCTCCCCACCTTGTTCGCCACCGAACCGTCCGCGGCGATGCGGTCCGCCCCTATCAGCACCGCGTCCACCTCTCCCGCCGCGAACAGCGAGCCGGCGGCGTTGTCGGTGAGCAGCGTGTACGCCATCCCGCTGCGGGCCGCCTCGTACCCCGTCAGGCGGGCCCCCTGCAGCAGCGGACGCGTCTCGTCCACCCACAGGCGCCGAAGCCGCCCGGCCCGGTGCGCCGCGAGGGCCACCGCGAACGCCGTGCCCTCACCGCCCGACACCAGCGATCCGGTGTTGCAGTGGGTGAGGATGCGGTGCCCGCCGCCGGGCAGCAGCTCGTCGAGCAGCGCCAGACCGTGCCCGGCCATCCGTGCGCTGGCCTCGGCGTCCTCCCGGTGCAGCACACGCGCCGCGGCCAGCGCCGCCGCGGCCGCCTGCCGGGACTCCCCGGACTGGGCGAGCGCGGCGCGGTAGGCGGACCGCGCCCTGTCCACGCCGACGGAGAGGTTCACCGCCGTGGGCCGGGCGCTCTCCAGCGCCTGCGCGGCCTCGTCCACGTCGAAGCCCCGCGCGGCGGCGAGCGCGACACCGTACGCCCCGGCGATGCCGAGCAGCGGCGCCCCGCGCACGGCGAGCGTACGGATCGCCTCGACCAGGGCCGGGGCGTCCGTGCACACCAACTCGACCTCCTCGGCCGGCAACCGCGTCTGGTCCAGAAGGACCAGGACGGGACCTTCGGGCGGCTCCTCCCATCGGATCACCGGTATCTCAGTCGGCCTCTTGCCCTCGCCGGTTTGCGCGTACTGATCAGCCATGCGGTCAGTCTGCCCGCTATCCGGCGGACAATTGAAGGTGTGCAGCCCATACCGCGGCCGGTCGCTCGATGACCACCCCATGGCACGATGGCTGCCAACCTGCCACCGCGACCGCGGACGGGCACCGTGAAGGAGCTTCGATGAACGACACTCCGGGCTGGGCCTCGCCCGGATCCGCCCTGTCCAACGGGCAGGAACCCGGTGCGTCCGGACCTGCCGAGCCCGCCGACCGCCCCGGCCCCGCACAGCCCGCCGAACAGCCGGGCACGGGCCCGCAGGACGGCGATTCGAAGTGGTCGAAGGAGCAGCCGCCACCCGCCCAGTGGTCCGCGCCCACCGGCGCCCCGGCCCCCGGCCAGGCACCGCCGCCACCACCGCCCGGCCCGGGCTGGGGCGGCGGACATCCCGGCGGTGGTTACGGAGGTCCGGGCGGATACGGCGGCCCCGATGGTTACGGGGGTCCAGGTGGCTACGGCGGTCCCGGCGGATACGGGGCCTGGGGCGGCGGTTGGGGCGGACCTCCGCCCGCCGCCAAGCCCGGCGTGATCCCGCTGCGCCCGCTCGGCGTCGGTGAGATCCTCGACGGTGCCGTCTCCACCATGCGCACCTACTGGCGCACGGTCCTCGGTATCTCGCTGACCGTCGCCGTCCTCACGGAGGTCTTCGTCATCCTCCTGCAGGGGCTCGTCCTGAACGACAGCGCCAGCACGAAGACCCTCAGCGACCCGCACGCCTCGCTCGACGAGGTCACCCACGCCCTGGGTGAGGTCATGCTCAGCACCGGCGCGGTCGTCCTGATCTCCATGATCGGCACCATCATCGCGACCGCCCTGCTGACGACGGTCACCAGCCGAGCCGTACTCGGCAAACCGGTGAGCATCGGCGAGGCCTGGCGCGACGCCCGCCCCCAGGTCCTCAAGCTGTTCGGCCTGATCTTCCTGCTGCTGCTCATCGCCATCGGCATCCTGCTCTGCGGCGCGCTGCCCGGCATCCTCGTGGCGGTTGGCGGCGGAAGCGGCGGCGGCGCTGCGGCACTTGCCATCTTCGGACTCCTCGGAGCCGGCATCGTCACCCTGTGGCTCATGATCCGCTTCTCCCTGGCCTCGCCGGCGCTGATGCTGGAGAAGCAGGGCATCCTCAAGTCCATGAGCCGCTCCGCGAAGCTGGTGCGCGGCTCCTGGTGGCGGGTCTTCGGCATCCAGCTGCTCGCCACGATCATCGCGAACATCGTCGCGTCGATCGTCGTCATCCCCTTCGCCGCGATCGCGGCCGCCGTCAGCGGCGACGGCGTCTCCAACCTCTTCAGCGGCAACGCCGGCGACCTCGGCTGGACGTACCTCGTCATCAGCGGGATCGGGTCGGTGATCGGCTCCATGATCACGTTCCCGATCACGGCGGGCGTGACCGTGCTCCTCTACATCGACCAGCGCATCCGGCGCGAGGCCCTCGACCTCGAACTGGCCCGCGCCGCCGGTGTCCAGGGCTACGGCGCCACCCCCGGGAGCTGACACGGTGACTCTGGCGGGGGGAGTTCTCACCACGGCGTCGGCCGTGCTGTCACTGGCGCGCTCGGGCGACGAGCCACCGGTGACCATCCCGCGCGATCCCGCGCGGGAGGCGGCCCGGCGTGAGCTGGCCAAGCGGATGTACCACGAAAACGATCCCGGCCTGCTCCAGCGGGCCCTGGACGCCTTCTGGAACTGGCTCGACAGGCTGCTCAACACGGCCGCGGCCGCGACACCCGGAGGAACGATCGGCCTCCTCGTCGTGATCCTGGCCGTGATCGCGGTACTGGCCGCCCTCTGGTGGCGCCTGGGCACCCCGCACCGCCAAGCCGCCTCCGCCCCCGCGCTGTTCGACGACCGCCCCCGCAGCGCCGCCGAACACCGCGCGGCCGCCGAGGCACACGCGGCCCAGGGCCACTGGAACCAGGCCCTCCAAGAACGCATGCGGGCCATCGTCCGCTCCCTCGAAGAGCGCGCCCTGCTCGACGTCCGCCCCGGCCGCACCGCCGACGAGGCGGCGGCGGAGGCCGGTCGCGCACTGCCCTCGCACACCGACCGGCTGCGCACCGCCGCCCGGGAGTTCGACGACGTGACGTACGGCGGACGCCGGTCGAGCGAGCAGTCGTACCACCGCATCGCCGAACTCGACCGCGACCTGGAGCGCAGCAAGCCGGTCCTGGCGAGCAGCACGAACAGCGCGGCCCACACCACCCACAAGGGGGCCGCCGAATGACCACCGGGGCCACCACGCTCCCGTCCACCTCGGCCTCGCCCACCGCCCGCCAGGTGTGGACCCGTTCGCGCGGCGTCGTACTCGCCCTCGTACTGCTCCTGGTCGGTGCCGTCGCCATCGCCGTCGTCCGCTCCGACGTCCACCACGGCAGCCTCGACCCGCGCTCCGTCGACCCCTACGGCAGCCGTGCCGTGTCCGCACTCCTCGCCGAGCGCGGCGTGTCCACCCGCGTGGTCACTACCCTCGACGAGGCCCGCGCCGCGGCCGGCCCGGACACCACCCTCCTGGTGGCCGTCCCCGACCTGCTGACCCACCGTCAGCAGAGCCAACTGCACTACGCGACCGCCCACTCCGGAGGGCGCACCGTCCTGGTCGCGCCCGGCAGCTGGTCCGTCGAACGGCTCGCCCCCGGAGTCACCGCGGACCCGGCCACCAGCCTCGACTCCACGCTGTCCCCCGACTGCGCCCTGCCGGCCGCCCGGCGCGCGGGCAGCGCCGACACCGGCGGTATCCGCTACACCACGAGCCATCTCGACGCCGACTCGTGCTACCCGAGCGAGCGCCTGGCCACCCTGGTACGCGTCCCCGCGGCATCGGGAGGCGGCGACACCGTCGTCCTCGGCGCGCCCGACATCCTCTACAACGACCGCCTCGACGAGCAGGGCAACGCCTCGCTCGCCCTTCAACTCCTCGGCTCCCGCCCCCATCTGGTCTGGTACCTCCCCTCGCTCTCCGACGCCACGGCCACCGGCACGGGCGAGCAGAAGGGCTTCTTCGACCTGCTCCCGTCCGGATGGCTGTGGGCCACGCTGCAGCTGTTCTTCGCCGCGGCCCTCGCCGCTCTCTGGAGGGCACGCCGACTCGGCCCTCTGGTGCCCGAAAGACTCCCCGTGGCGATCCGCGCCTCCGAAACCGTCGAAGGCCGCGCCCGCCTCTACCGCAAGGCCAACGCCCGCGACCGCGCGGCCGCCGCCCTACGCTCCGCCACCCGCACCCGACTGGCTCCCCTCGTCGGCGTCCCCGCGGCCCAGGCGCACACCACCGAGGCCCTGCTCCCCGCTCTGTCCGCCCACCTCCACGGCAACGGACAAGCCCTGCATTCCCTCCTGTTCGGCCCGCCGCCAGGCGACGACACCGCCCTTATCGCACTGTCCGACCAACTCGACGCCCTCGAAAGAGAGGTACGCCGTTCATGATGGCCCCGACCACTGACAACGCCGGGTACTCCGGGGATCCGGGCAGCGCCCGCGCCTCCCTGGAAGCCCTGCGCGCCGAGATCGCCAAAGCCGTGGTCGGCCAGGACCCTGCCGTGACCGGCCTTGTCGTCGCCCTCCTCTGCCGCGGACACGTTCTCCTTGAAGGAGTCCCCGGAGTCGCCAAAACGTTGCTCGTCCGCGCGCTCGCGTCCGCACTCGAACTCGACACCAAGCGCGTCCAGTTCACCCCGGACCTCATGCCGAGCGACGTGACCGGCTCGCTGGTCTACGACACCCGCACCGCCGAGTTCTCCTTCCAGCAGGGCCCGGTCTTCACCAACCTCCTCCTCGCCGACGAGATCAACCGCACCCCGCCCAAGACCCAGTCCTCCCTCCTGGAGGCCATGGAGGAGCGTCAGGTCACGGTCGACGGCACGCCCCGCCTGCTCCCCGAGCCGTTCCTGGTCGCCGCGACCCAGAACCCGGTCGAGTACGAAGGCACCTACCCCCTCCCGGAAGCCCAACTGGACCGCTTCCTGCTCAAACTGACGATCCCTCTCCCCTCCCGCCAGGACGAGATCGACGTCCTCACCCGCCACGCCGAGGGCTTCAACCCACGCGATCTGCGCGCCGCCGGCGTGCGCCCCGTCGCCGGGCCCGCCGACCTGGAGGCCGCCCGCGCCGCGGTCGCCAAGACCGCCGTGTCCCCCGAGATCACCGCCTACGTCGTCGACATCTGCCGGGCCACCCGCGAGTCGCCCTCCCTCACGCTCGGTGTGTCACCGCGTGGAGCCACCGCCCTGCTCGCGACCTCCCGCGCCTGGGCCTGGCTGACCGGCCGCGACTACGTGATCCCCGACGACGTGAAGGCCCTGGCCCTGCCCACCCTCCGCCACCGTGTACAGCTGCGGCCCGAGGCCGAGATGGAGGGCGTGACGGCCGACGCGGTCATCAACGCGATCCTCTCCCACGTCCCGGTCCCCCGCTGATGGCCCTCACCGGTCGCGCCGCCCTCCTGGCGGCCCTCGGCTCGATCCCTGTCGGCATCTGGGAGCCCAGCCTGACGGGCTTCCTCGCTGTCAACGGTCCGCTGGCGCTGGCTTGCGCCTGCGACTTCGCCCTCGCGGCGCCTGTACGACGCCTGGTGCTGACCCGCTCGGGCGACACCTCCGTGCGCCTGGGCGAGGCAGCCGACGTGACGCTCACCGTCACCAACCCGTCCCGCCGTCCGCTCCGGGCTCGGATGCGGGATGCCTGGCCACCCAGCAGCTGGCAGCCCGGCACGGAGGTCGCCGCCTCGCGCCACCGTCTCACGGTGCCCGCCGGCGAACGCCGCCGCGTGACGACCCATCTGCGACCCACCCGCCGCGGCGACCGCCAGGCCGACCGTGTGACCATCCGCTCCTACGGCCCACTCGGCCTGTTCTCCAGGCAGGGCGCCCACCGAGTCCCCTGGACTGTACGGGTTCTGCCCCCGTTCACCAGCCGCAAGCACCTGCCGTCGAAACTCGCCCGTTTGCGTGAACTCGACGGCCGCACCAGCGTGCTGACCCGCGGCGAAGGCACGGAATTCGACAGCCTGCGCGAGTACGTTCCCGGCGACGACACCCGCTCCATCGACTGGCGTGCCACGGCCCGCCAGACCACGGTCGCCGTACGCACCTGGCGTCCCGAACGCGACCGGCACATCCTCGTCGTCCTCGACACCGGCCGTACCTCGGCGGGCCGTGTGGGTGACGCCCCGCGCCTGGACGCCTCCATGGACGCGGCTCTGCTGCTCGCGGCGCTCGCGTCCCGGGCCGGCGACCGGGTCGACCTGCTCGCGTACGACCGCCGGGTCCGCGCCCTGGTACAGGGCCGTGCGGCCGGCGATGTCCTCCCGGCCCTGGTCAACGCCATGGCGACGCTCGAACCGGAACTCGTCGAGACCGACGCCCGCGGACTCACCGCAACCGCGCTGCGTACGGCTCCGCGCCGCTCCCTGATCGTCCTGCTCACGACCCTCGACGCGGCCCCGGTCGAGGTAGGTCTGCTGCCGGTGCTCACGCAACTCACCCACCGGCACACGGTTCTGCTTGCCTCAGTGGCCGATCCACACATCAGCCAAATGGCCGCAGCTCGTGGGAACGTCGACGCAGTGTACGAAGCAGCGGCAGCCGCACAGGCTCAGGCGGAACGGCATCGCACGGCCGAACAGCTCCGTCGGCACGGTGTGACGGTTGTCGATGCGACGCCGGATGATCTGGCGCCGGCCTTGGCGGACGCGTATCTGGCGTTGAAGGCGGCCGGCCGCCTCTGATACCGAGACCGAAATCCGATGCTCAGAGGAAGCCAAAGGGGAAAGGAGCATCGGAATACCCCCGGAACACAGAAAACCCCCGCATCTTTCGATGCGGGGGTTTT
>NZ_JADDRL010000069.1 GCF_021538895.1 Streptomyces olivochromogenes | reverse complement strand
CGCGCTGCTGGTGCCGGCCGCGCTCGCCGGCTTCGCCTGCTGGGCCTTCGCCGACCTGCGGATCAACGCCGCCACGCTCGTGGACAGTGCCTCCAACGCGGCGGACTTCATCCGGCGGACGGTGCCGCTCGACTTCCCGTCCCCCGCCGAGGTGCTGCGGCTGTGCGGGCAGACGATGGCCGTCGTGGTGTGCGCGACGCTGCTGTCGGTGCTGCTCAGTGTCCCGTTGGCCGTTCTCGCCGCCGGCAACACCACCCCGCACGCGACCGCGCGGTTCACGGCGCGCGGGGTCGTCGTCCTGGCCAGGGCCGTACCGGACGTGGTGCTGGCGATCGTCTTCTTCCGCGTCTTCGGACTCGGCGCACTGGCCGGCGTCCTCGCCATGGGCCTGCACTCGGTCGGCATGGTCGGCAAGATGTACGCCGACTCCATCGAGCAGATCGACGAGGGACCGCGCACCGCGGTACGGGCCACCGGCGCGGGCCGGCTCCAGCAACTCGTCTCCGGCGTAATGCCGCAGGTCCTGCCCTCCCTGGTGGCCAACGCCCTGCACCGGCTGGACATCAACCTCCGGATCTCGGTGGTGCTGGGCTTCGTCGGCGTGAACGGCCTCGGCTTCGAGATCGCGCGCTCCCTGAACGCCCTGGACTATCGGCGTGGCATGGCGCTCGCGGTGGTGGTGCTCACGTTGTGCGTGCTGGTGGAGCTGCTCTCCGGGGCGATCCGCCGGGCGCTGCTGCGCGACGCCGACGCGGGCGGACGGACGCGCCGGCGAGGGGGCGCGGTGTCCCGTACGTCCGCCGTCCTCATGTCCGTTCCGGCGCCGATGAAGCCGAAGGACGCGGGGGCGGCGGGGGACGCCACGTCCACGAACCGTTCGGTGCCACCCCGTGTCGCCCCGCCCTGGACGCCCCGCCGCGTCCGCCGTACCGCCTACGCCGTCGTGACCGTGCCGGCACTCGCCGCCTCCGTGTGGGGCGCCGGTCTCGCACCGGGCCAGTTCTTCGGCGCGCTCGGCAACCTCGGCCCCACGCTCGGGCTGTTCTGGCCGCCGAGCACCGGGGGCATCCTGCCGGACCTGCTCTCCGACCTGTTCGACACCGTCGAGATCGCCTTCGCCGCGACCCTGATCGGCGCGGTGCTGGCGCTGCCCGTCGGCGCGCTGGCCGCCCGCAACGTCGCGCCCTCGCCCGCGACGGCCGCCGTGTTCCGGGGCGTGGTGGTGCTGGTCCGCGGCGTCCCCGAGCTCGTCCTCGCCATCGTCTTCGTGGTGATCACCGGCCTCGGCGCGGTGGCCGGCGCGCTGGCCCTGGGCGTGGGCGCGGTCGGGCTGCTGGGCAAGCTCGTCGCCGACTCGCTGGAGGAGGTCGACCCGGGGGTGGAGGCGGCGGTACGGGCCACCGGTGCGGGACGCTGGCAGGTCTTCTGCGCGGCGACGTTGCCGCAGGCCGCGCCCGCCTTCGTCGGCCATGTCCTCTACCAGCTCGACGTCAACATCCGCTCCGCGACGTTGCTCGGCATCGTCGGCGCGGGCGGCATCGGCTTCGACCTGCTCAACGCCTCGCGGGTGCTGGATTTCGGGGTCGTCACCACCGTACTGCTGCTGGTGTTCGCCACCGTGCTCGTCGTGGAGCTGCTCGCGGTGTGGCTGCGCCGCGTCGTCCGCTGACGACCGCGACCGCTCCGTCCTCCATCCACCACCCCATCGCGCCCTTCTCCCGTGGATTCCATGGAAGAAGGGCGCTTCGAACCGGGAAACAACTGACACGGCTGTTCACCGTCCCGGTCGGACGCGTTGGTCGTACGCAGGTTGTCCGGACGAGTTGGCCGACGAGAGTTCCTCGTGTGAGTGCGACCAGGTATCTGGAGATCGCGGAGCAGTTGTCCGCCGAGCTGGCCGAGTACGCCCGGGGCACCCGGGTGGCCAGCGAGGCCGAGATCGCCCGGCGGTTCGGCGTGGGCCGGGCCGCCGCACGGGCGGCCGTACAGGAATTGGAACGCCGGTTCGTCGTCCGCCGGACCCAGGGGTCGGGCACCTTCGTCAACCGGCGCATCGACTACGTCATCTCGCGCAGCGTCCCGCCGTCGTGGTCCACCACGATCGCGGCGGCGGGCGCCACCCCGCGTGCGCTGGTCAAGTCGGTCCGCACGATCCCGCTGCCCGCCGATCTGGCGGACCGGTTCGAGCGGCCCGCCGGCTCGCCCGTGCACGAGGTGGTGCGCGAGTTCTACATCGACGACCTGCTCGCCTCCTGGACCCACGAGTGGATCCCGGTGGACGAGGTGCCCGACCTGGATCTGGCCCTGCACGCGGTCGACTCCGTCGATCTGGTGCTCCGCCAGATGGTGCGGGTACGGCCGATGCGCGCCTGGTGCCGGGTCAGCATCGACGTCCCGCCGCCCGACGTCCTGCGCGCCCTGCGCACGGAGAGCAGCCTGCCCGCCTGGCTGGTGGAGAGCGTCAGCCGCGACGAGGCGGCCGGCAACGTCCTGATGTGCAGCCGTACCTGGACCCGCGCCGACGCGGTCCGCGTCGTGGTCGAACTCGACGAACACACCTCGTCGAGCGGTCACACCGCGCAGGGCTGACACACCCCACAGAGCCGATACACCGCAAGGAACCTGGAGAAAAGGTGACACACGTATGGAGCAGGGAGCGTCGCTGCGCCCTGCTGGCCGAGGCCGAAAGGGCCGAACTGATCGAACTGGCCGACGCCTGCATCGCCGACGGCGCCGAGGTACGGGTCCTGGTGGCGCCCGAGGTCGGCTGCGTGACCGCGCAGGTCCGCGAGCCGGTCCTGGCACAGCGGTTCCTGCTCGGTGACGTCCTGGCCTGCCGGGCCGAGGTGGAAGTGGCCGGTCACCGCGGCTGGGCCATGCGCCTCGGGGACGACCGCGCGGCCGTACTGGCCGCCGCCGTACTCGACGCCGAGGTGCAGTCGGGCCGGCCCCGGACCGCCGACGTCGACCGGCTGTGCGAGCGGGTCGCGCGCCGCCGGGAGCGGCAGGAGAGCCAGGAGTGGGCGGAACTCGCCCCGACCGTCGTCGAGTTCGAGGAGCTGACGTGACCGCCGTCGAGACCGGGCCGGCCCCCGCCGCCGACCCCTGGGGGACCGCGGACCTGGTGACCGCGGCCAAGCTGAGCCCCGCCCGGGCACAGGGCGTCTTCCGGGCCGTACTGGACGCCCTGGCGCGACCGGGCACGGTGACCCGCTTCCCCGCCGACCTGGCGGCCGTGGTGCCGCCCGCGCTGCTGCCGGTCCTCGCGCTCGCCGACCTCGGCACCGGCATCCGTGTCCTGGAGGAGGACGGCGCCGCGCTCTGGTCGGACGTGCTGAGCCTGGCGACCAACGCCCCGGCGGTGCCGCTGGACAAGGCCCGGCTCGTCGCCTCCGTACGACCGGTTGCGCCCGCGGAGATCCTGCGCCTGGCCCGGGGTACGGCCGACGCCCCGGAGGACGGCGCCCTGCTCTGCCTGCCGGTGACCGCGCTGGAGGGCGGGCCGTCGACGTGGCGGCTGTCCGGGCCGGGTGTGCCGGGCGAGCGGGAGGTCGCTCCGCGGGGCGTGCCGGACGGGTTCGTCGAGGCGCGCGCCGAGGCCGTCGGCGGCTTCCCCGCGGGGGTCGATCTGCTGCTGGCCGCGCCCGACGGCCGCCTCATGGGCCTGCCGCGCAGCACCGCCGTCGCCGTCGTGGCCCCGCACGCCATGACCGATGCCGTGACCGATGCCGTGTCCGAGGAGGAGAACTGATGGGGTACTCGGGAGCACGCGGCGGACTGGAGGCGATCCTCGCCGCCGAGGATCTGGTCCGCCGCAAGCGCGACCACGCGCCCGCGCCCTGGGCGTCGACCGAGCAGATCACCGCCCGTTTCCGGCTGGCCGTCGACCGGGTGATGGGCGAGGCCGGCCTCTACGACGAGCCGACCGCGGCCGCCGCCTTCCGGCAGGCCGAGGGCGACACCCTGGAGGCCTCGCACCTGCTGCGGGCCCAGCGGTCCACCCTGCCGCGGCTGGCGGTGAGCGAAGCCGTCGACCCGGGCGAGATGACCGTGCTGCGCCGCATCGTGCCCGCGTTCCGCGAGCCCGACGGACCGCAACTCCTCGGCCGCACCTCGGACTACACCGGCCGCCTGCTGGAGCGGCCCGAGGGCCCGCCCGAGCCGCCGACCGAGGAATCGGCCCGCACTGAGGTCACGGAGGTCACGGAGGTCCCGGAGCGCACCGAGGAGCAGCGCAGCCCGCGCCGGTTCCTCGACCTGCTCCGCAAGCTGGACCTGGTCTCCGAGGGGCGCACCGGCGACGACCCCGAGCCGCACGACATCACCCGCAAGCCCGCCCGGCCGCCCGCCGACCGGTCCGCCGTCCTCGCCGCCATGGCCCGCGCCGAGTCCGGGGCGCTGGTCGCCCTCTGGTACCGCTCGGTCCTCGGACCCGACGGCGACGTCCACGAGATCACCCTCGGCGAGCTGCGGCACGGCCGGCTCCCGCTGCGGGTGCGCCACCCGCACACCGGAAACCCGGTCACCGTCGGCGAGTTCCGGGTCACCGAGGCCGAGGCCATCGAGGACCTGGACGGCGCGGACGAGGACCGTACCCGCTTCGACATCGGCTACGGCCTGTGCTTCGGGCACAACGAGCGCAAGGCCATCGCCATGGCCAACCTGGACATCGCCAACCGCCGGTTCGGCCGCAGCGGCCCGCTGGAGCAGCTGCTGCTGCTCACGGTGGACGGTCTCGACTCGGGCGGCTTCCTGGAGCACCTGAAGCTCCCCCACTACGTCACCTTCCGCTCGATGGTCGAGCGCAAGCAAGCCATGCGGGCCGCCGCCGAGGCGGGCGAGGACCTGCCGGCCCGGGCCGCCGAGCCCACGGGAAAGGACTGCCGATGAGCACGACGACGTACGACACCGCTCAGCCGTCCGGGATCGGCGCGCTCGTCGCCGAGGCGGACGCGGGCAGCCCGCCCGCCGGGATCCTCGACGAGGACGCCAAGCGCGAGATCCGCCGGGCCTGTCTCGCCGCGGTCTGCGTGCCCGGCTACCAAGTCCCCTTCGGCTCCCGGGAGATGCCGGTCGCCCGCGGCTGGGGCTCGGGCGGCCTCCAGGTCACCCTCGGGGTGATCGGCGCCGACGACACGGTGAAGGTGATCGACCAGGGCGACGACGCCGGCGTCAACGCCACCAACCTGCGCCGGATGATCGCGCGGACCACCGGGTGCGGCGAGTCCGCCGACACCCGTGAGGCCACGGTCGTACAGACCCGCCACCGCGTCCCCGAGGAGGCACTGACCGACCGGCACGTGCTCGTCTACCAGGTGCCCGTGCCCGAACCGCTGCGCGGTGTGCAGAAGTCGGTGGCCGAGTGCGCGCGGATGCACGCCGAGGGCGACTACTCCGCGATGTGGGTCAGCCTCTACGAGGACATCGTCCGCAACGGCATGATCACCGCGAGCACCGGCTACCCGGTGCTGGTCGGCGGCCGCTATGTGATGGCGACCAGCCCCATCCCGCGCTGGGACGTGCCCCGCCTCCACCGGGCCGAGCAGCTCAACCTCTTCGGCGCGGGCCGAGAGAAGCGCATCTACGCGGTGCCGCCGCACACCGAGGTACGGCCCCTCACCTTCGACGACGTGCCCTTCGAGGTCGAGCACGAGCCGGGCGGGCGCTGCAAGTTCTGCGGCAGCGACGACGTCTATCTCGTCAACGCCGGTACCGAGGGCGCCTTCGCCTGCAGCGACACCGAGTGGTGCGCGCGGGTCCAGGCCGCGGACGCCGACACCGCCGCCCACCGGGAACGCGCGCCGCTGGCCCTGCTGCCCGATCCGGCGGCCCGCGCGGGACGCCGCGCCGCCCCCTTGGTCCGTAAGACCCCCGCGGACGACGCGCCCGCGCCCGCCCGCAGGACCCGGACCGGCGGCCCCGAATGGGCCCTGCGCGTCGACGGCATCGGCAAGGTGCACGGCGCGGGCGGCGCGTCCGCCGTCCCCGGCACGGGTCCCGAGCACGGCACCGCGATCAGCCCGTCCACCGGCGCCGTGGTGGCCGCCTGGGACGTCTCCTTCGACGTGGCGCCCGGTGAAGCCCTGGGCCTCATCGGCGAGTCGGGCTCCGGCAAGTCCACCGTGCTGCGCTGCGTCATCGGCGACGAGCCCGCCACCGCCGGACAGGTCCACCTCGCCTCGGTGGACGACGGCGCCTCCGAGGTGCTCGCCCTGCCCCCGGCCGTCCGGCGGCGGCTGCGGATCGACTCGATGGCCGTCGTCTACCAGGACCCGGCCGCCGGACTCGACCTGCGCGTCTCCGCCGGCGGCAACATCGCCGAGCGGCTGACGGCGGCGGGCTGGCGCGGCTACCACGCCATCCGGCGCCGCGCGGCCGAACTGCTGGACCGGGTCGAGGTACCGCTGTCCCGCATGGACGACCCCGTGCACACCTTCTCCGGCGGCATGCGGCAGCGCGTGCAGATCGCCAAGGCCCTGGCCACCGAACCGCCCGTACTGCTGCTCGACGAGCCCACCACCGGTCTCGACGCCTCCGTCGCCGCGGGCGTGCTCGACCTGCTGCGCAGCCTGCTCTCCGAGCGGGACGTCGCGGCCGTGGTCGTCAGCCACGACTTCTCCGTGATCGAGGCACTGACCGACCGCACGCTCGTCATGCAGACGGGCCGGGTCGTCGAACAGGGCCTGACCGACCAGCTCTTCCACGACCCCCACCACCCCTACACCCAGCGGCTCGTCGCCGCCGCCCGGAGGTGAGCCCGGTGAACACGAACCACCCCGCATCCGAGCCCCAGGACGCCGTCCTGTCCGTACGCGCCCTGTACAAGTCCTTCACCCTGCACAGCATCGACGGCCGGACCGTGCCCTCGCTGCACGGCGTCGACCTCGACGTGCGCACCGGCGAGCACGTCGCCCTCGCGGGCCCGAGCGGCGCCGGCAAGTCCTCGCTGCTGCGCTGCGTCCACCGCACCTACCTGCCGGACTCCGGTTCCGTACGACTGCGTACGGCGGCCGGGCCGGTGGAGCTGACCACGCTGGGCGACCGGGCGATGGCCCGGCTGCGCGGCCGGGAGTTCGGCTATGTCTCGCAGTTCCTCGCCGCCCCGCCGCGCACCGGCCCGCTGGAGGTGGTCGCCGCGACCGCCCGGCGGCGCGGACTCGACCGGGCCGAGGCGCGTCAGGCCGCGGCGGCCGCGCTGCACCGGCTCAACCTCGACGAGACGCTGTGGGACGTCGACTGCGGTGTCCTGTCCGGCGGTGAGCGCCAGCGGGTGAACCTCGCGGCGGGCACGGTGCAGCCGCCCCGGCTGCTGCTGCTCGACGAGCCGGTCTCCGCGCTGGACCCGGCCAACCGGGAGGCCGCGCTGGAGCTGATCGACTCGCTGGCGGGGCAGGGCGTCGCCGTCCTCGCCGTCTTCCACGACATGGACGCCATACGGCAGTTGGCGTCCCGGGTGGTGTTCGTCAGGGACGGCCGGATCGCCCGCCAGGGCACACCGGCCCAGATGCTGGAGGCAGCCGCATGAGCACGCAACTGGTGAGCAGGGAAGGGGCCGAGGCGCCGGTCCAGGGCTGGACGCCGGCCGCCCCGCCCGCGGACTACGTGCTCGGGCACGTGCGGGCGGTGCTGCCCGACCGGGTGCTGGACGACGCGCTCGTCGCCGTACGCGACGGCCGGATCGCCGCCGTCGAACCGCACCCGGCCGGTGTGGAGGCGGACGTCGACGGGCAGGGCCTGCTGTGCCTGCCCGGCCTGGTGGACGTGCACAGCGACGGACTGGAGAAGGAGCTGCTGCCCCGGCCCGGCGCCGAACTGCCCCTGGAGTTCGCGTTGTTGTCCTTCGAGGGCAAGCTCCGCGCGGCCGGTGTCACGACCGCGTTCCACGGCGCGGCGTTCGAGGAGAGCGGCGGGCGCGGGATGCGCCGGACGCTGGAGAACGCGCGGCGGATCTGCGCGGCCGTGGCGGGCCGGGGCGACGACGGCCTGGTGGACCACCGGATCCTGCACCGGCTGGACATCCGCTGTCCCGAGGGCCTGGCCGGACTGCGGCAGCGGCTCGCGGAGCTCGGCGACGACGGCCGGGGACCCGTCCTGGTCTCGCACGAGGACCACACCCCGGGCCAGGGCCAGTACACGGACCGCACCTACTACGAGCGGTATCTCGTCGGCACGCGCGGGGTCACCGAGGACGAGGCCCGCGCCTATGTCGACCAGCTGATCGTGGACCGGGACGGCCGGCTCGGCGTCCGCGAGGAGGCCCTGGACTGGCTCGGCGAGCAGGCCCGCACCGGCCGGATCCGGCTGCTCGGGCACGACCCCGGTTCGCCGCGGGAGATCGAGGAGCTGTGCGAACGGGGCGGAGCGGTCGCCGAGTTCCCCACCACGACGGCGGCCGCCAAGGCGGCACGCGAGCACGGCATGCCGGTCGTGATGGGCGCGCCGAACGTCCTGCGCGGCCACTCGCACAACGGCAACGCCTCCGGCCGTGAGCTGGTCGCCCGCGGCCTGGTCACCGCGCTCGCCTCCGACTACCTGCCCTCGGGGCTGCTCGGGGCGGCGCTGCTGCTCGCACAGGAGGGGCTGGCGCCGCTGCCCGAGGCGGTCGGCCTGGTCACCGGCGGTGCCGCGGACGTCGCCGGGCTGCGGGACCGCGGCCGTCTGGAGCCGGGCCTGCGGGCCGACCTGGTGCTGGCCGAGCCGGGCCGCCCCTGGCCCGTCGTCGCGGCCGTCCTGCGCGCCGCCTGCGGGGGTGACGCCGGATGAGCGGGACGAGCGGGACGACCGGGACGAGCGGTCACATCCCCTGGCCGGTGCCCGAACCGGCACTGCCCTCCGGTGTCCACCCGGCGCTGGCCGACGCGACCCGGGCCGCCGTCACCGCCTTCCGGGCCGCGCGCGAGACGTACGACCGGGCCCGGCTGTCCGAGAAGGTGGGGCTGGGCGCCGACGGGACGCCCACGATGCGGCTGGACATCCTGGTGGACACCGCGATCGCCGAGGTCGTGGACGCCCACCGGATCAACCTGCTCAGCGAGGAGTTGGGCCACATCGACAACGGGTCCGCCGTCACGCTCGTCACCGACCCGGTGGACGGCACGGCGAACGCCGCCTCGGGCGTCCCGCTGTCCGCCTTCGCGGGCGTCGTCGCGGTGGACGGCGTACCGCAGGAGGCGCTGACCTGCTGGCTGGAGACCGGGCGCTGCTGGCACACGGTGGCGGGGCAGCCGTCGCCGTACCGCACGAGCGGCCGTACGGAACTGGACGGGGCGGCGGTCAGCCTCCTGCGCCCGCAGCCGCACATCGCCGACGCGTGGTGGCGGGTGGCGACGCGGGCCGCCAGGATCCGCATCCTGTCGACGAGTTGCCTGGAGGCGGCGTTGGTGGCCGAGGGGTCGACGGACGCGTTCGCCGACGCCGGCTCCGACACGCACCGGATCGTGGACCTGGCGGCCGCGATGCTGACGGTGCCCGCGGCGGGCGGCGCGGTGATCGATGTGCACGGCCGCCCGCTGGAGATCGACCCCGACCTCACCCGCCGCTGGTCCGGCGTGGTCGCGGCGACCCCGGAGCTCGCGGAGGAACTGGCCGACGCCATCCGCGGAACGGAGCGGCCATGACCGCGCCGATCCCGCTCACGGACGAGGAACTGACCGCGCTCGTCGACGGCCTCGCGGGCCTGCCGTACGGCGGGGAGGCCGTCGACCAGCGCAGCCACGCGCTGCAGACGGCGTGGCTGGCGATGGAGGCGGGCGCGGACGACGAACTGGTGGTCGCCGCGGCCCTGCACGACATCGGCCGCGCCCGCCAGGTCCGCGCCGAGCACCCGGGTCTGCCGCACGAGCTGGCCGGCGCCGCGTTCGCCCGGCGCCGTCTGGGCGAGCGCGCGGCCTGGGTCATCGCCCAGCACGTACCGGCCAAGCGCTACCTGGTCACCACCGACCCGGCGTACCGCGCCCTGCTCAGCCCGGTGTCGATCGCGTCCCTGAAGGTTCAGGGCGGCCCGATGGACGCACACGAGGCGGCCGGGTTCGCGGCCCATCCACTGGCCCCGGACGCGGTGGCCCTGCGCCGCTGGGACAACGCGGCGAAGGACCCGCAGGGCCCGCTGCTGCCCATGCCGGCCCTGCTGGCGGCACACGCCCGGATCGCCTAGAAGACGCGAGGGCCCCGACCGTCGGTCGAGGCCGGGGCCCTCGTTTCCGCGGGGTCAGGAATCGCCGCCACCGGCGCGGGGACGTCCCGTCAGGGAGCCTTCGGGCTCGGCCAGCACCAGCCGGCCGGCCTCGCCGCGCAGCCGGGCCGTGACCTGGGGCCGCTCCTCCTGCCGCGTGGCGAAGTGCCGCCGCAACCCGGGCTCCGGTGCGTACCCGTAGCGGGCGAGGTAGTAGGCGATCTGGTCGGACCAGACCCACGTTCCGTCGGTGCGGAAGGCCGCGGGCACCACCCTGCCGCGTCCGGGATCGACCCGGTCCGGCTCGTCCGGCAGGAGCACGGCGGCGGGCGCTTCGCGCAGGCACCCCAGCAGGGCGGTCCTTTCCTCGGCCGAGGCGATGCGCTCGTGCGCGGCTCCCATGACCGGACGGCCGTCGGGCGCGTGCAGATCGAAGACGCGGGCCAAGGTGAGTCCGCCGGGCCGGTCCTGACCGCCGACCGCTGTCCCGAGGGGATCCCCCGCGGCGTCCGAGACGCGTGCGCGATACGGAGGAGCCAGTCGTGTGAGCCGGCTGCGCACGGCAAGCGCGTCAGGAGGGCGGGCCCCGGGTTCCTTGGCCAGCAGATCGAGGACGAGCCGCTCGAAATCGACGGAGACGTCGGGCTTTCCGGCCCGCAGCCCGGACGGCTCCTCGGCCAGGTGCCGGGCGGCGACCTCACCCTCCGGGCCCGTCCCGAACGGCGGTGTTCCCACGGTGAGTTCGTACAGCAGGCAGCCGAGGGAGTACAGGTCCGCACGCAGGTCGACCCGTAGGCCGCGGAGCTGTTCCGGGGCGGCGTACGGCACGGTACCGATGAACCCTCCGTCGGCGGTCAGCCGCGTCTGCGCGGCCGCCGTCGACACGGATCCGGACTTGAGCAGCCCCGCGACACCGAAGTCCAGGACCTTGACGACGCGTGCCCCGGTGAGGATGAGGTTGGACGGCTTGAGGTCCCGGTGCACGACCTTCTCGGCGTGCACTTTCGCGAGGGCGTCGCAGACCTGGACGCCCCAGGCGACGACGTCCGCCGGGGCCGGAAGTCCTTCCAGCCGGACGTGAACGTCCAGCGGCGTGCCCTGCACCAGTTCCATGACGACGTACAGCGGGTCTTCCCCGAAGTCGTACACCGTCACGATGTTGGGATGGCCGGCGAGGTTCGCCGTGATCTTCGCTTCCCGTCGGAAGCGGGCCGATCTCAGGTCCGCGTACGGACCCGCTTGAGAGCCGAGACGTCGGTGTCGTATGCCGGACCGGATCAGCTTGACGGCGACCTGCCGGTCGAGTCTCTCGTCCCAGGCCCGCCACACCTCCCCCATGCCCCCGGCTCCGAGGAGGCCGCGCAGCCGGTAGCGGCCGTCGATCAGCCGGCCCTCCGAGGAGTCCGTCGTGTCGATCACCGCGCCGTCTCCTCGGCGCCGGGCTCGGACAGCCCGAACCCGGCACTCGCGAGCAGCGGAGCCAGCGAGTCGACCGACAACGCGAACGTGGTCGGCTTCGCATCCGGCTGCACCAGGATGCCGATCACTTCACCGAGTTCGTTGAGCAGCGGCCCGCCGCCCGCCTCGGAGGTGAGCGGCAGATCGGCACGGAACAGCTTCAGGTCGTGCTCGGGAAATGCCTCGAAGCCCTGGACGGTGCCCACCACGAGCATCTGGTCGGAAGCGGCCGCCCACGCCTGGTCCCCGATGTTCGTGAGCCTGGGGAAGCCCAGTCGCAGCGGCTGGACCGGTACCCGCTCGGCCAGCAGGAGCACGCAGGCGTCGACGGCCGTGGAGTCGGGGCGAAAGACGCGGCGCACGGCCCGTGTTCCCACGGTCATGTGCACCGTGAGCCCCGAGGACGGATCCTCCGGCCAACGGCCACCGGTCAGTACATGCCGGTCCGACACGAGGAAGCCGCCGCCCTCCCGGCCGCTGCCGTCGGACACCCGTACCAGGGCCGGGCGGGCCGCGGCGAGGTACAACTCCTCATGGTCAGGGTCCAGGACGATCGCCGGCAGCCGCGGCGCGTCCGCGAGCAGGGTCTCCCGGTACCGCGCGCGGTCGCCGACGCCGGCCAGGCAGCGCAGACGGCGGCGCAGGTCCTCCGGATCGGACAGCGGCTCGGTCTGCTCGTCGTGCGCGCGCAGGGCGCGTTGGTGGTCGCCCGCGTCGTGCAGGGCCCGGAAACGGTGCAGCGGATCGGTGTCCGCCGCGGCCACGGCCGCGAGCACGCCGTTCCATCCGGCCATACGGACCATGCCCTGCCGCATCCGGTCGAGGTGCTCGGCGAGCCGCTCGGCGAGATGTCGTCCGGCGTCGGCCCGGTCCAGCGCGGCGGGATGCTCCAGATAGTCCCGAACGGTGACCGTCAGGTCGCGCAACGGGCCCCGCAACGACAGCAGTTCGGACTCCACGTCGGTCGCCTCGTTGCCGTACATCTCCGCCAGCAGCCGCTGGCTCTGCCGGTCCAGCGGTACGCGGGCCGGCCGGTGGGCTTCGAGCCGGTCCCGGAACTCTCGGCAGAGTCGTTCCGGGTCGAGGCCGGCGGCCTGGTCCACGAGGTCGCGCAGGGTGCGTCGGACGTCCTCCAACTCGCGTTGCACCGACTGCCGCTCCGCCATCTCCCGGATCTCGCGCGGGGACAGGAGGGTGGGGTCGGTGATCCGGGCCGAATTGGACTGGCCGGTGCCCTTGTCCACCGCGGTCACTTCGAGCACGCAGCTCGCGTCGAACGAGAACGTGACCTCGATCTGCGGCTTCCCCTTCGGCAGGGGCGGGATGCCGACGAGCTCGAACTGGCCGATCTTCGAGGCGGCGTCGACCTGCCCGTTGTAGATCTCGATCAGCACGGTGTCCTGGTTGTCACGAACCGTGGTGTAGATCTGACTTCGTTGTGCCGGAATCCAGTTGTTCGCCTCGATGATGGTGCTGAACCGCTGCTCCTTGGTCTCCGGGTCGTGGACGCTGATACCGAGCGGCAGCGGAGTGACGTCCTGCAGGAGTGTCTCGCCGAGATCCCCGGCCCGCACCGCGCCCTGCAGAGCGGCACCGAACGCCACCACCGCACGTGGGTCGGGGAAGCCCGTCCGTTTGCGCCCGAAGACCTTCTCCGCGACCTCGCTCACGAGCGGTGACAGCATGGGTCCGCCCACCAGCACCAGGTGCTGGGGCTCGTCGGCGAAGACGTCCCGGGCCCAGTCGGCCTTGGCCTTCTCGCAGACCCGGCGCAGCGCGTCGAGCGGTTCGGCGAGCACTCCCGCGAGTTCGGCACGGGTGAGTTCGAGGCGCACGCTCGGCCGGCCCAGGAAGGCGTTGAGCGTGTAGTCGGCCTCCTCCCGGGAGGACAGCGCGATCTTCAGGTATTCGGCGGCGATCTCCAGCCGCTGCCGCGCCAGTCCGGAGGCGGGGACGTCCACCCCTTCGTCGCGCAGCCGGTCGGCCAGGAAGTCGGCGATGGCGGCGTCGAAGTCCCGGCCACCGTACTTGGTGTCACCGAACACCTGGTTCACCGTGTACATGGTGCCGTCCACGTCGACGAAGCTCGCGTCGAGGGTGCCCGCCCCCAGGTCGAGTACGGCGACCTGACCGTCCAGTCGCCGCTGCCGGGACACGGCCATGCACGCGGCCGTGGGTTCGTGGATCAGGCGCTCCACCTCGACCCCGGCGATCCGGCAGGCGTCCCGGGTGGCGCTCTTGGCATTGTTGTGGAAGTAGGCGGGAATCGTCACGATCGCCCTCGGCCGGCTCACCGCGAGATCGTGGTGTTCGGCGGCCCAGTCGAGCCACTCCTCCCGGATCTCGCCGAGTTCGGCGCGGGCGAACCCGGCGATCCTCTCCTTGACCTGCTCGACCAGGAAGGACTCGACCAGGGTGCGTCCATGGCCGATCATCCGGGCGGACACCTCTTGCGGCCGGTAGGTGCGCTCCCGGATCTTGAACCGGGTCCGGCCGCCCATCTGCCGCTTGGCGGCGCTGACATGGCCGACGATCCTGCGCGCCAGCATGGCATCGCCGGTCAGTCCGACGATCTCCTCGCCGTCCTCGGTCACACTCAGCGTCGAGGCGAAGTACGGCTGCCCGGCGTGCGGACAGACAACCGGTCGCTGGGCTTCCGTGTCGTAGACGGCCGCCACGCAGGTGCTGGTGCCCAGGTCCATGCCCCAGATCCGGGAGAACCGGCGGTCGACCTCCTGTTTGGCCCGGGTCGCCCACTCCTCGACCTTGTCCTCGAAGGCTCCGCGGCCGGCGGCGCCCGCGGCCTCCAGCGCGTCGAGCACTCGCTGCCGCGACGGGCCGTCCACCATGGCCTCGTCGTCGATCAGCGAGCGCAGCACCGCGAGGGCGTGCGAAGCGGCCCCCCTGCTCGCGAGGGCGTCGAGGCAGAGGCGGACGAGTTCGTCGATGTCGCCCGACCGGCGCAGGTACCCGGACAGGCGGGAGTCCTCGATCGCCTCGTCCCCGCGCCACCCGATCAGGCACCGGGCTGCCGACACGGGGTCGTCGGCCCGTTCGTAGAGGGCGACCGCCTCCGCGTGACGGTCGGTCTGCTCGTGCAGGCGGGCGGCACCGAGCAGGTCGCCGCCCTCCTCCCGGGCCGCCGCCCGGGCGGCCAGGCCCTCTGGGGAGTCGTCGTTGTGCAGGACGCGGTCGGCGTCGCCGTAGCGCTCGACCGCCTTGTAGAGGCGGTGCGCGCGGTAACGCTCGTCGGCGTCCTCGGCATGCCGTGCCGCTGCGAGGAGATCTTCGGCCTCCTCCTCGAACCTGCTCCATTCCTGGTGCACCGACTGGCGGGTGTCGTCGTCGGGGGCGGTCTGGCTGAGGCCCTGGAGGCGTCGGCGCTCGACCGCCGTCACCGCCTGACGCAAGCTCTTCAGTTCGTCGCGCCTGTGCACCACCGGCTCGGCGGGTTCGGCCTTGTCCAGCAGGCTCAGCAGGGCACGGATGCGCCGTACGGCCTCCATGTGCTCGCCCTGCTCGACCAGGGCGTCGATCTCCGCCCGGCACTCACCGGCGAGACGGGCCATGCGCTCCGGCTCGTTCTCCGGGCAGTTCTCCAACGCGGCCCGGACGTCACCGAGTTGCTCATGGCAGTGGCTCATCCGGTCGCGGCGCCCGGCCCGTTCGTAGTGGGGCAACGCGTCCGCGGGCCTTCCCTCGGCGAGGGTCAGGTCCCCCGCCCGGTCCGACAGCCGCCGGGCGAACTCGGTGTCTCCTGCCGCGTCGGCCAGGTCCAGGCCGGCCCGGACGTCCTCCAGCCGCGAGGACCGCAGGCAGCACGCCAGCGCCTCGCGTTGCCGGGCGGGGGTGTCCGCGAGCCGCACCGCGTCGGCGCCCCGGCCCAGGAGCAGCCGTACGTCGAACCGCTCCGGCAGCAGCTGTTGCGGAAGGTGGTCGAAGAAGGCCGACCAGAGGTCGGCGTCCCTGCCCAGCCCCGTCCGCGCGGTGTGGGCCTCCAACGCCGTCGTCACGACGGTCCCGTCCAGCCCCCCGGTCTCCTGCAGGCCGCTCAGCCAGGAGACGAGCCGCTCGGCGTCCGCGGCCTCGCCGAGCAGACGCGCCAGGGAGTGACACGCCCTGGCGCGGAGCGCGTGCTCGTCCAGCCTGACCGCGACGTCGTTGACGACGTCGAGCACCGTTCGGTCGAAGTGCCCGGCCAGGGCCAGCAGTTGCTCCCGTTCGGCCGCCTCGAAGGCCGATGCGTACTGTTCGGCGGGCAGACGGGCGTCGTACTGTGCGAACAGGTCGCGTGCCAGCGCCGGATTCTCGTGGAGGGCGAGCAGCAGCGCACGTCCGTACGCGGTGGCCGCGCGGTCGGCGTCGCGGCCCACGAGCACCGTGGGCCGGAATCGCGACGCGACCCCTTTCACGGCTCGGCGCAGCTTCCAGGAAGCGCCTGCTGACGCGTCCTCACGTAACATGGGCCCCCGCTTCTCCCGCCACGGCCGGACTCCGTCAGTCTAGGCCGCGGGACGGGATCGCACCGGCATCACGCGGTTCGCACCCGTGCGGCAGGACACTGCGTCATGATTCGCCGCTGCTGCCGGACGCCCCACCGTAGGCGCGCGCCAGGCCGTCACGCCGCAGCCGGCCGCCGTCTCCTTGAACCCGTACGGAGAAGTCCGTCGGCGAGGTCGCGCTCCGCATCGTCCCGCCCGAGGCACAGGCACTCGACCACCGACAGCTCGCTCATGGCGACGCTCTCGCCGGGCGTGGAGTCCACCACAATTCGCTCCTTTCACTCCTTAAGAGGGGATGGATGGGTAAAAGTAGATTTGCAGCGGGTTGCACTCCTTCGGTGACCAGCTCCAGGGATTCAACGATCAGTGGCATGGGAGAAGCGTTTGATCACGGTACGTAAGCGACGCATCGGGCTGATGGCTACGGCCGGCGTTTTCGGCGGCGTACTCGCACTCACGGCCCTAGGCGGTACCAGCAACGCTGCCACCAGCGACAACAACCCCGGGAGCGACCCGAAACCGCAGGCGCAGACAGACCAGGCAGACCCGAAGGGCGCCGCCCAGGACGTTTCCGACGCCCGAATAAAGATCACGCCCGGGGAAGGCGCCTTCAACGTCGGGGTCAACGGCCCCGTCAAAGTCACCGTCAGTGACGGCACGCTCACCAACGTGACCATGACCGCCGTCGCGACCGGTGCCGAGATCCCGGGCACCCTGTCCGCGGACGGCACGTCCTGGACGCCGGACGGCCAGCTGCAGCGGGCCACCCGCTATCAGGTCGCCGCGGAGGCGGAGGACGCCCAGAACCGCTCCGCCACCGGGAACGCCTCGATCACCACGGTCTCCCCGGCCAACGACTTCGTCGGACACGTCTCCCCCCTGGACGGCTCGACCGTCGGCGTGGGCATGCCGGTGAGGTTCGACTTCGGCCGGGCGATCATCAACAAGGCCGCCGTGGAGTCGCAGATCCAGGTCAGCTCCAGCAGCGGCCAGCGGGTCGTCGGTCACTGGTTCGACGACCACCGCCTGGACTTCCGCCCCGAGAGCTACTGGAAGCCCGGCTCCACCGTCACCGTCGGGCTCAACCTCCAGGGCGCCCAGAAGACGGTCACGTTCAAGATCGGCCGGAGCCAGATCAGCACGGTCGACGCCAAGACGAAGCGGATGACCGTCGTGCGGGGCGGCAAGACGATCAAGACCATCCCGATCTCGTCCGGCAGCGCCGAGCACCCGACGTACAACGGTGCGATGGTCATCTCCGAGAAGTTCAGCCATGTCCACATGAACGGTGCGAGCGTCGGCCTCACGAAGAAGGACGGCAAGCCCGAGTACGACATCAGCGCCGTACCGCACGCCATGCGCCTGACCGCCTCGGGCACGTTCATCCACGGCAACTACTGGGGTGCCGACTCGATCTTCGGCAAGGTCAACACCAGCCACGGCTGCGTGGGCCTGAAGGACGTCAGGGGTGGCGGCGGCGACAAGCTGCCCGCCGCGTGGTTCTTCGACCACTCGATGATCGGTGACGTCGTGATCGTCAAGAACTCCCAGGACAAGACCACGCTGTCCCCGGACAACGGCCTCGGCGACTGGAACATGCCGTGGAGCGAGTGGGTCGCGGGCAGCGCGACCGGCTGACGCAACGAGGGCCGCGACCATAAGGTCGAGGCCCTCGATTTCGTATCGCCGCAGCGAGGCGAGTGTCCGAGGGGGGACTTGAACCCCCACGCCCGATAAAGGGCACTAGCACCTCAAGCTAGCGCGTCTGCCATTCCGCCACCCGGACCAGGTGTCTGTCGCCTTGCCGGGGGTGTTCCCCGCGGCGACATGGACAACAATACCAAGGTTTCGGAGTGCCCTTCACCTGCATATCCGCCGGTGAGCACGGTCACGGCTCGTGGCTGTGCCGCCACGGTCACCGGGTGGCGCCGGGGTGTGACCGGCGCAACCCGGGGCGACGTCACGGCATAGCCACGAGCCACCGGTTCCGGGTCAGGGCACGAGCTGGTAGTCGGGGAAGTTGCCGGGCAGCCGCTCCCCCGCAGGTCCCTCGGTCACCGCGCGCACCAGGAGCTCGCCGCCGACGAAGGCGCCGCGCCAGGAGGCGCCGAAGCCGCCGAACAGCTCGTCGCGGTCGCCGCGGGAGCGGGGCTTGCCGTGGCCGACCTTGAACGCGCGGATCTGCGGGGCGAGCCGCTCGTAGGTGTCCCGGTCGTCCGTGGAGAGGGTCGCGACCAGGGCGCCGTTGGAGGCGTTCATGGCGGCCAGCAGCTCGGCCTCGGTGTCGACCAGGACGATGGTGTCGACCGGGCCGAACGGTTCCGCGTGGTGCAGCGGGGAGGACGACGGCGGACCGAGGAGCGTGACCGGCTGGACGTACGCCGAGGTGTCCTGGCCGGGCAGCAGGCGGGCGTCCGTCGGCCGGCCCCGGTACAGCGGGACGGCGCCGCGGTCGATGGCGTCGGCGACCTGCTCGCGCAGTTCCTGGGCCTTGGCCGCGTTGATCACCGGCCCGAAGTCCAGCTCGGGCGGGAGGTCGTCGGGGTGGCCGACGGCCAGCGGGTGGCCGTTCCTGATGCCGCGCACCGCCGGGAGGTAGGCCGCGAGGAACTCGTCGAACAGCTCACGCTGGACGACGAAGCGCGGGTACGCCGTGCAGCGCTGCTTGCCGTAGTCGAAGAGCTTGGGGATCACCGCGGTGAGCGAGTCCCAGTCGGAGAAGTTCCACAGGCCCCAGGTGTTGAGTCCTTCCTGTTCCAGTACGTGCCGCTTGCCGAGGTCGGCGACGGCCGTGGCCACCGCGGCGCCGGTGTCCCGGCCGCCGACGAAGGAGACGCAGCCGATCTCGGGGGCCCGTACCAGCGCCTCCGACAGTTCGCCGCCGCTGCCGCTGACGAGCGTGACCGGGATGCCCTCGCGGGCGGCCAGCGCCGAGGCGAGGGTGAGGCAGGCGACGCCGCCGTCGGTCGGGGTCTTGGCGATGACCGCGTTGCCCGCCAGTGCCTGCACCAGCATGGCGTGCACGAGCACGCTCATCGGGTAGTTCCAGCTCGCGATGTTGGAGACCGGCCCGGCCAGCGGGGCGCGGCCCGCGACCATCGGCTCGATGCCGTCGACGTACCAGCGCACGCCGTCGATCGCGCGGTCGACGTCCGCCTGGGCGAGCCGCCAGGGCTTGCCGATCTCCCAGACGAGCAGCAGCGCCAGCAGCTCGCGGTGTTCGGTCAGGGCGTCGAGGGTGGCCGCGACCCTGGCCCGGCGTTCGGCGAGGGGGACGTGCCGCCATGCGCGGTGCTGGTCCAGGGAGGCCCGTACGGCGTGCCGGGCGGTGGCTCGGTCGAGGCGCGGCGCGCCCGCGATGGGGGTGCCGTCGACGGGGGTGGTCGCGGGTCGGGCCCGGCCGTCCGTCCGCCAGGCGGCACCGTAGAGATTGAGGACGCGGTCCTCGTGGAAGGCCTCGGGGGCGACGGCCAGGGAGCGCTGCCAGGCGTCGCTCCAGGCCGTGCCGGGCTTGAGGATGAGGCCGGGGCGGGTCGTGGTGAGGGTGGGTGCCATTCGTCTGCTCCGCTCTCGGGGCGGGGGGTCGGGCCGGGGTGGCAAGGGTCGTCCCTGGCACCTGAGCGCGCGTTGACGCCGACTTGCGCGGGCACTGGGGCGGGGACTGCGCGACGGTGACGTGCGCGCGGATGTGGGCGGCGGCGCTCAGGCAGTCGATGTGGCTGGTGCCGACGACGGGGTCGCCCCCGATGATGCGCCCGGGCTCGGCGATGTCGGCCGGGACGAGCGGCGGCGATCGCGCCGCTGCCGCGGCCCCCGGCGTTCCGCGTCCCCCCTTTACGATCAGCACAACGATCGGCTTTGGGGGGGACCGAATGAACACCGCACCTGAGCAACCGGGGCGCAGAGTAACGACGTTGGAGCTCTTCTTCGATCTCGTCTTCGTCTTCACGCTCACCCAGCTCACCGTGTTGCTCGCCGCCGACCTGTCGTTCGCGACGGCCGGCCGCGTCGCGCTGATCTTCGTCGTGCTGTTCTGGATGTACGGCGCCTACGCCTACCTCACCAACCAGGTACCGCCCGACCGGCCGTCCCGGCGCCTGCTGCTGATGCTCGGCATGGGCGGGTTCCTGGTGTGCGCGCTGGCGATCCCGCGCGTCTTCGACGACACGGGCGTGGTCTTCGGGCTGGGCTTCCTGCTGGTCGTGGTGGTCCACACGGCGCTGTACACACGCAGCCACGGCTGGGACTCCGTCTGGTACGGCGTCTCGAACGCGCTGGCGGCCCTGTCGGTGACGGCGGCGGGCCTCTTCGACGGTCTCGCGGCGGACGGCCTGTGGGTACTGGCGATCGTGCTGCAGTTCGTGACGCCGTACGTGGCCGAGCACGGCCCCGGCCGCCGTGACGGCCGCTCGCCGGACGCGATGCGGGTCCAACTGGGCAGCCTGGATCCGGCGCACTTCGTGGAGCGCCACGGGCTGCTGCTGATCATCGCGCTCGGCGAGTCGGTGATCTCGATCGGCGTGGGCATCGGCGATCTGCCGCTCACGCCGGGCCTGTTCGGCGGCGCGTTCCTGGCGCTCGCGCTCGCCGTGACCCTGTGGTGGACGTACTTCGTGCGCGACGAGGAGGGCGCGGAGGCCTCGTTCCGGGCGACCCCGGCGCCGGACCGGTGGCGGCTGGCGATGAACGCGTACTACTACGCGTTCCTGCCGATGCTTGTGGGCATCGCGTTCCTCGCCGCCGGCGTGAAGAAGGCCCTCGGGCATCTCACCGAGCACCTGCACACGGGCCCGGCGCTGGCGCTGGCGGGCGGTGTCGTGCTGTTCCTCGTCGGGGACGTGGCGTTCCGTGCGGCGATGCGGCTGCGGCCGCTGCGCTTTCGCGCGACGGCCGCACCGGTGGCGCTGGCCACCGCGTTCCTGGGCGCCCGGGTCTTCGCGGGGGCCGAACTCCTGGCCCTGGTGGCGGTGTTGATGACGATGCTCGGCACCGAGGCCCGCTGGGGCACCCCGGCCGAGCGGGCCGGGGAGCCGAAGTCACCGGCCCTGCACGAGCCGGCGTGACGGCTCGCGCCCGTAGGGGGTGTCCTCCTAGCCCTTCGGGCGCTCGTGGTACGACCGCCGGGTGTGTTCCGTGTGCTCGCGCATGAGCCGGGTGGCCAGTTGCTCGTCGTGGTCGGCGATGGCGGCGACCAGGCCCCGGTGCTCGCTCCAGGACGTGCCGCCGCGCAGGCGGGCCACCGGTGTGTAGTACCACCGCACCCGGCGGTCCACCTGGGCGGCGAGTTCGGCGAGGACCGTGTTCCCGGCCAGCTCCATGATCTTGACGTGGAAGGCGGCGTTCAGGGCCACCGCACCGGTCACGTCGCCCGCGGCGACGGCGGCCAGGCCCTGGGCCACGATCTCGTCGAGGGCCGCGACGCCCGCCTCGTCCGCGTTCGCGGCGGCCAGCCGGGCCGCCTCGGCCTCCAGGAGCGTACGGACGGTGAGGAGTTGGTCGGCCTCGCCCTCGGTCGGCTGGTGCACGAACGCGCCCTGCGCGGGGCGCAGATCGACCCAGCCCTCGCTGTTCAGCCGCTGCAGCGCCTCGCGCACCGGCTGGCGGGAGACGCCGAGATGGCCGGCGAGTTCGCTCTCGACCAGGTGCTGGCCGGGCTGCAGCGCGCGGGTGGTGATGAGTTCGAGCAGCGCCTCGTAGACGCGGTCGCGCAGCGGGCCGGGGCGTTCGAGCCTGGGCACCGCCCCCTGCGGCAGTCCGGTCGACAACATGCCGTCCCCCTCCTCGGCGGGGCCGTGCACAGCGGACGGAACGCTCGTGGGCACGGGCAGCCCCGCAGCGCCGGTGTCGATTGTCTTCCGTCTACAGTCTACGGCGCATGGGGATCCGGGCGGCTCGTCACGGGCACCGTACGACCTGCCCGGCGTACGACAGGTTGCCGCCGAAGCCGAACAGCAGCACCGGGTCGCCGGCGGTGATCTCGCCCCGCTCGACGAGCTTGGACAGCGCGAGGGGGATGCTGGCGGCGGAGGTGTTGCCCGATTCGGTGACATCGCGGGCGACCACGGCGTTGACGGCGCCGAGCTTCTGCGCGAGGGGTTCGATGATGCGCAGGTTGGCCTGGTGGAGCACGACCGCGGCGAGGTCCTCGGGGGCGATCCCGGCCTTCTCGCAGGCGCTGCGGGCGATGGACGGCAGCCGGGTGGTGGCCCAGCGGTAGACGCTCTGCCCCTCCTGGGCGAACCGCGGAGGCGTGCCCTCGATCCGCACGGCGTGGCCCATCTCAGGCACCGACCCCCACAGCACGGGCCCGATCCCGGGCCGCTCGCCGGGCGCGCAGGCCTCGACGACGGCGGCCCCCGCGCCGTCGCCGACGAGGACGCAGGTCGTCCGGTCGCTCCAGTCGGTCACGTCGGACATCTTGTCGGCGCCGATGATCAGCGCACGGGTCGCCGCCCCCGCGCGGACCGTGTGGTCGGCGGTGGCCAGCGCGTGGGTGAACCCGGCGCAGACCACGTTGATGTCCATGGCGGCGGGCTGCGGAACGCCGAGCCGGGCCGCGACACGGGCGGCGGTGTTCGGGGAGCGGTCGATCGCCGTCGAGGTGGCGACCAGGACCAGGTCGATGTCGGCGGGTGTCAGACCCGCCGCGGCGAGGGCCTTGGCGGCGGCGTGCGCGGCGAGCTCGTCGACGGGCTCGTCGGGGCCGGCGATGTGCCGGGTCCGGATGCCCACCCGGCTGCGGATCCACTCGTCACTGGTGTCGACCATGCCCGCCAGGTCCTCGTTGGTGAGCACCCTGGCGGGCTGGTAATGGCCGACGGCGGCGATGCGCGAGCCGTTCATCTGGGATCCCCTCGTAGCCTGCGATCAGCGGGATCAACCAGTCTGGTCAGTGACTCGCCGGTACGACGGCAGGTGAAGCCACAGGAAACGGGCGCCCGCGTTGTCGGCCTCCACCAGACCCGCGGACACCGCGTGAGCAGCTGTGTGACCGGGCTGTCGCTCCGGAGCCGCGGACTTGGCTGCAACCTCACACCCCACGTGCAGGACAATGAGACCGTGAAGGTCACCTCCGCGCACGACAACCCGGTGGCCCACGGCAATCTCCGCATCAAGGGCCGTTTCGGCTACCAGCACGTACAGAATCGGGGCTGATCAGGACATGGGACGAGTCACGGAACGACGCAAAGTGATCCGTATCCGCGACGGGGCGGTCTCCACCCGGCCGGACACGCTCGTCGCCGAGGAGCCCCTGGAGATCCGGCTCAACGGCAAGCCCCTCGCCATCACCATGCGGACGCCCGGCGACGACTTCGCGCTCGCCGCCGGGTTCCTGGTGAGCGAGGGCGTGCTGGCGGCCGCGTCGGACCTGCTGAACATCGTCTACTGCGCCGGGGCGACCGTGGACGGCTCGAACACCTACAACGTGGTGGACGTGCGGACCGCGCCGGACGTCGTCCTCCCCGACATCACGCTGGAGCGGAACGTCTACACCACCTCGTCCTGCGGGCTGTGCGGCAAGGCCAGTCTCGACGCGGTCCGCACGACCGCGCGGTGGCCGATAGCCGACACTCCCCCGCTGCGGATCGAACCGGAGCTGCTGGCGAGCCTCCCCGACCGGCTGCGGGCGGCCCAGCGGGTGTTCGACCGGACCGGCGGCCTGCACGCGGCCGCGCTGTTCAGTGAGGACGGCCGGCTGCTCGACGTGCGCGAGGACGTGGGCCGGCACAACGCCGTCGACAAGCTGGTCGGCCGCGCCCTGCAGAACGGCGAGCTGCCGCTGTCCCGCTCGATCCTGCTGGTCTCGGGCCGTGCCTCCTTCGAGCTCGCCCAGAAGGCCGTGATGGCGGGCATCCCGGTGCTGGCGGCGGTCTCGGCGCCGTCGTCGCTGGCGGTTGACCTGGCCGCCGAGACCGGGCTGACGCTGGTGGGCTTCCTGCGGGGCAGCTCCATGAACGTGTACGCGGGCGAGGACCGCATCGCCGTGCGGACCACGGCCGCCCAGGGCTGACCCTCTCCTGGCCGGCCGGGGCCCCGGCTCAGTCCCGCTCCTGCGCGATCCGCGCGAACGCGTCGATCAGGGGTGAGCGCCGCCCTTTCTCCCAGACGAGCAGGACCTGGTCCGGCTCGGCGTCACGCACGGGCACGTAGGTGATGTCCGGGCGGGAGTACTGCTCGGCGACCGACGTCGGTACGAGGGTGATGCCGGTGCCCGCCGCCACGCACTCGAACTTCTCCTCGATGGTGCGGATCGGCAGGTCGTCGGGGCGCGGATCGGTGTAGCGCAGCCACCGCTCGTCCGCCAGGTCGGCCAGGGCGAGCTCCTGCTTGCCGGCGAGCCGGTGCTCGGCGGGCAGCATCGCCACCCGCGCCTCGCTGAACAGCGGGACGACGGTCAGGCCCTGCTCGCGCAGGGGGCGGCGGACGTAGGCGAGGTCGACGGTGCCGTCCAGGACGAGCTGCTCCTGGTCGTCCCATTCGACGCGTCGGGCCTTGACCTCGACGTCGGGGTGCGCGGCGCCGAAGGCGCGCACGGCGCGGGTGACCACGACGCCCGCCCGGAAGCCGACGACCAGGCGACGGGGCCCGCGCGCGGCCCTGAGCACCCGTCGCCGGGTGGCGTCGGCGTTGGCAAGCAACGGGCGTGCGTCGTCGAGGAGTTGCCGTCCCGCCGCCGTCAGTGTCACCCCGTGGCTGTCGCGTTCGAAGAGGGTGGCGTCCAGGTCCTTCTCCAGGGCCCGGATCTGACGGCTGAGCACCGGCTGGGCGATGTGCAGGCTCTCGGCCGCCCGCCCGAAGTGCAGCCGCTCGGCCACGGCCGTGAAGTAGCGGACCTTGCGCAGGTCGAGGTCCATGGCCGCCCCTTCCGTCGTCCGGTGGCGATGCCTTCAGGGTATCGCCGCCGCCGGAAGAGGTCTTGGACGGCGAGGTGGCGGCGGTCGCAGGCTGGATCCCGAGCAAGAAAGAAGCGGTGCACAAGCCTGTGAGGAGGATCGGCATGAGCCTGCGGGAACAGCGGATCGTGGTGATCGGTGGTACGTCGGGCATCGGGCTCGCGGTCGCGGGGGCGGCCGCGGGCGAGGACGCGGAGGTGGTGGTCGCCTCCCGTCGGCGGGAGAGCGTGGACGCGGCGCTGCGCCGGCTGCCGCGGGGCGCCGAGGGACATGTCCTCGACGCCACCGACGAGGAGGCGGTACGGGCCTTCTTCGGGCGGATCGGCGCCTTCGACCACCTGGTCTACACGGCCGGTGAGTCACTGCTGATGGAGAGCCTCGCCGAGTCGGACCTGGCGCGCGCCCGGCGCTTCCTGGACACGCGGCTGTGGGGCGCCTGCACAGCGGTCCGGTACGGCGCGCCCGCGATCCGCGCGGGCGGTTCGGTGGTGCTGACCACCGGGACCGCGGGGCGCCGGCCGTTGCCGGGGACGGCGGTCGCGGCGAGTCTGTGCGGCGCGATGGAGTCGCTGACCCGGGCGCTGGCCCTGGAGCTGGCTCCGCTGCGGGTGAACGTGGTCTCCCCCGGCGTGGTCCGCACGGAGCTGTGGCGGGAGTTGCCGGAGGAGGCCCGCGGCGGGCTGTTCGCCTCCTTGGCCGCCTCGCTGCCCGTCGGGCGGGTGGGCGAGCCCGAGGACGTGGCGGAGGCGTACCTGTATCTGATGCGCGGCGGGTACAGCACCGGTTCGGTGGTGGTCGTGGACGGCGGCGGGGTGCTGGTCTGACCGGTCAGCCGGCCGAGAGGCGCACCCCGGAGGCGGGGACGACCGCGCCCAGCCGCGGGAAGTCGTAGCGCACGGACGCGGCGTGCTCGTCCGCCGTGAGGGCGGCCATCGCGTTCTCGACGAAGACGAGGTCGTAGCCGAGGTCGTGGGCGGCGCGGGCGGTGGATTCGACGCCCAGGTTCGTGGAGATGCCCGCGAACACCAGCGTGGTGATGCCGCGTTGGCGCAGCCGGGCGTCGAGGTCCGTGCCCTGGAAGCCGCCCAGCGTGCGCTTCACGATCTCGATGTCCCCCGCGCGGAGCAGCCCGGCCACCAGTCCGCTGCCGGGCGGCTGCTCGGCCACGCCGGGCCGTTCGACGCGGATCAGCGCGACGGGTGCCCCGGCCGAACGGAAGGAGGCCGCCAACCCCTCGGCGGTGACCAGGACTTCGGTGCCCTTGCGGGGCTCCAGGGGCAGCG
This sequence comes from Streptomyces olivochromogenes, assembly GCF_021538895.1. Classification (GTDB taxonomy): domain Bacteria; phylum Actinomycetota; class Actinomycetes; order Streptomycetales; family Streptomycetaceae; genus Streptomyces; species Streptomyces olivochromogenes_A. Next base: position 27,070 of record NZ_JADDRL010000069.1, on the reverse strand, counting down.
CGACGATGCGGTCCATCAGGTCGACGAGGACGAGGGCCGTGCGCGCCGGATCGAGTGTGAGAGCTGCGGTCATGACGGAACGTTAGCCTTCGTCAGCCGTCCGTACCGGAAATCCGGATCAACAGGTCCATGAACTGGTCGCGTTCGGCCGCCGACAGCGGGGCGAGCAGTGTGTCGTTGGCCGCGCGGGCGGCCCTCTCGCAGCGCGTCAGGAGCCGCTCGCCCTCCGGGGTGAGCGAGACCGCGTTCTTGCGGCGGTCCCCGGGGTCCGGCTCGCGGCGCACGAGGCCGGCCGCCTGAAGGTCGTTGAGGATGCCGACCAGGTCCTTGGGGTCGAGGCCGATGCCGCGGCCGAGGTCCGCCTGGGCGACGGGGGCGAGGTCGCGGACGGCGGAGAGCACCACGTGGTGCCACATCCTCAGGTCCTCGGCGGCGAGCGCCTCGGCCACCAGGGCGCGGCCGCGTGCCGCGGCGCGGCCGAGGAGCCAGCTGGGCAAGGAGCGGATCGCGAGGAGGGGTGGTTCGGCCATGGCGGCAGCCTAGCGAAGAAGTCGTTGGACTTCCCAACGACCTCCGAATACCGTTGGGGTTCCCAACGACTTTCGGAGGTGCGATGCGTCGCGTCCGGTACGAGCCCACCGGCGGCCCGCTGTTCCTGGAGGAGGTCCCCGTCCCCCGGCCCGGCCCCGGCGAGCTCCTCGTGCGCTGCGAGGCCGTCGGCGTCACCCTTCCCATCGTCCGCAAGGTCACCGAGGCCGCCGAGCCCGTTCCGCTCGGCGGCGAGCTCGCCGGGGACGTGGTCGCCCTGGGGCCGGGCGTCACCCGGTTCCGCACCGGCGACCGGGTGACGGGGCTGTGCTTCGGGCACGGGTACGCCGATTTCGCGCTGCTGCGGGAGGACATGACCTCGCCGATACCCGACGGCGCCCGCGCGGTCGACGCGGTCGCCCTGGTCCGCAGCGGGCTGGTCGCGCTCGGCGCGCTGACGGCGGCGCGACCCGAACCCGGCGAGGCGGCCCTGGTCACGGCCGCGGCGAGCGGGGTCGGACACCTCGCCGTGCAACTGGCGCGGGTGCGCGGCGCGGGGCGGGTGGTCGGCGCCGTCTCCGACCCGGCCAAGGCGGACTTCGTCCGCTCGCTGGGCGCCGACGACGTCGTCCTGTACGGCGACGACGGCTGGGGACCTCCCGCCGACTACGCCCTGGACGCGGTCGGCGGCCACCTGCTCACCCCGGCCGTCGCCGCCCTGGCCCCCGGCGGCCGGCTGGTGGCCTACAGCTCGGGCGGCGGCACGATCCAGGCGTACGACCTGCTGGTCGGCGCCAAGTCGGTCATCGGGTTCCAGATGAGGCTCGTCGCCCAGGAGCGGCCCGAGCTGTACGAGCGGTGGCGCCGCGAGCTGTGGCGGCTGTTCGCCGACGGGCGGCTGAGGCCCGCCGTGCACGGCGAGTTCGCGCTGGCGGACGCGGCCGCGGCGCACGAGGCGATCGCGTCGCGGAGCAACCTCGGCAAGGTGGTGCTGCGCCCCTGACGGCGCGGAAGACCTGAAGTGGCTGCACGCTTCTTGTGAGCCGACCGGGGCCCAACTAACGTCTGAGAAGCGCACGTTGGACATGGGATGTCCAGATGTCAGGACGCATGAAGGGCAGGTCGCACCATGCCGTCAAGAGTCCGCGCACGACTGAGAACCACGCTGGCCGCCGTGTTCACGGCGGCCGCTCTGCTTGTCCTGCCGCACCCGGCGCACGCCCAGCCGGCCACCGGCACCTCCGCCACCGGCGACACCCCGGGCACCCCCGCCATCGCCGCCGACACCCCCGGTTTCGAGCAGCAGATCCTCTTCAAGGCTTCCCAGGACCCGGGCTACGCCTGCTTCCGCATCCCCGCGATCGTGAAGACCGTCGACGGTACGCTCCTGGCGTTCGCCGAGGGCCGGGTCCTCAACTGCGGTGACGCGGCCGACATCGACATCGTGGTGAAGCGCTCCACCGACGACGGCCGCACCTGGAGCCCGCTGAGCGTGGTCAACGAGGGCGCGGGCGACACCCACGGCAACCCCGCGCCGATCGTGGACCGCGAGACCGGCCGGATCCTGCTCGCGGAGACGTACAACACGGGCCGTACGGACGGCGCGAGCTGCTCGGTCCCCTGCGACCGCACCCCGCATCTGCAGTACAGCGACGACGACGGCCTGACCTGGTCCCAGCCGCGCGATCTGAGCCCGGAGATCCTGCCCGCGAACTGGAACTCCTGGTACGCGACCGGCCCCGTGCACGGCCTTCAGCTCACCCGCGGCAAGGACGCCGGCCGGCTGGTCTTCGGCGTCAACACCGAGACCTGGGACGGCACTCGGATCTCCGCCAACCACGCGGCGCTCATCGTCAGCGACGACGGCGGCGACCACTGGCGGATCGGGGCCACCGACAACTGGCCGATCGCGGACGACGGCACCTTCCGGCAGAAGCCGTCCGAGCTGACCCTCACCGAGCGCGCCGACGGGTCGATCCTGGTCAGCGGCCGGGAGCAGGACGGCACCGACCTCGGCCACCGCACCCAGACGGTCAGCCGCGACGGCGGCGACAGCTTCGCCACCCCCTTCCGGGACCTCCCCGACCTGTACACCCCGCAGGTCCAGGGCTCGTCGCTGCGCCTGGGCAACCGGATCCTGCTGTCCTGCCCCGCCGACCCCGACCGCCGCCGGACGATGATGGTCCGCTCCTCCTACGACGGCGGACGCACCTGGGACAGCGTGGACCGGGGCACGGTCGTCACGACCGACTGGTCCGGCTACTCCGACATGGTGCGCGTCGACCACGACACCGTGGGGCTGATGTACGAGGGCGGCGCGGTCGACGCGCGCGACGAGATCCGCTTCGCCCGCTTCACCGAGGACTGGCTCCAGCCGCGCCGGGGCCCCGACCCCACCACCCGCGACCTCGCCCCGCACGCCCCGCGCGCGGCCGTGCTCGGCGGCGCCGAGGAGACGGACGGCGTGTTCGGGGGCGCCCTGGAGTTCGACGGGGCCGACGACGCGGTGCGCCTGCCGTACAGCGACCGGCTCCCGCTCGGCACGAAGGACTTCACGGCGTCCGTGTGGTTCCGGTACTCCGCGACGAGCGGGGAGCAGCCGCTGCTGTGGATGGGCGGCATCGGCTCCACCCAGCCGCAGGTGTGGCTGCGCGGCGAACCCGACGGCAACCGGGTGCGGGCCCTGATGACCGTGCGCGACGGCCGCTCGACCGTCCGCACGGCGTCGGTCTTCACCACCACCGGCGCCTACAACGACGGCCAGTGGCACCACGCGGTCGTGCGGCGCGGCGGCGGACAGTTCCGGCTCGCCGTCGACGGCACCCCGTTCGCCGCCGCCGACGTGGCCGGATCCGTCAGCCGCAACTCCCCCTTCGGAGTCCATATCGGCCAGCGCATGGACAGCCGGGCCTTCTTCACCGGCGCCGTCGACGACGTCCGCGTCTGGGACCGCGCGCTGACCGACGCCGAACTGGCCGACCCGAAGACGTTCCGGTCGACCGCGAAGACCGGGGACACCGTGCTGTGGCTGCCCATGGACCGGGTGAGCGGCGGCCACCAGGGCCTGTCCGGCCGATCAGGTCGGAGTTGATCGACGGTGCCGATGCGGCGCAGGTGAGCGGGGGCTGGTGCGTGCAGCTGCAAGGCGGAGGAGGGCGGCGACGCGATGGGGGTCCCCCTGTTCGAGCGAAGTCGAGAACTTGGGGGAGTCGGCAACCGACGACAACGCCTGGGGGTCCCCCTGCTCGCAGAGCTTGGGGGAGGGCGTGCCCGCCCCCGCGTCTCCGGCACGATCCGCCGGACAGGCCCTAGGGTCCTGGGCGTGCCCGACGACGCCCGAGCACGCCGGCGGACGGCGACCGGGGTCGGCCTGCTGCTGACCCTGGTCCTCGCGGCCGTCCTGCTCAGCGCCCTCCCGGCGGACCAGCACCGGGAGGGCGGCGCCGCCTGCCCGCCCCGCACCATCGCCTCCTGGGCGTACGACGGCGCCCTCACCGGCGAGTTCGCCCGCTACGGCGACGACCCGGCCCGCGCCGACGACTGGACCGGCGGCGACGGCACCCACTCGGTGCGGCTGCCCGACGGCCGGCTGCTGTGGCTGTTCTCCGACACCTACCTGGGCCAGGTGCACGGCCCGCCCGGCCCCTCGGGCGAGCCGCACCCCTGGCGCGACGGCTCGGCCCCGCTGGTGCGCAACTCCGCGGTCGTGATGGACCGGGGCCGCCTCGCGGCCACCCTGCCCGCCCCGCTCTTTCCCGACCCGGCCCCGCAGCAGTGGCGCTGGCCGGTCGCCGCCCGTGTCGAGCCCCGCTCCCCCGGCTCCGCCGAGCGGGTCCTCCGGGTGCTGCTGTGGGTGCGGACCGCGGGCCCGTACCCGTGGATCTACGGCGTGCCCGCCGCCACCGAGGTCGCCACGCTGTCGCTGCCCGACCTGCGCGTCGAGTCGGTGGTGCGGGTCCTCGACCAGCAGCCCGTCCCGGACCCGACGCGGCGCGTCCTGTTCGGCACGACGCTTCTCGCGCGGGGCGGCTGGACGTACGTCTTCGGCGGCGACGACGGGCAGGCGACCGCGGGCCGGACCGCGTCGGCGTACCTCGCGCGGGTGCCCGAGGGCCGGCTGGCCGAGCCGGCGGCCTGGCGGTACTGGGACGGCTCGGGGTGGGCGGCCGCCGCCCGGGCGCGGCCGGTGCTGGGGGGCGGGCGGCGCACCGGGGTGGGCAGCGCGTTCTCGGTGGTCCGGGACGGGCGGACGTACGTCCTGTTCACGATGGCGCCCGGCGCCCGGGGCCTGACCACGATCACCTCGTACTGGGCCTGCTCCCCCACCGGACCCTGGCACGGCCCGGGCCGGGGCTTCGCGCCGCCGCTGCCGGGCGGCCAGGTGGCCGCGTACAACCCGCAGGCGCATCCCGCACTGGGCACGGCCGGGGGACGGCTGGTGCTCAGCTACGACGTGAACTGGCTGGAGACGACGACCGCCTCGGCGGGGCTCAGCGGGAACGTGGACCGCTACCGACCGCGGTTCGTGACCCTGCGTCCGGCGCGGCCGGCGGAGTGACCTCCCGCGGGTCGCGGGCCCGGCGCTTGGCGATGACCGCGCACACCATCAGCTGCATCTGGTGGAAGAGCATCAGCGGCAGCACGGCCAGGGAGGCGTGCGCGCCGAACAGGACGCTCGCCATCGGCAGCCCGGAGGCCAGGGACTTCTTCGAGCCGGCGAACTGGATGGCGATCCGGTCCTCCCGGCCGAAGCGCAGCGCCTTGGCGCCGTACCAGGTCAGCACGAGCATCACGGCCAGCACCGCGGCCTCGACGGCGAGCAGTCCGGCCAGCCGGGCGGGACTGACCTGGTGCCAGATGCCCTGGACCATGCCCTCGCTGAAGGCGGTGTAGACGACGAGCAGGATCGAGGCGCGGTCGACGAGGCCGAGGACCTTCTTGTGCCGGGTGACGAAGCCGCCGATCCAGGGGCGCAGCAGCTGTCCGGCGAGGAACGGCACCAGCAGCTGCAGCACGATCTTGACCAGCGAGTCGGTGGAGAAGCCGGCCCCGTTGCCGCCGAGCAGCACGGCCGCGAGCAGCGGGGTGAGGACGATGCCGACGAGCGAGGAGAAGGAGCCGGCACAGATCGCGGCGGGCACGTTGCCGCGGGCGATCGAGGTGAACGCGATCGACGACTGGATCGTCGACGGCACCAGGGTGAGGAACAGCAGCCCCTGGTAGAGCGGGTGGGTCAGCAGGACGGGCACCAGCCCGCGGGCGGCCAGACCGAGCACCGGGAAGACGACGAAGGTGCAGGCCAGAACGGTGACGTGGAGCCGCCAGTGGCGCAGTCCGTCCAGCGCCTCCCGGGTGGACAGACGGACGCCGTAGAGGAAGAAGAGGAACGCGATCGCGGCCGTGGAGGCGCCGGAGGCCACGTCGGCCGCGGTGCCCCGGGCCGGGAAGAGCGCCGCGAGGCCCACGGTCCCGAGCAGCAGCAGGATGTACGGGTCGATCGGCATCCGACTCGGCCGGCGCAGGCGTTTCACGGTGCTCCACTTGCTGTACGTCAGGTGAGGGTGCGGGGCCGCGGGGCCCTCCTCCATCGTCCTCCTCACCCTGCCGATCGGGAATCCCGCACACCACTCTGACTGTCATCGCGTTGCGCGATAACCTGGCGGTGTGTACGACCCCTCTCACCTGCGGACGTTCCTGGCCGTCGCCCAGACGCTGAGCTTCACGCAGGCGGCCCGGCGGCTCGGCCTGCGCCAGTCCACCGTCAGCCAGCACGTGCGCCGCCTGGAGGACGCGACCGGGCGTCAGCTGTTCTCCCGCGACACCCACTCGGTGGAGCTGACCGAGGACGGCGAGGCGATGCTCGGTTTCGCGCGCCGGATCCTGGAGGTGCACGAGCAGGCGTCGGCGTTCTTCACGGGCACCCGGGTGCGCGGCCGGCTGCGCTTCGGGGCGTCGGAGGACTTCGTGCTGACCCGGCTGCCGGAGATCCTGGAGGGCTTCCGGTACGACCACCCCGAGGTCGACCTGGAGCTGACCGTCGAGCTGTCCGGCACCCTGCACGCGCAGCTGGCGGCCGGGAAGCTGGACCTGGTGCTGGCCAAGCGGCGCCCGGAGGATCCGCTCGGCGAGCCGGTCTGGCACGACGAGCTGGTGTGGATCGGCGCGGAGCGGCTCCGGCTGGACCCCGACCGTCCCGTGCCGCTGATCGTCTACCCGCCGCCGGGCATCACCCGCGCCCTGGCCCTGGAGGCGCTGGAGCGGCAGGGCCGGCAGTGGCGCGTCGTGTGCACGAGCGGCAGCCTCAACGGCCTGATCGCGGCGGCCCGGGCCGGACTGGGCGTGATGGCGCACTCCCGCAAGCTGATCCCGCCCGGGCTGTTCCGGGTGCCGGAGCGGGCGGGGCTGCCGGAGCTGGGCACGGTCGACTTCGTGCTGGTGCACGGACCGCGCCGGGCCTCGCCCCAGGCACCGGCCGACGCCCTGGCAGCGGCGATCCTGGCCGGCGGGGAGCGGCTGGGGCGGCGCGGCGGATAGCGGGCAGCCGTGCCGAGGAAGGCGCCCGCGCACGGCGGCTGACCGGGTGGAATCCGCCGGCGGGCGGCCTCGTACCGGGGTAATCGGGTCGTACAGATTCAGTGGAGATTACGGCCGCGAAACTTACTGAACCGTAAGCATTCTGTCCGACCCTTCCGCATGTGAGCGCATTTTCCAGGCGACGGCCGGACCATACGTGAGTATTGCTCGTTTTCGCACCCCCTCCCGTACTGACCTCCGGTGGGGTAGCTTTCACGGCGCTGACCGGGGGCGCCACTGAGGAGCGACGAGCGGGAGCGGGGTTTGCGCGAGTTCACCAACCCTCCGTTGGCGTCGGCGCCGCCGGTGGGCGGCCTGGCCGACGTCGTGTTCGACCATGCCCTGAAGGACCCCCTCCACGTCGCACTGGGCCGTAAGGACGAGTTCGGCGAGTGGCGCGACGTGACCTCCGCCGAGTTCCGGGACGAGGTCCTCGCCCTGGCCAAGGGCCTGCTGGCGCGCGGTGTCCGCTTCGGCGACCGGGTCGCCATCATGTCCCGTACCCGCTACGAGTGGACCCTGTTCGACTTCGCGCTGTGGACGATCGGCGCCCAGGTGGTGCCGGTCTATCCCACCTCGTCCGCCGAGCAGTGCTTCTGGATGCTGTACGACGCCGAGTGCACAGCCGCGATCGTGGAGCACGAGGACCACGCGATGACGATCGCCACCGTCATCGACCGGCTGCCCCAGCTGCGCCAGCTGTGGCAGCTGGACTCGGGCGCGGTGCAGGAGCTGTACGACGCCGGTGCGCACCTCGACGACGAGATGGTGCACCGGCACCGGCAGGCGGTGACCCCCGACTCCATCGCCACGATCATCTACACCTCGGGCACCACGGGCCGCCCCAAGGGCTGTGTCCTGTCGCACGGGAACTTCATGTTCGAGGCGGACACGATGATCGGCCGCTGGGAGCCGGTGTTCCACTCCAAGAAGGGCGACGAGGCGTCGACGCTGCTGTTCCTGCCGCTGGCGCACGTCTTCGGCCGCATGGTCGAGGTGGCCGCGATCCGCGGCGGGGTCCGCTTCGGGCACCAGCCGCAGCTGAACGCCGCCGCCCTGCTGCCCGACCTGGCGGCCTTCCGGCCGACCTTCATCCTCGCGGTGCCGTACATCTTCGAGAAGGTGTTCAATTCGGCCCGCCGCAAGGCCGAGAAGGAGGGCAAGGCCGGGCCGTTCGAGAAGGCCGTCGACATCGCGGTGAAGTACGCGGAGGCGGTGGAGGCCAAGGCCTGGGGCACCGGGCCGGGCCCCTCGGCGGGTCTGCGCATGCAGCACCAGCTCTTCGAGAAGCTGGTCTACGCGAAGGTGCGCGCGGCGATGGGCGGCCGGATCCGCAACGCGATGTCCGGTGGTTCGGCGATGGACCGCCGCCTCGGCCTGTTCTTCGCGGGTGCCGGCGTGCAGATCTACGAGGGCTACGGCCTCACCGAGTCGACCGCGGCCGCCACCGCCAACCCGCCCGAGCGCACCCGCTACGGCACGGTCGGGCAGGCCGTCCCGGGCACGACGGTGCACATCGCGGACGACGGGGAGATCTGGCTGCACGGCGGCCAGATCTTCCAGGGCTACCTCAACAACCAGAAGGCCACCGACGCGACCCTGCACGACGGCTGGCTGGCCACCGGGGACATCGGCAACCTCGACGAGGACGGCTACCTCACCATCACCGGCCGCAAGAAGGAGATCCTGGTGACCTCCGGCGGCAAGAGCGTCTCGCCCGGGGTGCTGGAGGAGCGGGTCCGCGACCATCCGCTGGTCAACCAGTGCATCGTGGTCGGCAACGACCGCCCGTACATCGCCGCCCTGGTCACGCTGGACACCGAGGCCGTGGAGCACTGGCTGCAGATGCGCAACAAGCCGCAGCTGTCCCCGGCCGAGCTGGTGCGCGACCCCGACCTGGAGACGGAGGTGCGGCGCGCGGTGGTCGCCGCCAACACCCTCGTCTCTCAGGCCGAGTCGATTCGCACGTTCCGGATACTGGCCCAGCCGTTCACCGAGGAACACGGTCTGCTCACCCCGTCGCTGAAGCTGAAGCGCAAGGCGATCGAGAACGCCTACGCCAACGAGGTGGAGGCCCTGTACCGGGCCTGACACGCGTCAGCCGATGCTCACGCGGAAGATCTTGTCGGATCCGTCCGCCGCACCTCCGTTGTTGTCGCAGTTGGTGGTCGACAGCCACAGCTGGTCGGCGCCCGGCACCTTGGTGACCGTTCGCAGCCGGCCGTAGGTGCCGACGTAGTACGCGGTCGGTGTGCCGACGCTCTCGTTGTCGCCGTTGATCGGGATGCGCCACAGGCGTTCGCCGCGCAGGGACGCCATGTAGACGACGTTGCGGACGATGGCGATGCCGCTCGGTGAGGCCTCGGAGACGTTCCAGGTGGCCTTGGGGTTGGTCATGCCGGAGACGCTGCAGTTGCCCTCGCAGGTCGGCCAGCCGTAGTTGGCGCCGGGCTTGATGAGGTTGAGCTCGTCCTTGGAACTGTTGCCGAACTCCGCCTCCCACAGCCGTCCGCCGCGGTCGAAGGCGAGGCCCTGCGGATTGCGGTGGCCGTAGCTGTAGACGTAGTTGCCGAACGGGTTGCCGGGGGCCGCCTTGCCGTCCGTCGTCATGCGCAGGATCTTGCCGTTGAGGGAGTTCTTGTCCTGCGCCAGGTCGGGCGTCTGGGCCTCGCCGGTGGAGACGTACAGATAGCCGTCGGGGCCGAAGGCGAGGCGGCCGCCGTTGTGGTAGCGGTTCTTCTTGATGCCCTGGAGCAGGACCTTGTAGTCGGTGAGCGAGGTGCCGTTGTAGGTCATGCGGACGACCCGGTTGCCCTCGGACGCCGTGTGCATGAAGTAGACGTAGTGGTTGGTGTCCCACTTGGGGTCGACGGCGACGCCGAGCAGGCCGCCCTCGCCGTTGGTGGTGACGGCGTTGGGCACGGTGCCGACCTGGGTCCTGGTGCCGCTCTTGGTGATCTTCCAGACGCGGAAGTCGTCCCGCTCGGTGATCAGCGCGGACTGTCCGTCGGGCATCCAGTAGGTGCCCCAGGGGATGGTCCAGCCGGTGGAGAGCGTGGCGATGGAGGACGGGACACCGCCGTCCGTGGCGCAGGCCTTGGTCGTGAAGTTCACCGTGTTGCTCGGCTGGGAGACGTTGCCCGCCGCGTCGCGGGCGACGACGGTCAGCGCGTAGGGGCTGTCGCAGGCGAGCCCGGTGAGGGTGGTCGACGTGCCGCTGGTGACGGTCTTGTAGACGGTGGTGCCGCTGCGCACGTCGTACGCGGTGACTGCCCGGTCGTCCGTGGACGCGCCCCAGCTCAGGCCGACGCTGTTCGCCGTGACGTCGGCGGCCGCGAGGGTGCCCGGCGTGGTCGGCGGGGTGGTGTCGGTGCTGGGCTTGGTGGTGCAGTCGACGACGGGGCTGGCCGGGGAGGCGTTGCCGGCCGCGTCGCGGGCGATGACGGTCAGGTTGTAGGTGGTGTTGGGGCTCAGCCCGGTGAGGTCCTTGGAGGTGGCGTCGCCCGCCGCCTCACCGATCTTGTTGCCGTGCTCGTAGAGGTCGTACGCCGTCACGCCGACGTTGTCGGTCGAGGCGCCCCAGGCGAGGGTCAGGCCGTTCTCGGTGATCGCGGAACAGCTGGGCCGGCCGGGGCGGCTCGGCGCCTGGGTGTCGGCCGCCGCGCCGACGGTCAGCCGGTCGAGGTTGGGGCCGCCGCCCGCGGTGGTGGCGGTGGCGCGGATCTTGTTGCTGCCCGCCGTCAGGTTCGCGCCCACGGTCTTCGTGGCCCAGGTGTCCCAGTTCGTGGTGGGCGGGAAGGAGACGCCGGAGGCGACGACGGTGCCGTTGACGGAGATGTCCATCGGCCGGTCGGCGGTGGTGCCGTTGGCGTACCGGAGCGCGAGGGAGGCGCTGCCCGCGCTCGCCGCGCCGACGGTGAACTCGACGGAGGAGCCGGTGACGTTGGTGTAGTCGACGAAGCCGCTGCCGGTGTAGCCGGTGTGGTTCGTGGCCACCGTGCCCTGCGCGATCGTGGCGTCCTCGGCCTGGTAGTCCGTGGCGGCCGTGACGGATTCGAGTTCGGCGTAGTCGATGTTGGCGAGTCCGCCGGCGGCGGTCGCGGTCAGCCGGATCCTGTTGGTTCCGGCGGTGACGGGGACGGTCGTGCTCGTGGTGGTCCACGCGTCCCAGGTGGTGGTCGACGGGAAGGAGTAGCCGGCCTTCACGACGGTGCCGTTGACGGCGAGGTCGGCCGGGCGGTCCGCGGTGGTGCCGTTGCCGTAGCGCAGGGCGAGGCTCGCGGTGCCCGCGCTCGGCGCGTCGACCGTGAATTCGAGGTAACTGCCCACCGTGTTGGGGGTGTTGACGAAGCCGGTGCCGGAGTAGCCGGCGTAGTTGCTGTCCACGGTGGAGCCGGTGGTGTAGGCGGCGCTCTCGGCCTCGTACCGGGTGGGGGCCGCCGTCGCGGTCTGCGGCACGGCCTGGATCAGGCCGGCGCACAGCAGCGCGACGGCGCCGGTGGCCAGCCTTCTCGGCCAGGGTTTCCTGCTGCTCATCCGAACCTCCGTCAGAGCGGGTGTGGGGGTGGGTGTGGGGGACATCAGGGGACCCAGTAGTTCCCGGAGGCGACGATCATCGACTGGAGCTGGACGCTGCCGCCGTAGTAGAGCGAGGAGTTGATCGCGGTGCCCGTGAGCTTGGTCCACAGGGCGTCGAGCCAGGCCTGGGAGCCGGGGTCGGTGAGCGCGGCGACGGCGAACGGCGCGGTGAACGCCATGTCGTGCCCGCTGTCGAACGTCGAGCCGTTCAGGTGGTAGCCGGTGACGATGTTGTTCGGGTTGCCGCCGGTCTTCGCCTTGATCCAGGAGGTGAGCTTGCGGGCGGAGGCGAGGGAGGCGGTGTCGCCGCTGGTGACGGCGTCGGCGCCGATGCGCCAGGGGTCACGGCAGGCGTTCCAGCCGTAGTCGCCGTCGTTGGGGCTCTCCAGGACCTGGCCGCTCGCGGGCTTCGGGGTGGTGTTGGTGTTGACCACGAAGTCCGCCAACAGGCCGGTGCCGGAGGCGTACTTGGTCTGCTGTGAGGTGATCAGGTCCTGGTGCGCGGTGCGGACGGTGTCCCAGGCGCTGTCGCCGGTGGCCCGCCGGAAAGCGCGGAAGTGGTCGACCATCCAGTCCGAGGACCGGCTGATGTAGTAGTACTGGTCGCCGGAGGAGCTCCAGTCGCCGAGCTTCATCAGATGCGTGCTCGGGTTGACCTCGTTCGCCTTGATGGCGTTGATGTGGCGGACCGCGAGGTTCTTGTAGTCGTACGTGCCCGCGCTCCCCCACTGCTTGTCGGCGAGCAGCAGCCCGTACGCGACGTCGAGGTCGCCGTCGGTCGCCGAGTCCGAGCCGTCCACGCTCCGGCAGGAGGAGTCCTGTTCGGCGGCGAGCAGGTCGGAGTTGTGCACGGACGGGTGGGCCAGCATGTACGTGACCATGCCGTTGAAGATCTTCTTCGCGTCGGGGTCGGCGCCGGCCATCAGCGCGGTGACGACCATGCCGTAGCCCTGTCCTTCGGCGACGTAGGGGTGGTCGGCATCGGGCGAGATGACCTCGTACCAGCCGTTGCCGCAGTTCTGCTTGACGAAGGCGGACTTCCACGCGGTGTACTTGGCGATCACCGCCTGGTCGAGGGCCGACTGATCACCACTGGGTCTCAACGTCCCTGCGGTGTAGGGGAATTGGTGGCTGCCGAAGGGCACGGCGGGGCCCGTGCCGGTCGAGCCGCCGACGGTGAGCCGGTCGAGGTTGGGGCCGCCGGTGGCCGCGGTCGCGGTGGCGCGGACCTTGTCGCTGCCCGCGTTCAACGTGACGTTGACCGTCTTCGTCGCCCAGGTGTCCCAGTTCGCGGTGGGCGGGAAGGACACACCGGAGGCGACGACACTGCCGTTCACGGAGATGTCCATCGGCCGGTCGGCGGTCGTCCCGTTGGCGTACCGGAAGCTGAGCGCTGTTTGACCGGACGCGGCCGCGTCCACCGTGAACTCCACGTACGAACCGGCGACGTTGGTGTAGTCGACGAACCCGGAACCGGTGAAACCCGTGTGATTCGTCGCCACCGTGCCCCGCGAGAGGGTGGCGTCCTCCGCCTGGAGGTCGGTCGCGGCCGAGGCCGTGCCCGCGTTCAGGCCGAGCAGCGGGAGCGTGAGCGCCAGCGCGGCGCAGGGGGCGAGGGCGCTTCCGTATCTGGGGAATCTCATGATCGCTGCGTGTCCCTTCTCAGCCCGTGTACTGGGCGAAGACCTTGAGGAAGTCGTACGGCTGCTGCGACACGCCGCTGCAGGAGTCGGCGTCTGTGCCGGAGCCGCAGGCCCGGTCGCGGTTGATGGACCAGTAGGTCAGGCGGGCGATGTGGTGCTGCTGGGCGTAGGCGAGCATCGTCCGGAAGTCGGTGAGCCGGACCAGTTCGCCGGCGTCGTCGGTCTTGCCGTTCATCGACGACAGCCCGATGTGCGCGTAGGTGACGGAGTCGCCGTACCCGTAGGCCGACTTGACCCGGGCCTTGAGTCCTTCCATGGCCTGCGTGGTCAGGGTGCCCATGTTGCCGGCGCCGCCGCCGAAGTCGAACGGCATGATGCACCAGATGTCGTTGGCCAGGCCCGAGTTCGCGGCCCGGTTGATCATGTCGACGCCGGTGGAGTCGGGGCCGCTGGTGGTGGTGCCGAAGGTGACGATGGTCTTGAGGCCGGGGTTGTTGGCCTTGACGGTCTTCAGGGCGTCGACGACGCGCTGGCGGACCGTGGCGCTCGACCACTCGGTGTTCTCGATGTCGATGTCGATGACCTTCAGGCCGTAGGCGTTGATCACCTTCTGGTAGGCCCCGGCGAGGGCGGACGCGCTGGAGCACTTCTCGCCGAGCTTGGCGCCGCTCCAGCCGCCGAAGGACACGATCACGTCACCGCCGGCCGAGCGAATGGAGTTGATCTTCGCCTGGTCGTCGCCGCCGGTCAGCGGGCGCGAGCCGTCCCAGGCCGGGTTGCAGCCGCCGTCGGAGAGGACGAAGGCGAGGGTGAACCACTTCACGCCGGTCGCGGACATCACGGCGGTGGGGTTCGGCGGGCTGCCCCAGCCGAAGTACTCGTAGGGCGCCACCGCCATGCCGGGTGCCGTGCCGGTCGAGCCGCCGACGGTGAGCCGGTCGAGGTTGGGGCCGCCGGTGGCCGCGGTCGCGGTGGCGCGGACCTTGTCGCTGCCCGCGTTCAACGTGACGTTGACCGTCTTCGTCGCCCAGGTGTCCCAGTTCGCGGTGGGCGGGAAGGACACACCGGAGGCGACGACACTGCCGTTCACGGAGATGTCCATCGGCCGGTCGGCGGTCGTCCCGTTGGCGTACCGGAAGCTGAGCGCTGTTTGACCGGACGCGGCCGCGTCCACCGTGAACTCCACGTACGAACCGGCGACGTTGGTGTAGTCGACGAACCCGGAACCGGTGAAACCCGTGTGGTTCGTCGCCACCGTGCCCCGCGAGAGCGTCGCGCTCTCGGCCTGGTAGTCGGTGGCCGCGGCGCCGGTTCCGGCGGCGCGGGACGGTGGGGAGACGGCGAAGAGCAGGGACAGCAGCAGGCCGCACAGGGCGGCGAGGATCACGCCGGGACGGGGGCGGCGTGCGGGTGCGAGGACGTGCACGGGGTCGACCTCCAGGAGTGGGGTGGGGAGGGAGGTTGAGTGTTAGGAAGGGTTCCTAACACTTAAGGTCGTGCCTCCCCGCCGACAACACAACGGGGAGGACGTGATGGGGGTGTGGAGTGAGGCGCTTTCAACTCACGTCGAAGCAATCGATGTTGGGCGCGCCGTTCGCCGTCGCCGCCGTCACCCGGACGGTGTTCGGGCCGGCCACCAGCGGCACGGTGAGGGTCGACGAGGCCCAGGTGTCCCAGGAACCGGTCGCATCGAAGGCACGGTTCGCCGAGACGACCCTTCCGTTGACGCTGACGTCCATCGGACGGCCGGTCGAGGCGCCGTTGGCGTACCGGAGGTTCACCGACGCGCTCCGCGCGCTCGCCGAGTTCACCGTCCACTCGACGTACGCGCCCGCCGCGTTGGCGGTGTTGACGAAGCCGGTGCCGGTGTAGCCGAGGTGGTCGGTGTCGACGGTCGAGCCCGCCGAGGTGCCGGCGCCCTCCGCCTGGTGCCGTACGGTCGTCGCGCCGAGCGGAGTCACCCGGATCAGCCGCGTCTCCCCCGGCCGCAGCGTGGCGCTGTAGGAGTCGGCGACGGCGCCCTGGTGCGCCCCCGACCACAGGTCGGTGACCTCGCCGGAGCCCGTGAAGCCGAGCTGCGACCAGGTGACACTCACCGTCGAGGTGCCGGAGGTACCGGTGTTGAAGAGTGCCACGACGTGGTCGCCGGAGTCCTCGCGCTTACTCCACACCTGGTCGACGCCGCTGGAGACGATCCGCCTGGCCGCGTATCCGTCCTGGTCGACGGCGATGATCCGGTCGTTGGTGAGCATCGCCGTGTCGACCGGGTCGAGGTGGGTGAGGTCGGTGCCGAGCAGCAGGGGCGCGCCGGCCATCGCCCACAGGGTGAAGTGGGAACGCCGCTGGTCGGCGGTGAGGCCGACCTGGTCGCCGTTGCCGATCTCCAGGGAGTCGAGGTCGTTCCAGCCACCGGGTCCGGCGTACTGCTGCCAGGTCGCGGCCGAGGTGAAGCGCGCAAAGACGTGCTTCCAGTCGGTCAGCGGATAGCCGCTGCCGTTGGGTCCGGGCCCGCAGTAGCACTCGACGTCGCCCTGGGTGCGCCAGCTGTTGGCGAGCGAGCGCCAGGTCGTGGCGTTCGCGACGGGGAGGTTGTTGGACAGGGCGTAGGTGATCGGACGGCCGGTGGCCCGCAGTGCCTTCGCCCAGGCCTGGACGTCGGGGACGTCGGCGCTGCCCACCCCGTCGATCTTGAGGTGGTCGACTCCCCATGAGGCGAACTGCGCGGCCCAGGAGTTGACGAACTCCTGGGCACCGGGCTTGGAGTAGTCGAGGTAGTACATGTTCTTGCAGTTGTAGTTCTTCTCCAGGGTGGACGTGTCCGCGATGTCCGCCGCGTGGTACGAGGTGCCCTCGATGGGCGTGTTCCTCAGGACGGCGTTCTTGGCGATGCCCGGGGTGACGTAGAAGCCGAACTTCAGGCCCTTGGCGTGCACGTAGTCGGCCAGTGCCTTGATGCCGGAGGGGAACTTCGCGGGGTCGACGGCCCAGCGGCCGTAGGAGTCGACGACGAATCCGTTGGAGTCGCACTTCTGCCAGAAGTCGTCGAGGTTGACGTACACGAAGCCGTGTCCGGCCAGACCACTGGCGGCCAGGGCGTCGGCCTGGGCCTTGATCTTCGCCTCGGTCGGCGAGCGGCGCACGAAGCTCCAGCTGCTCCAGCCCATCGCGGGGCGCAGCGAGAGCCCGTTGCCGGACGCGGCGGCGGGCGGTGCGGCGAGCAACGGGAGCGCGCTCGCCAACAGCGCGCCCAGCACGGCGGCGATCAGCGCGCGGCCGATCCGTCGTGTCGGTCTCATGGCCCGCTCACCTCCAGGTAGTCCAGGTTGGGCGCGCCGGCGGCGGTGGTCGCCGTGGCGCGGACGGTGTGGGTGCCGGCGGTGAGCGGAACATCGGCCGTGACATCGGCCCAGCTGTCCCAACCTCCGGTCGGCGGGAAGGACTTGGCGACGGCGATCACCTTGCCGTCGACGCTGAGGTCCATCGGGCGGTCCGTGGTCGTGCCGTTGGCGTGCCGGAGGGTGAGCCGCGCGGTGCCGTCGCCGGAGGCCGTGACGGTCCATTCCACGTACGCGCCCGCCGCGTTGGCCGTGTTGACGAAGCCCGTCCCGGAGTATCCGGTGTGGTTGGTGTCGACGGTCCCGCCCGCCGAGTACACGGCGTCCTCCGCCTCGTGACGCTGGGGCGGTGTCCCGGTGGCCGGGGTGGCGTACGACGCCGCGATCCAGGCCTCGTCGACGCGCAGCCGCTTGGCGCGGCTGGTGTCGGTCGAGGCCGCCCAGGTGCTGTCGACCTCCAGCCGTACGTAGCGGGCACTCGCCGCGGTCAGGTCGATGCCCTGCATGCCGCGCCGGCCGGCCAGCTGACCGGACTTGACCGCGTTCCCCCAGCTGGTGCCGTCGTCGCTCAGGAACACCTTGTAGTCCTTGATCCGGGCGGACTGCTCGGTGTCGGAACGGGCGTAGGCGACCGAGTCCTCGCGCTGGTTGAGCCCGAGGTACTGCACGCGCCTGGCCGAGCCCAGGTCGAAGGTCAGGGTGACCGGGAGGGTCTTGTCGCTGTCCCAGTAGGTGAGGTAGTTCCCGTCGGCGGCGACCGGGGCGCCGTGTCCGCTCGCCGAGGCGCTCGCGGTCATCGTGTAGGAGGAGGCGGGCAGCAGGCCCTGACGGCCGGCCGTGACGACCTTGAAGACGGTGTCGTACGGATCCCAGCCGCCCAGCCCCGTCAGTGTGAGCACGCCACCGGACTGGGACCACGAAATGGGCGCTCCGGTACGAAGGTTGGTGACGGAGGCGATCCGGTAGCCGTTGTCCCGGACCCGCAGGGTGCCGGTGCTGGGCGGGGTCAGGACGTGGATGTACTGGCGGTCCGGATCGTCCTTGGCGATGGTCGTCACGCCGTGGGCGCCGTCGTTCCAGAAGCCGGGCTTGAGGCCGCCGTACATGTAGCCGCCGCCCTCGACGCCGTGCAGGGACTCCCATATCGGGTTCAGATAGCCGTTGGCGAAGTTGTTGAAGGCCTCCTGGTTGGCCGGAAATCTCCCGTTGACCATCGCCGTCTCCGCCATCAGCGCCTTCACGGAGGAACCCGCGTTGGTGATCAGGCGGCCGAGGGTGAGCATCCGGTCCACGGTCGGGTTCGAACCGTCGTACCACCAGGCTCCGGTGGAGGGCAGCTTGAAGTCGGCCTCGGTGAGCCGGGGTTGGGCCGTGTAGACCGCCTGGGGATAGTCGTACGCCGGTGTCATCCCCGTCTTCTGCTCATTGCTGATCATGTCCATGATCGGCGTGTCCTCGTTGTTGTTGCTGATCGTGTACTGGGGGCGCTTCCGGTAGATCTGCGCGTAGAGGTCGTGGCTCTCCCAGTACGCGTTGTCGTTGTCGATCCAGAAGCCGCCGAGGTCCGGGTAGCGGTTCATGACCTCGAAGAAGAGGTCGTAGGAGTACTCGCCGAAGCCGTCGCGGGTCGTCAGGTCGACGGAGTGGCCCTTGTAGGCGGAGTACGCGGCCGAGTCGAGCCACTCGTGGCCGCCCTCGTCGTGCCACTGCGGGTCGTCGGTCATGTAGAGGATGACCTTCAGGCCCTTCGCCCTGGCCGCGGTGATCAGCTCGCCGAGGAAGTCGCGCCGGGTGGCGCAGCTGCCCGGGACGGCCGAGGGCCAGGGGCGGGCGTAGCCGAGGCGGCTGTGGAAGGTGGCCAGGACCAGGTACTGGGTGTGCAGCTTCTGCGCCTCGTTCACCCAGTACTCGGGGGTCCAGCCGCCGCTGGTGACGTCGTTCTCCCAGGCGGCGCAGCTGGTGTGCTGCGGGGCGGTGCGCTCGCCCCAGTGCAGGAAGAGGCCGCCGGTGGCGGCGCGCAGGAAGTCCTGGCGCGGGTTCTGCAGGTCGGCCCGGGCCGGGGACGGCAGCAGCAGGGCCGCCAGGAACAGCCCCACCGCCGCGAGCAGCGCCGGGATCGTGCGTCCGCGTGTGCTCATGCCGGTACGTCCAGGTAGTCGAGGTTGGGGCAGCCGCCCGAGGCGGTGGCCGTGGTCCGGATCGTGTTGGCGCCGGCGGTCAGCGGGACGGTGACGTCGACGGTGCGCCAGGCGGTCCAGTCGCCGGTGGGCGGGAAGGAGACGTGCGCGGCGACGAGCGTGCCGTTCACCGCGATGTCCATCGGGCGGTCGGCGGTACTGCCGTTGGTGTAGCCGAGGGAGATCGTCCGGGGCCCGGCGCTCGCGGCGTCGGCCGTCCACTCGACGTAACTGCCGCTGACGTTCGACGTGTTGACGAAACCGGTGCCGGAGTAGCCCCGGTGGTCGGTGTCCACGGTGCTGCCGGCCGAGGAGGCGGCGTTCTCGGCCTCGTAGCGCGTGCCCGGGGCTCCGCAGTCGCTCGTGGACCCGGTGCCGGACGTCCGCAGCGCGCCTCCGGAGGTGGTGTGGCTGTCGGCCACGCAGTAGCCGGTCACCGTCTGGAAGCCCATGTCGTAGGGCGCGTTGCCGCCGCGCTGGGCGGTGAACCGGGTGAACTTCACCGAGCTCGCGGAGTTGGCGATGACCGCGGGCCGGCCGTCGTCGGCGGCGAGGCGCACGGAGCTGTCCGTGAAGGCGATGCCGTCCGCGTTGTGCAGGTACCAGCCGTAGGCCGGGCGGGTGCCGATGCTGTTGGGGTTGTAGTTGTTCGGGTCGTTGCTCGGCACGCCGGTGCCCATGGTGCCGTTGCCGCCGGGCACGGTGAGGTCGACGTGGGTGAAGGTGACGTTCCTGATGCGATGCGCACCCGCCTCGCCCCACAGCGTCGGGCTGTACGAGGGGCTGGATCCGGTCGCGGTGATGTTGTCGTAGGTGATGTCGCTGATGGAGCCGACGCCCGGGTCGTTGCCGCAGCGTTTACGGGTGCCGATCTTCTGCGTGATCGGCGCGTGGACGTCGGTCATGGTGATGTCGCGGTAGTGGACGTCGGAGATCTTCGCGCCGTCCATCGACACCATGCCGAGCCCCGACTTGTTCGACCCCTCGATCCTGATCCGCGCGAACTGGTAGTCCGTGAAGTCGCCGCAGGTCTCCGAGCCGAACATCAGGGCGTTGCAGCACACCGCCGACAGGTAGGAGTCGCTCACCCGCACATGGCCGTTGGGGAGCTTGGCGCCGAGGGCGTAGTCGCTCTTGAAGACCAGCGCGTCGTCGTTCGCCTTGATGTGGGCGCCTGTGACGGTGACGTTCGTGGTGCTGATGATGTTCCAGCCGTCCCGGTCGCTCGCGGTGTCGATGGTCAGGTGGTCGGAGGTGACGTTCGCGCAGCCGTTGACGAGGGCGGCGAAGTGGCCGCCGCGGCGCAGGGTCAGTCCGTCGCCCAGGCGCAGTCCGTCGCACCGGGTCAGTGAGATGATCTTGTCGGCCTCGCCGGACTTCGGGTTGCCGGTGATCAGGCTGCCGCCGCCGTCGATGACGCCGCCGCCGGTGAAGGCGATGTCGGTCAGCCGGTCCCCGTAGATCATCGCGTTGTGGAAGTGGCTGTGGCCGTAGTCCTGGTACTTGTCGTTCGGGTTGGACTCGGGCGGGTCGTAGGTGTCCGCGTCGGAGCCCTGGAGGGTGGCGCCCTTGTCGACCTGGAGCGTCACACGGCTCTTCATGTGGATCGTGTTCTTGGACTTGTAGGTGCCGGGCGCGGGCACCAGCACGGTTCCGCCGCCGGCGGCGCTCGCCGCGTCGACGGCCTTCTGCACGGCGGGCGTGTCGTTGGCCGAGCCGTCGCCCTTGGCGCCGTAGGAGCGGACGTCGTAGACGGCCGCGGTCGAGTGGACGGTGGACGCGGCGGCGGGGGACGCGGGGGCGGCCACGGCCGGAGGGTGGGACAGGCCGAGCGCGACGAGGAAGCCGAGGCACGCGAGTAAGAGGGCTCGGCGCGGGGCGCGTGGGGGTGTCATCGGGCCTTCTCCTCAGACGAGTTGGTAGCCGCGCAGATCGGTGAGGAGCAGGTGGCAGTCCTGGAGCGAGCCGGAACTGTCGCCGAGGGAGCGGTAGATGCCCCACTTCGGGCGCACGCGGTCGGCCAGGAAGGTGTCGACGCCGGTGCGCGCCTTGTCGATCAGGGTCGTGCCGCCGCTCTTGAGGATCCAGCGCACCGAGCCGGACGTGCCGTTGCCGACCTTGATCTGGAAGTCGACGTCGGTCCACCGGTCGTGCAGCGGATCCAGGGAGGTACGACCGACCAGGGTCCCGGAGATCGGCAGCTGGAGCTCGATGGTCTGGGCGCCGTTGACCCTACGCAGGGACTGCACGACGATCGGCGAGCTGCCGTTGCCGGGCTGCTTCATCTGCATGATGTGCGTGAAGGTGGTCGTGGCCTTCAGCGAGCTCGGGATGTACATCGAGTAGGTCAGCCGCCAGGTCTGTCCCGGCAGCCATTTCAGATAGCTGCCGGGCGAGGTGCGCAGCCCGGTGACCTCCTGGCGCTGCCGGTCGGTCATGGTGTCCCGGTCCACCCTGTGCATGGTGAACCGCCAGTTGTTGCCCTCGGGGCGGATGTGGGGGTGTCCGGCGGGGTGCGAGTTCGCGCGGTCGTCCTCGATCGTCTCGAAGGCGCCGAGACCGTCGGCGCTCGCGGACGGCGACCACTTCAGCTGCCAGGAGGCGGCGCTCGCCGGGGTGGCGGGCAGGCCGACGGCGGCGGTCGCGCCGGTCAGGGCCGCGCCCAGCAGGGTCCTGCGGGTGGGGGTCATGGCTGCTCCGAAGAAGTGGGCGTGCGGGGCCGGGCGCGCAGCTGTTCGTTCATGATCAGGAAGGCGCCGAGGCCGTGGAAGTCGTTGGTGGCCCGGGTGCGGCCGATGTAGTAGGCGTAGTCGCCGACGTTGGTGCCGATCGAGATGTCGGTGAGTTCGGTACGGCCGTCCGGACCGAGCGAGATCTTCTGCAGGACGCCCTGGTAGCCGCGTTCGGCGACGCTCGCGTAGTGCGCGTCGAGGTAGCCCTGCTGGGCGCCGCGCGAGAGGGCGTAGGTGAACATGCTGGAGCAGGAGGTCTCGGTCCAGTTGTCGCCGCGTTCGCCCTTGTCCATCACCTGGAACCAGCGTCCGGTGGCCGGGTCCTGGTAGTGCTCCAGGCCGGCGGCGAGTCGTTTCAGGATGCCCAGCAGCGCGGTTCGGCGCGGGTGGTCGGCCGGGAGGGCGTCGAGCACGTTGACGATCGCCATGGAGTACCAGCCGACGGCGCGGCACCAGTGCTCGGGGGCGAGGCCGGTGGCCTGGTCGGACCATGAGGCGGTGCGCGACTCGTCGTAGGCGTGCTTCAACAGGCCGTTGCCCACCTGGAGATGACCGCCGTAGACGGCGAGCTGCCGGGCGGCCTCGTCGTCGGCGTGGCCGGCGTCGTGGAACTCCCTGCCGTACTCGACGAGGAACGGGTTGACCATGTAGACGCCGTCGGCCCACAACTGGTGGGCGCGGCTGCTGGAGTCGGCGTGCCAGAAGCCGCCGTCCTGGGTGCGCGGGTAGCTGTCGAGGCGGTCGCGGATCTTCTTCGCCGCGATCCGGTAGCGGTCCTGGCCGGTCTCGTGGTGCAGGATCGTCAGCAGCCGTCCCGCCTGCATGCTGTCGAGGTTGTTGAAGCTCTGGCCGATCGAGCCGTCGCTCGCCACGAACCGGTCGACGTAGCTCTTGATGAAGGACAGGTAGCGGGCGTTGTGGGTGCGCTGGTAGACGAGGTACTGGCCGTAGAGGTACAGGCCGACGGGGTACGACCAGCCGCCGATCGTGGTCGGCGTGTAGCGAGCGGTGGTGGAGTCGACCATGGCGGCCGACCAGTCGGTGACGGCGGTGGGCCGGCCCACGGTCAGCGAGTCGAGATTGGGGCCGCCGCCGGTACTCACGGCGGTCGCGCGGATCGTGTTGGTGCCCTGCCGCAGCGCCGCGTCGACGGTCCGGGTCCGCCAGCTCGTCCACGAGCCGTCGCCCGGGAAGGACAGGCCGCGCGCGACCGTGACGCCGTTGACGTTGACGTCCAGGGGCCGGTCGGCGGCGCTGCCGTTGGCGAAGCGGAACGCGAGCGGCTCGGTGCCCGGCTGGTCGGCGGTGACCGTGAACTCGACGTAACTGCCGCTCAGATTGCCGTAGTTGACGAATCCGGTGCCGGTGTAGCCGGTGTGGTCGGAGTCGACGGTGCCCTGGCCGATGACCGCGTCCTCGGCCTCGTGCACGGCCGGCGCGGGAGCGCCGCGGCGGGGCGCGGCGGCGGCCGGCGTCGAGGTCACCGAGGGCAGCGCGGCCAGGGCGGTGGCGGCGAGCGCGACGGCCGTCAGCGCCGCCCGCAGGCGTCGGCGTCTCATGGTCCTCCTTCTCGGTACGCGTACGCGGACGTCTCGCGCGGTCCGTGCACGAGGTCGCGTACGAGGTGGTGGTCGGGGGCGTGGCGGCAGGCCGGGTCGGTGCGCGTCGCGTCACCGGTGAGCGCGTACGCCTGGCACCGGCAGCCGCCGTGGTCGGCGGCGCGCAGGGCGCAGCCGCGGCAGGGTTCGGGCATCCAGGACTCGCCGCGGAAGGCGTTGAAGGCCGCGGACTCGTGCCAGATCCAGGCGAGTCTGCGGTCGGTGACGTTCGGCGGATCGAGTCCGGGCAGGGCGGCCGCGGCCGGGCAGGGCAGGACCGTGCCGTCGGGTGCGACGGTGAGCGAGACCCTGCCCCAGCCGCCCATGCAGGGTTTCGCCGTGGCGTCCACCAGGTCCGGGGCGACCCAGACCAGCTCCGGTGTGCCGCCGAGCTCCCGGCGCCGGCGGGCGACCGTGGTGCGGGCCCGCTCGACCTGTGCCGGTGTGGGCAGCAGGGCCGCGCGGTTGCGCAGGGCCCAGCCGTGGAACTGGGTGTGGGCGAGCTCGATCCGGTCGGCGCCCCAGGACACGCCGAGGGTGATCAGCTCGTCCAGCGCGTCGAGGTTGGCGCGGTGCAGGACGATGTTCAGCCCGAAGGGCAGCCCGGCCGCGCGGATCAGCCGGGCGGCGCGCTCCTTGGCCGC
This sequence comes from Streptomyces olivochromogenes, assembly GCF_021538895.1. GTDB lineage: Bacteria > Actinomycetota > Actinomycetes > Streptomycetales > Streptomycetaceae > Streptomyces > Streptomyces olivochromogenes_A. The sequence goes on along the minus strand of NZ_JADDRL010000069.1, from coordinate 3,262 downwards.
GAACGACCGGGCGCCCGCGATGCGTTCGGCGGCGGCCGGCTCCGCGTGCTGCACGGAGAGCTGGACGCTGCGCAGTCCGGCCGACACGAGCCCGGCCAGCCGCCGCTCGCTCAGCCCCAGCCCGCTGGTGACCAGCTGGGTGTAGAGGCCCGCGGTGTCGGCGGCGGCGACGAGCTCCGGCAGATCGCGTCTGAGCAGCGGCTCGCCGCCGGACAGATGGGTCTGGACGACACCCAGGTCACCGGCCTGCCGGAACACGTCCGCCCACTGCGCGGCGGTCAGCTCTCTTGACCGACCGATCAGTTCGACGGGGTTGGAACAGTACCCGCAGCGCAGCGGGCAGCCGTGCGTGAGCTCGGCGAGCAGGGCCCACGGGGGGTCCGGGGTCATGTCAGCCAGCCCTCCTTCCGCAGCGCCGCGAGGAACCAGGGGACGTCGGCGCCGACGGGGGCTCCGGGGAACGCCGCGCGCAGCTCGGCGACGATCTCCGGCACGTTCCGGCTGCCGTCGCACAGCCGCAGCACGCCGCCCGCCCCGCCGTGCAGGACGACGACCCGTTCCGGCAGCAGCAGGAGGTCGGTGCCGCGCACCCGGTCCCGGCGCAGGACGACCCCGCGGGACAGGGCGGGACGCCAGGTCATGGCACGCCTCCGGCACCGCCGTCGCCCCGGTCGACGGAGTCGAGCAGCGCCCACAGCACGTCGCACTTGAAGGCCAGCGCGGCCACCGCCCGTTCCTGCTGCGGGCGGGTGCGGGCCCAGGCCAGGACCAGGGCGAGGGCCTCCTCGCCGTCCCGGGCGCCCTGGCCGACACGGGTGCGGAAGTAGGCGAGGCCGGCCGGGTCGATCCACGGGTAATGGCGTTCGAACGCGGCGATACGGGTGCGCATCAGGTCGGGCGCGGACAGCTCCGTGAGGGAGGCGGCGACCGCGTCCAGCGCGGGGCGCCGGCCGCAGAAGGTGACGTACCGCTCCACCGCGAGCCGCACCCCGGGCAGCACCCGGGAGGTGTCCCACAGTTCGTCCCGGGCCAGACCGGCCGCCTCGCCGAGCCGCAGCCAGCGCTCGATGCCGCCCTCGCCCTCGGTCGATCCGTCGTGGTCACGGATGCGGCGCAGCCAGGCGCGGCGCAGTACGGGCCTCTCCAGCTTGGCGAGGATCAGCGCGTCCTTGACGGGGATGTGCCGTTGGTAGTGGAACCGGTTGGCGATCCAGCGGCGCACCTCGGCCGGGGTCAACTCACCTTGGTGCATCCGGAGGTTGAAGGGGTGCCGGTCGTGATAGCGCTCGGCGGTGACGGCGCGCAGCCGGGCGGTGAACTCGGCTGCGGGCCACGGGGACGCGGTGCTCTCGGCGCGGACGGGCGCGGTCACGGCGCGGGGCGCCGGGCGGCGGGCGCGGGGATCGCCCCGGCCCGGGCGGAGCCGCCGGCGCCCGGGAGGTCGCCGAGGGCGTAGGCGGTCACTTCGAGCGCGGTCTCGACGACCGTGTATCCAGGGCTTTGCCAGGCATTGTCATCCGATGTCTCCAGAACGGCTCGTTCCGCCGGGAAGGCCTCGGGCAGGGTCTCGTTCATGTGTACGTACCTGCTTTCCTGAGGGTGGGGGGTCTCGGAGCGCAGACAGGCGCCGATATGCGCGTCGTTCACATGTGTGCATGTGGTTCAGTGACGCGTTCGGTGGCGCGATACAGAGTCCCGAGAGGACGGGCCGCGGTCAATGGTCCGGACCGAAAACCCTGAAAACATCGGATGCTCTCGGCCAAGCCCTTCCCGTGACTGACTCGTCAGTCAGTTCCGGCGGATTCGGCGGATCCGGCGGATTCGGCAGTCAGGAATGCATCACGGCCCGTGATCGTTGACGATAAGAGCACCACCTGTTCGCCAACCGAAGGATCAAGAGCTCGTGAGCAGCAAGGTCCCCCCGAAAATCCTCAACAACGGCGTCGAGATGCCCCAGCTGGGCTTCGGCGTCTGGCAGGTGCCGGACGACGAGGCCGAACAGGCCGTCGCCACCGCGCTGGAGGCCGGGTACCGCAGCATCGACACAGCGGCGATCTACGGCAACGAAGAGGGCACCGGCAAGGCCATCGCCGCCTCCGGCCTGCCCCGCGAGGACATCTTCGTCACCACCAAGCTCTGGAACAGCGACCAGGGGTACGACGCCACGCTGCGCGCCTTCGACACGTCGCTGGCGAAGCTGGGCCTGGAGTACCTGGACCTCTACCTGATCCACTGGCCGCTGCCGTCCCGTGGCAAGTACGTCGACACCTACAAGGCCTTCGAGAAGCTCCTGTCCGACGGCCGGGTCCGCGCGATCGGCGTCTCCAACTTCCTTCCGGAGTACCTGGAGCGGCTGATCGCCGAGACGTCGGTCATCCCGGCGGTCAACCAGATCGAGCTGCACCCGCACCTGCAGCAGCACGGCTCCCGTGACTTCCACGCGGAGCAGGGCATCGCCACCGAGGCCTGGTCGCCGCTCGGCCAGGGCAGGGGCCTGCTGGAGGTACCGGCGATCGTCGCGATCGCGCAGAAGCACAACCGCACCCCGGCCCAGATCGTGCTGCGCTGGCACCTGCAGCTGGGCAACATCGTGATCCCGAAGTCGGTGACCCCGTCCCGGATCCGCGAGAACATCGACGTCTTCGACTTCAGCCTGGACACCGAGGACCTCGCGGCGATCAGCGCACTCAACGAGGACCGACGCCTGGGCCCCGACCCGGCCGCCTTCGACATGGGCTGACCCCCGCGCCCCTACACCCGTACGCCCCGCCGCACGGCCTCCTCGCGGCGGGGCGTACGCGCGCGACCCGGCCCGGGCCCGCACGCGAGCGACACCCCGTGACGCCCTTCCCCGGGCAGCCACCCGACAGCGACCCCGCCGAGCACGCACCCGACGCCGCCCCCGCCCGCCTCGCCGGCCGGCATCAGTCGGTAGGTACGTCCGCGTGTACGACCTCGACCTCCTCCAGCGCGCTGAACGAGAACTGGCGCTTCGGCCCCGCCCCGGCCGCCCTCGACATGGGCTGAACCCCGCGCCCCCACACCCGTACACCCCGGCCCGGGCCCGCACGTGCGAGACACCCCGTGACACCGCCGCCCAGGCGTACACGACCTCGAACTCCTCCAGCACGCACAACAAGAACCAGCGCTTCGGCTCCGACCCGGCCACCCTCGACACGGACCGAACCCCACGCCCCCACATCCGTACGCCCCGCCGCACGGCCTCCTCGCGGCGGGGCGTACGCGCGACCCGGCCGGCGCC
>NZ_JADDRL010000068.1 GCF_021538895.1 Streptomyces olivochromogenes | reverse complement strand
TCACCGGTCCCCCGCACTCCTCCTACAGGCGTGATCAATCCGCAACCAATTCCGGTCTTGACCGAGACCCATCAACCTGCGATGTGATTACGCTCCCGCTCATGGCCAACTCCCGTATCCCCGCAGGACACCCCGCCGACCGCCCCGTCTACGTCATCGGCGGCGGCCCGGGCGGACTGGCCGTCGCGTACGCGCTGCGGGCCCGGGGCATACGGGCAGTCGTCCTGGAGAAGTCCGACGGGGTCGGCGCCTCCTGGCGACGCCACTACGACCGGCTCCGCCTGCACACCACCCGCCGGCTGTCCGCCCTGCCGGGGCTGCCGATGCCGCGCCGGTTCGGGCGGTGGGTGGCCCGCGACGACGTGGTGCGCTACCTGGAGAAGTACGCCGAGCACCACGAGCTGGAGATCGTCACCGGTGTCGAGGTGTCGCGCGTGGAGCGTACGGACGACGGCACGGGCTGGCTGCTGCACGCCTCCGGCGGGCGCGAGCTGACCGGTGGCGCGGTCGTCGTGGCCACCGGCTTCAACCACACCCCGCGCCTGCCCGACTGGCCGGGCCTGGACGGGTACGGCGGCGAGTTCCTGCACGCCGGCCGGTACCGGAACGCCGAGCCCTACGCCGGGCGGGACGTCCTCGTGGTCGGCGTCGGCAACACGGGCGCCGAGATCGCCGTGGACCTGGTGGAGGGGGGCGCGGCGCGGGTGCGCCTGAGCGTCCGTACGACTCCGCACATCGTGCGCCGGTCCACCGCGGGGTGGGCCTCGCAGTACTCCGCCATGCTGATCCGGCGGCTGCCCGTGGGGCTCGTCGACCGGTTGTGCAGGGCGCAGGCCAGGATCAGTGTGCCGGACCTGTCGGCGCACGGGCTGCCGCGTCCCGACACCGGCCTGTACTCCCGCGCGAAGGCGGGGGCGGTCCCGGTCCTGGACGTCGGTCTGATCGACGCCGTGCGCAAGGGGCGGGTCGAGGTGGTCGCCGCCGTGGACTCCTTCGAGGACGGCAAGGTCGTCCTCGCCGACGGCACCCGCGTCGAACCGGACGCCGTCGTCGCGGCCACCGGCTACGTCCGCGGCCTGGAGGACCTCGTCGGTCACCTGGACGTGCTCGACGGCCGGGGCAGACCGGTCGTGCACGGGGCGCGCAGCCCGCAGAACGCCCCCGGCCTGTACTTCACCGGCTTCACCAACCCCATCAGCGGCATGTTCCGCGAGCTGGCGATCGACGCGGAGAAGATCGCGAAGGCGCTGGCGAAGGGTGCCGGAGAGTCACTGTCCCGACTCCCGGTCTGACGTAGGACACCTCAACTCGCCTACGTGCACATCTCGTTACTTCGGAGTCAGTTGTGGCGCGAGAGCTGTACGGCGCCCTCGTGCGGGGTCAGAATGTGAGCACCGCTCAACTTTCCGGCTCCACCCCCTCTCGCCCCGACGGAGGACGCACGTGGCACGCGAAAGACAGCTCCCCCGGTCTCCCCGGCTCTCCCGGCGCTCCCTGCTCGGCGGCGCGGCCGGGGCCGCCGGCCTCTCCGCCACCGCCGCCACGGCCGCCTCTGCGGCGTCCGCGGCCGCCACCCGCACCGCCGACGTCTGTGTCGTCGGGGGCGGGCTGGCCGGACTCACCGCGGCCCGCGACCTGGTGGCGGGCGGCCGGTCCGTGGTCGTCCTGGAGGCACGGGACCGGGTCGGCGGGCGGGTGGTGAACCTGAAGCTCGCGAACGGCGGCGTCACCGAGGGCGGCGGCGAGTTCATCGGCCCCACCCAGGACCGCCTCAGGGCCCTCGCCGACTCGCTCGGCGTGGCGACGTTCCCGACGTACAACGCGGGCAAGAACCTGCTCTACAAGGACGGGAAGCGGACGCCGTACGCGACGGACGGCATCCTCGGTTCCGTGCCGCCCGTGGACGCGGCCGGACTCGCGAACGCCGCGATCGTGCAGTCCCAGCTCGACGGCATGGCCAAGCAGGTGCCGGTCGACGCGCCCTGGACCGCCGCCAAGGCCGCCGAGTGGGACCGGCAGACCTTCGAGAGCTGGCTGAACGCCCACGCCGTCGTGCCCTCGGCCAAGTTCCTGCTCGACGTGGCCTGTACGTCGATCTTCTCGGCGCAGCCGCGCGAACTCTCCCTCCTGTACGTGCTGTACTACATCGCCGCGGCCGGCAACGAGTCCACGGCCGGCACCCTGGAGCGCCTCACCGACACCGCGAACGGCGCCCAGGACTCCCGCTTCGTCGGCGGCTCCCAGCAGGTGCCGATCAAGCTGGCGGCGACGCTCGGGGACCGGGTGGTGCTGGGCGCGCCGGTGCGGTCCGTCGTACGGTCGGGCGGCGCGTACCTGGTCACCGCGGACGGGATCACCGTGACGGCGAGCCGGGTGGTCGTCGCGGTGCCGCCGCCGCTGGCCGCGCGCATCTCCTACGACCCGCTGCTGCCCGCCACCCGCGACCAGCTGTGCCAGCGGTTGCCGATGGGGTCGGTCGGCAAGGCGATCGCCGTGTACGACACCCCCTTCTGGCGGGCCGACGGCCTGAACGGGCAGGCGGTCAGCGACACCGGTGTCGTCCGGTCGACCTTCGACAACTCGCCGCTCGACGGGTCGTACGGCGCGCTGATGGGCTTCATCGAGGGCGACGAGATGCGGGCGTACGACGCGGCGAGCACGGACGACATCAGGGCCGCCGTGCTGAAGGACTACGCGAACTACTTCGGGGACCGGGCGAAGTCCCCCACCCACTTCGTCGTGCAGCGCTGGGACAACGAGGGCTTCTCGCGGGGCGGCCCGGTCGCGTACGCGCCGCCGGGTGTGCTGACCGGGTACGGGGACGCGCTGCGCGAGCCGGTGGGCGGGATCCACTGGGCCGGTACGGAGACCTCCACGTACTGGAACGGGTACATGGACGGTGCGGTGCGCTCGGGCGAGCGAGTGGCGAAAGAGGTGCTCGCCGCGCTCTGATCCGGCCGCCCGCACCACGGGCGTCCGGCCGCCCCCTTCGCGCCGGGTGCGAACTTTGCCCGCGCAGACCAGTTCCTGACACAGCGTCAGTTCAGTAATCTGACACTGTGTCAGTTAAATGAGCAGTCACACAGGAGCGGGCGGAAACGATGCTTGGATCAACCCACGGCACCCTCACCACCGACTCCCGCCGGGCCCGGGTCATCGCCTGCGGCGAGCAGCACCCCGGGCCCGCCGTCCACGGCCGGGCGGCCGACGTGGACGACCTGGACGTGAGCGGGCGGCCGCTCTACTCGGACGTCCCGGATCTGGAGCGCTTCTTCCGGCCCGGGTCCGTCGCCGTGATCGGCGCCTCGGACACGGAGGGCCGGCCGAACACCGGGATCACCCGGCAACTCCTCGACTGGGCCGCCCGGGTGGGGGCGCGGGTGCACCCCGTGCATCCCACCCGGCCGTCCGTGTTCGGCATCCCCTGCTCCCGTTCGGTCGCCGAACTGCCCGAGCAGATCGACCTCGCCGTACTGCTGGTCGCCGACCCCCTCCCGGTGGTCGAGGAACTCGCCGAGGCCAAGGTGAGGTTCGCCGTCGCCTTCGCCTCCGGGTTCGCGGAGACGGGCGAGGAAGGGGCCGAGGCGCAGGCACGGCTCGCGGCCGCCGTCCGGCGGTCGGGGCTCCGGCTGCTCGGGCCGAACACCAACCTGAACGCCTTCGAGCGGTTCCGGGAGGACCTCCAGGGCCCGGCGATCGCGCTCATCACCCAGTCCGGGCACCAGGGGCGCCCCGTCTTCGCCCTCCAGGAGCTCGGCATCCGGCTCTCCCACTGGGCCCCGACCGGCAACGAGGCCGATCTGGAGACCGCCGACTTCATCTCGTACTTCGCCGAGCGGCCCGAGGTCGGCGCCATCGCCTGCTACGTCGAGGGCCTCAAGGACGGCCGATCCTTCCTGCTCGCCGCCGACCGCGCCGCCCGCCGCCAGGTGCCGGTCGTCGCCGTCAAGGTGGGCCGCACGGAGGTCGGCGCCCGGACCGCCGCCTCGCACACCGGCAAGCTGACCGGGGCCGACGACGTGGTGGACGCGGCGATGCGGCAGTTCGGCGTCGTCCGGGTCGACGGGCTCGACGAACTCCAGGACACCGCCGCCCTGTTGGCGCGGGCCCGGCCGCCGCGCGCCGAGGGCGTGGTCGTCTACTCGATCTCGGGCGGCACGGGCGCGCACGTCGCCGACCTGGCCACCGGGGCGGGCCTGAGGCTCCCGGTCCTGTCCGAGGCCCGGCAGGCCGAGCTGCACCAGTGGATACCCGAGTACCTGAGCGTGGCCAACCCCGTCGACAACGGGGGGCATCCGGTCGGGGACGAACGCGGGCGGAAGATCATCGACTCGATCCTCGACGACCCGGAGGTGGGGGTCCTGATCTGTCCGGTCACCGGCCCCTTCCCGCCGCTGAGCGACCGGCTCGTGCGGGACCTGGTCGACGCGGCGGAGCACACCGACAAGCTGGTATGCGTGGTGTGGGGATCGCCGGTCGGCACCGAGCCGGCGTACCGCGAGGTGCTGCTCGGCTCCTCCCGCGTGGCCACCTTCCGCACCGTCGGCAACTGCCTCACCGCCGTCCGCGCCTACCTCGACCACCACCGCTTCGTCCGCTCCTACCGCTCCCCCTTCGACGAGGCGCCCCGCACCCCCTCCCCGTCGTTCCGCAAGGTCCGGGACCTGATGCGGCCGGGACAGCAGCTGAGCGAGCACGCGGCCAAGCAGCTGCTGCGCGCGTACGGCATCCGGGTGCCCCGTGAGCAGCTGGTCACCAGCGCGGCGGCGGCCGTCCGGGCGGCCGCGCAGGTCGGTTACCCCGTGGTGATGAAGGCGTCCGGTGCGCAGATCGCCCACAAGACCGAGCTGGGCCTGGTGAAGATCGGGCTGACCTCGGCCAGCCAGGTGCGGGACGCCTACCGCGAGCTGACCGACATCGCCCGCTACGAGGGAGTCTGTCTGGACGGCGTCCTGGTGTGCCAGATGGTCGAGCGGGGCGTGGAGATGGTCGTCGGCGCCACGCACGACGCGCTGTTCGGGCCGACCGTGACCGTCGGGCTGGGCGGGGTCCTCGTCGAGGTGCTGCGGGACGCCGCCGTCCGCGTGCCGCCGTTCGGCGAGGAGCAGGCCCGGGACATGCTCGCCGAACTGCGCGGGCGGGCGCTGCTGGACGGGGTGCGCGGGCGGCCGCCCGCCGACGTCGACGGGCTCGTGGAGGTCGTCCTGCGGGTGCAGCGCATGGCGCTGGAACTCGGGGACGACATCGCGGAGCTGGACATCAATCCGCTCATGGTGCTGCCGCGGGGGCAGGGCGCGGTGGCGCTGGACGCGCTGGTGGTGTGCCGGTGACCGCCCAGGTGGTGCAGGTGCGGTTCGAGCGGGTCGCGCACCTGACCCTCAACCGCCCGGAGGCCCTCAACGCCCTGACGCCGGACCAGCGGGAGGAGGTCGTCCGGCTGCTGTCGGAGGCCTCCACCGACCCGGACGTGGGGGCCGTGGTCCTCACGGGGACGGGACGCGGTTTCTGCGCGGGCGCGGATCTGCGGGGCGGCGGTGCCGGTGCCGGGGCCGGTGCCGGGGCCGGTGCCGGGGAGCGGATCCCCGGCGATGTGGCGCGCACGCTGCGGCTGGGTGCCCAGCGGCTGATCGCGGCCGTGCTGGACTGCGAGAAACCGGTGATCGCCGCCGTCAACGGCACGACTGCCGGGCTCGGCGCCCATCTCGCGTTCGCCTGCGATCTCGTACTGGCCGCCGAATCCGCCCGGTTCATCGAGGTGTTCGTACGACGCGGGCTCGTACCGGACGCCGGCGGCGCCTACCTCCTGCCCCGGCTGATCGGCCCGCAGCGGGCCAAGGAGTTGATGTTCTTCGGGGACGCGCTGACCGCGCCGGAGGCGGAGCGGCTGGGCCTCGTCAACCGGGTCGTGCCGGACGGGGAGTTGGACAAGACGGCCCGGGAGTGGGCGACCCGGCTGGCGGCCGGGCCGACCCGGGCGCTCGCCCTGACCAAGCAGCTCGTCAACGCGTCCCTCGACGGCGACCGGGCGTCCGCCTTCGCCGCCGAGGCCGCCGCGCAGGAGATCAACATGACGACCGAGGACGCCCGGGAAGGACTGCGGGCGTTCGTGGAGCGCAGGGAGGCGGAGTTCCGGGGGCGGTGAGCGCGGCGGTCGGGGGCGGTACGGCTCAGCTCCGGGCCGGCCGGAGGATCGTGGGTTCGCCCCCGTCCAGTTCGCCGAAGATCACGAAGAGTTCGGGGGCGTCCACGCTGCCGCCGAAGGACCAGTGGGTCTCGTCTCCGCAGTCCCCCTTCAGACGCAGGCCGATGCCCTCACGGCCGCCGTCGCTCTCGCCGTCCTCGCGGGCCCAGGTGCCGGTGCCGTCGCACCGGACGAACTCCTTTTCCGGCCAGTCGTCGACGGGAGGCTCGGCCGGCAGCCCGGTGGCCTCCGCGTGCCCGTCCGGGCCCAGCCGCAGGACCGCCCCGTGCGGGCCGTGCCACTCCCCCACGAGCCGGGCGGCGCTGAGCTTCGGGGGCTCGTACTGCTTGATCAGGCCGCTCTCGGTGGCCAGCACCCCGCCACCGAAGGCCAGGACGAACAGGCCGGCCGAGCCGAGCGCCGCGCGCCACCAGACACCCCCCGGCAGCCAGCTGCGCCCGCGGACGTAGGCGACGCCGAGCGTGGGCAGGACGCCCAGCGCGGTCAGGACCCCGACCGTCGTGGTGAGCGGCCAGGAGAACGGCAGGGCGGTCACCGTGCCCCAGACGAGAGCCGGAGCGACCGGGGCCACCAGGTGCCAGAGCCAGGAGGGGCCGCCCAGGCGCCGCGTGGCGAGGCGGGCGAGCACCACCGAGGGCAGGGTCAGGACGAACGTCAGCGCCATGCCCACCACGGGCAGCAACAGCGGGACGCCGACCAGGAGGCAGAGCCCGCCGAGGGCACCGCCGTTCCCGGCGCCGTAGTCGTCGCGGCCGAAGCTCTCGATCCACAGCAGCAGCCCGGCCGCCGGAACCTGGGCCCCGCTCAGCGCGGCCGCCGCACTGCGATCGGCGGACGTCCAGTACAGCCCGCCGTCACCGACTCGTTCGCGCATGTTCCCCCACCCCATGGACGCAGCCTACGAAGGTGCCCGCGCCGAGCCTGCCGCCACCCTTCCCATCTGACACACCGTCAGCTTCAATGGAGGGGTGATGGGACACGCAGGGGCGGCGGCCGCCGCCGTCCGGTACCTCAGGTCGGCCCCCGGGCCCGTGGAGACGCTGCCGCGCCCAACGTTGCGGTGCGTCGGCGAGGACGAACGGGCGCCGGTCGCCCAGGACGAGTTCCGGCGCGTGCTCGGGAACTTCGCGACCGGGGTGACCGTGATCACCGCCCCGGCCGCCGAGGGCGAGGACTCCCCGGCCGGCTTCGCCTGCCAGTCCTTCGCCTCCCTCTCCCTCGACCCGCCCCTCGTCATCTTCATGGTGGGCCGTACGTCGACGACCTGGCCACGCATCGCCCGCGCAGGCGTCTTCTGCGTCAACGTCCTGAACGCCGCCCAGGGCGAGCTGTGCCGCGGCTTCGCGGTGAGCGGCGCGGACAAGTTCGCCGGCGTCCCCTACGACGCCGCGCCGGTCTCCGGCTCCCCGCGCCTGACCGGGACCGCCGCCTGGATCGACTGCACGATCCAGGCCGTGCACACCGGCGGCGACCACCTCATCGTGGTCGGCCGGGTGGACGCCCTGGACACGGGCGAGGCCCCCGACGGACCGCTGATGTTCCATCGGGGGAAGTTCAGGCGACTCGACGGGTGACCAAGGGCCTCAGGCCGGCACCACCGCCGCCACGGCCGCCGGTCGGCGCCTGATCACCAGGGCCATCAGGGCGGCCGCCGCGCACAGGGCGCCGGAGGCGTACCAGACCATGTCGTAGGAGCCGAACGCGTCCCGTGCCACGCCGCCGAGGAAGGCGACGAGGGCCGCGCCCACCTGGTGGGAGGCGAGCACCCAGCCGAAGACGATGGCGCTGTCCTCGCCGTACTGCTCCCGGCACAGGGCCAGGGTGGGCGGGACGGTGGCGACCCAGTCGAGGCCGTAGAAGACGATGAAGAAGATCATCGGCGGGTGCACGCTCGGCGCCAGCAGCATGGGCAGGAACAGGAGCGAGATGCCGCGCAGGGCGTAGTAGACGGCGAGCAGACGGCGCGGTTCGAAGCGGTCGGTGAACCAGCCGGAGGCGATCGTGCCGACCACGTCGAACACGCCGATGACCGCGAGCAGCGAGGCCGCCGCCGTGATGGGCATGCCGTGGTCGTGCGCCGCGGGCACGAAGTGGGTCTGGATCAGGCCGTTGGTGGAGGCGCCGCAGATCGCGAAGGTGCCGGCCAGTAGCCAGAAGGGGCCGGTGCGGACGGCGGAGGACAGGACCGTGAGGGCGCGTCGGGCGGCACCGGTGACCGGCTGCGGCTTCGGTACGAACGCGCTCGCGCCGTACGGCTTCACGCCCACGTCGGCCGGGTGGTCGCGCAGCAGCAGCCAGACGAACGGGACGACCGCGAGGGCCGCGAGGGCGACCGTCACGGCGGCCGGACGCCAGTCGTACGTCTCGACCATCCAGGACAGCAGCGGCAGGAAGATCAGCTGGCCGGAGGCGGAGCCGGCGGTGAGGATGCCGCTGACCAGGCCGCGCCGCTCGGTGAACCAGCGGTTGGTGACGGTCGCGGCGAAGGCGAGGGCCATCGAACCGGAGCCCAGTCCGACCAGCAGGCCCCAGCACAGCATCAGCTGCCAGGCCGCCGTCATCCAGACGGTCAGGCCCGAGCCGATCGAGATCACGGTCAGCGCGACCGCGACCACCTTGCGGATGCCGAAGCGGTCCATCAGCGCCGCCGCGAACGGCGCGGTGAGCCCGTACAGCGCGAGGTTGACGGAGACAGCGGCGCCGATGGTGCCGCGCGACCAGCCGAACTCCTGGTGCAGCGGGTCGATGAGCAGGCCGGGCAGCGAGCGGAAGGCCGCCGCGCCGACGATCGTGACGAAGGTGACGGCGGCGACGAACCACGCCCGGTGGATGCGGTTCCGCTTCCTGGCGGGCGGGGCCTGTATGGCGGCTGCGGCTTCGCTTGTCTGGGTCACGACATAAAGCTTCCGTTCCGCGTTCTCCTTCATCGAGTGGCCCGAAGGCCAGCATTGGTTAGGATCGGGCCATGGATCGGACCGCGCTCCACCCGCATCGCGTCGTCGTCCTCGCCCTCGACGGGCTGCTCCCCTTCGAGCTGGGCATCCCGCACCGCATCTTCGGCCGTCCGAAGGACGCCGAGGGACGCCACCTCTACGAGGTCCTCACCTGCTCGATCCGGCCGCCCGGCCCGGTCGAGACGGACGCCGACTTCCACATCCACGTGCCCCACGGCCCGGAGGTCCTGGCCACCGCCGACACGGTCGTCGTCCCGGCGTCGTACGAGCTCGGCCCGGTCTTCGACGAGGGCGTGCTGACCGACGAACTCGCCGCCGCGCTCGCCCACATCCGCCCTGGCACCCGGCTCGCCGCCATCTGCACCGGCGGCTACGTCCTGGCCGCCGCCGGCTACCTGGACGGCCGCCCGGCGGCCACGCACTGGGCCGACGCCGAACGCTTCCAGCGGGTGTTCCCGCGGATCAAGGTGGACGCGGACGTGCTGTTCGTGGACGACGGCGACGTGCTGACCTCGGCGGGCGTCGCCGCCGGGATCGACCTGTGCCTGCACATCGTGCGCCGCGACCACGGCACCGCGATCGCCAACGAGGTGGCCCGCCGCACGGTCGTACCGCCGCACCGCGACGGCGGTCAGGCGCAGTACATCCACCGGCCCGTGCCGGACCCCCAGTTGGCCACCACGACCGCCGCCCGCGCCTGGGCGCTGGGCCGGCTGCACGAGCCGATCCAGCTGCGGGACATGGCCGAGCAGGAGTCCATGTCGGTGCGCACCTTCACCCGCCGTTTCCGCGAGGAGGTCGGCATCAGCCCCGGCCAGTGGCTCACGCAGCAGCGCGTCGAACGCGCCCGGCACCTGCTGGAGTCCACCGACCTCTCCGTCGACCAGGTGGCCCGGGACGCGGGCTTCGGCACGGCCCAGTCGATGCGCCAGCACCTACAGGCGGCGCTCGGGGTCACCCCCACCGCGTACCGGCGGACGTTCCGCTCCGGCGGCGGCGCCGAGCGCTACTGCGGTGTCGGCGTCACCCGCTGAACCGCCCGCGCGTGCCTCGGCACGTCGCTCGCCCCACCAGCCGATCGCCGTGAGCACCAGGGTCAGGGCCACGCCCGCCAGGATCGCCGTCGAGGGGGCGACGACGTCGAGCAGGGCTCCGGCCAGGGAGCCGGTGGCGGCGTAACCCGCGCCGACGGCCGCGTACATGACCGAGTAGCCGGCGGCCAGGGCGCCCGGCGGGAGTGCCTCGCGCAGGGACAGGTTGCGGGTGAGCATGGCGCCCGACTGGAGCAGGCCGGCCACGGCCAGCGCGGCGGCGACCCCAGGGGCTGCGGGTATCAGCGCGAGCAGGATCAGCGCCGCCGACATCCCGCACATCAGCACCAGGCTGCGCGTCCGCAGCCGCCCCGGCCAGGACCGCAGCCCGTACAGGAACGCGCCGACGGCCGAGGTCACCGACATCACCGTGAGCAGCGGGCCGGACCAGCCGACGCCGATGCCGCGCTGCTCCAGCAGGGCGGGCAGGACGAGTTCGGCGAGGGCGAGCAGCGACAGGCTCGCCGCGCCCGTGACATACACCGGCCAGGCGCGGGTCAGGACGCGCAGCCGGGAGGTGCCCTCCTCGTCCTCCCGCGCGTCCGCCGCCCAGCCGGCGGGAAGCAGCCACAGTCCCGCGACCGAGGACGCCATCAGGGCGGCTTCGAGCAGCGGTGGGAGCCACGGTGCGACGCCGAGGGCGAGGCCGGTGACGGCGGCCGGGGACAGGGCCCACACCCCGAAGGTGAGCATCGACTCGAAGGACAGCGCCTGGGTCGCCGCGCGCGCCGGGACCAGCGAGGTGAGCAGGGTGCGCAGTCCGCCGGGGGCCGCGGAGGGGCCGGCGCCCGCGAGGAAGGCGAACGCCGCGAGTATGACGGGGTGTGCGGTGGGCAGCAGGCCGAGGCCGGCGAAGCCGGCGGCTCCGGCGGCGAGGCCCGCGGCCAGGTGGGGGCGGGCGCGGTCGGGCTTCAGACGCATGCCGAGGACGGGGGCGCCGAGGATCTCCCCGATCACGTAGGCGGCGGCGAGGGCCGCGCCCAGGGAGTAGCCGCCGGGGCGTTCCCGGACCAGGAAGACCAGGGCCAGCGGGGCCATGGCCACCGGCATACGGGCACCGATGGCCACGCAGGCCCAGGTCAGGACCTGTTGGGAGGCGACGTCGCGGTAGCTCATGCGATGACGGTAGGGGTCGGCACCGACAGTGGCCGACCGAATTTCCCCCGCCTGTGGACAACTCGGGACGGCCGCCCTCCGCGGCGGCTCAGAACGTGAGCACCCCCCTGGCCACCCGGCCCGCCTCCGCGTCCGCCCGGGCCTTCTCGAAGTCCTCGACCGGGTAGGTGCCGGTCACCAACTCGTCCAGGAGCAGGCGGCCTTGGCGGTAGAGCTCGGCGTACAGGGCGATGTCGCGCTGGGGGCGTGATGAGCCGTAGCGGCAGCCGAGGATGGACTTGTCCAGGTACATGGCGGAGACGAGGAAGGACGCCTCGGCCGTGGCGGGCGGCACCCCGAGCAGGACCGCCTGGCCGTGGCGGTCGAGGAGGTCGATCGCCTGCCGGATCAGCTCCACCCGGCCCACGCACTCGAAGGCGTGGTCCGCGCCGTTCGGCAGGATCTCCTTCACTCCCTCCGTCGAGGACAGGAAGTCCGTGGCGCCGAACTGCCGGGCCACTTCCTCCTTCGCCGGATTGGCGTCCACCGCCACGATCCGCAGCGCGCCCGCGATCCGGGCGCCCTGGATGACGTTCAGGCCGATCCCGCCCGTGCCGATGACCAGCACGGTGTCCCCGCGGTCCACGCGGGCGCGGTTGAGCACGGCCCCCACCCCGGTCAGCACTCCGCAGCCCATCAGCGCGGCCGACGGCAGCGGGATGTCCTTCGGGATCCGCACGGCCTGCACGGCCTTGACGACCGTACGTTCCGCGAAGGCCGAGTTGGAGGCGAACTGGTGGACCGGCCGGCCCGCCCGGCTGAAGGGCCGGCCGGGCCGGCCGATGGCCTGGCGGCACATCGTCGGCCGGCCCCGGTCGCACTCCGCGCACGTTCCGCAGTTCGCGAGCGTGGACAGCGCCACATGGTCGCCGGGCGAGACATGGGTGACGCCCGCGCCGACCGCCTCCACCACCCCGGCCCCCTCGTGCCCCAGCACCACGGGCACCGGGAAGGGGATGGTCCCGTCCACCACGGACAGGTCGCTGTGGCACAGCCCCGCCGCGGCGATCGCGACCAGCACCTCCGCGGGCCCCGGATCCCGTACCTCCAGATCGTCCACGACCTGGACCTGCTTGCCGTCGAACAGCACGCCGCGCATCACACGACCCCCTTCGGCTCCCTCGGCAGACCGAGCACGCGCTCGGCGATGATCGTGCGCTGTACCTGGTCCGAGCCGCCGTAGATGGTGTCGGCCCGGGAGAAGAGGAGCAGGTGCTGTGCGGTGTCGAGTCCGTACGGCGCGTCCGGCGACCAGTCGGCCGGGCCGACGCCCGCCGCCGCCCCGCGCACCAGCACCGCCAGCTCGCCGAGCCGTTGGTGCCAGCCCGCCCACAGCAGCTTGGCCACGCTCGGCGCACCCGGTCCGCCCGAACCGCCCAGGGTGCGCAGGGCGTTCCAGCGCATGGTGCGCAGCTCGGCCCACTGGCGCACGATCCGGTCCCGGACGACCGGGTCGCGAGCGGCACCGGTCGCCACGGCCGTCCGCACCACCGCCGCCAACTCCTCGGCGAAACCGATCTGCTGGGCGAGCGTGGACACCCCCCGCTCGAAACCGAGCAGGCTCATCGCCACGCTCCAGCCCTGACCCTCGCCGCCCACCACGTGCTCCACGTGCGCGCGTGCCCCGTCGAAGAAGACCTCGTTGAACTCGCTGGTCCCGGTCATCTGCCGAATCGGCCGGACCTCGACCCGCCCCGGCTGGTCCATGGGCACCAGCAGGAAGCTCAGACCGTGGTGCCGCCGCGATCCGGCGTCCGTCCGCGCCAGCACGAAGCACCAGTCGGCCTCGTGGGCGAGCGAGGTCCAGATCTTCTGCCCGGTGATCCGGAAGTACGGCTCCCCCGCCTCCCGCGCGGCCACGGTCCGCACACCCGCCAGGTCCGATCCCGCTCCGGGTTCGCTGTACCCCTGACACCAGAGTTCGTCACCGGCGGCGATCGGCGGCAGGAACCGGGACTTCTGAGCGTCGGTGCCGTGGACGATCAGGGTGGGGGCGAGCAGGTTCTCCCCGATGTGCCCGGAGCGCGGGGGCGCCGGCGAGCGGGCGTACTCCTCGGCCCAGGCGACCTGTTGGGTGAGGGACGCCGTGCGATTGCCGTACCCGTCCTGGGCCCACCCGAGTCCGATCCAGCCCGCTTTCCCCAGCGCACGTTCCCAGGCACGCCGATCCCGCGCTTCCTGGGCATGCGCCGCCAGCCACGCCCGCACCTCGGCACGGAACGCGTCGTCCTCGGCGGTGAATCCAAAGTCCACGGACGTCTCCTCTCAGCGCCGGTGACATCAGCTACTGGGCGTTGGGCCGAGAGCCTTCCCGGGCCGCCCGTTCCATCGCCGCCAGCTGCGCCAGCATCGGCATCGGATCCACCCCCACCGCCCCCGGCAGGAAGTCCGCGATCCGCTCCGGCGTCCAGGACCCCTCGCAGTAGGCCGCGCGCAGCTCCCGCGGCTGGGCCCACACCGCGATCTTGGGCCCGGCGATCGTGTACACCTGCCCGGTGACCTCCGCCTCGCGCGCCCGCTCGGACAGCAGATAGACCACCAGCGCGGCCACGTCCTCCGGCTCGCCGATCTCCTTCAGCTCCATGGGCACGCCCGCCGACATCCGCGTACGCGCCACGGGGGCCACCGCGTTCGCGGTCACCCCGTACTTGTGCAGGCCGAGCGCGGCGCTGCGCACGAGCGAGATGATCCCGCCCTTCGCGGCGCTGTAGTTGGCCTGCGACACCGAGCCCTGGTGGTTGCCGCTGGTGAAGCCGATGAGCGTGCCGGTGCGCTGCGTGCGCATGACCGCCGAGGCGGCCCGGAACACGGTGAAGGTGCCCTTGAGGTGGGTGGCGACGACGGGGTCCCACTCCTCCTCGCTCATGTTGAACAGCATCCGCTCCCGCAGGATCCCGGCCACGCAGACGACCCCGTCGAGGCGCCCGTACGACGACAGGGCGACGTCGACGACCCGCTGCCCGCCCGCCATCGTGGAGATGTCGTCGGCCACGGCGACCGCCTCGCCGCCCGCCGCCTCGATCTCCTTGACGACGGCCTCGGCGACCTCGCTGGTGGGTGAGGTGCCGTCGGTGGACACGCCGTAGTCGTTGACGACGACCCGTGCTCCCTCGGCGGCGGCCGCGAGCGCGACCGCCCGGCCGATGCCGCGACCGGCGCCCGTCACGGCGACGACCTTGCCTGCCAAGAAGTTCCCCACGCCCGGCCCCTTCCCGCGGTTTCTGACGGACCGTTAGATTTTATGGCGCGTCAGACTGCTCAGGACAAGCCCCGGGGAGGGTCCGATGTCACTGCCGGACGAGTTCCATGCCATCGCCAAGCGCGTGAACAACTGGGGCCGCTGGGGGGCGGACGACGAGATCGGCACCCTGAACCTGATCACCGACGAGGTGGTGCGCGAGGCCGTGGCCTGCGTCAGGACCGGCCGGCGCGTGCCGCTCGCGCTGCCCCTGCGGCAGGACGGTGTGCAGACCGGGATGATCCCGGGGCGGGTCAATCCGCTGCACGCGATGGTGCAGATCAATCAGGAGCTCTTCGGGCCGGGGACGGTGGCGTGCAGCGACGACGCCGTGACCATGGGGCTGCAGGCGGCCACCCACTGGGACGCGCTGACCCACGTCTCGCACTCGGGCAGGCTCTACAACGGCCGCCCCGCACACACCGTGACCGCGCACGGCGGCGCCGAGTTCAGCGGCATCGACAAGGCGCGGCACATCGTCTCGCGCGGGGTGCTGCTCGACGTGGCACGCGCGCGCGGCGTGGACCGGCTCGACGGCGGGCACGCGGTCACCCCGGAGGACCTGGAGGCGGCCGAGGAGTTCGCCGGCACGCGCGTGCGGGCCGGCGACATCGCGCTCGTACGGACCGGGCAGGTGCGGGTGTATCTGGCGGGGGACAAGCACGGGTACGGGTATCCGTCGCCGGGTCTGTCGGTGCGCGCTCCGGAGTGGTTCCACGCGCGCGATGTCGCGGCCGTGGCGAACGACACGCTCACGTTTGAGATATTTCCGCCCGAGATCGAGAATTTGTGGCTGCCCGTGCACGCCCTCGACCTGGTGGAGATGGGGATGCTCCAGGGCCAGAACTGGAATCTCGAAGAGTTGTCCACAGCCTGTGGAGAAGTGGGACGGTACGCGTTCCTGCTGTCGGCGATGCCCGAACCGTTCGTGGGGGCGACGGGAACTCCGGTGGCACCGGTGGCCGTCCTCTGACTCCGACGGCGGCGGCTCCGGTTGGCGGCGCGGGCACGCTCCCGCGCGCCGCCACCGGTTCGACCCACGCTCGACAAGGGTCCCGTCGCCCGGGCTCTCGTCGTCCCCTCGCGGCGAATCGCTGACCTCCAGCGTGATCAGGCGGCCACGAGGCGTCAACACCGGTACGGCGATTTATGACTTACATCCCTTTTGCAGACGAAGCGCACGGGTGCACACCCGGCGCACCCCTCCGCATCGCCCTACACGGCTTCGAACGCCAGCCCGTCGAATGCCGAGATCCCGCCCCCGTACGCCGCCGCTGTGCTCTCGGCGCGCTGCGTACAGCGGTCGAGTTCGCACCAGATGCGCTTGCCGCCGCCCTCGGGGCTCCAGCCCCAGCGGTCGGCGAGGCCGTCGACGAGGGCCAGCCCGCGGCCGCCGGTCGCATTGCCGTCCACGCAGCGCGGCACGGGGGCGCGGGTGCTGGTGTCGGTCACTTCGAGGCGCACGGTGGCCGCCTCGCCGTCCGACCCCGGCAGGCACAGTCGCAGCACGGCCGGGCGGCCGGTGTGCACCACGGCGTTGGTGACCAGTTCGGAGACGAGCAGGATCAGCGTCTCGGCCAGCGGCTCGTCGTCCGCTATCCCGGACCCGGCGAGACGTGAGCGGGCCCACCGCCTGGCCCGCCCCACTTCCGCGGGGTCGGGCCGGATCTCCAGCTGCACTTGAAGCACCTGCACCGCTCACACCATCCGAACCGGCGGACACATGACCCGACGCCGTGCGTACGTCACGACGTCAGTCGCGACGAGCAGCACGACGAGGGCCACGATCGTAGCCATTTTCTGCATGGCCAGAACAACGGCCAGAGCAAGGGTCACGGACTGTGATTCCCTTACGAGACAGCATGGTTGACGTACAGTCACCCCAACAAGCGCTTCGGGCATATTCCAGCGCGAAGGAGTACGCGTGCGGCATACTGTGCGACGCTCGTGTCGGGGAGTCGAACAGGTGGCGGCACAAGCCCTTACCGCCCTGCGAGCAGCGGCACGCACCGCCGCACACGGGGCCACCCCTGGGGCAACACCGGCATGGCTCGTGCTCGGAACCACTCGCATCCCACAGAAGGTACCGGAGCGAGTCGTCGACTCCAGGCCGTGACGAGTCACGCGTTGGACACAACCCGGTATCGACGCTCAGTGAATCCGGTATGCCACGATCCGCGACATCATGCACATCCGGAACAAGAACTCCGCAGACCAGCGGGGGTTCGGGCGCGTCAGCCGACCAGATCGACGGCGAGCGACTCCTCACTCTCCGTGACGCCCCCGCCACGTTGGGCGCGCACCCAGGCCCGTTTGAGGTGCAGATGCACCTCGGCCTCCCAGGTGAAGCCCATGCCGCCGTGGACCTGGAGGCAGTCGCGGGCGCCGCGTACGGCGGCCTCGTCGGCGAGCAGCCGGGCCGCCGCGACGTCCGCCGGGTCGGCGGTGACGGCGGCCGCGTAGACCGCCGCACGGGCCGTCTCGGCCCGCACCAGCATGTCCGCGCACAGGTGTTTGACCGCCTGGAACGCCCCGATCGGCTGCCCGAACTGCTCCCGCGTCCGCGCGTGTCCCACGGCGAGCTCGCACACGCGCGTGGCGGTACCGAGCTGTTCGGCGGCGGTCAGGAGTACGGCGACGGGGTCGGGGGCGGCCACGGCGGCGCCGGGCGTGTCTGGGCCCACCCGGTGCAGCGGCGTCAGCGGATCCACCGATCGCAGGGGTACGGCCCCGGAGGCGTCCCCGCGCACGACGTCGGCCTGCGTCAGCCACTCCACCAGGGAGCCGTCCACGGCGGTGACGACCGCCTCCCCGGTGTCCGCTCCGGGCACGGTCCCGGCCGCGAGATGCGTGGCGATCAGGGGGCCCGGCAGCAGGGCCCGGCCGGTCTCCTCGAAGGCCAGCACCGCCTCGGGCAGTCCGAGCCCGACCCCGCCCTCCGCCTCCGGCAGCCGCAGCGCGAACAGGCCCGCCGCGCCGAGCTCGCGCCACAGCGCACGGTCCGGGCCCGGCGAGGCGACGGCAACCCGCAGCGCGTCCGCGTCGAAGCGGCGCGCCAGCAGCTGTCGTACGCCGTCGCGCAACGCCCGCTGGTCCTCGGTCAGTTGGAAGCGCATGCGAGAGGTCACCGGCCCTTCGGCAGTCCCAGGATCCGCTCGGCCACGATGTTGCGCTGGATCTGCGAGGTGCCGGCGGCGATGGTGTACGAGAGCGAGGAGAGCCGGTCGAGGACCCAGGTCCGGTCGAGGTCGAGCGAGTCCGCGCCCAGCACCTCGGCCGCCGTGTCGTACAGCTCCTGGCGCGCGTGCGAGTACCTCAGCTTGAAGACCGAGCCCCCGACGCCCGGCACTCCGCCGCCCGCCTCGGCCTCGCTGACGTTCCACTGCGTCAGCCGCCACAGCGCGCGGAACTCGGCGTTCAGCCGTCCGAGCCGGCGGCGCAGCACCGGATCGTCCCAGCGGCCGTTCCTGCGGGCCTGACGGGCCAGTTCGCCCAGGACGCGGCGGCAGGCGACGACCTCGCCGACGAAGGCCGTGCCGCGCTCGAAGGACAGGGTCACCATGGTCACCCGCCAGCCGTCGTTCTCCGCGCCGACCCGGTTGGCCACGGGCACCCGCACCTCGTCCAGGAACACCTCGGCGAACTCCGCCGACCCGGCGAGGGTACGCAGCGGCCGTACGGTGATGCCCGGCGCGTCCATGGGCATGGCCAGCCAGGTGATGCCCCGGTGCTTCGGCGCCGAGGGGTCGGTGCGCACCAGCAGTTCGCACCAGTCGGCGACCTCGGCGTGCGAGGTCCAGATCTTGGAGCCGCTCACCACGTAGGCGTCGCCGTCGCGCCACGCGCGCGTGCGCAGCGACGCGAGGTCGGATCCGGCGTCCGGTTCGCTGAAGCCCTGGCACCACACCTCGTCGCCGCGCAGGACGGGCGGCAGCCAGCGCGCGCGCTGCTGCGGCGTCCCCTCGGCGGCGATCGTCGGTCCGGCGTGCAGCAGCCCGACGAAGTTGGCCCCCACGTAGGGCGCGCCCGCCTTCTCGGTCTCCTCCAGGAAGATCAGGTGCTGGGTGGGCGTGGCCCCCCGGCCGCCCGCGTCGACGGGCCAGTGCAGGCCCGCGTACCCGGCGTCGTACAGCATCCGCTGCCAGCCGGCGTCGTAGGCGCGGCGGGCCGGCCAGTCGTCGGGGGAGGGTCTGGCCGGCAGGGTGGGCAGCGCCTTCGCCAGCCACTCCCGCAGCCGCGCCCGGAAGTCCTCCTCCTCGGGCGTGTACGACAGGTCCATGGCCGCCCCGCTGTCTGATGGAGTGTCAGATCCGCTTTCCGCCCAGCAGGCTAGCCCCGCGCCTCTGGACCGACAAGGCGGCGGGCCCTACGCTCTGCGCACGATCTGACGAACCGTCAGCTGTAGGGGGCCCACGCAGATGAACGCCACCGCACACGAACTCGGCACCGCCCGCACCCTGTGGGAGCTGGTCGCCCGCCGCGCCGAACTCACCCCCGACCGCCCGGTGTTCCTCCAGGACGACCGCACCCTGAGCTTCGGCGAGCTGCACGACCGCGCCGAGCGCGTGGCGGCGGGCCTGTACGGCATGGGCGTACGCCCCGGCACGGTCGTCGCCTGGCAGCTGCCCACCCGCATCGAGACGGCCCTGCTGTCCTTCGCGCTGGCCCGCCTGGGCGCCGTGCAGTCCCCGGTCATCCCCTTCTACCGGGACCGGGAGGTCGGCTTCGCGCTCAGTCGGTCACAGGCGGCGTACTTCGCCGTACCGGGCACCTGGCGGGGCTTCGACCACACGGGGATGGCGCGACGACTGGGGGCCAAGGGGGTCTTCGAGGCGTACGACGACCTGCCCGACGGCGATCCGGGCGTGCTCCCCGACCCGCCCGCCGAGGGCACCTCCGTCCGCTGGATCTACTGGACCTCGGGGACCACCTCCGACCCCAAGGGCGTGCTGCACACCGACCGTTCGCTCATCGCGGGCGGCTCCTGCCTCGCGCACGCCCTGCACCTGTCGTCCGAGGACGTCGGCTCGATGGCCTTCCCGTACGCGCACATAGCGGGCCCCGACTACACGGTGATGCTCCTGCTGTACGGCTTCCCGGCGGTGCTGTTCGAGCAGTTCGCGATGCCGGACGCGCTGGAGGGGTACCGCCGGCACGGGGTGACCGTGGCGGGCGGCTCGACGGCGTTCTACTCGATGTTCCTCGCCGAGCAGCGCAAGCGGCCGGACCGGAAGGTGATCCCGACCCTGCGGCTGCTCGCGGGCGGCGGGGCGCCCAAGCCGCCGGAGGTCTATCACTCGGTCGTGCGCGAGATGGGCGTGCAGCTCACCCACGGGTACGGCATGACGGAGGTCCCGATGATCACGATGGGCTCGCCGGACGACTCGGCCGAGAACCTCGCGACGACGGAGGGGCGGCCGCCGAAGGGCATGGAGATCCGGATCGTGGACGGGGAGGTGCGGCTGCGCGGGGAGGCCGTCTGCCAGGGCTATCTCGATCCGGCGCAGACGAAGGATGCCTTCGACGCGGAGGGC
Source organism: Streptomyces olivochromogenes (assembly GCF_021538895.1). GTDB lineage: Bacteria > Actinomycetota > Actinomycetes > Streptomycetales > Streptomycetaceae > Streptomyces > Streptomyces olivochromogenes_A. The sequence continues at coordinate 34,227 of NZ_JADDRL010000068.1, read as the reverse complement.
TTCCTGCGCACCGGGGACCTGGGGCGGCTGACCGCCGGCGGGCACCTGGTGCTCACCGGCCGGCTCAAGGACGTGATCATCCGCAAGGGCGAGAACGTCTCGGCGAAGGAGATCGAGGACCTGCTGCACCGGCACCCGGACGTCGGCGACGTGGCCGTGATCGGGCTGCCGGACGCCGAGCGCGGGGAGCGGGTGTGCGCGGTGGTCGAACAGCCGCCGGGGGCCGCCGAGCTGACCCTTGCGGCGGTGACCGCCCATCTGCGCGCGGAAGGGCTGTCGGTGTACAAGCTGCCGGAGCAGCTGGAGCTGGTCGACGCCCTCCCGCGCAACGAGACACTGCGCAAGGTGCTGAAGTACAAGCTGCGCGAACGCTATTCGGGCACGGTGAAATAACGGGCGAAAGCGGGCACGATCTCCGCCTCCCCCACCTTGCCGTCACCGTCGGGGTCCAGCGTGGCGGCGACCGTCGCGGCGATGGCCTCGGGCACCCCGAGCGCCCTCAGCACGCGCTCGGTGTCCGTGACGGCGACCATGCCGTCCGGGCCCGCCATGAGGTCCAGGGTCGCGTGCAGGAAGGGGCGGGCGATCTCGCCGAACCGCTCGGGGTTGTCGCGCAGCCGCTTGACCGCGCCGGTGACGAACTCCTCGCGGGTGATGCGCTGGTCGCCGTCCCGGTCCGCTATGCCGGCCATGCCCTGCCAGAACGCCTCGGCGCCGGCGTACAGGGCCTGCCCCTTGGCGGACCGGGCCGCCGCGTTGAACTCGGCGAGCAGCGCCTTGGCCGCCGCGTTGAAGTCCTCCCGGTCGATCCAGCCGTTGCCGTCCTGGTCGAAGGTGGCGAACCGGGCGGCGATCCTGCGCTCGTACTCGGTGCTGACCATGTCTGTTCGGGCCGCCTTACTTCACGTGGGCGTACATCTGGCACGGAGCGTACGACGCCGGGGCCGGTCCGGGAGCGGGAAAACGACGCTTGTGCCAAGACCGGGGGAATTCCGGGACAACAGTGTCACGCCGAGAGCGGGTCGGGTTCGTCCGCCACCGCGCTGTCGATGTCGGGGTACACGTCGAACAGACGCCGTACGCCGAGCGCGCCGAGCACCCGGTTGACGTGCGAGCCCTCGCTGGCGCCGCGGGCCGGCAGGATCAGCCGCAGCCGGCCCTGGCAGGAGCGGATCAGCCGGCGGGCCGCGATGAGCACGCCGACGCCGCTGGAGTCGCAGAAGAACACGTCGGACAGGTCGACGACCAGGTCGTGACTGCCCTCCGCGACCGCGTCGTGCACCCGCTGACGCAGTGCGGGCGAGGTCACGAGATCCAATTCCCCCGAGACCCGCAGCACGGCCCACTCGCCCTGTTCCACGCAGGTCACCTTGAATGCCACGGCCACGCCCTCCGCTCGCCACAATTGCGGAACCACCCGGAAACGGAAGCAGTTCCTACGCTTCTTTCCGCGCGGCTGCCCACCGGCCGTTCCCTGAAACACGAGACAAGAAACAAAAGCCGATCACCAAAGGGCTTGTTTCGGTCACTTCCGATCCTGTTCGATCGGGGTGAATCGGAGTGAGAGGGGGGCGGATGGGTAGGCGCGGCGGCAGGCGAGCCAGGGGTCACCGGCCTCTACCACCGGCCGACCGCCGGGGGGCGCACATTGCCACAAAGGGGCGTGCGTCATCGGAAGTGCCGACTACATTCGGGGAGACGGTGGATACACGCTGGACACGGGCACGGGGAGGGGGCCTCATGACACAGAAGGACGCACCACCCCGCTGGGACCGCAAGATGCAGCAGCGGCTCGCCCGCGGCGAGGCGGCCGCCCTCGGCGAGCTCTACGACCGGTTCGCCTCGCTCGTGCACGGCCTCGCCCACCGCGTCCTCGGCGACGAACGCGCCGCCGACGGCATCACCCGTGAGGTCTTCGCGCACGTGTGGGAACACCCGGACGCCTACGACCCCAAGCAGGGCCCCCTGCGCTCCTGGGTCGCCGCGCTCACCCACCGGCTCGCCGTGCAGCGGCTGCGCGCCACCGAGACCGCCGCGCTCTGCCTGGACGAGAGCGGCCCCGGCTCCGCCGAGGAACTGGAGCGCAAGGTGCGCCACGCCTCGGTCGCCGCCCGCGCCGACTACATCGTCCACTCCATGCCCACCCCGCTGCGCGCCGCCCTCGAACTGGCCTACTTCCAGCGCCGCGACTACCGCCAGACCGCCGCCGACCTCGGCGTCACCGAGGACGAGGCCCGCCGCCGGCTCCGCCTCGGCCTGCAACTCCTGTCCACCGCCCACGACACCGGGGCACCGCCCGGATACGGGGGTGCGGTGTGAGCGGACCGGGAGGCTTCGAGGCGTACGACGGACACGCGGGGTTCGAGGGGCGGTACGGGAGCGGATTCGAGGGGCGGAAAGAGACCGACGAATTCGACGGGCCGGACGGCACCGGCGGGTTCGGTGATTCCGGCGAGTTCGATGATTCCGAGGGTTTCGGCAACTCGGGTGACTCCGGTGGCTTCGGGGACTCCGACGGGTTCGGCGACTCCGAGGGCTTTGGCAACTCCCGTGACTCCGGCGGCCATGGCGACTCCGACCAGTTCGGCGACTCCGACGACTTCGGCGATTCCGAGGACTTCGGGGATTTCGGCGGGCCCGACGAGCCCGTGGCGGGGAACGGCCGTGGCGGGGACCGCGAGCGGCCGCCCCGCATACCGATGCCCCGGGCCTCCGTCGAGGACAGCGGGCTGCCGCTGCCCCGGCTCGACGACCTCCCGCCCGTCCCGCTGGTCCTGCCGCACGACGTCCTGAAGTCGCTCCTCGGGGCGTGGGCGCTGGCCGCCTGCTCGGCCGCGGAAACGGCGGCCGTCGAGGAGCACCTCGGCACCTGCGGCGCCTGCGCCGAGGAGGCGCTGCGGCTGCGCGGGGCGGTCGGCCTGCTGCACCAGCCGGAGAGCCTCGACCTGGATCCGACGCTGCGCACCCGCGTCCTGGACGGCTGCCTCGACCGGCGGCCGCCGCGCATCCCGGTGCCCGGGTGGGCGGCCCCGTACGACGCCGAGTCGGCGCGTCTGGACGCGCTGCTGCAGGACTTCGGGGACGCCGAGTGGCACGCCCCGGTGCGGCTGCGCTGGTTCGAGGGCAACGGCACGATGAGCCGCCGTACGACCGTCGCCGGGGTGATCGCGCACCTGCTGTCGGTCGACGGGCTGGTCGCGGTGGCGCTCGGCCTGGAGGACCCGCTCGGCGATCCGGAGGCCGAGGGCGCGCGGGGATCGGCCGCGCGCACCGAGGCGTTCTGGCGGGCCTCGCGCTTCCCGCCGACGCGCTCCGTGCGGGTGCCGTGGCGGGAGCAGAGCCACCACCTCGTGCGGACCGTGTCCTTCACCGGCGGCAGCACCGGCGCCCTGGCCGTCCCGTACGGCGACTTCACGCTGCCGCTGCACGACGCGATGCTGGACCGGGCCTTCGAGTGCTGGGTACACGCGGAGGACATCGCGGAGGCGGTGGACTACCCGTACGAGCCGCCCGCGCCGCGCCATCTGAACCGCATGATCGACCTGGCCGCCCGGATGCTGCCGGCCGTGCTCGCGGCGCGGCGGCGCGAGGGGCTCGCCGCGCCCGGCGCCGCCCGCCATCTCGTCCCGGCCGGCACCCCGGGCCGTACCCTGCGCCTGGAGATCGAGGGTTCGGGCGGCGGCGAGTGGCTCATCCCGCTCGACTCGCCCGGCGCGGCCGGCTCCGCCGACCACGAGGTCGCCCATGTGGCCCTGGACGGCGTGGAGTTCTGCCGCCTGGCCGCGGGCCATGTCTCCCCGCAGGAGGCCGCGGCCGGACAGGGGGGTGACCGGGAGGCGATCAGGGACGTCCTGTTCGCGGCGGCGTCGCTGAGCCGGATGTAGTCACCCGAGCCGAAGTCGGCGAGCCGCCCGCACAGGACGGCTCCTAGGCGAAGACCACCGTCCGGCGCCCGTTGAGCAGGATCCGCCGCTCCGCGTGCCACTTCACGGCCCGCGCCAGCGCCTGGCACTCCACGTCGCGGCCGACGGCGACCAGCTGGTCCGGGGTCACGTCGTGGCCGACGCGCGCGACCTCCTGCTCGATGATCGGGCCCTCGTCGAGGTCGGCGGTCACGTAGTGGGCCGTGGCGCCGATCAGCTTCACACCGCGGGCGTGCGCCTGGTGGTACGGCCTCGCTCCCTTGAAGCTCGGCAGGAACGAGTGGTGGATGTTGATGATCCGGCCGCTGAGCTCCTTGCACAGGTCGTCGGAGAGGACCTGCATGTAGCGGGCGAGGACGACCAGCTCGATGCCCTCCGTGCGCACGATCTCCAAAAACCGCGCCTCGGCCTCCGGCTTGTTGTCCCTCGTCACCGGAATGTGGTGGAAGGGGATGTTGTAGGAGTCCACCAGCTCGGCGAATTCGGTGTGGTTCGACACCACCGCCGCGATCTCGACCGGCAGCGCGCCGATACGGGCCCGGAACAGCAGGTCGTTCAGGCAGTGGCCGAACTTGCTGACCATCAGGACGATGCGCATCTTCTCGTCGGCCTCGTTGATCTGCCAGTCCATCTGGAAGGAGTCACCGATCGCCGCGAAGCTCGCCCGCAGCTTCTCCACCGTCACCGGCGCCTCCGCCGAGAAGTGGACGCGCATGAAGAACAGACCCGTGTCGTGATCGCCGAACTGCTGACTGTCCTCGATGTTGCAGCCGGTCATGAACAGATAGCTCGACACGGCGTGCACGATGCCCATCTTGTCCGGGCAGGACAGAGTGATGACGTACTGGTCGGCGAGGGTCGCCGAGGCTCGGCTGGGCTGCTCGTTCATGCAGCACAGGGTCCCACAAACGGGCCCTGTCCGGATTGTCGTCCCGTCACGCGGACCGGGTGAGTATCCGGAGCACCTCCAGCGTGCGCGGCGGCGCGTCCGGGTCCTCCCCGTCGGCCGCCGACAGCCGTACGTGCGCGTCCCGCGCCGCCCGGACCGCCTCCGGCCACGCGTGGTGGTCGAGGTACGCCTGTACCTGCGCGTCGGGGCCGACCTGGTGCATGATCCGCAGCACCCGCAGCACGGCGGTGTCGACGAGCGCCGCCTCCTGCGAGTCGCGGAAGATCGTGCCGACGTACTTCTCGGCCGACCAGTTGTCCAGCCAGGTGTCCTCGACCAGGCGGTACACGGCGTCGGTGAAGTCGCCGTATCCGTCGACGCCGGCCAGCCAGACGTCTCTTTGGAACACGGGATCGGAGAGCATGTGCAGCGCGGAGCGCACATTGCTGCGCCAGCGCCACCACGGCATGTCGTTCAGTGGCATGCCGCCCATGGTGGATGAGCGACGGCCTCGACGGGAAGAGTTCTCCGAACCTTGCACGGTCACCGATCGTACGTTCTCCACTCAGGGAGGAGCATCGGCCCCCGTAATTCACCTTGGAGTCACCATCCGTTGACCGAAGGTCACTCCAAGGTTGGCTGTGTGACGGAATCGTGCGTGTCCATGACCGGCAGGCGACGCTTCCCCAGCACGATCTTCTCCACCCTCACCCGTCCCGTCAGGAGAGCCACCGCGCTGTCCGCCGGGGCCCTGGTGGCCTGTGCGTCGCTGACCGCCGGATGCGGGGTCATCCCCGGTGCCACGGGGGGCTCCGGGGATGACCCGATCAAGGTCATGACCTGGGCGCCGGAGGACACCAGCGCCACCAACAAGCCGGGCATGCCCGCCATGGCCCTGGCCTACGCCCGCTGGATCAACGCCCACGGCGGCATCGCCGGACGCAAGCTCAAGGTCCTGACCTGCAACGACCGCAACGACAGCGTGTACGCGGCGAAGTGCGCCCGGCGCGCGGTGGACGAGAACGTGGTCGCGGTCGTCGGCTCCTACAGCCAGTTCGGCGACTCCTACCTGGCCCCGCTGGAGAGCGAGGGCATCGCCTACATCGGCGGGTACGGCGTCACGAACTCCGAGTTCACCAGCATCGTGTCCTACCCGGTCAACGGCGGCCAGCCCTCGCTCCTGGCCGGCCTCGGCACGGCCCTCGCCGGCAGCTGCGGCCCCGTCTCCCTGATACGGCCCGACAGCATCGCCGGCGACGAGCTGGCCCCGCTGCTCGACTCGGGGCTGAAGGCCGGCGGCCACACGGTCGCCGACGACCAGCTCGCGGCCGAGGACGCCACCGAGTACACCACCCCGTCGGAGCAGGCCCTGTCGTCCGCCACCAAGGACCTGGCGCGCAAGGGCTGCGTGGTGCCCGCGCTCGGGGACCGCACGGACACGTTCATGGACTCCTTCCGGCGCGCCCGCGAGGGCTACCCCGCCGTGCGGACCGCGACCGTGCTGGGCAGCGTCGACCAGTCGGTGATCAACGCGACGGGCGGTGCACACGGGCCGTACGAGGGCGCGTACATCACCGGCTGGTACCCGGTGAGCTCGGACCACCGCTGGGACCGGATGAAGAAGGTCATCAACGAGGAGGCCTTCGGCGACAACCGCATCGACCCCGCGGACGCCGGTGTGCAGACCACGTGGATCGCCTACACCGTCCTGAAGGCCGTCCTGGAGAAGATCGGCAGCGGTGAGGTGAGCGCGGCCAACGTGCGGCACACCCTCGACGACGGGCTCAAGATCGGTACGGGCGGCCTCACGCCGACCCTCGAATGGCAGCCCTACCGGGGCAAGCTCTCCGCCGTCGGCTTCGCCCGGCTGGTCAACGCCGACGTGACCCTCCAGGTCGTACGGCAGGGCCAGCTGGTGGCGGCCAAGAACGGCGGCGTCATCAACGTGACCAAGACGCTGGAGAACGCCGACATCGGCTGACGACGGCCGAGGCCCGCCCGGCGTGATCCGCCGGACAGGCCTCGGGGTGCGTCTTCAGATCCCCTGGCTCACAGCTGGGTCGGCTGGCGCTGGGTCAGGCCGTACTTCTGCGCGATCGCGTTCCACAGGCCGGCCGCCTTGGCCTTCTCGGCGCTGGCGACACCGCTCGCCCGGTTGCCGGCCTGGGTCTGGCCGGTGCCGCGGGCCTGGCCCTTGCGGCAGCCGCGCTTGCCGCCGCCCACCTGGTCGGCCCAGGCCGCGTAGTGGTTGTCGGCCGACGCGGACGCCTGCCAGGCCTTGGTGAGCGCGGCGGTCAGCTCGGCGTTGCTCGGCAGCTTGTCGACGGACAGCTTCGACAGCTGGATCACCAGGCCGCTGCGCTGCTTGGCCGCGTCCCGCAGGTTCGAGGCGGCGGTGTCCAGGTTGTCGCACGCCTTCACATCGGCCACGGCCTTGATCACCGACGCGCGGCTGCTGCCGCTGCTGGCGAGCAGCTTGTCCAGCGCGACGGCCTGCTCCTTGGCCGGGTCGGCCGCGGCGGAGGCGGAGCCCTCGGTCGCGGGGGCCGAGGCGGCGACGGTCTTGTTCTTGTCGCCGCCCTTGTCGCCGTCACCGCCGCCGAGCAGCGCGCCGGCGCCCACACCGACGACGATGAGGCCGACGCCGATGGCCGCGATCACCGGCACGCGCGAGCCGGTGCGCCGGCCACGACCGCCACCGCCGCCGTCGTCGTACGAGTCGTGCGGGGAGTACGAGGGTCCGCCGTACGAGGGCGGCTGCTCCTGGACGCGGGGCAGCTGCTGGGTGGACCCGGCCGGGCCCTCGCCGGCGGCGCTGCGGAACAGGTTGTCGAACTCGGACGGCGGCTGCCGGTCGCCGCCGTACGACGCCGCCACCGGGGCGATGTACTGCGTCGCGTCGGCATCGGAGTGGCCCCCGGGCTGCGGCTGCACGGGCTGCCCGAGGAACCGCGTCTCCTGGTCGGTGCCCTGGCCCGGATACGCGCCCGGACCCACCGGGGGTATGTACTGCGTGGCGCCCTCGTCGACACCGCCGGGAGCGGGGCCGGCCGCGGGGACCGGCGGGATGTACTGGGTCGCGCCCTCGTCGGCGGGAGGCAGCGGAGCGCTCTGCACGCCCGGGCCGCCGTGCACCGCGGGCGGCAGGGGGGCGCTCACGGACCCGTGACCGCTCTGCCCGTACTGCTGCTGGTGCGGGTCGGTGCCGTACTGCGGCTGCGGGGCGCCGGAGCCGTAGGCCGCGTTCTGCACGCCGTGGTCGGCCGAGCCGTAGGCCTGGCCGCCGTACGTGGCGGGCGCGCCCTCCGGGGGCAGCGGGCCCGGGCCGGACGCGGCGGGGGCGGACTGGGGGTTCCAGTCGCCGGGCTGCTGTTCCTGGGTGGCCCACTGCTGGGCGGCCGCCGGGGGCCAACCCTGGCCGGGCTGGTGGGGCTGCTCGGGCTGCGGCTGGTCGGGACCCCACGGCCGGCCCCAGGCCTGGCCGCCGGTGGGGGCGGCCGCCGGGGTCTGGCCGGTCGGGGCGGCCGGCACCTGGGCGGGTCCGCCCGTCATGCCCGGCAGCACGGGCTCGCCGCCGTCGGAGGGCAGCACGATGCCTTCGCGCGCGGGCTCGCCCTGTCCACTCTGCGTCACCGGGACTCCTACGAATGGGGGACCTTCGGAATCGTCGGCTCACGCTACCGGGTCCCCCGAGCCGGGTGCCACGCAGCTCAGGGCGCGATCTTGTTGCCTGTGACCGCTGTAACAAAACCGCCCCGCGGTGCGCTGTTAACGTCACCTCCCGCAGACCGACCGGCGGTTTGCCGCCCGTTCACGCATCCGCGGGGCATGTGTTCACGCGGCTTGTTGCAGGTCCAGCCGCGCCCCGAACTCCCTGACCACCGGCTCGTCGCGGAACGGCTCCAGCCGCTGCTGGAAGTCGTCCAGGTACTCGGCGCCCCGGTTGGACCGCAGCGTCTCCAGCAGCTCGACCGCCTTCATACCGGTGTGGCAGGCATGTTCGATCTCACGCTGCTGCACCTGGGCCGTGGCGAGCAGCACATAGCCGATCGCGCGCCGGCGCGCCCGCGTCTCGGGATGCCCGGCCAGGGACTGCTCCGCGCACCGCGCCGCCGCCTCCGCCTGCCCCAGGTCCCGGTGGCAGTGCGCCAGCTCGTCGGCAAGGTAGGCCTCGTCGAAGTGCGCGATCCAGGCCGGGTCGTCCCCGGAGGCCGCGTCGGCGGACTCCATGGCCGTGACCGCCCGGCCGGACGCCGCCTGGGCCGCCCGCGCGTCCCCCAGCAGCGCGTGGCCGCGGGCCTCCGCCGCATGGAACATGGCCTCCGCGCGCGGGGTCACGCGCCCCCGCGCCCCCTCCTGCGCCGCACGGGCCAACTGCGCGATCTCCCGCGGGTTTCCGAGCTGTGCGGCGAGGTGGCTCATGGACGCGGCGAGCACATAGCCGCCGTACCCGCGGTCGCCCGCCGCCTGCGCCAGGCGCAGGGACTGGATGTAGTAGCGCTGGGCGAGCCCCGGCTGGCCGGTGTCGACCGCCATGTACCCGGCCAGCTCGGTCAGCCGCGCCACCGCCGAGAACAGGTCCCGGCCGACGGCCTCCCGGTAGGAGCCGGCGAGCAGCCCGGAGACGACGCTGTTGAGGTAGTGCACGACGACCGGGCGCACATGCCCGCTGCCGTACTGGTGGTCGAGGTCGGTCAGCGCCTGCGTCATCGCGCGCACCGCCGCCACGTCGGACAGCCCCACACGCGGCCCGGCCTGGCGCGCCACCTGCTGGTCCGGCGCCGAGATCAGCCAGTCGCGGCTCGGTTCCACCAGCGCGGACGCGGCGACGGACGAGCCGGACAGGAAGTCCCGGCGGCCCACGTCGCTGCGCCACAGCTCGCAGACCTGCTCGATGGCCCCCAGTACCGTCGGCGAGAACTGGAGACCCACGCCCGAGGCGAGGTTCTTGCCGTTGGCCATCCCGATCTCGTCGATCGTGACCGTGCGGCCCAGCTTGCGGCCCAGTGCCTCGGCGATGATCGCCGGTGCCCGGCCCCGCGGCTGCTGGCCGCGCAGCCAGCGGGCCACGGACGTCTTGTCGTAGCGCAGGTCGAGACCGTGCTCGGCGCCGCACATGTTGACCCGGCGGGCGAGCCCGGCGTTCGAGCACCCCGCCTCCTGGATGAGCGCCTGCAGCCGTTCGTTCGGCTGCCGCGCCACGAGAGGCCTTGCGGCCATGGCATAACCCCCTGCGAACCCCTGGAGCGAAAAGTTCCGGCCGTGAAGATCACTGCCCCGCGCACATACCGAAAATGCGAGGCATGCGAGGATTGCCGGGGTAAAGGCGGTTGCCCACCCCACTCCTGGCTACCCAGCACACGCCCCGGTTCCTCCTGCGCGCCCCCAGACGTGCACCCATGCGCCCCAGTTGAGGAACCGATGCTCCTCCCCCGCGCGCGTTACCCCCGTAACTCCAGGTGGGTGCGGGAGTTGTGTTGAGCGTGGAAGAGACGATCGTGGGTCCCGAGACCGCCCAGATTCCGAAGCAGCGCGGGGAATCGCTGCTGGAGACCGCCGTACGGTACGCCGAGGAACGCCACTGGGACGTGTTCCCGGGCACCTGGCTGGAAGCCCTCGACGGGGTGCAGTACTGCTGCTGCGGTGACACCGGGTGCCCCGCGCCGGGCGCGCACCCCAGGCACGCGGACTGGGCGGCGCAGACCACCGGCAGTGCGACCGTCGCGCGCCGGTTGTGGCAGACGCAGCCCACGTCGTCGATCCTCCTGCCGACCGGACGCACCTTCGACAGCCTGTCGGTCCCGGAGAGCGCCGGGTTCCTCGCGCTGGCCCGGATGGAGCGCATGGAGCTGTCCCCGGGCCCGGTGACGCTCTCCCCGGACCGGCGCATGCACTTCTTCGTGCTGCCGGGCGGGTCGGTGAAGGTGCCCGACCTGGTCCGCAAGCTCGGCTGGGCGCTGGGGTCGCTTGATCTGCTCGCGCTCGGCGAGGGCGGTTACGTCGCCGCTCCCCCGACCCGCTTCGGCTCCAGCGGCGCCGTCCAGTGGGCCTGCCGCCCCACCCCGGCCAACCGATGGCTGCCCGACGCCGAGGAGTTGATCTCGTCGCTCGCCTACGCCTGCGGGCGGGACCGGTAGCGGACCGGCAGCCTTCGCCTTCTTGTGCGCCCCCCGTGTCGCTGTGCGGCCGTGGGGCCGTCGCCGTTTGTCGGGGTTCCTCGCGCCCTTTCCGGTCGGCGGCCGCGCCGTAGGGTTTCACCATGACGGACGCAGCGGTGGTGGAAACGGCGGCAGCCGTTCGGGTGCGGGGGCTCTGGAAGCGGTTCGGGCAGCAGGTCGCCGTCGCCGGGATCGATCTGGACCTGCCGGCGGGGAAGTTCATCGGGCTGGTGGGACCCAACGGGGCCGGCAAGACCACCACCCTCTCCATGGTGACCGGGCTGCTCAGACCCGATCAGGGGTCCGTCGAGGTCGTGGGGCACGACGTGTGGCGGGACCCGGTGGCGGTCAAGGCGCGGATCGGTGTCCTGCCCGAGGGACTGCGGCTGTTCGAGCGGCTGTCGGGGCGGGAACTGCTCGGCTACTGCGGCCGGTTGCGCGGGCTGCCCGGCGCCGAGGTGGACAAGCGGGCCACGCAGCTGCTGGAGGTGCTGGATCTGGCCGGGGCCCAGCACAAGCTCGTCGTCGACTACTCGACCGGCATGCGCAAGAAGATCGGGCTCGCGGCCGCTCTCCTCCACAACCCCGAAGTCCTCTTCCTCGACGAGCCGTTCGAGGGAGTCGACCCGGTGTCCGCGCAGATCATCCGGGGCGTCCTGGAGCGGTACACGGCCTCCGGCGCCACCGTGGTCTTCTCGTCCCACGTCATGGAACTCGTCGAGTCGCTGTGCGACTGGGTGGCCGTACTGGCCGCGGGACGCATTCGCGCGACCGGAACGCTGGCCGAGGTCCGCGGCGACCATCCCACCCTCCAGGGGGCGTTCCTGGAGCTCGTCGGCGCGCGGGGGCGTGACGCCGCGTCGAATCTGGACTGGCTGGGCGGCGGGGCCGCCCGATGACGGGCCTCACCTCCACCGTCGTACGGCTGAAGCTGTCGCTGCTGCGCAACGGGCTGCGGCAGTCGGGCGGCCGGCGGGCCGCGTTCGTGGCGTCGGCCGTCGTCGCGCTGCTGTTCGCCGCGCTGCAACTGCTCGGGCTGCTGGCCCTGCGCGGACATGCGCACGCCGATGCCGTCGCCCTCCTCGGGACGGCCGTGCTGGGGCTGGGCTGGGCGGTGATGCCGCTGTTCTTCCCGAGCGGTGACGAGACCCTGGACCCGACCCGCCTGGTGATGCTGCCGCTGCGGCCCCGCCCCCTGGTGGGGGCCCTGCTGGCGGCCTCGCTGGTCGGGATCGGGCCGCTGTTCACGCTGCTCCTGCTGGCGGGCTGCGTCCTGTCCGTGGCGCACGGGGCGGCGGCGTACGTCACCGGCGTCGTCGCCCTCGCCCTCGCGCTGCTGGTCTGCGTGGCCCTCGCGCGGGCCGTGGCCACCGCCAACGTGCGGCTGCTGACCAGCCGCAAGGGACGCGACCTGGCCGTGCTCAGTGGGCTGGTCATCGCGGTCGGGGCGCAGCTGGTCAACTTCGGCGCGCAGCGGCTGGGTTCGGCCGGGCTCGGTCAGCTCGCGCCGGTGGCGGACGTGCTGCGCTGGCTGCCGCCCGCGTCGGCGGTGGGCGCGGTGCACTCGGTGAGCGAGGGGTCCTACGGCACGGCCACGGCGCAACTGCTGCTGTCCGTGGCCGCGTTGGCGCTGCTGGTCGGGGGATGGGCGGGCAGCCTGACCCGGCTGATGACCTACCCCGACGGGTCCACTGTCCAGGCAGCCGACCCCGGCACCCGGGAACGCCCGTCGAGCGGGCTCGGCCGGCTGCTGCCCACGGGCCGCACGGGTACGGTCATGGAGCGCAGCCTGCGCTACATCTGGCGCGATCCCAAGACCAAGGCCGCCTGGGTGACCTCGCTCGCCATCGGCCTGATCGTGCCGGTGTTCAACGCGCTGCAGGGCACCGGCTCGATCTACTTCGCGTGCTTCGCCGCCGGGATGCTCGGCATCCAGATGTACAACCAGTTCGGCCAGGACACCTCCGCCTTCTGGCTGGTGGCGACGGCGATCTCGTCGCCGCGGGACGCGTACGCCGAGTTGCGCGGCCGAGCGCTGGCCCTGCTGGTGATCACCCTGCCGTACGCCACGCTGGTGACCGTGCTGACCACGGCGATGCTGGGCGACTGGGCCCGGCTGCCCGAGGTCCTCGGGCTGTCCTTCGCGCTGCTCGGGGCGATGCTGGCGACCGGCGCGTGGACGTCGGCCCGCTTCCCGTACTCCATCCCGCAGGAGGGTCACAAGAACGTGGCGCCCGGCCAGGCGGGTCTCGCCTGGATCTCCATCTTCGGCGGCATGGTCGCGGCGGCCCTGGTCTGCGCCCCCGTCATAGCGCTGACCATCTGGGTGAACGTGAGCGCGGACGGGGACGCGTGGACGTGGCTGCTGCTGCCGGTGGGGGCGGTGTACGGGGCCGTGGTCACCGGGACGGGGCTACGGCTGGCGGCTCCACGGACGGCGCGGTACCTGCCGGAGATCCTGACGGCGGTGAGCAAGGGCTGACGGGCGGGTCCGGCGGGCCCCCGGTGTCATCCGGCCAGGACCCGATCGAGGAACGGCTCGATGGCCCCCCGCCAAGCCTCCGGCTGGTCGTAGTGCACCAGGTGGCCCGCGTCCGCGACCTCCGCGTACTCGCCGAGGGGCAGCACCCGGACCATCTCCTGGGCCTCGGCCCGCCCCAGCTCCCCGTCGAGGCCGCGCACGACCAGGGCGGGGCACCTCACCTGGGTGAGCTCCTCCCAGTGGGCGTCGTACACCCAGGTCTCGCGGGACTTGAGCATCTGCTCGGGTTCGAAGACGGGGCGCCAGCCGTCGGAGGACTCGTGCATGACCTCGGCGTAGAACTCGCCGCGGGCCGGGTTCGGGCGCTCCACCCAGGGGTCGTCCTCGCCGAACCACTTGCGCACGTCGGCGAGGGTGGCGAAGGGGACGGGCCAGGACTTGAACCAGTTGGCCCACTCGCGCTGCGAGGTCGCGCCGAGCGCGGAGGCCCGCATGTCGCAGATGATCAGACCGCGCACCAGGTCCGGGCGCTTGGCGGCGAGCTGCCAGGCGGTCAGCGCGCCCATGGCGTGGCCGATGAGGACGGCCGGGGCGAGATTGAGCTGTTCGAGGGCCGCCTCGGCGTCCTCGACGTAGGCCTCACGGGTGAACGCGGCCTGTGGGGGCTTCTCACTCTGTCCGTGGCCCCGCTGGTCCAGTGCGACCGCGCGGTGGCGCTCGGAGAGCCGGCGGGCGGTGGACGCCCAGTGCGAGGCGCGGCCCATCAGGCCGTGCAGTAACAGCACGCCGGGCTCCCCCGGGCCCGGGCCGGCCTCCACCGGGTCCGCCTTGGGAGGGTCGGCGAATTCCCAGGCGGCGAGGCGTACGCCACCGGTTCCCCTCACGTCGATGCGCCGTGCCATGGGCTGGCACCCCCCTAGCTCCGCTCGGACCGTACCGCTGCTGTGCCGTCGTACCGCTGCGTGCCGTTGTTGGCGACCCCAGATTATCGAATATCTATTCGAAAATTCTGTCCGGGCCAACAACACCCCTCGTACGAGTGACCCTCCACGAGGCATGATCGCCGCCGCCGAGGGGAGTTCTTCAGCGGGAGGCGGACCGCTCGGGGAAATCGGTCCGAGGGGAATGACCCTGAGAGCTCGGGGCTCCGGGTCAGCACAGGGGAGGACTGGCCCCGGCGCTCATCGGCGCCGGGGCCATACCCATGCCTGCGGCACATCCTCCCCGCCCCCCTCAGGTCATATGCCTCTCGCGACAGCCTTGCACGCGAAGCGTCGAAGCGCTGCGATTCGGCTCACTGAATCTTGGCATCGACGCGTTCGACAGGACACCACAACTGCCCCTGCCGCAGCGGGAGTTGGCCCAATTTCCGGGGGTGGAGCGCCTTCCCCGAGGTGGCGTGCGCCGCGGCGGTCAGCGCTTGGCGACGAACACGTGGGAGGCCACGTCCGCCTCCAGTTCGGCGGCCTCGCCGCCGCTGCCCACGAGCACACCGCCCGCCGACTCCGTCACGCTCACCACCGAGCCGGGCTGCACACCCGCGCGGCGCAGCGTGTACATCAGCTGCGCGTCCGTCTGGATCGGCTCACCGATGCGGCGGACGACGACCGTCTTGCCGTCCGTGCCCGGGTCGAGGTCGGCCAGGGACACCATGCCCTCGTCGAGGAACGGGTCCGCCCCGTCCTTCTCGCCGAGCTCCTCCAGGCCGGGGATCGGGTTCCCGTACGGCGACTCGGTGGGGTGACGCAGGAGCTCGAGCACGCGCCGCTCCACGGCCTCGCTCATCACGTGCTCCCAGCGACACGCCTCGGCGTGCACCTGCTCCCACTCCAGGCCGATCACGTCGACGAGCAGGCACTCCGCGAGGCGGTGCTTGCGCATCACCCGCGTGGCCAGCCGACGTCCCTCGTCGGTGAGCTCCAGATGCCGGTCGCTCGCCACGGACACCAACCCGTCGCGCTCCATCCGCGCCACCGTCTGGCTCACGGTCGGCCCGCTCTGGTCGAGCCGCTCCGCGATCCGGGCGCGCATCGGGACCACGCCTTCCTCTTCGAGTTCGAGGATGGTGCGGAGATACATCTCCGTGGTGTCGATCAGTCCGGACATACGTGCCCCTCGATTACCTCTGCCGGAAGCTCACCGCTAATCCGGCGCGTGCGCTGGCCCTGGCTTCAATTCTGACGCATACCACTGACAACCGTGCCGCGCCGCCGAAACCCCGGGTGACAACTGGGTGCGTCGGCCCCGCGCCGGGCGCGGCCCCGGCCACGTACCGCCGTATTGACAGCACACTGGTCCAGACCGCACGGTGATCCGCGACACAGACGCTGCGAAGGGGCACCGCATGAGCGACGGCACGCTCGCCGACCAGTTCTTCGACGCCGCCATCGGCCTGCTGCAACGGGTCCGCGACGAGGAGTCGGAGGCGATCACGGCGGCCGGCACGCTCCTCGCCGACACCGTCGAGTCCGGCGGCCGCCTGTTCGCCTTCGGCGCCGGACACTCCTCCCTCGCCGCGCAGGACGTCGTCTACCGCGCCGGCGGTCTCGCCCTGATGAACCTGCTCGTCGTCCCCGGCGCCCTGGGTGTCGACGTCGTCCCGGCCACCCTCGGCTCCGCCCTCGAACGCGTGGACGGGCTCGCGACGGCCGTCCTCGACACCTCGCCCCTCCGGGCCGGCGACGCCCTCGTGATCATCTCCCTCTCCGGCCGCAACGCCCTCCCCGTGGAGATGGCCATGACCGCCCGCGCCATGGGCGTCAAGGTCATCGGCGTCACCTCGGTGGCCTACGCCTCGCAGACGAAATCCCGGCACGGCTCGGGCACCTACCTGAAGGACCACTGCGACCGCGTCCTCGACTCGAAGATCGCGGTCGGCGACGCGGAGCTCACCCTGGACAGCATCCCGGCCCCCTTCGCCCCCGCCTCCACGGTCGTCACCAGCGCCCTGCTCCAGGCCGTCATGGCCACGGCCGCCGGCACCCTGGCCGACCGCGGCACCGAGCCCCCGCTCCTGCGCTCCGGCAACGTCGACGGCGGCCACGAGTGGAACCGCCGGATCATGCGGGAGTACCGGGACCGGATCTTCTACCAGCGCTGAGGCGCGGTCGGCCGGGCGGGTCAGCCGAGGGGCGGTTCCCCGCCCACCTCGGAGGCCAGGTCCAATGCCGACGCGATCCGGACCGCCACGTCCTCCGCGTACGTCGCGTCGGCCCGCTCGAACCGGTTGCGTCCGGCGCCGCGCAGGAACGTCACGACCCCCAGCGTCCGGCCCCGGCTGCGCAGCACCGCGCACAGGGCGTGCACGCAGTCACCGGGCCACTGGCGGGCCAGCGCCCACTCGCGCGCCCGCTCGGCCGGCACGGAACCGGCGTCCGCCCGCACCGTCCCGGCCCGGTCGACGCACTGCAGGGCCGGATGCCCCTCCTCGTAGCGCAGGGGCAGCCCGGCGTGCCCGGTGAGCACGCTCGGCCCCGGCGCCCCGGCGGGCGTCGTGGCCACCCGCACCAGCCGCACCTCACCGGCCTCCCCGTCGGCCCGCGCTCCGCCCGCCACCCGGTCGATCAGCGCGTGGTCGGCGAAGCCGGCGAGCGCGAAGTCCAGGTGGACGGTCACCGCCTCCGCCGGGTCCTCGCACTCCGCCGCGGCCCGCGCCGCCCGGTGCAGCTGGTTGGCACGGAAGCGCAGCTGTGCCGCCTCCTGCTCGCCCTGCTTGGCCTCGGTCACGTCCTGGAACAGCCAGCCCACTCCGAGCGGCACCGGCTCCTCCGCGAGCGGCGAGGCCAGCCGCACGAACCCGCTGCGCCAGCACCGCCGCTTCTCGCCCTCCGGCGTCCGCACGCTCACCCACATCTCGGCCGGCGCGGGCGGCGCGCCCTCCGCCAGCACGTGCGTGAGCGCGGCCTCCAGCTCCTCGACGCCCTGCGCGAGCAGCTCGCCGAGCGGCCGCCCGAGCACGGACGTGCGCCCGGTGCCCAGCGCCCGGGCCGCGTGGGCGTTCACCACGGCGGGCCGCAGGTCCGCGTCGACCAGGACGACACCCCACGACGCGTCCTCGAACAGCGCCTCGCTCAGCGCGATGGACCGCTCCAGGTCGATCTGCGCGTGCACCTCGCTGAAGGCGCAGTACACGCCCGCGGGCTCGCCGTCCGGTCCGCGCACGGCGGCCGACTGCGTCCGGACGAGCACCCGTCCGCCGTCCTTGGTCAGCAGCGCGAACTCGTGGACCTGCCGGCCCGGGGCGTGCATGGCGGACAGCAGGCGCCCCTCGACCTCCTCGGCGTCCGCGCTGCGCACCGCCCAGCCGGCGAAGCCCTTGCGGCCCACGGCCTCGGCCGCGGTCCAGCCCAGGATGCGCTCCGCCTCGCGGTTCCAGTGCGTCACCACCCCGTCCGCGTCGAAGGCGCACAGGGCCGCGTCCATACCGTCGAGCAGGGCTGCGAGCAGGTCGGAACCGCCCGGGTCGCCCGGGTCACCCGGGCTCTCCGGACCGGCCGAGGCCGAGCCGCCGTCGCGCTCGGGCTCGTCTGGCCCCAGCTCGTCGGTCGTCCCACTACGCCGGGAAGCACTCACCTGGACCCCCTGCAGGCTGCGTCCGCACGTACGGCGCGAAGGTTCGCTCACTCCCCTTCATTCAACTCGAACGTGACGCAGCACACACTTGGTTCCCACAAGATTGAGAAAATCGTTAAGCGCCGGGCCGCTGGCGCCGCCATGATCCCTAGGCCAGCCTGAGGTCGACCCATTGGTCGCTCTCGCCGTCGAGCACGTAGCGCTCGATCTCCACGAACCCCTGCCGCTCGGCGAAGCGCAGACCGTCCTCGTTGACCGCCAGGACGCACGTCTCGATCACCTTCGCGCCGAGCACGCGCGTGTGGGCGAGCGTGTGCGCGTACAGGGCTGCGCCGTACCCGCGCCGCCGGTACTCGGGCAGTACCCGGGCGATCACGGTCGCCACGCCGTCCTCCCCCGTCGGCGGGCGCACCGTGGAATTGCCGACGAGGACATCGCCGACGTACGCGTTCTCCAGCCGATTGCGCCCCGCCCGCTCCCGCACCTCGTCCAGGTCCATCGCGGCGGGCGGAACGATCGTGTTGTGGACGTGCCGCCACTGTTCGAGCATGGCCTCGCCGTCCACGATCTCTATTCGAAGATCAGTCACACCGGGAAGACTACGAGGACCGGGGCACGCTAGGCGGGCCGTCGCGCGTACACCTCGATCTCGATCTTCATCCGGGGGTCGGCGAGCCCGCACACCATCATCGTCGCCGCCGGCCGCACCTCGCCGAACGCCCGCCGCAGCACCGGCCAGCACGGCTCGAAGTCCTCCCGCTCGGGCAGCAGATACCGCACCCGCACGACATCACCGAACCCGCAGCCCGCCCGCTCCAGCGCGTCCCCGATGTTCCGCAGGCACTGCTCGGCCTGCTCCACGACGTCCTCGGAGATCGTCATCGTCGCGTAGTCGAAGCCCGTGGTCCCGGAGACGTGCACCCAGTCCCCGTCCACCACCGCCCGCGCGTACCCGATGCGCTCCTCGAACTCCGACCCGCTCAGCACGGCCCACCGCTCCACCATGCGCCGAACGCTAGGTGACCTGCGCGGATACGTCCATGGGAAAAAGCTGTTGATCGGGGACCGAAGGGTTCCTAGGGTATGGAGCACACGAGAAGGGAGGTGGTTCGGCAGATGTATGAATACCGGACGCGTGAGGTGACTGCGGGCTAGCGGCTCGCCACCACACTCAGTGCGGTGCCGGACCAGCACGTGAACGACGCGTGCAGCCGGCCCAATCCCAGCAGTCACCCGACCCGCGAGCTCGCCGGTACGTCCGGCCGGCTCTCCGCCGCCAGGCGGAGGACCCGAGCTCGCGGGTCGTCTGCGTTCGGGCGGGGCGGCGGCCCGAGGGGGCAGGTCAGGGGCTGAGGCGCTCCACGCGCCAGGAGCCGTCCGCCTCGGAGACATAGCGCAGGCGGTCGTGGAGCCGGTTCTCGCGGCCCTGCCAGAACTCGACCATCTGAGGTGCGACGCGGAAGCCGCCCCAGTGCGGGGGAACGGGGACCTGCTCGCCCTCGGGGTAGCGGTCGTGCAGTTCCTCGTACGAGGCTTCGAGCGCGGCGCGGGAGGCGACCACCGAGGACTGGGCACTGGCCCAGGCGCCGAGCTGCGAGCCGTGCGGGCGGGTGCGGAAGTACGCGGCCGTCTCGTCGCGGCCGGTGCGGCGGGCGGTGCCGGTGACGACGACCTGGCGGGCGAGCGGGTGCCACGGGAAGAGCAGCGAGACGTACGGGTTCACGGCGAGGTCGAGGGCCTTGCGGGACTCGTAGTTCGTGTAGAAGACGAAGCCCTGGGCGTCGTACTGCTTCAGCAGGACCGTGCGTGAGCTGGGGCGGCCCTCGGCGTCGGCCGTGGAGACGACCATGGCGTTGGGTTCGTAGATCGTGCCGTGTACGGCTGCCCGCGCCGCCTGTTCGAACCAGCGGGTGAACTGGTCCATGGGGTGTGCGGCCAGGTCGGTCTCGTCGAAGCCCTCGACGCGGTACTGCTTGCGCATGGCAGCCGGGTCGAGGATGGGGTCACGGTCGGTCACGCGGTCATCTTGCCGTATGCACGTACGACTTGCGTGGCACTGAGTGCCGTGCAGACTCCCCATTGATGGCACTCGGGGATATCGTGCAGATGCCGTTCCGGTTGGGGTGAGCACCGACCGCTCGGGGCATCACCGGGGTGACCGTGCCGGACCGCGAGTCCTGAGAACGACCGCGGAGCCGTCTCGGCAGCCGCGGACGCCCGCCTTCCCGGCCATCCGCCGTACACATCGCGTACAGAGCACTAGGAGCCGCCTCATGTCCGATTTCGTACCCGGACTCGAAGGAGTCATCGCGTTCGAGACGGAAATCGCCGAACCGGACAGGGAGGGCGGGGCCCTGCGGTACCGGGGCGTCGACATCGAGGAACTGGTCGGGCACGTCTCGTTCGGCAATGTGTGGGGACTCCTGGTGGACGGCGCCTTCAATCCCGGCCTGCCGCCCGCCGAGCCGTTCCCGATCCCGGTCCACTCGGGTGACATCCGGGTGGACGTGCAGTCGGCGCTGGCCATGCTCGCCCCGGTGTGGGGCCTGAAACCGCTGCTCGACATCGGCGTGGAGCAGGCCCGCGCGGACCTCGCCCGGGCCGCGGTGATGGCCCTGTCGTACGTCGCCCAGTCCGCACGCGGACAGGGGCTGCCGATGGTGCCGCAGCGGGAGATCGACAAGGCGGGTTCGGTCGTCGAGCGGTTCATGATCCGCTGGCGGGGCGAGCCCGATCCGAAGCACGTCGCGGCCGTGGACGCCTACTGGACCTCCGCCGCCGAGCACGGCATGAACGCCTCCACCTTCACGGCGCGGGTCATCGCCTCCACGGGCGCCGATGTGGCCGCCGCCCTGTCCGGTGCCGTGGGCGCCATGTCCGGGCCGCTGCACGGCGGCGCTCCGTCCCGGGTGCTCGGCATGATCGAGGAGATCGAGCGGACAGGCGACGCGGAGGCGTACGTCAAGCGGGCGCTGGACAAGGGCGAGCGGCTGATGGGCTTCGGGCACCGGGTGTACCGGGCCGAGGACCCGCGCGCGCGGGTGCTGCGCCGTACCGCCCGTGAGCTGGGCGCGCCGCGCTTCGAGATCGCGGAGGCGCTGGAGAAAGCGGCCCTGGAGGAGCTGCACAACCGGCGTCCGGACCGGGTCCTGGCGACGAACGTGGAGTTCTGGGCGGCGATCATGCTGGACTTCGCGCAGGTCCCGGCGCACATGTTCACGTCGATGTTCACGTGCGCGCGGACGGCGGGCTGGTCGGCGCACATCCTGGAGCAGAAGCGGACCGGACGGCTGGTGCGGCCGTCCGCCCGGTACGTGGGACCGGGGCCGCGCAGCCCGCGGGACGTCGAGGGGTTCTCGGACATCTCCCACTAGGTCAAGGAGTCGCATCGCGGAAGGGGCACGGGCGGGTGCGGCACCGCCCGCGCCCCTCGGGCGTCGCGATCAGGCCCGGCTGAGCAGGTCCGCGTGGTGGCTCTCCGCCACCAGCGGGTGGGCCCGCAGCTTGCCCTTGAGCTCGTTGTAGCCGTATTCGGCGTACAGCGGGTTCGCCGGGTCGTCCGTGACACCGGGGGCGGTGGAGGCGTGCGGGAAGGGGAGCGGTTCCACGCGGGCGTCGAGGCGCGGGTTGTAGAAGAACGGCACGGAGAAGCGTTCGGTGGCGCCGGGCGGGCTGACGACGCGGTGGTTGGTGGCGATCAGATAGCCGTTCGTCGCCACCTCCAGCAGCTCGCCGAGGTTGACCACGAAGGCGCCCTCCAGCGGCGGCACGTCGTGGAAAAGGCCGTCCTCGCGCTGGACCTGGAGTCCGCCGACGGTGTCCTGGAGCAACAGCGTCAGGAAGCCGTAGTCCTTGTGCGCGCCGACGCCCTGGTCGGTGCCGTCGGTGGCGCTGCCGGGGTAGCGGACGAGCTTGAGGTGCGGGTGGGCGTGGTCGCCGAAGACCGGGTCGTAGAAGTCGGCGGGGGCGCCGATGGCGGCCAGCAACTCGTGCAGCAGGCGGCCGGCGACGTCGCTGAGGGTGTCGATCCAGGCGAGGGCGGCCGTGCGCAGCTCGGGGAGGGCGGCGGGCCACTGGTTGGGGCCCTGCAGCCACCAGTACGGCGGCTCGTGCGGGCCGGGGACGTGGGCGGGCCGCTCGGCGCCTATGTCGAGCTGGTCGCGCCAGTCCCGGGCGCCCCGGGTGCGTTCGTCGCCGGTGCGTGTGTAGCCGCGGAAGTGGGGCGAGTGCACGTTGTCGAGGGCGAGGCGGTCGGCCTCGGGGAGGGCGAAGAAGGCGCGCATGGCCGTGAGCAGCGCGTCGGTCTCCGTCCGGGTGACGCCGTGTCCGACGAGCTGGAAGAAGCCCACGTCGTGGGCGGCGCTGTGCAGCTGGGCGTGGAGCTGGGCGCGAGCCTGGGAACCGCGGTCGGCGGCCGACAGGTCGATGATCGGGAGCTGGTCGTACGACGGGGTCGTCGCGGAGTGCGTCGTCATGGATGCGTCCACAGGGTGTGTGGGCCACGGGCAGGCCGCCGAGGGTAGGGCGGCGCCCAGGATGCCGTAAGAAAGAGGAGAATAAAGGGGCTGATTCAGGCCGAAAGGCGACAGCCCATGCTCGTGACGCGCACGTAGTCCACGTGGCGGCGTCGAACGAGCATCGGAAGCATGCGCCAAGAGTAACGCGCCCCTCGAACAAACCCCGGGGCCCTCGCCCCCGGCCCCGTCACCGGCCCGGCGCGGCCCCGCGGCTGCCCGTCGTGCCTCTGTGCGCGTCTACGCGCCCCTCAAGCCCACCGGCCATCCCCAGGCCCCTCGACGCCCGCTCAAGGCCCGCCCTCGACGCCCCGAATCCCGCCGGCGGCCGCCGCGGCCGTGCGTCCGGCCCCGGACTCCCGGGGCTTCGCGCGGCCCCTCAGCCCAGCGTCTCCTCCATCAGCGCACCCCACTGCGCCACCACCCGTTCGCGGCGGGCCGTGTCGTTGGTGAGGAGGTTGGCGAGGCCCAGGCCGCGGGCCATGTCCAGCAGGCCCTGGACCGTTTCGCGGACGCCGGGGCGGGATTCGTCGGCGCCGAGGAGTTCCACCGCGATGCGGTGGGTCTCACGGCCGACGCGGGCCTCCAGCTCGGTCACGCGCGGGCGCAGCTGGTCCTCGTCGGAGGCGGCGACCCACAGGTGGAGGGCGGCCCGGAAGAGCGGGCCGGTGTAGAGGTCGACGAGGGCGGCGACGACGACCCGGCGGTCGGCGGCGCCCTCGGGGAACAGGGCGCGCAGCGCGGTGGAGCGTTCCTCGGCGACGTACTCGACGGCCGCCGTGAAGAGGTCCTCGCGGGTGCGGAAGTGGTGCTGGGCGGCGCCACGGGACACGCCGGCGCGCTCGGCGACGACGGAGACCGTGGAGCCTGCCCAGCCGTGCTCGGCGAGACAGGCCACGGCGGCTTCCAGGAGCCGCTGCCGGGTGGCCCTGCTGCGGTCCTGCTTGGGAAGGCGGTCGCCTTCGGCCGTGCTCACACTCATCTTGCGCTCACATCACCCATGAGGGATCCCGTCGTTCCAGGAAGGCCGTCATCCCCTCGCGGGCCTGCGCGGAGGAGAACAGCCGGGCCGAGAGCGCGGTGAGATCGGCCGCGTCCCGGTCGAAGACTTCCAGCACCCTAGCCGTGAGCAGCTGTTTCGTCTCGGCGAGGCCCTGGGGCGAGGAGCGGCGCAGGCCGTCGAGTACGGGTTCCAGGACGGCGTCGATGTCCTCGCCGGCGGCCCCGGCCACGGTCAGCAGGCCGATCCGGGCCGCCTCGGCGGCGTCGAAGCGTTCGCCGGTGAGGTAGTACCGGGCCACGGCACGCGGGTCGGTGCGCGGGAGCACCGACAGCGAGATGACCGCGGGCGCCACCCCGATGCGTACCTCGGTGAACGCGAAGCTGGACTCGGCGGAGGCGGCCGCGATGTCGCAGGCGCCGAGGAGTCCCAGGCCGCCCGCGCGGACGTGCCCCGTCACCCGGGCCACCACGGGCTTGCGCAGCTCGACGATCTGCCGCAGCAGCTGGACCAGGGCGTCGGGGTGATGGGGGCCTCCCCTGTTCGAGCGAAGCCGAGAACTTGGGGAAGGGTCGCGCAGGTCGGCTCCGGCGCAGAAGGTGTTGCCGGTGTGGGTGAGGACGACGGCCCGTACGTCGGTGTCCTTGGCGCAGTCGGTCAGCGCGTCGGCCAGTTCGCCGACGAGCGCGGCCGACAGCGCGTTGCGGGTGTCGGCCGAGTCCAGGCTGAGGGTTTCGACGCCCCGCGCGCGCGTACGTCCGATCAACGTCATGACTTCTCCCTGAGTTCCCTGAGTTCCCGCAGTTCCCGCAGTTCCCGCAGTTCCCGCAGTTCCCGGCGGAGGATCTTGCCGGAGGCGGCCCGGGGCACGCCGTCGACGAAGGTGACCTGCCGGACGCGTTTGTAGGGGGCGACGCGTTCGGCGACGTGCATCATGACCTCGGATTCGGTGAGGTCGGTGGCGGTGGGCTGACGGACCACGTAGGCGTGCGGGACCTCGTTGTTGTCCTCGTTGTAGACGCCTATGACGGCCGCGTCGGCGATGCCCGGGTGGGTGAGCAGCAGGGCCTCCAGCTCGGCGGGTGCCACCTGGAAGCCCTTGTACTTGATGAGCTCCTTGACCCGGTCGACGACGAACAGCCAGCCGTCGGCGTCCACATGGCCGACGTCGCCGGTGTGCAGCCAGCCGTCCGTGTCGATCATGGCGGCGGTGGCGTCGGGGCGGCCCAGGTAGCCCTTCATGATCTGCGGTCCGCGGATGAGGATCTCGCCGCTCTCGCCGACGCCGAGGTCCTTGCCGGGTTCGTCGAGGGAGACGATGCGCATCTCGGTGCCGGCGATGAGCCTGCCGACCGTGCCGGGGGGCGCCTGGTGCATGGCGTCGAGCGGCACGACGTGGGTGCCGGGCGAGAGTTCCGTCATGCCGTAGGCCTGGCCGACGGGCGGCAGGCCGAGGCGCCGGGCGCAGGCGGCGGCGAGCTGGGCGTCCAGGGGTGCGGCGGCGCTGATGACGTACTTCAGGGACGACAGGTCGTAGCGGGCGACGGCCGGGTGCTTGGCGAGGGCGAGGACGATCGGCGGGGCGACGTACAGGCCGGTGATGCGGTGGGTCTCGATGGCCGCGAGGAAGGTCTCCAGGTCGAAGCGGGGCAGGACGACGACCGTGGCGCCGTGCCTGAGCGGCGCGTTCATGAGCGCGGTGAGGCCGTAGATGTGGAAGAAGGGCAGGACGGCGAGGATGCGGTCGTCGGGTCCGGCGGTGACGGCGGGTTCGAGCTGGGCGAGGTTGGTGGCGATCTGCCGGTGGGTGAGCATCACGCCCTTGGGGATGCCGGTGGTGCCGGAGGAGTACGGCAGCGCGGCGACGTCCTCGGCCGGGTCGATGGCGACGTCCGGTTCGGGCGCGGTGGAGCCGAGCAGGTCGATCAGGGAGCGGTGTCCGGGAGCGCTGTCGCAGACGAATATCTCCTGGACGCCGCCCGCGAGTTCGGCCGCCCGGCGGGCCGCCTCCAGCAGCGGTGAGACGGTGACGATCCAGCGGGCTGCCGAGTCCTTCAGCTGCTTGGCGAACTCCTCGGGCGTGGCGAGCGGGTGCACGGTGGTGACGGTGGCACCCGCGCGCGTGGCGGCGTAGAAGGCGGTCGGGAAGGCGACGGTGTTCGGGCTGTGCAGGGCGAGGACGTCGCCCTTGCGTACACCGGCGTCGGCGAGCGCGGCGGCGATCCGCCGGTGGAACCGGTCCACTTGTTCGTACGTGAGGGTGGTGCCGTCGGTGCCGTCGATCAGCGCGGGCCGGTCGCCGAATTCGGCGGCGTGGCCCAGGACGGCTTCGTGGATGGGCAGTTCGACGGCCGGAACGTCTGCGTACTCGCTGCGGAACACGGTTCCTCCTCGTACGGCGATGGCTGCGACGGTGAGCGCTCAGTACGACTTGGGCAGTCCAAGGCTCTGATGGGAGACGTAGTTGAGAATCATCTCCCTGCTCACCGGAGCTATACGAGCCACACGCGCCGCCGTTATCAAGGTGGCGAGCCCGAATTCACGGGTGAGCCCGTTGCCGCCGAGGGTGTGCACGGCCTGGTCGACGGCCTTCACACAGGCCTCCCCGGCCGCGTACTTGGCCATGTTGGCGGCCTCACCGGCGCCGATGTCGTCCCCGGCGTCGTACAGGTGCGCCGCCTTCTGCATCATCAGCCGGGCCAGTTCCAGGTCGATGTGCGCCTGCGCCAGGGGGTGCGCGATGGCCTGGTGGGCGCCGATCGGTGCCTTCCAGACCGTGCGGTCACGGGCGTACTCGATGGCCCGGGCGAGCGCGTAGCGCCCCATGCCGATCGCGAAGGCGGCCGTCATGATCCGCTCGGGGTTGAGGCCGGCGAACAGCTGCAGCAGGCCGGCGTCCTCGTCGCCGACGAGCGCGTCGGCGGGCAGCCGTACGTCGTCGAGGACCAGCTCGAACTGCTTCTCGGCGGCGTTGAGTTCCATGTCGATGGGCTGCTTCTGGAAGCCCTCGGCGTCCGTCGGGACGATGAACAGGCAGGGCTTGAGACGTCCGGTGCGGGCGTCCTCGGTGCGGCCGACGATCAGGACGGCGTCCGCCATGTCGACGCCGGAGATGAAGACCTTGCGGCCGGTGAGCAGCCAGTCGGCGCCGTCCTTGCGGGCCGTGGTGGTGATGCGGTGGGAGTTGGAGCCGGCGTCGGGTTCGGTGATGCCGAAGGCCATCAGCCGGGAGCCGTCGGCGAGTCCCGGCAGCCAGGCCCGCTTCTGCTCCTCGGTGCCGAAGCGGGAGATGACCGTGCCGCAGATGGCCGGCGACACGACGAGCATGAGCAGCGGGGAGCCCGCGGCGCCCAGCTCTTCGAGGACGATGGAGAGTTCGGCGATGCCGCCGCCTCCGCCGCCGTACTCCCCGGGAAGGTTGACCCCGAGGTAGCCGAGCTTGCCCGCCTCGGCCCAGAGTTCGGTGGGGTGGCGGCCCTCGGCGACGGTACGGGCGATGTACTCGCGACCGTAGCGTTTGCCGAGGGCGGCGACCGCGGCTCGCAGTGCCTTGTGCTCTTCGGGCTCGATGAGGGTGGTCATGCGATTCCTCCGCGTGCGGGTTGTGTGTGGTTGCTCGCGCTCGCGCGGCGGTGGCCGCCGATCGATACAGCGGCCCCTCGCCTCTAGCCGGGTTCGACCACCGCCAGCAACATGCCCGGCTCCACCTGCTGTCCCGGCTTGACGTGCAGGGCGCTGAGCGTGCCGGCGGCGGGCGCGGCGATCTGGTGCTGCATCTTCATCGCCTCAAGCCAGATCAGGGGCTGGCCGGCCGCCACGGAGACGCCCTCGGTCAGGTCCTCGGCGACCCGGACGACCGTGCCCGGCATCGGGGCGAGCAGGGAACCGGGGGCCAGCTGGGCCGTCGGGTCGGGGAAGCGGGGCAGGGCGGTGAGGGCGGTGGCGTTGACGTGGATCCGATCGCCGTAGCGCGCGATCTCGAAGCGCCGCTGTACGCCGTCCACTTCGAGTACGACCAGACGCGCGTCGGCGTGGACGACCCGGACGCCGTCGGCCGCGAGGCCCCGGCGGGTGTGCCGGTAGTGGACCTCGTGCTCCTCGCCGCCCATCTCGTACCGCTTGACCTGCGGCTGCGAGGTGAGGTTGCGCCAGCCGCCGAACCGGGAGCGGCCGTGCGCGTCGGCCAGGGCCGCGGCCAGGGGGGCGTACGGGTCGGGTGCGGAGGCGGTCAGTTCGGTGAGGTGGCGGTCGTAGAAGCCGGTGTCCATGCGGCCGTCGGCGAACTCGGGGTGGCGCAGCGAACGGACCAGCAGGTCGCGGTTGGTGACCGGGCCGTGCAGCGTCGCCCGCTCCAGGGCGCCCGCGAGCTTGCGGAGCGCCTCCGCGCGCGTGGGGGCGTGGGCGACGACCTTGGCGAGCATCGGGTCGTAGTGGACGCCGATCTCGTCGCCGTCGGTGTAGCCCGTGTCGAGGCGGACGCCCGCGGGTACGGCGAGGCGGTGCAGGGTGCCGGTCTGCGGGGCCCAGTCGCGGGCCGGGTCCTCGGCGTAGAGGCGGGCCTCCACGGAGTGGCCCTCGGCGCGCGGCGGGTCGGCCGGCAGGGCGTGGCCCTCGGCGACGCGGATCTGCTCGGCGACCAGGTCGAGCCCGAAGACCGCCTCGGTGACGGGGTGTTCGACCTGGAGACGGGTGTTCATCTCCAGGAAGTGGGCCCGGCCGTCGGCGACCAGGAACTCGACCGTGCCGGCGCCCACGTAGGACACCGAACGGGCCGCGCGGACGGCCAGCGTGTACAGCTCCTCGGTGAGTTCGGAGGTCAAACCCGGTGCGGGAGCCTCCTCGATCACCTTCTGGTGGCGTCGCTGCAGGGAGCAGTCGCGGGTGCCGAGCGGCCGGACGGTGCCGTGGGTGTCGGCGAGGATCTGCACCTCGACGTGGCGCCCCTGCTCGATGTACGGCTCGACGAAGACCTCGCCGTCACCGAAGGCGCTCGCGGCCTCGGCACGCGCCCCCTCCAAGGCGGCGCCCAGCTCCTCCAGGCGGCGCACGATGCGCATACCGCGCCCGCCGCCGCCCGCCGCCGCCTTCACCAGCACCGGCAGGTCGGCCTCGGTGACCTCGCCGAGCGGCGCGATCCCCATCAATTCCTTGGCGCGCGTCTTGGACGCCATCGCCTCGATCGCCTCCGGCGGCGGCCCGATCCAGACCAGGCCGGCGTCCAGGACGGCACGGGCGAACTCCGGGTTCTCGGAGAGGAAGCCGTACCCGGGGTGCACGGCGTCCGCGCCGGCGGCCAGCGCCGCCTTCACGATCAGATCGCCGCGCAGATACGTGTCCGTGGGCGTCGCCCCCGGCAGCCGTACCGCCGTGTCGGCCACGCGCGCGTGGAGCGCGTTCTCGTCCGCGTCCGAGTGCACCGCGACCGTCCGGATGCCCAGCTCACCGCAGGTGCGGAAGATCCGGCAGGCGATCTCGCCCCGGTTGGCGACCAGCAGAGTCGAAATCATGAGCCTCACATCCGGAAGACGCCGAAGCCACCGCGCGCGCCCTCGTAGGGAGCGGTGTGGATGGCGGACAGGCACAGGCCGAGGACGGTACGGGTGTCGCGCGGGTCGATGACGCCGTCGTCGTACAGCCGCCCGGACAGGAACATCGGCAGCGACTCGGACTCGATCTGCTGCTCCACCATCGCGCGCAGGGCGGCGTCCGCGTCCTCGTCGTACGGCTGCCCCTTCGCCACCGCCGACTGCCGGGCGACGATCGACAGGACGCCGGCCAGCTGCTGCGGGCCCATGACGGCCGACTTGGCGCTGGGCCAGGCGAACAGGAAGCGGGGGTCGTAGGCCCGCCCGCACATGCCGTAGTGCCCGGCGCCGTACGAGGCACCCATCAGCACCGACAGGTGCGGCACCCGGCTGTTGCTGACCGCGTTGATCATCATCGCGCCGTGCTTGATGATCCCGCCCTGCTCGTACTCCTTGCCGACCATGTAGCCGGTGGTGTTGTGCAGGAACAGCAGCGGGATGTCGCGCTGGTTGGCGAGCTGGATGAACTGGGCGGCCTTCTGCGACTCCTCGCTGAACAGGACGCCCTGGGCGTTGGCCAGGATGCCGACGGGGTAGCCGTGCAGGCTCGCCCAGCCGGTGGCGAGGCTCGTGCCGTACAGCGGCTTGAACTCGTCGAAGTCGGAGGCGTCGACGATCCGGGCGATGACCTCGCGCGGGTCGAACGGGATCTTCAGGTCGCCCGGGACGATGCCGAGCAGCTCCTCCGGGTCGTACTTCGGCGGGGCCGCCGGGCCCGGATCCTCGTGCGCCTTGCGGTGGTTGAGGCGGGACACGACCCGCCGGGCCTGGCGCAGCGCGTCCTGCTCGTCCACGGCGAAGTAGTCGGCGAGGCCGGACACGCGCGCGTGCATCTCCGCGCCGCCCAGGGACTCGTCGTCGCTCTCCTCGCCGGTCGCCATCTTCACCAGCGGCGGCCCGCCGAGGAACACCTTCGCCCGCTCCTTGACCATGATCACGTGGTCGGACATGCCGGGGATGTAGGCGCCACCTGCGGTGGAGTTGCCGAAGACGACGGCGACGGTCGGGATGCCGGCGGCGGACAGCCGGGTCAGGTCCCGGAAGATGGCCCCACCGGGGATGAAGATCTCCTTCTGGGACGGCAGATCGGCGCCCCCGGACTCCACCAGGCTGATGCAGGGCAGCCGGTTGGCGAGCGCGATGTCGTTGGCGCGCAGGGCCTTCTTCAGGCTCCACGGGTTGCTCGCGCCGCCGCGCACGGTCGGGTCGTTGGCGGTGATCAGGCACTCGACGCCCTCGACCACGCCGATCCCGGTCACCAGGGAGGCGCCGACGGCGTAGTCACTGCCCCAGGCGGCCAGCGGGGACAGCTCCAGGAACGGGGTGTCCGGGTCGAGGAGCAGCTCGATGCGCTCGCGGGCGAGGAGCTTGCCGCGCCCCCGGTGCCGCTGGACGTACTTCTCGCCGCCGCCCGCGAGGGCCTTGGCGTGCTCGGTCTCCAGGTCGTCGAGCCTTGCGAGCATGGCCTCACGATGGGCCTGGTAGTCGGCGCCCCTGGGGTCCAGGGAGGTGTTCAGAACGGTCACAGCAGGGCCTCCGGGATGTCCAGGTGGCGGGAGCGCAGCCACTCGCCGAGGGCCTTGGCCTGCGGATCGAAGCGGTGCTGGGCGGCGACGCCCTCGCCGAGGATTCCCTCGACGACGAAGTTCAGGGCACGCAGATTCGGCAGCGGGTGCCGGACGACGGTCAGCTCGCGGCTCTCGGGCAGCAGCTGCCGGAACCGGTCCGCCGTCAGCTCGTGCGCGAGCCAGCGCCAGGCCTCGTCCGTGCGCGCCCAGACCCCCACGTTGGCGTTCCCGCCCTTGTCACCGCTGCGGGCACCGGCGATCAGGCCCAGGGGCGCGCGACGCGTCGGGCCCGAGGGCAGGGGCTCCGGCAGGGACGGCCGGGGTACGTCCATGAGGTCGGCGGTCTCCTGGGGCGCGGCCACATGGATGCGCCGCCCATCGTCTACGACCGCCACCTGGTCGACGGCACCATGGGGGACGTACACATCCTCGAACACCCCATAAGGCGCCCCCTTCCCCGGTGGCGCCACCACATGGAAGCCGGGGTAGCTGGCCAGCGCCAGCTCGATGGCCGCCCCGCTCAGCGCGCGTCCGACGACGGCCTGGTCCTGGTCCCGTACGACGAGCCGCAGCAGCGCGCTCGCCGTCTCCTCGGTGTCCGCGTCGCCCCGGTCGGTCCGGACGAGTTCCCACCGCACGTCATCGGGCGGCGACTTGGCCAGGGCGTCGTCCATCTGCTCCCGCACGAGCGCGGCCTTGGCCTCGATGTCGAGCCCGGTCAGCACGAAGACGACCTCGTTGCGGAAGCCGCCGAGCCGGTTCAGCCCGACCTTGAGCGTGGGCGGCGGGGCCTCTCCCCGCACCCCCTCGATGCGCACCCGGTCGGGACCGTCCTGGGTGAGCCGCACGCTGTCGAGGCGGGCGGTGACGTCGGGCCCGGCGTACCGGGCACCGCCGGTCTCGTACAGCAGCTGCGCGGTGACGGTGCCGACGTCCACGAACCCGCCGGTGCCGGGGTGCTTGGTGATGACGCAGCTGCCGTCCTCGTGGAGCTCGGCGAGCGGGAAGCCGGGCCGGCGCACGTCGCCCTCGCCGAAGAACGCGTAGTTCCCGCCGGTGGCCTGCGTCCCGCACTCCAGTACATGCCCGGCGACGACGGCGCCCGCGAGCCGGTCGTACTCCCCCGGCCGCCAGCCGAAGTGCGCGGCGGCGGGCCCGGTGACGAGGGCCGCGTCGGTCACCCGCCCGGTGACCACGATGTCGGCGCCCGCGCGCAGGCACTCCGCGATCCCGAAGCCGCCGAGGTAGGCATGGGCGGCGAGGCTGCCCGGGTGCTCCGCGGTGAGATCGTCGCCCTCGACGTGGGCGACGCGCACCGGGATGCCGAGCCGGTCGGCCAATTGCCGTACGGCGTCGGCGAGTCCGGCGGGATTGAGGCCACCCGCATTGGTCACGATCTTGACCGACCGCTCGTGCGCCAGGCCGAGGCACTCCTCCAGCTGCCGCAGGAAGGTGCGGGCGTAGCCGGCGGCCGGGTCCTTCAGCCGGTCCCGGCCCAGAATCAGCATCGTGAGCTCGGCGAGGTAGTCGCCGGTCAGGACGTCCAGTTCGCCGCCGGTGAGCATGTCGCGCATGGCGTCGAAGCGGTCGCCGTAGAAGCCCGACGCGTTGCCGATGCGCAGGGTCACCCCGCGTCCCCCTTCGGGGAACGTCCATCGCCGGGCGGGCCCGCGAAGGCCTGCGCGATGTCGAGCCAGCGGTCGGCGTCGGGCCCTTCGGCACGTACGGCGAGGTCGGCGCGGTGGGCGCGCTGGGTGACCAGGAGGCAGAAGTCGAGGGCGGGACCGGTGACGCGCTGCGGGGCGTCCTCGGGGCCGTAGGTCCAGGTGTCGCCGGAGGGGCCGATGATCTCCACCCGGAACTCCTCCGTGGGAGCGGGCAGCCCATGCGCGCCGAAGGCGAAGTCCCGTGCCCGCACACCGATGCGGACCACATGCCTCAGCCGGTCGGTGGGGGCGCGGACCACACCCAGGGTGTCGGCGACGTCCTGACCGTGGGCCCAGGTCTCCATGATCCGGCCGGTGGCCATGGAGGCGGCGGACATGGGCGGGCCGTACCAGGGGAAGCGGGCGCCGGGCTGCGACGCGCGCAGCGCCCGGTCGAGCTCGGCCCGCCCATGCCGCCACCGCGCCAGCAGTTCGGCGGACGGGAGTCGGGCTCCGGTCTCGGCGCCCTCGTCCACGAACGTCTCCGCCACGGCGAGGGCCTTCTCGACCAGGCCACGGAACGCGTCCGCGTCGGTGACGGCGAGCAGGGCCGAGTGGTCGGTCCAGGCGAGGTGGGCGATCTGGTGGGCGACGGTCCAGTTCGGCGCGGGGGTCGGGAGCGCCCACTGTCCCGGGCTCAACTCGGCCACGAGCCGGTCGAGTTCATCGCTTTCGTCACGCAGGTCGTCGAACACGGGGGTCGGATCGGACATGGGGCGAGCATGGCAGCGCCCCCGGAAACAATCAAGCACGCTTGCATGAATTTGTTTTTCCACAACCAGTCACCTGATTGCGCACGTCTCGCTACTCTCAGTGACCAGAGGTGGTCACCATGCGAAGCCGCGAACTCGACCCGAGCGCGTCACCCCTGGACTACTACGGCTACGAGCTACGGCGGGCTCGGGAGGGGGCGGGGCTCACTCTGGCGCAGCTGGGGTCGGTCGTCTTCTGCACCGGGTCGTTGATCGGCCAGATCGAGACGGCGGCGAAGGTTCCACGGCGGGACTTCTCGGAGCGGTTGGATGCGGCGCTGGGGACGGATGGGTTCTTTTCTCGGCTGGTGGGGTTGGTTCTGCGGAGCCAATTGCCCAGTTGGTTTCAGCCCTATGCAGAGCTGGAGTCCATGGCGACGAGCATCTGCACCTACCAGTCCCAGGTGGTGTACGGCCTGCTTCAAACCCCCGAATACGCACGCGCGGTGCTGGACGCGGGCTTGACGAAGAGGGTCGACGAGCAGGTGGCGGCACGACTGGAGCGGCAGCGGATCCTGACGGGAGCAGCCGCCGCTGGTGTGGGCGGTGCTGGACGAGGTAGTCCTGCACAGGCCGTTCGGCAGCCGGGAGGTCATGCGGGAGCAACTGACGCGCCTGCTGATCCTCCAAGAACATCGAGAAGTACGCGTGCAGGTGCTGCCGCTCGGGGTGGGGCAACACCCCGCAACAGCAGGCGGATTCAATGTCCTGCGGTTCGACGACCACCCGGACATCGTCTATTCGGAGATCTACGACTCGGGGTACATGAGCGCCAATCCACGCGTCGCCAAGGACTGTTCGCATCGTTACGATCATCTTCAGGCCGCAGCCCTCTCCATCGAGGACTCGGCGAAGCTGATCGCCCGTGTACGGGAGGAACGCTATGCCGAACAGCCGGAAGCTGCCGGAAGCCCAGTGGCGTAAGTCGTCCTACAGCAGAGGCACCGGCGGTGATTGTGTCGAGGTCGCCGACCTCACCCCCCACATGGCCGTCCGCGACTCCAAGAACCCCACTGCCCCCTACGTGACTTTCTCCGCCACCGCCTGGGCCGGCTTCCTCACGCACGCCGCGAAGTGA